>NZ_JACHDP010000001.1:637684-1275369 GCF_014201145.1 Micromonospora parathelypteridis
CCATATCCGGTGCCGCTCATGCGGGCGTCGGAGATCCGCACCATGTCCGTGATGCCGTCGGCGAGCAGCCGCCGCGGCATGGGCACGTTACCCACCTCCGGGAAGCCGGGGTAGCCGCGGGGACCGGCGTTTCGCACCACGATCACCGTGTCGGGGGTGACATCGAGGTCCGGATCGTCGGCTGCGACGACGTAGTCCTCGATCCGGTCGAAGACGAGCGCCACTCCGGTGTGCTTGAGGAGGTGGGGCGAGGCCGCGGAGACCTTCAATACCGCCCCGGACGGCGCGAGTGACCCGCGCAGCACCACGGTGCCCGAGCCGGCGGGTTGGAACGGTTCGTCCAGGGCGGCGATGACGTCCCGGTTCCAGCACTGGGCTCCGCTGATGTTGTCGGCCACGCTCCTCCCGCTGACGGTGACGTGGTCCAGGTGCAGCAGCGAGGCGATCTCCTTCATCACCACCGGAACGCCGCCCGCGTAGGCGAAGTCCTCCATCAGGTACGCCCCGGACGGCATCAGGTTGACGAGCATGGGCACCTCGGCCGTGAGCGTGTCGAAGTCCTCCAGCGACAGCGGGACGCCGAGGCGTCCGGCAATCGCGAGCAGGTGTACGACCGCATTGGTGGAGCCACCGATCGCGGCGTTGACTCGGATGGCGTTCTCGAACGCATCCCGGGTCAGCACCGTGGACAACCGTTGGTCCTGTTCGACCATGGTGACGATCCGGCGGCCGGCGGCCTGCGCGAGCGCGTACCTCCGCGAGTCGACCGCCGGCACGGCGGCCGCCCCCGGCAGTTGCACTCCCAACGCCTCGGTCACGCAGGCCATCGTGGACGCGGTACCCATGGTCATGCAGTGACCCCGGCTGCGGGACATGCCGACCTCCGCCTCTGAGCAGTCGGCGGCGGTCATCCGACCGGCGCGCATCTCCTCGGTGAAGCGCCAGACGACGGTGCCGGATCCGATGTCCTGGCCACGGAACTTCCCGTTGAGCATCGGGCCGCCGGTGATCATCAGAGTCGGCAGGTCGACGCTCGCCGCGCCCATCAGCAGGCCGGGAGTGGTCTTGTCACAGCCGGAGAGCAGGATCACCCCGTCGAGCGGGTTGGCTCGGACCGACTCCTCCAACTCCATCGCCAGCAGGTTGCGGTAGAGCATGGTCGTGGGTCGCATGAGGGGCTCGCCCAGGCTCATCGCGGGGAACTCCAGCGGCAGGCCACCGCTCTCCCACACGCCCCGCTTCACCGATTCGGCCAGGTCGCGCAGGTGGGCGTTGCAGGGTGTCAGCTCCGACCAGGTGGTGGCGATGCCGATCACCGGACGCCCGTCGAAGACGTCGTCAGCGAACCCCTGATTGCGCATCCAGGACCGATGGATGAACCCGTTACGGCCCTCCGCACCAAACCACTGCTCGCTGCGCAATGGCCGATTCGTCGTCGACATCAGCACACCTCTCTGTCATCCGTCCGGCCGCGGGGTGACCGTCATGCCACCCCTGGTTCCAATTTCCCGTCAACTCTGCGGGGAATGGTGTTGTACTCGTCCCGTAGTTCCTCGGGAAGGATCCAAACCGGCGCGTCCTGCCACGCCAGGGGGCGAAGGAATCGCCGGATCGACGTGGCGCCCACCGAGGTGTGCACGGCGTTCGTCGACGGCCAGGGCCCACCGTGGTGCTGGGCCCACGACACGCGGACACCCGTGGGATAGCCGTCGAAGACGATGCGACCCGAGCGGGCGGCGAGCACGTCGACCAGCCGGCGTACGACAGCTGCGTCGTCGTCCGGTCCACGGTGGATGGAACCGGTCAGCGACGGTGCGATGGTCGCCAACACCGCGTCGAGTTCGGCGACGTCGTGATACCGGACCACGACCATGAGCGGGCCGAAGCACTCGTCGGCGATCTCGGTGGTCAGATCCGGCAGACCGATCTCCAGGAGCATCGGTGCGACGGTGTAACCCGCGCCGGTGTCGACCCGGGGCCGCGCCGAGACATGGGCGCCGGCCCGCTCGAACGCGGCGGCCCGGTCCTCGTACGCGTCACGGATGCGCTCGTTGAGCAGGACCGTACCGCCGGAGGCGGCGACCCTCCCCCGCAGCGTCTCGACCAGGTGGTCAGCGCCCGGGTCCGACGGGATGAACGCCAGCCCTGGCTTGGTGCACAGTTGACCGCCCGAGCCGGTGAAGGAGGCGAACAGCCCCTCGGCGATCTGGTCGCCCCGGTCGGTTGCCGCACCGGGCAGGACGACGATCGGGTTCACGCTGCTCAACTCGGCGTAGAGCGGAATGGGATCAGACCGTTCGCCGATGGCCGCCTGGATGGCGCGGGCGGCAGCGACGGAGCCGGTCAGGGCGGCCGCGCGGATCACGGGGTGGCGCACCAGCGAGCGGCCCGCCTCCTCCCCGTACACGGTCGCGATCACACCATCGGGCCCGCCCATGTCGCGGATGGCCGACTCGATCGCCTCGGCCGAGGCGTGCGATGTCAGAGGGTGGGACGGGTGGGCCTTCAGGACCGTGGGACAACCCGCGGCGAGCGCGGCGGCGGTGTCGCCGCCGGCGACCGAGAAGGCGAACGGGAAATTGCTCGCCCCGAAGACCGCGACCGGCCCGAGGGGTACGAGCATCCGTCGCAGGTCCGGCCCGCGCCCGAGCGGTGTGTCGTCGGCGTGGTCGATGGCCGCCTCGACGTAACCTCCGTCGCGCAGCACGGCGGCGAACATCCGGAACTGGACCGCCGCTCGCGTGAGTTCCCCGTCGAGTCGCGCCTGACTCAGCCCGGTCTCCGCCTCCGCGGCCGCGACCAGGTCCACGCGACGGGACTCCAGGGACGCCGCGATCGCGTCCATCATGTCGGCTCTGCCGAGTCGCCCCAGGCCGGACAGCCACTGTGCGGCCCCGGCCGCCTGGTCGGCAATCGCCTCCAGCCGAGACTCGTCCGTCTCGGTGAGATCCGTCGCGCGACGTCGGCCGTCGCGCGGATCGACCGTGCTGACCACGTTCACAGCAGTTCTCTCCTCGCCAGATTGCTCATGAGATCGCGGACGCCGAACTGCCAGGGCTCGCACTCCTCGGCGTGCCGCACACGATTGACCAGGGTGCCGAGCGCGGGGCAGCTGATCCGTACCACGTCGTCGACCTTGTGGGTGAAGCCCTCACCGACGCGGTCACGGTCCTGAATCGGTGCGAACATCGTGCCGAGCATCAGGGCGGCGCCGTCGGGATAGTGGTGGTGAGGGCCGATCAGCTGCCGCACCAACGCTTCCGGCTCGCGCGACATCTGGGCCATCTCCGAGACGGCCTCCAGTTGGAAGCCGTCCACGCCGCGGACCTCCAGACCCACTTCCAGCTCGCGCACCTGCTCCAGGCCGAACCGCTCGTCGAACAGCCTGATCAACGGACCGAGGGCACACGAGGCGTTGTTGTCCTTCGCCAGGGGAAGCAGGAGCGCCGAGCGGCCCTCGACATCGCGCAGGTTCACGTCGTTGCCGAGGGTGGCGCCGACGACCCGGCCGCTGGACTGGACGATGAGCACGACCTCGGGCTCCGGGTTGTTCCAGGTCGACGCGGCGAGCACGCCGACCGGGACGGCGGTACCGACGGCGGAGAGGATCTGCCCCTTGGTGAAGATCTCGGCGTCCGGCCCGATCCCCACCTCCAGGTACTGACTCCACATGCCCTCGGCGACCAGCAGATCCTTGAGCTTCTCCGCCTCGGCCGAGCCCGGAGTCAGGCTGTGCAGGTCGGCACCGATGTCGGCGAGCATCCGGCGCCGGAGGTCCGCCGCGAGCGCCAGATCTCCCCGGGCCCGTTCCTCGATGACGCGTTCGATCAACGAGACGGGAAAGGTCACGCCGGCGGCCTTGAGCGCCTGGAGGTCGACCGGGGCGAGCAACCAGGGCCGGTTGTGGTCCCGGTTCGCGGCACCGGTGTTGGCCAGTATCTCCCCGAACCCGCCCACCCGCGGCCCGTCGAGCCCGGCCACCGTCGCGGCCGGATCGGTCAGCTCGCAGATGTCCCGGACGGTCGGGAACCGGTGACTGAGGTCGATGACCTCGCCGCCTCGAACGGCCACGGGTGCGGGGCCGTCGACGGACGGGTCCCAGATCCGGCCGATCAGGACGCTGTGGTCGGCGTCGTCCGGCAGTGCCTCGGCACCGGTCCCGAACCAGTGCGCATCGGCGGCCAACCCACGGGGCTGTGGCACCGTCATGAGCCGCTCTCCAGGTTCAAGAAGGACCGCTCGTCCCGGGGACGGAGGTCGTAGGCGACGTCCCGGAACTGTTATGCCTCAGAGCCCTCCGGATGAGATTGCAACGATCGTAGCGCCATGTGCAACGGTGTCAAGTGGTGGTTGCACATAGCATCAACTACATTGCACATACTGCAACGGATGCGATGGTCCTCCGTCGCGCGAGGGGAGACACCGCCTTGGCGCAATCGATTCGTCGCGCGATCGACCTCATCCGTCGATCGGCGGAGCACCCCCTGTCGCTCACGGAGGCGGCAGAGGTGCTCGGCGTCCACAAGTCCACGGCCCTGCGGATCCTGCAGACGCTGGAATCCGCGCGCTTCGTGCGCCGGACCGGCGCCGGCACCTATGTGCTCGGCAGCGGGGTGATCGAGCTGTCCGAGCTTGCGCTCGGATCGATGGACCTACGCCAGTTCGCAGCCGCTCACCTGCGCGCGCTGCAACGCGAGACCAGCCACACCGTGCACCTGGCGCAACTGACCGGCGATGAGATCATCTACATCGACAAAGTGGACAGTCCAGCGTTCGACGCCGTGAAGCTGCCGTCCCGGGTGGGGCGCGCGGTGTCGATCTACGCGAGCGCCGTCGGCAAGACGATCCTGGCCTATCTACCTCCGGAGGAACGCGGCCGCCTCCTCTCCCACGTCGTCTTCGAGAGATTCACCAGCACCACCTTCGCCGACCACGACTCACTCGAAGCCGAACTCGCCCGTATCCGCAAGAACGGCTGGGCCACCGACGACGGCGAGCATGACGCCTACGTCATGTGCGTAGCGGCGCCGATCAGAGATTCGCGAGGGCTGGTCGTCGCCGCCGCCTCGATTACGGCGATCGAGGTCATCGCAAGCCTCGACAAACTGAAGAGCAGCCTTCCGCTCCTGTTGGAGACCGCAGACCGGATCTCGTACGAACTCGGCTACACACCCTCGTCCGCGAGTCCGGACCACTCAGACCACGACGAGACCCCGGCCAACGATCGAGTCGACTGAGGGCCTGCCCCCTACTGCTGCCCGGGTGCCACGGGCGCGGTCCAGTACCACGTTTCGAGCAGCTTCGGCTGCCCTAGCCCGTTCACCCTCCCGACGAGGGCGTCGTCGCCACGGACGTATCCGGCGGACTGGGCGACGCCCTGCGAGGGCACGTTGCCCTGCACGATGCCGAGCCGCAGCCGGGAGAAGCCGAGCTTGTCGTGGCAGAACGCCGTCATCAGCCGCAGAGACCGCGACGCCAGACCCCGGCCGCGGTGTGCCGGGCCGATGGCATACCCCAACACCCCACTCGCCACATGGAGCGCGACGAGGCCGAGCGGCTCACCGCCGTCGCGCGTCACGGCCAGATCGATGATGCCCTGTGCGCGGCGCCGCCGAATTCTGACCAGAAAGGCGTCCGCGTCGAACGGAGAGGGAATGTCGGTGTTCGCGGCCATGTCATCCGCGTCGAACAACTGCCGCATGAACGGTGTATCGGAGTCAGCCCATTCCCGCAGCACCACCCCCTCCGCTGTCAGGACGAGAGGAGAGCCGGTCGGATCGACCGCTGGCACATCTGTAGATTCACACCCCACACAACATCTTTACACGGGCGTTGCGACATTCTTCATCGGGGCACATTTATCGAAGACTTCAATTGAATTTCCGACCCCGATGTCTATTTCTGGATAGCTGGCAGCGCGGTCCGATCAAGCGACGCAGAACTCGTTGCCCTCAGGGTCCTGCATGACAACGTGACCGAGGACGTCGCCGTACCACTCCTCGCGGACCACTGTCGCGCCGGCGGCAGTCAGCTCGGGCACCCGCTGTCGGATCAGTCGAGCCCGCTCGGCCATGTCCCACGGACCTGGGCCGGCGACCCGGATATCGATGTGCACCCGATTCTTGGCGGACTTACCCTCGGGCACCCTCAGGAAAGCGATAGCCGGGCCTCGGCCATCAGGGTCGATGATGGACGCGTTGTCTGGCTCGTCGAAGCCGGGCTCCTGGACGTAGCCCAGCGCCAACGCCCAGAAGCCAGCGATCCGCTGAGGATCGTCGGCATCGAACCCCACGGTCCAGAAGGTCGCCATGGCACCAACGTACGCGCAGACGGGACTCAGCCGGCCGACGACCGGTGGCCACCGTGGCTCGCGACCAACGCGTCTGCCACGATTTCGGCGTCAGCCACCGCGACGTCCGCCGGGTACTCCGGCAGCAGGTCGTCCCAGATGACCAGCCACGACCCGTACAGCTGGGTCTGCCCCTCGGGCCGAGCGAAGAACCACACGTGCAGGTGCGCGCCACCATCTCCGACTCGGTAGACGTGGGCCCGCGAGACGTGCGGCAACGCCTGGATGTGGCGGACGATGCGAGTGCTCAACAACCCCAGCTCGGCGGCCAGTTCGTCAGGTAGATCCGCCATGTCGTAGTGGTCACGCGGATACAGCATGAGCACCAGAGGAACGCCCACTCCCGAGATCCGGGCCAGCCGCCAGTGGTCGTTGAACCAGATCCCTTCGTCCCGGTCGCGGCAGGCGTCACAGTCCGACGGATCCTCACCGTGGCGCGCAGGCTCCGGAAGGACCGGCGGACGCAACGGCGCGACGCGCAGTCCGGCTGGATCGAACGGACTGATGTCCCATCCGGTCATGCGCGCCAACGGCAGTCTGCGCTCGCCGTCCGCGGCGGCGACTGCATGGTCATAGAACTCGTCCGGTCGCAAAGCCATGCGGCGAAGACTAGTCCGACAAGAATCTGGCCGGTAAAGCAGTTCCCGGCCGTAAGGGAGTGGGTCCCACCCTCAACTGCCGACGGGCCGCGGCTCAGCCGCAGGCAATCTCCGCCCCGGCCTCGTCCTCGGTGGGCCGCTTCAACACCTGAATCTCGTCCACCCCGGCCAGGTCTCGGACAGGTACCAGGACAGCGCAGTCGAACACCCGGCCCTTCGTCCTGAGCCGGAACGACTCAGGCATCGCTTCCAGCGAGCCTGCCTCGAGCAGATCGGGACGGTCCTTGAAGAGCTTCCGGTAGTTCTCCCACGCCTGTTCCCGGCTCTCGAACTTGCGCTCCACCGGCTCCAGGGCGTCGAGCGCCGACTCGACAGCGGCCTTCTGCTCGGGGGTCGCGTCCCGCTCCAGGAAGACGTTGACGGCGTACTCGTGCGGCTGGGGCCGTGTCACGGCAAGGGTTACCGCCGTCGCGGCGAGCGCGCCGACGATTGCCGCCACCCCGCCCACGATCACCAGCGGAATCCACTGCCTCTTGCGGGGAGCGGGCGGCTCAGGCACGGCGGGCGACGTGGACGTCGCGGGCGGGCTCTCCGCAGGGAGCGGCTCAGGCAGGGACGAAAAGGAGTGCGGCTCTGACACGGCGCACAGTAAAGCAGCACCTGCGGTTCCGCGTGGTGCCCTCGACCGTGTGGTCCTCAGCGCTGGCCGCGTGGCGCAGACGCCACCTGCTCCCCTCGGCCGCCGCCACCCGAGCGCTTGAGCAGCACCGCCCCACCCGCGACGAAGGCGATACTGAGCACCACCCCGACGAGATTGCCCTCGGGCAGGCTGCCGAAGAACATCAGAATGCCCACGATGATTGCCACTCCGCCGAGGAGTCGCATGACGTAGCCGCCGACGGACTTGACTCGTTCATTCGCCATGGTCTTTCTTGTGCCCGACGCCCGCGCACCCCAAACGACGTCGGCCGCGGCCTGCCGGAGCATCTCGGCGCTACTCTGCTCGCCGACCCGGAGCGCGCGAGCCGTACGCCGGGCCGAACACCACCAGCAGCGCCAGGTCCTCGGTCACCTCGTCGAACCGGTGCTCCTCGCCAGCCGGCACGAAGATCACCGAACCCGGGCCCACCTCGGCCGCGCCGTCCGGGGTCACGATCCGGGCCCGCCCCGCAGTGACCACGTAGATCTCATCCTCGGTGTGCGGGCTCTGCTCGTCGAGACCGCCCGCCGGGATGCAGTAAGTCCCCACCGACAGGTCCGGCACTCTCAGGTGTTCGACCCAGTCGTTGGCCGCCCCGGCGGGTGCGGCCCACCGGCCCGCGCCATCGATGATCAGCATGGCGGAAGCCTAGAGCCTGTGCCGAAGCCGATGCCAGGTGTGAGCTGGCCTGAGGATCGTCACGTGTCGGACGTCAGTGGTCGGCGTCGTCGAACGCCGCACGCGGTTCGAGATGCTGGCCCAGCGCGTACTCCTCGGCGAAGCCGGCCGTGCCCAGCGCTTCGACCGCGGCCGCCCGCACGGCGGCCAGGTCGGCCGCGTCGTCGGGATCCGGCACCTGGCCCAGCGCCGCGAACGCGGTGTCCGTGACGGCGACCATCCGCGCTGCCCGCGCCTGGTCGCCCTCAGCCGACGCGAGCGCGGCATCCGCCAGACAGACATAGGGTACGAAGTCCGCCCAGCCGTGCTGGAAGACCCGCTCGCGGCTCACGGCGAACAACTCCCTCGCCACCTTGAGATTGCCGAGACCCAGCTCGCAGAACCCAAGGTTGTGCGTCTCCGAGTTGACGGCCCTGGGCTGGCCCAGAGCCTCATTGAGCGCGATGCTCTCCTGGTAGAGCTCCCGCGCTCGGGTCAGGTCGCCGGACATCCGTGCCACGGCGGCCAGCACGTGCCGGGGCCGCTCCTCCAGGCTCCGATCGCCGGAGCGCAGTGCCACTGCGAGCGCCTCCCGAGCGCGCGCCTCACCGGCAGACAGGTCGCCCCGGCGGATGGCGACCCGGGCGAGGCTGTAGCGGGCTTCCACCTCTCCCGCCGGGTCGCTGGCCGCCGATGCCCGGACGATCTCAGCCTCGCTCATCCGCACCACCGCGTCGGTCTCGCCTCGACGAAAGGCCGAGCGAACATCGTCGCTGAAACTCACCTCTGGTCCCCTCCCTGACGAACGCTTCGTGCTGGAAGCTTCCTCACGCTTCGAACACGGTCCAGCTCTCCACGAGACGGAACCCCATCGACTCGTAGAGTGGCCTGGCCATCGCGCTGGTGTGCAGGTAGGCGGCGTCGGCGCCGGCCGCGATGCCATCGCGCACCACGGCTTCCGTGACCAACCGGCCCAGGCCACGACCTCGCGCGGACGGAACCACGGCGATGTTGAACACTCCCACCACGCCGGCGGTGCGCATCCCGAGCCCAGTGCCGACGGGCCGACCGGACAACTCGGCCAGATAGCCGGTGATGGGATCGGCGTCGAGCACCCCACCACCCATCAATGGCCCGAAGGCGTCCTCGGGAGCTTCGAAGCCTCCAGCAAGAGTCTCGGTGTAAAGGTCAGCCTCCGCCGCGCCGACCTGGCGGACCAGTTCCCGCTGCGCTGTGTCAGCCCGGAACACGATCTCGCCCGCAGCGCAGGCCAGCAGCGGCAGATCACTGCGCTTGAGTAGCCCGTGCCGGGCCGCGAGGTCGACGACTCCAGCGTTCACTTCACCCCGAACCATGATCGACCAATGCGCGGTCTGCCTACCGACCTCGAACGCCAACTCGTCGAGCGACCCGAGATCCGGCTCCAGCGTCGTGTCGTAGGCCACGTTCAGCGTCGCCACACCAGCGTGGGTCACCGCCGCACGGACGGTACCCCGCTCGGCGTACCAGCCCTTCGGAGTGACCCCGCAGAGAACCTCGATGGCGTCGAAGTACGCCGCCGCCATCCGGTCGGCGGTGCTGGTGCCCATAACAACCTCCTCATGTTCGCCACAGCCCGACCCAGGCGACGTGACAAGCACTGACCTGAAACATTTGAGCTGCGGCCGACGCTGCCGTCGCCGCTTCCGGTGCGACGGAACTGCGGGTGCGAGCCGTCCGACATCTGCATAAATGCTTTCGTCTAGAATATCGGGACTCTTTATCCACAGGCAGCCGGGTATGGGCAGATGTGGTTTTCGGAAGCTTCAACCTGTCCGGACGTGTAGCCACCCTGACGGATCTCGGCCCGGGCGGCTCGGGCCGCATTGACAATTTTCGCGACCACGAATTCCACAGTGGTAAGCGGCGCCTCACGCGCCGGAGGCCCGGTAGATTTCGCAGTCAGACGAAAGCGGGGGTGGCATGGTCGACGGATGGCACGGTTGGGTCGGCACGTTCACTGGCGTCGTACTCATCACGGTGGCCGTACTGCCGTTTGCCGTTCTCGCGGCGTGGGCTCTGGCGCGTCGCCGCAGGGTCACCGGCACCACGCTGGCGTGGCGAAAGTCGCTGGCCGAGGTCGGCATCGTCTATGGGACAGTGCCGTGGGTTTGGATGATCATGTTGCCGGGCGACCAGGCCGGCGCAGTCCCCGGTCGGGTGAGCCTGGTGCCGCTGCGGGATCTGTTCACGATCCTCGCCGACGGCGAGCCGCTGAGGGCGACGGTGCAGGTGGTCGGCAATCTACTGGTGTTCGCGGCGCTGGGGTTCCTCGCCCCGCTGCGGTTCGCGGCGCTCGCGTCGGTACCGCGGATCCTGATGCTCGCGGCGGGCTGCTCGGTCCTGGTCGAGGCCGCGCAGTACGTCCTGCGGCTGGACCGGGTGTCCTCCGTGGACGACGTGCTGCTCAATGCCGTCGGCGCCGGGCTGGCCGCGCTGGCGTCGCGCCGCTGGTGGCGTACCACCGCCAGCGTCTCGTCAGATCAACCTCGAACGGCCCCGGCACCGGTTCTGCAGACGCCAGACGTCCCCTGAGCGGCGTCAGCCGGCCAGATCGTCGCCTGCGCCGTGCCTGCGACGATCGCTCGCGCCTTGCAGGATGGCCGCGACGACGGCGGCCACCACCGAGAGAAGTGTGAGCAGCAACGCCGGCGCCACGACGCCTGCAATGTCTTCGCCGGTTCCCCGCGCCAGCACCATGACCGTGGCGATCCCCGCCACCATCAGGCCGCCGACGGCCAGCGCGAGGTACTTGACGATCCTGTAGACGTTGGTTGCGTTCCTGGCCATGGTCCACCTCGCAAGGTCCGTCGCGCGCTCCCGGATGATGCCCGCGAACGTTTCGGTGAAGATCCAGAGGATGAGGGCGCCATGTCCGCGGCCCTCGGTTCCGGCCCGTTCACGGCAGAGGTCGGTGAACGTCTGCTCCATGCTGTCGGCGAAGCGTTCGCGGTACGGCCTCGGGTAGAGACCGAGCAGCCTTCGGTACCAGCGCCGATATCGCGTCTGTCCGTCCATGGTCAGGCACCCATCGCCTTGGGTATGAGGGATCGCTCGTGGGCAACCGCGACGACCTGGCGGTATCGCTGCAACTCCGCCGCGAGGGTCTGTTGACCGAGCGCGGTGATGCCGTAGTAGACGCGGCGCTCATCGTCCAGGCTCGGGTCGATCTTCTTGTCGCTTTCGCGGATCAAGCCCGCTTCGGTCATCCGGCGGATCGAGCCATAAAGCGTTCCGGGCCCCATCCTGACCTTCCCCCCGGAGTCGGACTCGACCTGTTTCATGATCCCGTAGCCATGGCGTTCCTGGGTCGAGAGCACGAGCAGGATGTGCAGCACCGCGGGGGTGAGGGGCCCGCCGGATCTGGTACTCGCCATGAACCGAAACTATATCCGTGACGGATATACGTCAAGCGGAATGCTCCGGTCTTCGCGGGTGACGCGCGCTAGCAGTCGCAGGCCCGTCGTCTCGACTCACCACCTGCACGTGGACGACCTCACTTCAACGAGCCACGGCCGGCGGTGTGCGGCGGCGCCTACCGCCACCCCTCTGTGGGATGTCCTCCCCCGGTCGAGGGAGTACATCCTGGCGCGTCGGCTCTTAACGTAGCCGCAGATGCCCACGGGAGGGACAGAGATGGCAGCGACAGGCACGCCGGTGGTGTTCGTCCATGGCATGTTCCTGCACGCCGCGTCGTGGGCCAGTTGGGTCGAGCTGTTCCGGACGGCGGGATATGACCCGGCAACTCCAGGCTGGCCGGGTGAGCCGGGCACAGTCGCAGAAGCGCGGCAAGAGCCTGACCGGGTCGCAGGCATCGGCATCGACGACATCGTCGCGCACTACGCACAGATCATCGGCACCCTCGGCAAACGGCCAATCGTCATCGGCCACTCGACCGGCGCCCTGGTCGCACAGCGCCTCCTCGATCAGGACCTCGCAGCGGCGGCGGTGGCGCTGCAACCTCCACCGATCAAAGGTGTGGCCAACCTCGCGCCATCGAGCATTCCCGTGGGCTGGCCCCTGCTCCGCAACCCGGCCAACCGACGGAGGGCGCTGTCGCTGACCGCACGACAGTTCCGCTACAGCCACGGCAATGCGCTCACCACGACCGCATCCGACCAGTTGTACCGGCAGTGGGCCATCCCATCACCCGGCAGGCCGGTCTTCGAGCTGGTGTCCGCGAATCTCTCCCGACGCTCACCAGCCACGATCGACACCGCCAACCCGGCCCGGGGGCCTCTGCTCATGATCGCCGGCGGCAGAGACCACAGTGCACACAAAGGCGTCGTCAAGGCCACGGTCAAGCGATACCTCGCTTCGCCAGCGGTCACCGACTACCAGGAGTTCCCCGACCGGGGGCACTCGATGCCGATCGACGGCGGCTGGCGCGAGATCGCCGACGCCACACTGGCCTGGATGCGACAGCACCTCGGGTAACCGCCGTCTCCGCCGTGGGGCCACCTTCAGTCGTCGGCGACAGCCGGCGCCGCTATGGTCGCCGCGCCGGTATGGCAGGCGGTCGGCATGATGGCGGGACGCCTGGGCCTACAGGCCCAGACCTCCCAACACGGTCACTTCCTGGCTGGTGAACTCGCCCGTGAGCATCGGCATCGCCTTGCCGATTGCCGCCTTGGTTTCGGGCAGCTGCAGGGAGGCGTCGTGCTTCTCCTTGCTCTGCCACACCTCACTCACCCAGATCGTGACGTCGTCGGTGTCCGAGACGCTCACGACATACAGGTCGCATCCGGCCTCGCGCAGGCCATCAACGCCGCTCAGCAGGATGTCCACGACGTCATCCCGGTGACCCGGCGTGGTCTTCATCGATCCGATGTAGCCGTACGACACAGCAACTCCCTGATGCGGCGGCAGGCTGATCACGCTCATACGAGCGACGGAGAGCGGATTTCCGCGGTTCCGAGCTTACCGAGCAGTCCACGAGTGCGCCGCAGACGACGACATGCATGACGGGATTGGAGCACAGGGATAGGACAAGCTCGCTCCAGGCTCACTGGTGTTAGGATCGAGCTTCATCGATTCCACTTCGTGTGTCGCATGCGATCGACAGAACGCATCGACAACCTACCGACGGGGAAATCATGACGAGCCGAAACCAAGAACACCGTGCGCTCTGGTCACGCATCATTCCCGCAACCGTCGCGCTCGGCTCGCTGGTCGCAACCACTATGGCCGGGCCGACGCCCGCCGTGGCGGCGATCTTCGGCACCGGCACCGCCAATCCGGTGGTCACCTGGGACCTCAACGCCCAGACGGCGATCTGGGACGTCGCGGCTCAGCAACCGAATGAGCAGGTGCGCAGCTTCGCCATGGTGAGCGGAGCCGTCTACGACGCGCTGAACGCGATCGCCGGCACCCCGTACCAGCCGTACCTCGTCGCACCGTCGTCACGCGGGACCGAGTCGGCGGACGCTGCCGTCGCCGCCGCCGCCCACGACGTACTCGCCGCTCTCTTCCCCGCGCAGCAGGAGCGGCTTCGAGCACAGTACGACGCAGCTCTCGCCGCGATCCCCGACGGGCCGTCGAAGCAGGGCGGCAAACGGGTCGGGGCACGAGCCGCGGCTGCGATGGTCACCGCGCGGCAGGACGACGGCGCGTTCGGGGACCAGCAGTGGCGCAACGGGACACTGCCCGGCCAGTGGCGACCCACGCCGCCGCTGTTCCTGTCTCAGGGAGCATGGACCGGACACATGCGGCCGTTCCTCATGCCGCGGGTGTCGATGTTCCGCTCCCCCGAGCCGCCACGACTGACCAGCAAGGCGTACGCCCGCGACCTCAACGAGGTGAAGGAGGTCGGCTCGGCGACGAGCACCGTGCGCACCGCGGACCAGACCGAGGCCGCGATCTGGTGGCACGACCGGCGATCCGCCTCCTGGGAGATCAAGCGGCAGCTCGCCACCAGCCAACGGCTGGACGCCCTGCAGACCGCCCGCTTCTTCGCGATGACCGACCTCATCGTCGCCGACTCGGGAGTGGCGTGCTTCAGCCAGAAGGACTTCTGGAGCTACTGGCGTCCGGTCACGGCGATCCCACTGGCCGACACGGACGGCAACCCGAGGACGGCCGCCGACCCCGGCTGGCAGTCGTTGCTGGTCACGCCGCCCTTCCCTGAGTATCCCTCCGGCCACGCCTGCGGCACCGGCGCGCGGATGTCGCTGTACCGGTACTTCTTCGGCCGCGACGACATCGCCTTCAGTGGGTCCAGCGTCGACTCCGGCACGACTCGGCACTTCACCAGCTTCTCGCAAGCGCTCGACGAGCTCATCGGCGCGCGGGTCTGGGGCGGCGTCCACTTCCGCACCGCCGACGTCGAGGGAGCGAAGCTCGGTGCGGAGGTCTACCGCTACACGGTCCGGCACTACTTCCGCCCTCTGCGGTAGCCCGCCGGCCTCACCTGCCCGAATGGGATTCTCGGCAGACACGGGCGGAATCCTGACCGGGCGGTGCAACCCCGGGGCGCGAAGCCCGCGTCGTACGGCCGTGACAGTCAGTGCAGAGAACGAGAACAGAGCCGTGCTGGTCCGCGGAGAGGAACGACCCGGGTGAGGCGGGCCGACGAGGACGACTTCCACGACTTCGTGGCGTGCCGGATGGATCGCTGGCGACGCAGTGCGTTCCTGCTCTGTCAGGACTGGCACACCGCCGACGACGTCGTGTCGGCCACGGTGGCGAAGCTCTACCGGAACTGGCGCCGAGCGGGTCAGGCGGACAACCGTGACGCGTACGCCCAGCGGGTCCTGACCCGCGCCTGGCTCGACGAGCGGCGCCGGCCCTGGAAGCGGCGGGAACAGGCGAGCGCGACGCTGCCGGACGTGGCCGCGGCGGTCCCGGAAACGGTCACCGACCGTGAAGGGCTCGCCGCGTTGCTGCGATCCCTCGCCCCGAAGCAGCGGGCGGTGCTCGTGCTCCGCTACTACCTGGACTGTTCGGTCGAGGAGACCGCGCGGATCCTCGGCGTCTCCACCGGCACCGTCAAGAGTCAGTCGGCACGCGGGCTGGCCAACCTGCGCACCGTCGTCACCGGCCAGTCTTGAGAAAGAGGCAGCAGATGGGTCACCAGTTGTTCGACGAGTTGATCGGGACGCCACCGCCGCCCCAGGTCGATGTGGAGGACATCGTCCGGCGCGAACGGCGCGCGAGCAGTGTCCGGCTGATCGGGGGCCCGCTGGCCGCCCTCCTGGCGCTGGTGGTCGGCGTCGGTGTCGCCGTACGCGATCAGGGGCCAGGCCCGGCTCCGGGCCCGCCGCTGGCCGCGCCCACCCCCACGGCCGCGGACACCGGGTTCCGCCTGGTCTTCGACACCGACGAGAGCGCCGAGGCCAGCGCGAGCCGACTCAGCGCGGAGTTCGAAGCCGCGCTGCGTGAGGTGGTGCCCGGGTCGACGTGGTTCTGGATCCCCGACCACGTCGGCGAGGCCCGCAAGCCGGACGGGCGGCCGCCGGTGTTCACCCACCACGGCCGGGACGACATGGTCAGCGGTGGATCCGGCGTGTCGTACCGGGGACGGAGAGGCCCGCTGGGCGTGTCGATCTCTCCGGACGTCTTCGAGTCGAAGCCGACCGACCGGCCCGGCGACCCCTTCAAGCGCGACGAGCCCGCCGGACACCACTGGCCGTGCGAGCTGCCGGCGGGCTACCCGGGCGACCAGCGGTACGACCGCGTCTGCGTGGAGGGGACCACCCCCGGCGGTCTCCGGATGAAGACCGAGACGCTGACCGGAAAGCGGGGTGGGAGCGTGCAGCACATCGTCACGATCCAACTGCCCGGCAACCGGGTGTTCAACGCGAGCGTCAGCAACATGGTGGGGGTCGACGAGCAGGCCGTCGCCGCGCAGCCGGAGCCCCCGCTCTCCGCAGAGCAACTCAGCGCCCTCGCCGTTCGGGTCGCCGAGCGGATCAGGGCCTGACGGTCAAGGCGGTTCGCAACGGGCGGCGGGGCTGGGACGGGGTCAAGCGATCCAGTCCTGCTTCGCCGCCCGGACCCGTCTGTCAGGTCACCCGTGTCAGAGCAGCCCGCGTCGGGCCATGAAAGCCCGCAACGTCTCGGCATCCTCGGCGGTCATCAACCAGCGCGGGATCACGGTCGCCGGGTTCCGACCGACGTACACGATCCAGAAATCCGGGGTGTCCCCTACCTGGGCGACCCCGTCCCAGGCGATGCCGCCGGACTCCGAGCCGCTGCGCATCATGATGTTGTCATCGGTGATGTCGTAGGCGCCCTCGACCGCGTAGCCACTGGAGCGGCGTCGGGCGCGAAACCGCACCCACGGCAGGTACAGCATCGACAGCAGACCGCCCACGACCAACGTCATCCACAGCGACGTGGTCCGCTCGCCCCACGCGAACCCCCGCGAGACGACGAAACCGATCGCCCCGACCGCCGCCAGCGCCGCGCCGATGTAGCTGAACCTGCGCAGCCGAACGCTGCCGAGCACCGCGGCCACGCGGCCTGGGTAGGCGGGATCGGCGGGGACGTCAAAACGGATGTGCACGCCAGAACGATAGTGCCCCCATCCGCCCCTGGCAGCGCCTGACTCCCGCCCCCGGGCCGAATGGTCGAGCGCCGTCCGTCGTCAGCGGCAGATGCGGCGCCGGCTGATCTTGATCACGACAGCTCGCACGATGGCTCGGCGCGCATGAGGAAGACTGGCTGGCATGGCTGACTTGAGCGATGCGAAGGCTGCGCTGCACCACTACCTCCAGGAGACTCGCCAGGACCTGGTCTGGAAGCTCGACGGGCTGAGCGAACGCGAAGCCAGACTGCCCCGCACCGCGACGGGCAACAACCTGTTGGGAGTCCTCAAGCACTGCCTCAACGTCGAAGCCGGCTACTTCGGGCCCACCTTTGGACGCGAGTTCCCGGCGCCCGAGGAACTGGTCCCCATGCAGGCGTACGAGGAGGACCCGCAGGCAGACTGGTACGCAGGTGAGGGCGAGACGAAGGATGGGCTGATCGAGCTGTACCGCCGTGTCGGGGTGTTCGCGGATCAGACGATCGACCAGCTACCGCTCGACGCGCCGGGGCGGGTGCCGTGGTGGCGGCCAGGCGGGCAGGACGTGACGCTGCAAAGGATCATCATCCACGTGACCACCGACCTCGCCCGTCACGCCGGCCACGCCGACATCATGCGCGAGCAGCACGACACGGCGATCGGCCTGCGGCGGGAGAGCACGAACATCCCCGACGACTACGACTGGCCGGCGTACGTCGCCAAGCTGACGAAGCTGGCTGACCGCTTCGCCTGAAGCTTCCTGCCGAAGACCCGTCGCGATCGCCGAGATCGTCGACGCGAGTGGAAGGTCACGATAGGAGTTCGACGTAACCGTCGCTCCCGTGCACACGGATCCGCTGCCCATCGGCGATCAGCCGGGTGGCGTCCAGGACACTGACGACGGCTGGCAGGCCGTACTCCCGTGCGATCACCGCGCCGTGTGTCATCAGCCCTCCGACCTCCGTCACCAGGCCTGCGATGCCGACGAAGAGGGGAGTCCAGCTCGGGTCCGTGTGGGCCGTGACGAGGATGTCACCCGGTTCGAGATCGGCCTGGGCCATGTCCAGGATGACGCGGGCGCGCCCTTCGACGGTCCCGGCGGAGACCGGTAGGCCGATCAGGGCACCGGTCGGCACGTCCTCACGCCGGTACGCCCCGGTGATGGCCTCGCCGTCGGAGGTCAGCACCCGGGGCGGGGTGAGCGCGTGGTACGACCGGAACGCGTCCCTGCGCTGCTGGATGAGCTTGTCATCCATCTGCTTCGAACGCACGACGTCGTGGAACTCCTGGAAGGTGAGGTAGAAGACGTCCTCCGTCGTGGAGAGCACGTTGGCCTGCACGAGGCGCTCGGCTTCCTCGAGCAAGGCCAACTTGTAGATGAGGTAGCGGCTGACGATGCCGTACTTCGGGTACTCCCGGTAGCCGATGAAGGTCCGGACGCGGTCGATCATCCGCTTGGTCTCGTCGGCCTTCCGCTCCCCGTCCGGCAGTGCCCGCAGGCGTTCGAGCACCTCCTGCGTCTTCTTCTGCGCCTCCTGCCGCCCTTGCTCGAAGCGCCGCTTGGCGGCGCCCGGCTCGAAGGTCCGGACGTTGTCGAGGATCACGGGCACGAGCGTGGCCGGGCGTTCGCGCCAACGCGGCCTCGTGATGTCGATCTCGCCGACGCAGCGCATGCCGTACCGGTCGAGGTAGGCCTCGATGGCGTCGCGCGCTTCGGTCCCGCCCGCGAGCTTCGGCAGCTCGTCCAGGAAGTCGTCGTCCTCGACGCACTCCAGGAACCGCACCACCTCCGGATGCGGGCGGATCACGTCCGCGACGTCGAGCAGCGCCAGTCCCATCTCGGACGTGACGTTGCCGGGGGCCGACAGCGTGAGGGTGTCGGCGGCGTTCTTCTCGCCAAGCCACTCCCCCAGCCGTTCGTTGAGCCATGAGGTGGCGTCCATCCCCGCCATGATCGCCTGCATGTTCACCGGGTCACCGAGGACCCGTTTGTGCTCCTGAAAGGCTTCCAGCAGGAAGTCGAACAGCGCCGGTCCGGTCTTCGTCCGGATGTCGCGCCGCAGGGCGGCGATGGACGCCTGACTGCGCTCGATCAACGCGGTGACGATGGCCGGATCGGTCTCGAGCGGGGCCGGCGCACCGCCGGCCGGCGGCCCGCCGGGACCGCTGTCCGGGAGCGCCGGGACGAAGTCGTGGCGATCGAGGATGGTGTCCAGCGCGTCCCTGGTCAGCGGATCAGTCCTCCCCGCCATCTCCAGGAAGCCGGCGCGGCTCGCGGGCGAGCCCAGGAGCCGGGTGGCGTCGACGAAGAGCCTCCCACCGGCCTCGTGCATCGGCGCCATGGCCGTCAGCCGCCACATGGAGAGCCCGAGTGGCTTCATGGGGTCGGTCATCATCTGCTGGTGACCAACGGAGAGGTAGACGTGGTTCTCCCGGTCGCCGGCTGCGGGAATGGGGAACAGCGTGGTGATCGGGCGACTCTGCACGATCTGGAAGTCATCGTCGACCAGGCACCATTCGATGTCCTGCGGGCTGCCGAAGTGCGCCTCGATCCGCCGCCCGAGCCGCACGAGCCGAACGACCTGCGCATCGGTCAGCGCCGGCTGCTCCTGCCGCTGCGGGTCGATCGTCACCTCCTGCGTTCCGCCGGTCGGCAGGGCGTGGACGGCACGCTGTTTGGCGGCGACCGCCCTGTCGACGACCTCGCCGTCGCGCACCTTGAAGACGTCCGGGTTCACCCGGCCGGAGACCAGGGCCTCACCGAGGCCGAAGCTGGCGTCAACGGTGGCGACCTTCCGGTTGCCGGTGACGGGGTCGGCGGTGAACAGGATGCCGGCCGCGTCCGAGAGGACCATCCGCTGCACGACCACGGCCATGTGGGCGGTCCGGTGGTCGACGCCGTTTCGCAGGCGGTAGATCACGGCGCGCTCGGTGAACAGGGATGCCCAGCACCGGCTGACGTGCTGGAGGATCGCCGCCGGGCCCACGACGTTCAGGTACGTGGTCTGCTGGCCTGCGAAGGAGGCCGTCGGCGTGTCCTCTGCCGTTGCGCTGGATCGCACGGCGTAGGCGGCCTGCTCGCCGAGCTGGCCGAGCGCGCGGGTGATCGCCGAAGCGAGATCGTCCGGGATGGTGATCCCTTCGATGGTCCGGCGGATCTCCGCGCTGAGCGTGCGGATCGTCTCCCGGTCATCCGGGTTCAGCCGCGACAACTGATCGAGCCGCTCGTCGATCGAGGGCGCTTCCGCCATGATCCGCCGGAAGGCGGCCGTCGTGACGCAGAAGCCGGCCGGTACGCGGATGCCTTCGATCCGGGACAGCCCGCCCAGGTTCGCGGCCTTGCCGCCAACGACCGCGACCAGCGTCTCGTCGACCTCTTGAAGATCCAACACGGACTGCTCGATCATCGGGATACCTCCGCGGCAACCGTGCTCAGTTGTGCTGCGTTGGCCGAAAGCACACCCACGTCGTACCCCCGTTTTTTCGTCGGTGCCGTTTACGGCCGCCGATTCTGCGGCATGACCCGGGCCTTGCCGCAAGCCCCCGGTGCGCTATATGTTAGAAGTGGCAGGGAGACGGATCTTCGTGCCTTTTCTTTTTGTCCTTCTTCCGCCGCCGGCGGAGGTCCTCCGGCCGCCTGGGGCGTGCCGGGTCGCCTCCTGCGGATTGCGGACCCCCACGGCCGGCACAGCGCCCCGCAGTCCCGGACGCCGGTGACTTCGGCCGCGTCGCCAGCCGCAGGATACGACGAGAAGGGTCACGGGCCCGTGCTGCTGAGTTGGCTGCTCGCCTCAACCGACGAACGCCCGGATGCGATCCGGATCGACGATCGGGCGGTGTCCTGGGTGGAGTTGCGGCGGCTCGCCGCTGCCGTGGCCGACGACCTGCGTGGCGTGGACCGCGTCGCGGTGGACGCGACGGCTAGTCTGCCAACGGTGGTCGGTGTCGTCGGCGCGCTGCTGGCCGGGTCGGCGGTGGTGCCGGTGCCGCCGGACGCCGGGCCCATGGAACGTGAGCACATCCTGCGCGACTCGGCCGCCGGGGCGATGCTCGTGTCGGCGGACGACGAGCGCCGGGATACACCCGAGGGGCTGCCGCTCATTCGGATCGATCTGGCGCGACTCTCGGACACCAGTCATCCGGAGCCGGATCCGGCTGGCATCGCGCTGATTCTCTACACCAGCGGCACCACCGGCGCGCCGAAGGGCGTGACGCTCTCCCGCCGAGCCATCGCCGCCTGCCTCGACGGGCTCGCCGCGGCGTGGGAGTGGACGCCGGAGGACCTGCTCGTGCACGGCCTGCCGCTCTTCCACGTCCACGGCCTGGTGCTCGGCGTGCTCGGCCCTCTGCGAGTGGGTGGTCGGCTGCACCACGTGGGTCAGCCCCGCCCCGAGCGGTATGCGGCCGCGAACGGCTCCCTGTATTTCGGCGTCCCCACCATCTGGTCCCGGGTGGCCGCCGACACGACCTCGGCCCGGGCACTGCGCGCCGCGCGGCTGCTGGTGTCGGGCAGCGCGGCTCTGCCCACGACGGTCTTCGCCGACCTGGCCGGGCTCACCGGTCACCAGATCGTCGAGCGCTACGGGATGACCGAAACGTTGATCACCGTGAGCGCCAGCGCTGCCGGACCCCGCCGCCCGGGCGCCGTCGGGCTGCCGCTACCGGGGGTACGGACCCGCGTGGTGGACGAACGGGGCCGCTCGGTGCCCACCGACGGGGTGGCGATCGGCGAGCTGGAGGTCTGCGGCCCGACGCTCTTCGACGGGTACCTGAAACGGCCCGACGCTGATGCGGCTGCCCGCACCGCGGACGGATGGTTCCGCACCGGGGACGTGGCCACGATCGGGCCGGACGGCTGGCATCGCATCGTCGGCCGGGCGGCCACCGACCTGATCAAGAGCGGCGGCTACCGGATCGGCGCCGGGGAGGTCGAGGACGCGCTACTGGCGCATCCCGGTGTCCGGGAGGCCGCGGTGGTGGGCACGCCCCATCCCGACCTCGGTCAGCAGGTGACGGCGTACGTGGTGGGTGACGGCATCCACGAGGCGGAACTGATCGACTTCGTGGCCCGGCAGTTGTCGACACACAAGCGTCCCCGGCAGGTGCGGCTCGTCGAGGCCCTTCCCCGCAACGCTCTCGGCAAGGTGCAGAAGAGTCGGCTCACCGCGGAGTGACCGGTCCCCGTCCAGGACACGGGGACCTCACCGTTTCCTACTCCTCCTCGGCGAACACGACCTCGCGTCGCCGGTGGATCGCCGGGACGACGGCGAGGACGAGCGCTGCCACGGCCAGGGCCAGGAGCACTGCGGAGATCGGTCGGGTCAGGAAGACCGACGGGTCGCCGCGGGAAATGATGAGCGCTCGCCGCAGGTTCTCCTCCAGCAGGGGCCCGAGGACGAAGCCGAGCAGCAGCGGCGCCGGCTCGCAGCCGCACTTGATCAGGATGTAGCCCAGGATCCCGAAGAACGCGATCGCGTAGACGTCGAACGGGTTGAACTTCAGGGAGTACGTGCCGATCGCGGCGAACAGGATGATCATCGGGAACAACACCTGGTACGGGATACGCAGCATCCGCACCCAGAGGCCGATCAGTGGCAGGTTCAGCAGCAGGAGCAGCACGTTGCCGATCCACATCGACGCGATCAGGCCCCAGAACAGCGCCGGTTCGTCGTTGATGACGTTCGGGCCGGGGGTGATGCCGTGGACGATGAACGCGCCGACCATCAGCGCCATCACCGGATGGGCCGGCAGACCCAGCGTGAGCAGCGGGATGAACGACGTCTGTGCGGCGGCGTTGTTCGCCGACTCCGGGCCGGCGACACCCTCGATCGCCCCTTTTCCGAATTCCTGCGGCCGTTTCGAGATCCGCTTCTCGACCGCGTACGAGGTGAACGAGGCCAGCACGTGACCGCCGCCGGGCAGGACGCCGAGCGCGGCACCGAGACCGGTGCCCCGCAGGATCGGGCCGACGATCCGGCGCCGGTCCTCGCGTGTAGGCCAGAGGTTCCGCACCTTGCTGACGATCGCCGTGCGGGTCTGTTCGTTCTCCAGGTTGCGTAGGATCTCGGCCACCCCGAACATGCCGACGGCGACCGACACGAAGTCGATGCCGCCGTACAGCTCGCGCTGGTCGAGCACGAACCGGGGCGTGCCGGTGTAGATGTCCTGCCCGACCGTGCCGAGCAGCACACCGAGCGCGATCATCGCCAGCGCCTTGAGCGCGGTGCCTCGCGCCAGCGAGATCGACACGATCAGGCCGAGCAGCACCAGCGAGAAGTACTCGGCCGGGCCGAACTTCAACGCGACGCGGGCCAGCGGTGGGGCCGCGACGGCCAACGCGACGGTGGCCACCGTACCCGCGATGAAGGACCCGATCGCGGCGGTGGCCAAAGCCGCGCCAGCCCGGCCCTGTCGGGCCATCTCGTGCCCGTCCAGCGCGGTGACCGCCGCTGAGGACTCACCGGGCAGATTGATCAGGATGGCGGTCGTCGAGCCGCCGTACTGGGCGCCGTAATAGATTCCCGCCAGCATGATCAGCGCCGTCACCGGCTCGAAGCTGAACGTGATCGGCAGCAGCATCGCCACCGTCGCAGTGGGCCCGATGCCAGGCAGCACGCCGACCGCCGTCCCGAGCAGCACACCCACGAAGCAGTAGAGGACGTTCTGGATCAGGAAGGCGGTCGAAAAGCCCAGCGCGAGGTTGTCGAGGAGTTCCATGTTCCAATCCGGCCGACGCGTCAGAACCCGAGCCACGGACCCCAGAGCGGGATCCGTAGCTGAAGTCCGACGATGAAGATGAGCGTGCTGGCCACGGTCAGTCCGGCGGTTACGGCAACAGCCGTGAGCAGCCGTACGCGGGAGCTGGCCAGCGTGGTGAGCAGTGCGGTCACCGCCGACGTCGGCACGAATCCGAGACGCCGGACAGTGAATCCGAAGAACAGGACCGCGAGCGCGATGACGGCGACCGCCCGCCAGGGGACCGGCCCGAAGGAGACCACCTCGCCGGCGATGAGGCCCTTGATGACGATCGCCAGGCCCAGGGTGGCCACCACCCCGCCGACCAGCAGCGGGAAGGCGCCGGGGCCCATCCGCAGTGGGCTGCCCAACTCGTAGTTGAGCGACCCCACCACGAACGCGCCACCGATCAGAACGAAGACTCCACCGGCGAGGACGTCCGGGAAGGACCGGCGGCGCTCCACGTCAGGAGACCTTGACACCGGCGTCGGCGATGACCTTTGACCAGGTGCCGAGCTGCTCTTCGAGCTTGGCCCGGTGTGCCTGCGGGGTCGCGGCCTCGGCCTGGACCGGCGCGGTGCCGAGCTTGGCCATCTGATCGATGACCTTCTGGTCGGCCAGTGCCACCTTCAGAGCCTCGGACAGCTTCTGAACGATCTCTGCGGGCGTGTCGGCCGGAACGTAGAGCCCGTGCCACACGCTCACCGTGAGTTGAGGCAGCCCCGCCTCGGCCGTGGTGGGCAGGTCGGGAAGACTCTTCACCCGCTCCGGCGTGGTGACCGCGTACGCCTTCACCTCGCCCGCCGCGATCTGGCCGCTGGTGTTGGTCGTCTGGTCACACATGAAGTCGACCTGGCCGCCGACGAGGTCGGTCAGCGCGGGGCCCGTGCCCTGGTACGGGACCTCCTGAAGCTTGACGCCGGCGGCGGTCTGGAACAGCAGGCCGCACAGGTGGGACGCGGCGCCGATGCCGGCGTTGGCCAGCGTGACCTTGTTGGCGTTCGCCTTCACGTAGGTCACGAGCTCCTGAAGCGTCGTCGGCGCGAAGTCCTTTCGGGCGACAACCGTCATCGGCACCTCGGTGACCAGCCCGACCGTCTCGAAGTCCTCAAGCGGCTTGTAGCCCAGTTTCTGGTAGAGGGCGGGCGCCGTTGACATGCCGATGTGGTGCATGAGCACGGTGTAGCCGTCTGGCTCGGCCTGCGCGACCTCGCCGGCGCCGACCGTGCCGCCCGCACCCTCGACGTTCTGGACGACGATTTTGCCGCCGAGCTTTGCGGCCATCGGCTCGGCGATCATGCGGGTGACGGTGTCCGTCGGGCCGCCCGCACTGAACGGCACGACGAACGTGATGTTCTGGTCCGGGTAGCCGCTGGCGTCACCTCCGCCGGTGGCGCCTCCGTTGCCGGAACACGCGGCGAGGAGCGTAGCGAGGCCGATCGCGGCGCTCATCCGCACGACGGCCCGGTACCTGCTGGTCGTTTCCATGTTGCGGCCTCCTCCTCAGCGCATCCACGTTGGTCGACTAGTGCGCGGCCTCAGTCTCGGCTGGCGGGGGCGCGGATGGTGTCAGATAAATCCCAAGGAACGCGCCGGATGTCAGCGGAATCCCAAGAACTGAGGGGATAACGGGGTGTCGGCCCTGGGCGTACAATCCGCCACTATGCGGATCACCGTCATCGAGGACGACGACCGCGTGGCGCGGGGTCTGGTGACCGTCCTTGCCCAGGCGGGCTTCGAGGTTCACCGCATCGCCACCGCCGCGGAGGCAGTGCGCGCCGTCCCAGCCGATGTGGTCCTCGTCGACCTGGGTCTGCCCGACGGAGACGGGCTCGACGTGATCCGCAAGCTGCGTGACCGCCCGGAGACGGCCGTCATCGCCGTGACGGCACGAGCCGAGGAGCACGAGCGGGTCCGTGGCTTGCGCGCCGGTGCGGACGACTACATCGTGAAGCCGTTCGGCGTCTCGGAGTTGCTGGCCCGGATTGACGCCGTGCTGCGCCGCACCCGGGTGGCTCGGGCGCTGTCCCATCCGGACGGGCAGCTCGTCCTCGGCCCGATGCGAATCGGCGTCGGCACCCGCGAGGTCACCGTCGAGGGCACGCCCGTGACGCTGACCCGCAAGGAGTTCGAGCTGCTCCTGCTGCTGGGCCGGCGGGCGCCGAATGTGGTGAGCCGCGACGTCATCCTCGACCAGATCTGGGGCGCCACCTGGGAGTCATCGAGCCGCACGCTGGACACCCACATCGCGGCGTTGCGGCAGAAGCTCGGGCCCGCTGTGCTCATCCGCACGATCCACGGGGTCGGCTATCGGCTCCTGGCCGATCAACCGGAGCTGATTGGCTGACGCGCCGTGCATCGTCGCCTGCTCGTCGTCCTGGTGCCCCTGGCGGTGCTGCTCGTCGCGGCGCTCGGGGTGCCGCTCAGCGTCACCGTGGCCGAGCGGGAGATGCAGGAGACCTACGTCGACCGGCTCGGCGACGTCGGCCGCTTCGCGTCGCTGGCCGAGACCGCGATGTCGACCGGACGGACCGAGGCGCTCCACCAGGAACTGACGCGCTACCACCGGCTGTATGGCATCCCGGTCGCGGTGATCGACCCGTCGGGCAAGGTGCTGCTCGGGTCGGCCAGCGCCTACCAGGACGCGGCTGCCGCCGAGCCGGCGTTGTCCCGGATCGTGACTGCCGCGCTGGCCGGGGCGCGGTCCGAACCGTCCGGGGAGTGGGCGCCGTGGGGAGACTCCGCCCTCGTGGTGGCCGAGCCGGTGGGCCGGGACAGTGAGGTCGTCGGCGCCGTCGTGACGATCTCCGACCTGTCGAGGACGCGCGAGCGCATCCTCGTACGCTGGGCCCGGCTCGCCGGGCTCGGGCTGTTGCCGTTGATCGCGCTGGTAGCTGTCGCGTGGCCGGTTTCGGCCTGGGTGCTGCGGCCGGTGTGGAGGCTGGACGCGGCGACCTCGCGGATCTCCAAGGGTGACCTGACGATCCGCGCCGACGCCGAGGCCGGGCCGATCGAGCTGCGGCGGCTGGCCGGGTCGTTCAACGCCATGATGGACGCCGTCGAGAACGCCGCGCAGCGGCAGCGGGCATTCGTCTCCGATGCTTCGCACCAGTTGCGCAACCCGTTGACCAGCCTCCGGCTGGCGGTGGAGAGCCTTGAGGCACACCTGCGGCCGGAGGGCAACGGGCAGCAGGTGTACGACGTCGCCGTCGACGAGCTGAAGGCGATGCAGCGGTTGCTGAACTCGCTGCAGGCCAGTGCGCGGATGGAGAGCATGCGGACGGCGTCGCCGGTGGAACTCGACGACGTACTGACGACCAGAGTCGAGCGTTGGCGGGCGTTGACGGCGACGGCGGGGCAGACGCTGGCGGTCGACGTGCCACCGGGATTGCGGCTGCTGGAGCCTCCTGGCGGATTGGGCAGCATCCTGGACGAGCTGATCAGCAACGCGTTACGGCTGTCGGACGCGCAGGTGGTGCAGGTGACCGCCCGCAGCGTCCCCGGTGCCGCGACCGCCGGGGACGGCACCGACTCCGCGGCCGGAGGCATGGTCACCATCACCGTCCGCGACAATGGCCAGGGGATCGACGTCGCCGAGAGGGCCCAGGCGGTACGGCGGTTCTGGCGGTCGCCGCGGCACCAGAACGTGCCCGGCACCGGCCTGGGACTGGCGATCTGCGCCGACCTGGTCCTTGGGGCCGGGGGCGAGCTGCGGCTGGAGCGGGGCCTGCCGCGTCCGGACGGTTCGGGGTACGGGTTGGCCGCGGTGATCGCGTTGCCGGTCGTTCCGCGAGTGGCGTCGTCGCCGGACGCCCCGGCTCGATGGCCGGCCTGAGGACCCGAGCCTGGATGCCCCCGTTTTCGCTCCTGAAGGTCAGCGCTTGCGGTCACGGAACCATTCGGCCGCGCCTGGATGCAGCGGGATCGATGCGGTGGAGATCCCGGTACGCACGTTGATCTGCCACGCTTCGGGGATGGCTTCGGCGTCGTCGCGACTTTGGGAGGCGATCGTCCCGGTGTGCCGGAAGATGGTGTCGGTGATGGCGTAGACCAGGTCGTCGGGCAGGTCGTTACGCGCGAGAAGCACGTTCGGCACAGCGACGGTACGGGTGGCCGGGACGCCGGCGTAGGCAGTCGCGGGAATCGTGGCCGGGGCATAGGGACCCGGGTACGCCGTGAAGAGCGCCTCTGCCTGCGCGTCCAACGGGATCAGCCGGATGGGGTGCCGCTGCGCCAGTTCCGCGATGGCAGGTGTCGGAACGCCGGTCAGGGAGAACATCGCGTCGATCACACCGTCGCGCAGTTTCCCCGCCGATTCGGCCTGGCTGAGGAAGCGACCGTCGGCGTTCACCGGGCCGAGCTGCAGAACCCGCAGCGACGTGAACTCCGTTCCCGAGTCGCGGGCACCGAGGGATACGCGCTTGCCCTCGAGATCCCGGAACCCACTGATCGCCGAATCCGCCATGACCACGAGGTGGAGGTGACTGTCGTAGAGCCGGCACACCGCCGAAAGGCCCTCGGGCGCGCTGCCGTCCGCCGTGATCAGCGCGTCCAGGCTGGTCAGCCCAAGGTGCACCTCGCCGGCTCGCAGCATCCGGATGTTGTCGGTGGACGCGCCGCTCGGCACCGTGGTCACCGCGGCGCCCGGCACATGCTCGGAGATGTGTTCGGCCAGGGCACCGCCGATGCGCCGATACACGGCTCCCGCTGGCCCGGTGGCCAGTCGTAGGTGGACCTTGTCGACCTCGGGCTGCCGGGAACACCCGGCAAGCATCCCCCCGGCGGCCAGAAGCACCGCCCGCCGGCTGATCCCTGCCTCCAGCGGCACCATGCCGAAATGATACGGACGGCGTCGACGATCGCCGATGACCTCAGGTGCGACGCACAGCCGACATCGCCCGAGCCGCCCGGCGCGCCAGCCGCGGATCGTACGACCTGATCGATGCCGCGACCAGGGGCATCCGGGCAACCCGACATCCCCGGATGCTCTTGGCATCGGAGGGTCTAGGACGCCTTGCCGCGTCAGGGATCGTGCCCGGTCACGGCGCGAACGCGGAGGGCAGGCCGAGTTCGGCCCTGGCGACCTCGATGAACCCACGCTCGGCCGCCCAGAGGGCGTCGAACCGCTCGGCCGGCAATGCGTCGACGCTGTTGCCCGCCCGAACAGCCGCCAGAAGCCTGGCCTGGCGCACCAACTCCGACGAACCGCTCACCACCTCGGGTCGCCCGGCCACCAGCCGGAGCGCGGTCTTGGTGCTCTCCAACCGCTCCCGGTAGCGGCTGCCCTCGTCGTCGAAGAACGGCATGAGGTCACCCGGATCGCGCGGGCGCGGCACCGCGGTGATGCGGGCGGCCGGGTTGAGGACGAAGGCCACGTACTCCCGGGCCGCGCCGATGAACTCGATGTACGCGTTCAGCCGGATGTCACGCCACTGTCGGTCCTGGTCGCGGCGCCACAGCCGGTCCTGAGCCCGGACGGTGAGCCATCCGCCGATCAGGACCGCCAGCATCGTCGTCGCAGCGGTGACACCCGCCTGGATCAGACTCACCGGCACCATCCCATGTTGATTTTTAACTCACCATACCGATCGTTGTCGCCGCCGCAGGAGGTCGAGCAGCGGCCCTGAGCCGGCAACTGCCGCAGGGGTGGCTCCGGAAGGGGCGGACGTGCCCGTACCAGATAAGGCAGGGTGAGCGAAGCGCCCACCCTGCCTATCGGGTCTTGCCGGAACGTCAGCCGCTCACGCCCCGGACCGCCTCGATGATCGTCTCGGCGACCTCGCTCGGCCGTGACACCGCCATCGCGTGCGAGGCGCCGGCGACCTCGCGCTGACCCCGAGGGCCGGCCCGCTCGGCCATGAACCGATGCGCGGCGACCGGGATGTTCATGTCGCCGTCCCCCAGGACGAACCAACTGGGCAGCGATCGCCAGGCCGGGTCGCCGGTGAGTTTGTCGCCCAGGGCCTGCTCGGTGATCGGCCGCTGGGTCCGGGCCATGAGCGCGGCGGCGTCCGCCGACACGTCCGCGGCGAACTGCGCATGGTAGGCGTCCTGGCCGATCGCCACCTCGTTGCCACCGCTCGACAGCGGGTACTGGACCAGCGTGTCGGCGAGCGTGCTGCCGGGGAATTTCCCGGACAGCGACAGCGCGGATTCGCCGGTGTCCGGGGCGAAGGCGTTGACGTACACCAGGGCCTGCACCAGTGTTTCGCCAGCGGCGGCCTGCGTGATCACCATGCCGGCATATGAATGGCCGACGAGGATCACCGGGCCGCCGATCCCGCGCATCACGTCCCGCACGTACGCGGCGTCGCCTGCGACGCTCCGCAGCGGGTTGGCGGCGGCCACCACGTCGTACGCGGCACCCAGCCGGTCGATCACACCGTTCCAGCTCGCCGACTCGGCGAACGCTCCGTGCACCAGGACGATGGTGGGCTGCGGATCGGGCATGACACGAACTCCCTTGCTCCGTGGCGCTGTTCACCCTCCGGCCGCGCCGGTGCGCCTGAATACCCCTTACGCGAGGGTGAAACATGCCGGTCCTCGTCACTCGGTTCGCAGTGCCACCGCGACCCTCGTCTTCGCCGCCCAGCCGGCGGGCAGCAGTGCACCGACCACGGCGATGACCAGCCCGGCGAGACCGAAGACCAGCAGATCGAACGAGCCGTACACGTCGAGGACCGAGTCGGGCAGGCGGAAGCCGACGCTGCTCGACATCTCCGTGATGACCGTGCGTTGCAGCAACACGCCGACCGCCGCACCGATCGCGCCGCCGGCCAGGCCGGTGACCACGACCGAGGCGATGACCATCGCCGTGGTTTGCCGGGGGGTCATCCCGAGCGCCTTGTGCACGCCCAGGTCGTGGACGCGTTCCCGGGTTTCCAGGACGACCGTGTTCATCACGCCGAGGCCGGCGACGACCATCAGCATGAGGCTGAGCAGTCCGGTCAGCGCGTTGACGATAATGATCATTTCGTCGGGTTGGTGGTTGAGGCGGTCGGCCGCCGCGCCGACCGGCTCCAGTGCGGTCGTCAACGCCTTGGCGTACGCCCCGGAGTCGGTGCCGGAATCGACGCTGACGTAGTACATCGACGGCGCCAGCTCCGGCTCGGCCGCGCGCAGAGTCGCGATGTCGGTGACGACCTGCATCCCGTCGTCGTCGGTGTTGAACGCCTCACCGACGATCTTGACGGTGATGTCGACGCCGTTGTCGGTCAGCACGATGCTGTCGCCCACCTGTTTGCCCGCCGCGGTCAGGAACGGGGTCGAGACGACGATCTGCCCCGGCCCGGTCAGCCAGGTGCCCGACACCATTCGGTAGTAGCGCGCCGAGTCAGGCCCGGTGACGGCAACCGCGTCGAGCTCGCCGACGATCCCACCAGCGGTGATCTCGCTGCGGGCCACGCCCATGTACCCGCCGGTGCCCGCCTGGCCGGCGATCACCTTCTCGATCGCGGCCGGATCGCCGAACGGCTGCGGCTCTCGTCGACCCGGCCGCGGCTCGCCGGGCGCCATCCGGTGCGGCGCCCCGACCTGGACGTCGGCGATGTCCTCGACCTCCTGGACCCGGTTGAGTGACGTGCCGAGCCCAACCGCGAAGGTGACTGCGGCCGCACCGAACGCGATCGCGGCGACGACACTGACCGCTCGTACCGGCCGGGCGAAGGGATGCGCCAAGCCGAGCGTCACCGGCCGGGAGATCGGCAACCGACTGGTCATGCGGGCCGCCCACTGACCGCGCCCGGGTCGAGGCGTACGGCCGACGGCGAGCGCGTCGACGCTGCGCAACCGGCCGGCCCGGGCGGAGGCGGCCAGGGCGGTCACCGCCACGATGGTGAGCGCGCCGCCGACCACGACCGCGTCGACCCAGAGCGCGACCCCGTTGTCGTTCGTGCCGTAGAGCTGGTTGGTCCGCGCGAGGATCGGCATGGTCAGCAGGTTGCCGGCGACCACACCGAGCGCCGCACCGACCGTGGCCGGGATGAGCGCCTGGCCCACGTACGCCCGGACCACCTGAGCCGGCGTGAAACCGAGCGCCTTGAGGATGCCGATCCGGCGGGTGGCGGTGGAAACCGCGCCGGCGATCACGTTACCGATGATCAGCACCGCCATGACCACGCCCAGCATGCCGAACGCGATCAGGAACGGCACCAGCAGGAGGGTCTCGCCGGTCGCCTCCCGGCGGACATCGAGCCACGACGACGCGGTGGCGAGCGCGGCGGCGGGGACGGTCGCCTCCACCGCGGTCCGGCCGGCCTGGACCTGCTCGGCCGTGCCGGCCTCGGTGAAGCGGTAGAGCATCTGGTACGTCCGGGGACCATCGGTTCCGGCCCAGGAGGCGAGCTGCGCCGGGGTGGTCCAGGCGTCGGCGGTCTGGCTGGCCGATCGGGCGATCCCGACGACGGTCACCGATGGGCTGCCCGGCGCGTCGGACACCGTCCACTGCTGCCCGACCATCTGCGGTGGCAACTGCAGGCGACCCCCCGTGGCCAGCACGATCTCCCCGGGGTCGGTCGCCCAGCGGCCTTCGACGACGATGACCCGGTCGACCGCGCCGCCCGCGTCGGCACGCCCGACGACGTTCGCCGGCGGTATCGGATTGCCCGCCGGGCTGGTCAGGTTCAACTGCGCGTTCGGGAACGGTCCCGCCGCCGCGGCAACCCCTGCGGCGCTCGCTGATGCGGCCAACTGCGCCTCGGTGACCGCAACGGCGTCGAACTGAGCGGTGAGGTGCGCGCCCTGCTGCTGGCTGAAGGCCCGGTCGAAGGGTCCCTGGGAGGCCACCATCAGCGAACCGCCGAGGACGGCCGAGGTCACCGCGATCATCACGACCAGGCCGACCACGATCGTCTGGACGCGTCGCCGGCCGACCCCGGCCCGGACCACCCGAGCCAACGCGCTCATCGGACCTGCTCCATCGCGGTATCCGCGGCGACCTGCCCGTCGAGGAGCTGAACGGTCCGGGTCGCGCACGTCTCGGCGAGGGCCAGGTCGTGGGTGACCACAACGATGGTCTGGCCGTCGGCGTGCAGCTCGGTCAGCAGCCGCATGACCTCCTCGCCGGAGGCGGTGTCCAGGGCCCCGGTCGGCTCGTCGGCCAACAGCAGCGCCGGCCGGTTCATCAGCGCGCGGGCGACCGCGACCCGCTGCCGTTCACCGCCGGAAAGCCTCCCCGGGTACGCGCCGGAGTGCCGGGCGACGCCGAGCCGGCCGAGCAGCTCCGTGGCCCGGCGCTGGGCGGTGCCGCGGCCCATCCCGGCCAGCTGCGCCGGCAGCATGACGTTGTCGGCGACGGTCAGGTCGTCGAGCAGGTTGAAGAACTGGAACACCAGACCGATCCGGGCCCTCCGGTAGCGGGCGGAGGCCGCTTCGCCGAGCTGGTCGACCCGGACCCCGTCGACGGTGACCGTGCCGGTGCTCGGCCGGTCCAGCCCAGCCACCAGGTTGAGCATCGTCGACTTGCCGCTGCCGGACGGACCGAGGATCGCCACCGCCTCGCCGGCCGCGACGCTCAACGACACCTCACGCAGCGCCGGCGGCCCTTCGTCGTACCGGCGTGTCACCTCATGCAGTTCGATCAGCGGTGTGGGCATGTCCCCGTCTCCTCAGGTGGTCGTTGAGCTGGCCACGCTGACGCTAGGAGCGAGTACGAGCCGGACACATCGGCAGCGGGAGGCATCTTCGGTACCTCATCGGGATGATCGTTGGCGGCGTCATCCCTGCGAGGTAGGCGTGCGATGTAGCGTCGCCGCTCTTGAGGCCGATAGCACCGGCCCGGCCCGGCGACGAGAATGAGCCGATGACGGGGCGTGCGGTGTTCATCCGGCTGTGGGCCGGCATCCGGTCCCTGGCCCGTCCGGTCGGCCAACTGCCGCCGTTGTCGCGCCGGGGGCAGCTGTTCGACGCGCTCGTGGCGCTCGGGCTCGGTCTCGTCGCGATCGAGGCGGGCGTCAACGACCGGCCGTCGCCGGACCGGATCGAGTTCAGCCGGGGCGAACCCCTGCCGGGCCACCTGGTGCCACCGCGGCCACCCGACCCGGTGTGGCCGCCCTTCCTGCCCGTCGAGGATGACGGGACCGGCTGGACGGCGGCCCTGCTCATCCTGGTCGTGCTGCCGCTGCTGTTCCGCCGCCGGTACCCGTTGGGGGTGCTCTGGGTCGTGCTGGCCACCGCCGTGCTGGTCAACGACAACCCGGCCGCGCTGCGGCTGTCCTTCTTCGCGTGCGTCGTCGCCGGCTACAGCGCCGCGGTCTTCAGCCCGTACAAGATTCTGGCGTTGGCCAGCCTGCCGGCGGCCGCGATTCTCCACGCCGGGCTGCAGTCGGACGCCAGCTCGGTGTCCGACAGCTCCGTGCCGTTCCTGATCCTGCTTCCGATCGCGGTGGCGGCCGAGGGGCTACGCCGGTGGAAGCAGCACGCCGACGAGGGCCGCGCGCGGATGTCGGCCATGGAGCACGAGCAGATCGAGGCGCTGCGCCGGGCGACGGAGTTCGAACGGGCCCGGATCGCCCGGGAGTTGCACGACGTGGTGACGCACAACGTCAGCGTGATGGTGATCCAGGCCGGCGCCGCCCGCAAGGTCATGGGGTCCAGGCCCGAGGACGCACGGGCAGCGCTGCTCGCGGTCGAAGCCGGCGGCCGCGCGGCGATGACCGAGCTGCGACACGTGATGGGGCTGCTCACGATGAACGGCGACGTGATCGGACCGGAGGGCGAAACCGATCTGGCGCCGCAGCCAGGGCTCGACGGGTTGGACGCGCTGGTGCAGCGGATCCGCGACTCCGGGGTCGAGGTCGAGCTCGTCGTGCGTGGGCAGCGTGGACCTCTGCCGTCCGGCATCGAGCTGACCGTGTACCGGTTGGTGCAGGAGGCGTTGACGAACACCGTCAAACACGCGACCGGCGCGTCCGTACGCGTGCTCGTTGAGTACGCCGGAGACCACCTGCGGGTGGAGGTGACCGACACCGGCGGCCGAGCCGGCGCGACCGCCGGTACCGGCACCGGGCGAGGGTTGATCGGTCTGCGCGAGCGGCTCTCGGTCTACGGCGGCACCCTGCAGGCGGGCCCCCGGCTCACCGGCGGGTACCGTGTCCAGGCCTTTATCCCGGTGGATCAGTCATGATCGCGGGCAGGGCCGGCAGGGCAGCCAGCACGGGCGGGGCGGGCACCGCGGGCGACGGCCGGACGGGCACACCGATGGAGGGCACGGCATGACCGCAGCGCTGCGAGTGGTGGTCGCCGACGACCAGGCGTTAGTCCGAGCCGGGTTCCGGATGATCCTTACGGCCGACGGGATCGACGTGGTCGCCGAGGCGACGACCGGAGTCGAGGCCGTCGACGCGGTCCATCGGCACCGACCCGACGTGGTGCTGATGGACATCCGGATGCCCGACATGGATGGCCTCGCGGCCGCCCGCCAGATCCTCACCGGCGTTGGCGAGGCGCCCCGCATCATCATGCTCACGACCTTCGACCTCGACCAGTACGTGTACGCGGCGCTGACCGCCGGGGCCAGCGGCTTCCTGCTCAAGGACGTCACCCCGGAGCAGTTGGTGGCCGCCGTCCGGCTGGTCCGCTCCGGCGACGCGCTGCTGGCACCGGCGATCACTCGGCGGCTCGTGCAACGGTTCGCCCAACACGACACCGACCCGCCGGCGATCCACCGGGACCTGAGCGCCCTCACCCCGCGTGAGCTGGAGGTGCTGGGCCTGCTGGCCCACGGCCTGAGCAACGCCGAGCTCGCCGGCCGCCTGCACCTGTCGGAGGCGACCGTGAAGACACACGTCGCCCGGATTCTGGCCAAGCTGGGACTGCGCGACCGGGTCCAGGCTGTCGTCGTCGCGTACCGGACCGGCCTGGTCAGCCCCTGATCGCGCTCGCCCGGACCTGACAGCCTTTCGGGTCGAGGCCTCAGGCGGGCTTCGGTCGGGATCGCAGGCGACGCATCTGGGTGTGGCTGAGGTCATCAGCTCGCTGCATATGGCGGGTGATCACCTCAAGCTCCTCCTCGGTGTGGTCGTCGAGGATTGCCTGCCAGGACTGGCCGAGGTCGTCCCAGACCGCGGTGACACGCTCGAGGCGGTCTGGCACCGGGGTGACCAGCACCCGGCGCCTGTCCTCCTGGTCGGGCGTGCGTCTCACGTAGCCACCACGTTCGAGCCGATCGACGAGGCGGGTCGCCGATCCTGTGGTGAGGCCGGTCATGTCGGCGATCTCTCGCACCGTGCGGGGCGCGGGCGCCGCCGAGAGCAGGCTCAGAAACTGCACGTCGGTCGGGTGTAACCCGAGGTGGTCGGCGATGGCCTGGTTGAACAGCACGTACGAGGCCAGATAGCGGCGGGACGCCATCGACAACTCCTCGTACAACCGGGTCCGACGCGTCGCAGCCATCCGCATCCCATCCCAACTAGTTGCGCCGCGCAGCGATTCCACCTAACCTGCTGCGTGACGCAGTTAATGCGTAACGCAGCTATTCTACCTCCTGGAGAACTCATGCTCACCGTTGCCGTCACCGGAGCCACCGGCGCCCAGGGCGGGGCGACCGCACGCGCGCTGCTGAAGGCCGGCCACCGGGTACGCGCACTCACCCGCCAGCCCGCCTCACCGGCCGCCGAGGCCCTGTGGAACATCGGCGCCGAGGTGCGCCAAGCCGACTTTGACGATCGCGTTTCCCTCGACACCGCGCTCGCCGGATCCGACTCGCTGTTCGCGGTCACCACGCCGTTCGGCACCGACCTCGCCACCGAGGTCCGGCAAGGCAAGGCTCTTGTCGACGCCGCGGCAGCCGCTGACCTCAGCCACATCGTGCTGACCACCGCCGCGCACGCCGACCGCGGCACCGGCGTCCCGCACTACGAGAGCAAGCACCTGGTTGAGCAGCACCTCCGCACCTCCGGCGTGCCCTGGACGGTCATCGCGCCGGCGGCATTCATGGACAACTACGCCACCGGCTGGACCCTCGACGGTCTGCGTACGGGCACATTCGCCTGGCCAATGCCGGTCGACCGGCCACTCACCCTCATCCCGGCGGCCGACATCGGCGCGTTCGCCGCGCTCGTCCTACAGCGCCCCGGCGAGTTCGCCAGCCGTCGCCTCGACATCGCCTCCGACGAGCGCACCCCCGCCCAGATCGCCGAAATCCTCGCCGGTGCCGTCGGCCTCGCGATCACCCACCAGCAGGTGCCCCTGGCCCAGGTCCGACAGCGGTCCGCCGACCTGGCGGCCATGTTCGGCTACTTCACCACCGTCGGCCTGGACGTGGACGTCGCCGCGCTGCGCCGCGACTACCCGGAGGTCGGCTGGCACAGCTTCGCCGACTGGGCAACTGCCCAGGACTGGCCCACGCTGCTGTCCGCCGCGACCACGGACCGCCGCCACTGAAAGCCGTCCACCCCACCGGCCGACCCTGGTGATGAGTTCTCGCGCCCGCACCCGTCACACCTAGGACAGGACACGACGAGACGGAAGGATGACGTGATGAGTGCGGACACGCGGCTGCAGGAGCTGGGCGTGAGCGGGATGGGCGAGGTCGACGAGCCGGCGTTCTCAGGGCTGGCGCAGCGGCACCGGCGGGAGCTGCACGTGCACTGCTACCGGATGCTCGGGTCGTTCGAAGACGCCGAGGACACCGTGCAGGAGACGTTCCTCCGAGCCTGGCGGCGGCGGGAGACCTTCGAGGGGCGGTCGACGTTCCGGGCCTGGCTGTACCGGATCGCCACCAACGCCTGCCTGGACCTGCTCGCCAAGCGCCGTCCGGAGCCCGCGACCGGTGGCGAGGTGCTGTGGCTGCAGCCCTACCCGGACCGGCTGCTCGACGAGCTGCCCGCAGGCGACGCGGACGAGCCGGAGGCCCTCGCCGTCGCGCGGGAGACGATCGAGCTGGCGTACCTGGTCGCGGTCCAGCACCTCGCGCCGCGCCCGCGGGCCGTGCTGATCCTGCGGGACGTGCTCGGCTGGCCAGCGAAGGACGTCGCGGAGATCCTCGGGGACTCCGTCAACTCGGTGAACAGCGCGCTGCAGCGGGCTCGCGCCGGCATGCGGGAGCACCTGCCCGCCGAGCGGCAGGACTGGACCGGAGGTGAGGAGGACGCCGGCACGCGCGACCTGGTGCGCCGCTTCACCGATGCGAGCGTGGCCAAGGACATCGACGGGCTTGCCGCCATGCTGCGGGACGACGTCCGCTGCTCGATGCCGCCCACGCCGGGCCTGCAGATCGGCCGCGACGCGGTGGTGAACGACTGGGTCGCCGACGGCTTCGCGGACCTGGGGCACCTGCGCGCCATCGCCACCTCCGTGAACCGGCAGCCCGCCGTGGCCTTCTATCTCTGGCGGAAGGAGGAGGGCGCGTACCTGCCGCTGACGATCGACGCCCTGCGCATTACCGGCGGGGCGATCACCGAGATCCTCACGTTCCACGACGACCAGTTCCCGCGGCTCGGACTGCCCGCGCGGCTGCCGGCGAACGGCACGGAGTAGTCCCGGTGGCGCGCGACATGAACAGCATCGATGACACCGGGGTCGTCGCCGGCCCGGCGTCGGGCCAGACCCGGCGCACCCATCGACTTCGCAGGCTCGCCGGCACCGGCCTCGTGGCCACACTCGCCGCGATCGTGGCCACCACCCTCGCCGCTGCGCTCGCCCAGGCCGTTGGCGTCGACTTCGAGGTACCCGATGGTGGAGAGGCGATCCCGTTGCCCGGGTTCGCCGTGGTGACCGGCTTCTTCTCGGTCGTGGGCATCGTCATCGCCGGCGCTCTTCTCCGGTGGAGCGCTCGCCCCGCCCAGCGATTCGTGTGGACGGCGGTGTCGCTGACCGTGATCTCGTTGGTCCCGCCCCTCCTCTCCGGGGCGGACACCGCCACCATCACCGCCCTGATCGGGCTACACCTCGTCCCCGCAGCAATCATGATCCCCACCCTGGCGCGGAGCCTCGTGCAGGTCACGAGCAGAATTCCTTGACACATGTCGATGTTAACGCCAACACTATGACCGCTACCCGGGCACAACGCCACCGTCACGTTTCCCGGCCCGCTCGCGCTCCTCCCCCGGCGGGGTGTGTCAGCCGCCCGCGGTGGCGTTGCGGTCGCTCACACACCTCACGGAGGACAGATGCCGCTGCCACTCCCCGGAACCGACCCGGCCACCCCCCGAACCCGTGGGCACCTGCGGTCGGTTGTGGCAGCGGTGTTGGTGCTGCTCGCCCTGTCGGCTGGCCTGCCAGCGGCCGGGCCGGCGCAGGCCGCACCGGCCGTCAACTACACCAATCCGCTGGTGAACCAGCGGGCCGACCCGCACATCTTCCGGCACACCGACGGCTACTACTACCTGACCGCCACGGTGCCGCAGTACGACCGGATCGTCCTGCGACGGGCGACCACCCTGCAGGGGCTGGCGACGGCGGCGGAGTCGACGATCTGGTACCGGCACACCAGCGGAGAGATGGGCGCTCACATCTGGGCGCCGGAGATTCATTTCATCAACAACCGGTGGTACATCTACTTCGCGGCGGGCCGGACCGACGACGTGTGGCGGATCCGGATGTACGCGCTGGAGAACGTCAGCGCGAATCCGCTGACCGGTTCGTGGACCGAACGCGGACGGATCACGACACCCTGGGACACCTTCAGCCTGGACGCCTCGACCTTCGTCGCGAACGGGGTGCGCTATCTAACCTGGGCACAGCAGGAGCCGGGCATCTCCAACAACTCCAACGTCTACATCGCCCGAATGGGTGCCAACCCCTGGCAGATCACGGGCACCGTGACCCGGCTCGTCGTGCCGACGTACGACTGGGAGACCCGCGGCTACCGGGTTGCCGAGGGACCGGCGGTGGTCCAGCGCAACGGTCGCATCTTTCTGACCTACTCGGCCAGCGCCACCGACGCCAACTACTGCCTGGGGATGCTGAGCGCCTCCAGCACCGCGAACCTGCTCGACGCCGCCTCCTGGAGCAAGAGCCCCAACCCGGTGTTCGTCAGCAACGCGGCCACCAGCCAGTACGGCCCCGGCCACAACTCGTTCACCGTCTCCGAGGACGGGCAGAGCGACATCCTGGTCTATCACGACCGCAACTACCGCGACATCACCGGCGATCCCCTCAACGATCCGAACCGGCGGACCAGGATCCAGAAGTTGTACTGGAACGCCGACGGCACTCCGAATTTCGGCATCCCGGTGCCCGACGGTGCCACACCGGTTCGGCTGCGTTCGCATGACCTGGCCAGCAGCTACATCCGGCACTACGACTACCGGGCCCGAGTCGAGCCGAACGTGACAAGTCTGGCGGACTCGCAGTTCCGGATCGTCAGCGGCTTGGCCGGTGGCGCAACGGTGTCGCTGGAGTCGACCAACTTCCCCGGGTACTACCTGCGCCATCGGGGCTTCGCCCTGTACGTCGAGAAGAACGACGGCTCGGCCCTCTTCGGCGGCGATGCGAGCTTCCGTCGCCAGACCGGCCTTGCCGACAGCGCCGGGCTGTCCCTGGAGTCGCAGAACTTCCCGGGCCGATATGTACGCCACCGCGACGGACTGCTCTACGTGGAGGCGGTCAGTTCGAGCGCCGACCGCGGCTCGGCCACCTTCCACCTGGAATAGCCGCCCACCGGGTGGACAATGGATCACCGACGACGGCGGGCCATCCACTGCCAGATGTGGATGCCGTTGAGGCTCGGATCGTTACGGGCCACGTAGATCCAGGACCAGTGGCCGGGGAACTGGTAGCCGTTCCAGACGACATGGTCGTACAGACTGATCAGCGATCCCGGGATGAGGTCATGGGCGTGGATCGTGTTGGTCTCGGGTGGCACGGTGTCGTCGTCGCGGGAGGCGACCAGCCAGGTCGGGGTGTGGATCTTCGCCAGCTCCGCGTCGGTGATCAGCGGCGGGCCGTCCCCGCCGAGCGGTTCGACGACGCCGCAGATCGGCACTGACGCGGCGAACAGGTCGGGATAGGCAACGGTCATCTCCAGGGACATGTAGCCGCCGTTGCTACAACCGGCCACGTAGATCCGGTCGGGGTCGACACGCTTCCGGCGTACGAGGTCCTGAACGATCTCGCGGATCAGCGGGGCGAACCGTGGGCCGTCCTCCATCCAGTAGGAGGTGCTCTGCGGGGCGACGACGTACGCGCCGGAGAAGATCCGCTGCGCCTGCGGAGTGGCGAAGCCTAGCGCCCCGCGGTTGGCGCGCAGCGTGGTCTCGTTGTCGTAGTAGTCGTCGGGCAGCGAGGCGCCCTCGCCGCCGCCGTGCAGCCAGACGATCAGCGGCAGCCGACCGCGCTGGGGCGAGTGGTCGGGCGAGTACAGCCGGTATTTCAGGCCCGAGCCCGAGGCGTGGTAGCTGAAGGCGTCCACCTCGGGGTTCGACAGCCGTGTCTGCACGAAGCGCGTGATGGTGACCGGCGAGCCGTGGCGTCGGACGATCGGGGTGTTCTGCGTGATGGTGTAGACGAGGTCCAGCTGGACGTTGCGGCCTCTGCTCAGGATGTAGCCGAGGGTGCCGCCACCGGGTTGACCTTCGGCGTAGCTCAACTCCAGCACGATGTTCCCGTGCCGGTCGAGCCGGGCCGCGGTCACCGTACGGTCCAGGTCGTACTCGCTGAAGATCTGATCGTCGGGAGCGATCGGGATCGGGCTGGTCGCCTTGGCATGCACGCTGAACGTGCCGGGGGTCAGCCCGGCCGGGTCGATCGGCCCGAGCCGGCCGGTGTCGAGGGTGACCGAGGTGACCTGCTCGCCGCCGTCGAGCGTTCTCGCGTCGAGAGTGAAGCTCACGCTGGTGGGATGGTGGCCACCGGCGTGGGCGGCGAGGCCGGGCAGGGCCAGGCCGATGGCGGCGCCGGCCCCACCGGCCAGGACAGTGCGACGAGTGACAGACGTGGACATGCGGGCCCCCGTACCTGGCTACGTTGATGCTCATCGATGCACCTCAACGTAGCGTCGCGGAGATCCGCTGGCAACACGGAAGGAAGGCCGCCGCCGCTCGCCGCCGCTCCGAAAGCCGCCGAAGCCCGGGTCTGAACCGCCTGTCGTCTCCACCGCCGAAGCCCCGGTGCGCCCGGCGGCCTTTCGTGGTCAGGCCGCGACGGCCGCCCGGACGTCATCGTTGGCGTCGCGCAGGCGCGCGGCGGCCTCCTCGGCGGTGCAGTTCGCGAGCAGCAGCACGATGGCCGTCTTGGCGTGCCCGTGGGCCGCCGCGAGCGCCCGCGTGGCGGTGTCGAGATCGGTGTCGGCGGCCTCGGCGACGATCCGACGCGCCCGATCGACGAGCTTCTCGTTGGTGGCGTTCATATCCACCATCAGGTTGCCGTAGACCTTGCCGAGCCGGGCCATCGTGGCGGTCGAGATCATGTTGCAGACGAGCTTCTCCGCGGTGCCGGCCTTGAGCCGGGTGGAGCCGGTGAGCACCTCGGGTCCGGTGGGCACCTCGACGGCGACGTCGGCGTACCGGCTGATCACCGCGTCGGAGTTGCAGGCGACGGAGACGGTCGCCGCTCCGAGCGCGCGGGCGTGAGCCAACCCGCCGACCACATACGGGGTACGGCCGCTGGCGGCGAGCCCGACCACCGTGTCGCGGGCGGTCAGGCCGATCGCGTCGAGGTCGGCGACGGCGCCGGCCGGGTCGTCCTCCGCGCCCTCGACGGCGACGCCGAAGGCTCCCGCCCCGCCGGCGAGCAGACCGACGACCCGGCCGCGCGGCGTGCCGAAGGTGGGTGGGATCTCGACCGCGTCGAGCATGCCGATCCGGCCGCTGGTGCCGGCACCGAGATAGATCAGCCTTCCGCCCTGGCGCAGCGACGCCACGACGACGTCGACGGCCGCCGCGATGTCCGGCACGGCCCGACGGACGGCCTGCGCGACCGAGCGGTCCTCATCGTTCATCGCGAGGAGAAGTTCGGTGGGGGACATCTGGTCGAGGTCAGTGGTCTTCTCGTTGCGGGTCTCGGTGCCGAGGGTGCTGAGGTCCACGGGTTGTTCGTTCCTCTCGCTGGTGTTCAGTCGCCGGCCGGCGGGCGGTGGCTCGCCGGTGCGGTCGACGTCGAGCGCGTGCTCGCGGCGGCCAGGCTGAGGGCAGGTGGGGACGGGCGCCGGCGATCCGGCAGAACTACGGCGGCAACGCGCCGTTTCGACCGCGCCAGCCTCGGCCGCACGGTGTGATGGTGTGCGCCCAGAATGTCGCTTCGGGCCGCTCCCGGTGCCGACTCGCGGCCGCCGGGCACGTTCTGCTGGGCCACCGTTCCCCCATATCAGCAGGCTGGGACCACAGCGTAACCAGCCCAGACCGGCAGTGGCAAAAAGTTTCGCGTTACCCTTGGCCAACGTCACTTATTGACAGCCCCGCTGGTTGGGAGTTAGCCATGCGTCAACTCGACCTTGTCGTGATCGTGCTGTACCTGGTTGTGATCGCCGTCGTCGGACTGCGTCTGTCCGGCAAGCAGAAATCCGCCAAGGACTACTTCGTGGGCGAGGGTCGGCTGCCGTGGTGGACCGTCTCGTTCTCCGTGGTCGCCACCGAGACCAGCGTCCTGACCGTGATCAGCGTGCCCGGTGGCGCGTACAGCGGTCAGGGCTTCGGCAACGTCGAGCTGGCCCTGGGCTACGTCATCGGTCGCGTCGTCGTGGCCGCCGTGCTCATCCCGCTCTACAAACGGGGTGGCTTCGTCAGCGCCTACCAGTACCTCGGTGAGCGGTTCGGCCTGAAAGTCCAGGGTCTGGCGTCGGTCACGTTCGTCTTCACCCGCCTGCTCGCCGAGGGCGTACGGCTGTTCGCCTCGGCCATCCCCATCAAGCTGCTCCTCGACGAGTTCGGCCTGAACGTCGGCTACCAGGCCATCATCATCGTTCTCACGCTCATCACGGTGGTCTACACCTACCTCGGTGGCATCAAGGCGGTCATCTGGACCGACGCCATCCAGATGGGCCTCTACCTGGGCGGGGCGATCCTGGCCATCGCGGTGCTCAGCCACGCCGTCGGCTTCGACGGCTACTCGCAGGCGCTGGACGCCGGCAAGTTCCAGCTCTTCGACACCAACTTCACGCTCGCGCACGTGCTCACCAGCCCGTTCGCCCTGCCGACCGCGATCATCGGCGGCGCGATCTTCGCGATGGCCAGCCACGGGTCGGACCAGCTGATCGTCCAGCGCATCCTGTCCACCCGCACGCTGCGCGAGGGCCAGAAGGCGATGATCTCCTCGGGCATCTTCGTGGTCATCCAGTTCGCGGCGTTCTCCCTGGTCGGTGCGCTGCTGTGGTCGTACAACAAGGGTCAGACCTTCAAGGAACTCGGCCTGGCGAGCAGCGACAACCTCTACCCGAGCTTCATCCTGCACGCCCTGCCGGTGGGCATCTCGGGTCTGCTGGTGGCCGGCATCCTCGGCGCCGCGATGGGTTCGCTGTCGTCGGCGCTGAACTCGATGTCGAACTCCACCGTCGCCGACTTCATCCACAGCTTCTTCAAGACGGTCCCGTCGGATGACGTGATGCTCCGGCTCGCCCGGGTGATGACCCTGGTCTGGGCGGTGCTGATGGCGATCTTCGCCTGCGCGTTCAGCTCAAGCACCGGAAACGTCTACCTGACCGGCCTGACCATCGCCGGCTACACCTACGGGGCGCTGCTCGGGGCCTTCCTGCTCGGCCGTCTCGTCAAGCGGGCCAACCAGGTCGACGCGGTGATCGCCTTCCTCGTCACCGTGGCGGTGATGACCTACATCGTCCGCTACGTCAAGATCGATGTGACGACGGCCGGGACCACCACCGCCACCGCCATCGCCGCGCAGTGGCTGGTGCCGATCGGCGTCCTGATCACCCTGCTCGTCGGTACGGTGTCGAGCCGGTTCCACCCGGCCCCGGAGACGCCGTACGACCATGGACGCACCGACGAGGTCGACGACGACGCTGCGGCGGCGCCCGCCGGCCGGGCGTGAAGGAGGACCTGATGCGCGTGATCGGCCTGATGTCCGGAACCTCCTACGACGGCATCGAAGCCGCCGCGGCCGAGTTCGACCTGAGCGGCGACACCCTGCGGATGCGACCGCTGGGCCGGCTCAGCCACCCGTACCCCGAGCGGCTGCGCACCCAGATCGCCGCCGCCCTGCCGCCCGCCCCGACCACCACCGAGGCGATCTGCGTGCTGGACACCGGCATCGGCCAGGCCTTCGCCGAGGCCGGCGTGCGGGCCCTCGCGGAGCTGTGCGACGGCCACGCCGACCTGGTCGTCTCGCACGGCCAGACCATGCACCACTGGGTCGAGGCCGGCGTGGTCCGCGGCACTCTCCAGCTGGGTCAGCCGGCCTGGATCGCGGAGGCCACCGGCCTTCCGGTCGTGGCCGACCTGCGCAGCCGCGACGTCGCCGCCGGCGGCCAGGGCGCCCCCCTGGTCGCCCTCTTCGACGCGTTGCTGCTGCGTGGCCTGCCCGGCGTACCCGCCGCCCTGAACCTGGGTGGCATCGCCAACATCACCGTCGTCGCACCGGACGCGGACCCCCTCGCGTTCGACACCGGGCCGGCCAACGCGCTCCTCGACGCCGCCGTTCGTCACTTCAGCGGGGGCGCCGAGGAGTACGACCGGGACGGGCGCGGAGCCGCAGCCGGGCAGGTGAACCCGGTCCTGCTGCGGCGGCTGCTCGACGAGCCGTACTACCAGCTACCTGGCCCGAAGAGCACCGGGAAGGAGCTGTTCCACCTCCCCTACCTGCTCGCCGCCCTCGCCGCCGCGCCCACGCCGGATCCGCGGGACGTGCTGGCCACGCTCACCCGACTGACGGCGGTCACGGTCGCGGGCGCCTGCCGCGACCACGGCGTCACCCGGCTCGTCGTCTCCGGCGGCGGCGCGCACAACCCGACGCTGATGCGCATGATCGCCGACGAGCTGCCGGACGTCCACCTGTCGTCCAGCGACGACCTGGGCGTCGCATCGGACGCCAAGGAGGCGCTGGCCTTCGCGCTGCTGGGCTACCTGACCGTGCACGGGCTGCCGGGCGCCCTGCCCTCGGGCACCGGCGCGCGGCACGCCTCGGTGCTCGGCAGCATCACACCCGGCCGGCAGCCGCTGCGGCTGCCGGATCCGGTCGGCACCGCTCCGCACCGACTGCTGATCGCCGGCCAGCCCTCCGTGCCGCCGGTGGCCGGCTGACCACGTTCCCGGGGAGGACCCACCGATGAGACCCGTCGTAGGAGTACCCACGCCGACCGCGGCCGACGTCCACGCCCGCGAGGTTGCCGAGCTGCTGCGCTCGCGCATCCAGGATCCGACCCGGGCCAGCAACGAGCTGCCCCGGAGGCTGGCGGCGGCGCACGACGCCTCGCCGTACCTGTTCGAGCCGCAGGCCGTGGTGCGCGCCGCCTCGGCGGCCGAGGTCGGGGCGCTGATGGCCGGGGCCCGGGAGGCTGGCGTGCCGCTGACCCTGCGCGGCGGCGGCACCAGCCTCGCCGGGCAGGCCGGCGGTGCGGGCGTGCTGGTGGACGTCCGCACCGACTGGCGGCACGCCGAGGTCCTCGACGACGGCCGCCGCATCCGGCTCCAGCCGGGCCTGACGATCCGGCAGGCCAACGCTCGGCTCGCCCGCTACCGACGCCGGCTCGGCCCGGACCCGGCCAGCGAAGCCGCCTGCACGGTGGGTGGCATGGTGGCCAACAACTCCAGCGGGATGACCTGCGGCACCACCGACAACGCGTACCGCACCATGGAGTCGCTGCGCTTCGTCCTCCCGTCCGGAACCGTCGTCGACTCCGCCGCGCGCGACGCCGACGACCGGCTGCGGGCCGACGAGCCCGAGCTGCACGCCGGGCTGCTGCGACTGCGCGACCGGGTGCGCTCGACACCGGGGTCGCGCGCCACGATCGAGCGGCTGTTCGCGATGAAGAACACCATGGGGTACGGGCTGAACTCCCTGCTCGACCACACCAGCCCGGTCGACATGCTCGCCCACCTGATGATCGGCAGCGAGGGCACGCTCGGCTTCGTGGCCGAGGCCGTCTTCCGTACCGTCGAGATCCACGAGCACGCCGCCACCGGCCTGCTGATCCTGCCCCGCCTCACCGACGCCACCGACGCGCTGCCCGCCCTGCTCGCCGCCGGCGCCCGCACCGCCGAGCTGCTCGACGCAGCCGCACTACGGGTCAGCCAGCGCGACCCGGACGCGAGCCAGGCCCTGCGCGGGCTGACGATCACCGGGCACGCCGCGCTGCTGGTGGAGTTCACCGAGGACAGCGCGGAGCGGCTGGCCGCGACGCTGGCCGACGCCCGGCCCGTGCTCGACCGCCTGCCCGCCGTCACCGGCACCGAGCTGACCCACGACCCGCGCGAACGGGCGAAGCTCTGGCATCTACGCAAGGGCCTCTACACCGCGGTCGCCGGCGCCCGCACCCCCGGCACCACGGCCCTGCTGGAGGACATCGCGGTGCCGATGCCGCGCCTGACCGGCACCTGCGACGGCCTGATCGGCCTGTTCGACCGGCACGGCTACTCGGACGCGGTGATCTTCGGACACGCTCGCGACGGCAACCTGCACTTCATGCTGACCCAGTCCTTCGACACACCGGCCGAGATCGACCGCTACGCCCGGTTCACCGACGACATGGTCGACCTCGTGCTGGCCGAAGGGGGAACACTCAAGGCGGAGCACGGCACCGGCCGGGCCATGGCCCCCTTCGTCCGCCGCCAGTACGGCGACGAGCTGTACGACGTGATGCGCGAGCTCAAGCGGTTGTGCGACCCGAGCGGCCTGCTCAACCCCGGTGTGCTCCTCAACGACGACCCGACCGTGCACCTGCAGCAGCTCAAGGCCGTCCCGACCGTCGACCCCGAGCTGGACGCCTGCGTCGAGTGTGGCTACTGCGAGCCGGTCTGCCCCACCGCCGACGTCACCACCACGCCCCGGCAGCGCATCGTCCTGCAACGGCAGATCGCCCTCGCCACCGCCGCCGGCGACGAGGAGCGCCGCCGGGAGTTGACCACCGACTACGCGTACAGCGCGGTGGACAGCTGCGCCGCGGACAGCCTCTGCGTCACCGCCTGCCCGGTCGGCATCGACACCGGCGCGGCGATGAAACGGCTGCGCGCCGAACGGCACAGCCCTCTCGCCCAGCGCACCGCCCGCAGTGCCGCTCGGCACTGGAAGACCGCCGTGGCAGGCGTCCGGGTGGGCCTGAACGCCGCACACACCGCGCCGACCCCACTGACCCGCGCCGCCACCGGGGCGATCCGTGGGCTCGGTGCCACCGAACTCATGCCTCTGTGGAGCGACGACATCCCGCGCGCCGGCGCTCCCCGCCCCGCACCGCGCAGCGCGTCGGACGCACAGGCGGTCTTCTTCGCGGCCTGCATCGGCAGCATCTTCGCCCCGGAGGACGGCTCCTCCGGCGGCTCGGCGGCGGCGTTCCTGCGACTGTGCGAACTGGCAGGGGTGCCGCTCGTCGTACCGGCCGGCACCGCGGGCCTGTGCTGCGGAACGCCGTGGCAGTCCAAGGGCTACCCCGCCGGTCACCGCGAGATGGCGGAGCGGACCCTCGCCGTGCTCTGGGCGGCCAGCGACCAGGGTCGCCTACCCGTCGTGTGCGACGCGTCCTCCTGCACGCACGGGCTGGCGCAGCTGACCGATGCGCTGGCCGAGGAGGACCGGGCACGTTACCGCGCTCTGCGCTTCGTCGACAGCGTTACCTTCACCGCCGAACACCTCCTGCCGGCGCTGCCGGAGCCCCGGCGGGTGGGCTCGATGGCCCTGCACCCCACGTGTTCCACCGTGCACCTGGGCGGCATCGACGACCTGCGCACGGTGGCCCGGGCGGTCGCCGACACCGTGACCGTGCCGGACAGTTGGGGGTGCTGCGCCTTCGCCGGCGACCGAGGGCTGCTGCATCCCGAGGTCACCGCCAGCGCCACCGCAGCTCAGGCCGCCGAGGTCAACCAGCGCGGGTACGACGCGTACGCCTCCTGCAACCGCACCTGCGAGATGGGCATGAGCCGGGCCACCGGGCAGCCGTACCGACACGTGCTCGAAGTTCTCGTCGAGGCGATCGAGCCGCCAGCTTAGCCAGCGGCCCGCATCCGTCAGCGTTTGCGGGCCACCCCGGCGAGCATGGTGTAGTAGGTCTCCTTCTGCTCGGCCACGGCCTCGCCGTCGGGCCGCCACTCGGCCAGCGGCACCAGCCCCGGCTCGATCAGCTCGAAGTCGCCGATGAACGCCTCAATCTCCGCACGGCGGCGCCAGCGCCCGGTGCCCAGGCTCTCGTTGAACACCCGCTCGGCCTCACCCACCCTCGCGGACGTCTCCGGATGCTCCTCGGCCGGATCCCAGAAATGCGTGATCCCCAGATGGCTGCCGGGCGGCAGCGCGTCCCGCAGGGTCTCCGCGATCCCGGCCGGATCCTCGGCGTCGTGCAGGTGGTGCAGGACCGAGAAGAGCAGCAGACCGATCGGCTGGGTGAAGTCGAGCCTCTCCCGCACCACGGGGTGCTCGAGAATCGCCTCGGGGGAACGGATGTCCGCCTCGATCAGCGCACTGGTGCTGTCGCCGGCGAGCAGCGCGTGCCCGTGCACGAGCACCGACGGATCGTTGTCGACGTAGACGACCCGCGCCGCCGGATCGACCTCGTGCGCGACCTGGTGCACGTTGGTCTCGGTGGGCAGCCCCGAACCGATGTCGAGGAACTGCCGGATGCCGGCTTCGGCCGCCAGATAACGCACCGCTCGGCGCAGGAGGGCCCGGCACGCGCGCCCCGCCTCCAGCCCGTCCGGCGCGATCTCCAACGCGCGCTGCGCGACCATCCGGTCGATCGCGAAATTGTCCTTGCCACCGACCATGAAGTCGTAGACGCGGGCGATGCTCGGGGTGGTGATGTCAACGCCGGGGGGTGCTACCTCTTCTGTGGCCATCGGACGCCCTCCCTTGTGGAATTCAACGACCCGGCATCGAGAGTAATCGAGGAAGGTCGCTGCGGTGAGCCGTAGTCAACCCCGGCGCTGATGACGGACACACCAGGTGACAGTTGTCTTCTACTGTGGCGGTGATCGATACCTCCGCGACTGGGACCTTCAAATATCTGGGAGTATGTCTTGCCTGGTAGACACAGCCGGATCGGATGGACGGCTGCCCTGGCCACGCTCGCCCTCGCCACTGGTTCGCTGACCAGCGCCTCGGCCTATGCGGTCGGTGGCGGCGCTGTGCCCGCAGACGGCAACTACGGGTTCGTGACGAAGGTCGACTTCGGTGGCGTGCAGAGTTGCAGCGGTGCACTGATCGCCCCCGACTGGGTGGTCACCGCGAAGGGCTGTCTGATTGACGACGGTCAGCCGGTCACCGCCGGGGCACCTACCCGGCCCACCACGGTGACCGTCGGCCGTCCCGACCTGGCCACGACCGCTGGGCACGTCGTCGCGGTCACTCGGGTGGAACCGCACCCGGACCGTAATCTGGCTCTGGTCGAGTTGGCCGCCCCGATCACCGACGTCCCCGTGCCCAGGTTGGGCGCCGCTCCCGTCGCTGGCGAGATACTCCGGGTGGGCGGCTACGGACGGACCGCCACCGAGTGGATCCCCAACCAACTCCGTACCGCCACGTTCATCGTCGACGCGGTTGCCACCACCACGCTCGACATGGTCGGCACCTCGACCGAGGCGACCATCTGCAGGGGTGACGCTGGCGGGCCCGCTTTTCGGGAGGTCGGCGGGCAGATCGAGCTGGTCGCGATCAACCACACCTCCTGGCAGAGGGGTTGCCTCGGCGAGACGGAGACCCGCACCGGGGCGACCGAAACCCGGGTGGACGACTTGGCCGACTGGCTCGCGCAGGTTCGTGTCACGCAACCGTACGACCTGTCGTCTCCCGTGGTGGGTGAATTCAACCGGGACGGCTACCAGGACCTGATCGGGGTCGATCCGGCGACCGGCAAGCTCTGGTTGTATCCCGGCACTGCCGCTCCTGACACCTGGGGCACCCGGATCCTGGTCGACACCGGGACCACGGACTGGAACCGGATGACGAATCTGGTGGTCGGTCGATTCAACCGGGATGCCGTCGACGATCTGATCGCCGTGGAGAGCAGCACCGGGCTGCAGTTCCTCTATCCGGGGACCGCCACCGGCATCGCCTGGGGCACCCGGATCCAGATCGGGACCGGCTGGCTGACGATGAGCAAGCTCGTCAGTGGCCGGTTCAACCGGGACAGCTACGACGACGTGATGGCTGTGGAGATCTCGACCGGGAAGCTCTGGCTCTACCCGGGGACGGCCGCCGGCGGCAATCTGGGTACCCGTGTCGTATCCGGCAACAGTGGCTGGAACGCGATGAGCAAACTCGCCAGCGGGCAACTCAACCGGGGCGACACCTACGACGACCTGCTCGCGCTGGAATCCGCGACCGGCAAGCTCTGGCTCTACCCGGGGACCGCCGCAGGAACCACCTGGGGCACTCCGGTCCTGGCCGGTAACAGTGGCTGGAACGCGATGAGTGGCATTGCGGTCGGCCGGTTCAATACGGACGCCCACGACGACCTGCTCGCGGTCCAGGCGGACAGCGGCCAGTCATGGCTCTACCCGGGCATCACCGCGGGAGTCACCTGGGGCACCCCAGTCCCGCCCGGCGGCCGCAAGCCGGCTCCGCAGCCGTACGGGCTCAGCCAACTCGTCGTCGGTGAGTTCAACCGGGACGCCTACCAGGACCTGATCGGGGTGGAGACGCTCACCGGCCGACACTTCCTCTACCCGGGCACCGCCACCGGCCTCACCTGGGGCACCCGAATCCAGATCGGGACCGGCTGGCAGACCATGACCAAGACGGTAAAGGGCCGGTTCAACCGCGACAACTACGATGACCTGCTCGCAGTCGAGTTGGCCACCGGCAAACTGTGGCTCTACCCCGGCACCGCGACCGGCGGCAAGCCGGGTGACCGGGTCGCGTCCGGCAACAGCGGCTGGAACGCGATGAGCAAACTCGCCAGCGGCCGGTTCAACCGGGACGCCTTCGACGACCTGCTCGCAGTCGAGCAGGCCACCGGCAAACTGTGGCTCTACCCCGGCACCGCCGCCGGCACCACCTGGGGCACCCCGGTCCTGGCCGGCAACGGTGGCTGGACCGCGATGGGGGAACTGCTGGTCGGGCGGTTCAACCCGGACGAGTATGACGACCTGCTCGCAGTCGAGCAGGCCACCGGCAAACTGTGGCTCTACCCCGGCACCGCCGCAGGCACCACCTGGGGCACCCGAGTCGAGATCGCCGGAGACACCTGGGCCACCCGCAGCGAACTGCTCACCGGCTCGTTCACCCGCGACAACCACGGCGACCTGCTCCTGGTGGACGACGCCACCGGCAAACTGCTGCTCCTCCCCGGCACCGCTTCGGGTGCCACCACGTGGGCACCGGCCATCGAGGTCGGCCCAGGTAACTGACGACCAGAAGGCCGTGGCATCGGGGCGGAACCGGCCCCCTGCCACGGCCTTCTGTTCTGTCCACTCAGGTCGAAGGGCGCGTCTCCGTCAACCCGCACCGACAACGGTCACCATCGGCAGGTCAGCCGGTGATCACCGGCCAGGCGTAGGCGAGCACGGCGCAGGCAGCACCCAGGAGGGCGAGCGAGACACCTCGAGTGCGCAGTGGCAGGGCGGCGAGCGCGATCAGGATGACGGCGACGACGTAGAGAAATGCCTGGACCGACATGGGGCGCTCCTCGATCAGAGAATTGATGGCGCTGACTCTAACCGCGGAGTTGCCCCCGTGCTCGGTATCGTCACCCGCGCTGGCCACGACGGGGTTGATCTGCGCCAACGTGCCGGGGGGCAGCGCGTACTCCACCGCCCCCGCTGACCGGGATCGCGCCGGTCCTCAGAAGGGAGCGTCCACCGCCAGCCGGCGCACCTGCGTCAGGTACGGGTCCAACTCCCCCACCTCGAACCGGCAGGTGCCGATGACGTGCCAGAACTGGTTGGCCGGATCACCGTCCAGCTTGTACCGCCCGTCCGGGCTGACCGCGGCCCAGCCCTCCGGCAGACCGATCAGGGTGGAGCGCAGCTGCGCGTGCTCCGGATCCGCGACGTCCCAGAGCCGCACGGTGCCATCGTCACCCGCGCTGGCGAGCATGCTGCTGTCCGGGCTGAACGCCACCGACCAGACGCGTCGGGTGTGCGCTGCCAGGGTGCCGTGCAGCCGGCCGGTGCCCGGATCCCACAGCCGGATGTTCAGGTCGTCCCCGGCGGTGGCGAGCAGTGCGCCGTTCGGGCTGAACGCGCAGGACCAGAGCCGGCCGGTGTGCGCGGTGAGCACGTTACGGCGCTCGCCGGTAGGGGCGTCCCACACCACCGCGGTGCCGTCGTTGCTGGCGCTGGCGAGCAACGTCCCCTCGTTGTTGAAGCACACCGAGTACACCCGGTCGGTGTGCTGCTCCAGGGTGTGGCGACAGGTCGCGGTGGCCGCATCCCAGAGCCGGACGAGGTGGTCGTCGCAGCCGGTGGCGATGACCTCGCCGTCCGGGCTGAACGCCACCGCCCGAACCCGCCCCCGGTGCGGGGCGAGGGTGGCGAAGTGCCGACCGGTACGCCTGTACCACAAGCGGACCGTGTCGTCGTCGTTGGCGGTAGCGAGCGCGTCGCCGTCCGGGCTGAACGCCGCTGCCCAGACATGGTCGGTGTCCACGTTCAGCTCGCGTTCGTGGGCCCCGGTCTCGGAGTTCCACAGGTGCACTCCCCCGTCGCCGCTCGGCGCGGCGACCAGCGAGTCACCCGGGCTGAACACAGCGGCGAGCAGCCGGTCGGCCGGACTGGCGAGCTGTCGGACCAGCCGCCCGGTACGCGGCTCCCACAGCCGCACCACACCGTCGTTACCGCAGGCGGCCAGCACCTCGCCGTCGTCCCGGAAGGACAGCGACGTGATCCGTCGTCCGTGTCCACGCAGGGTGTGCTGAAGCTGCCCGGTCCGCGCGTCCCAGAGCCGGGTGGTGCCGTCGTTGCTGCTGGTCGCCACCTGAGCCTGGTCCGGCCGGAAGACCACCGGCCAGACCGAGCCGCGGTGCCGGGTCAACTCGTGCCGAAGCTGGCCGTCGGCGGTGTCCCAGAGCTGGATCGCGCCGTCGCTGGCGGCCGTGGCGAGCGTGGTGCCGTCGGCGTTGAACCGGACGCTGTAGATCGCGCCACGCTGCCGGGTCAGCACCCGCACCGGGCGGCCGGTCTCGACGTCCCACAGTCGCAGCGCACCATGCGTGTCACCGGTGGCCATCAACGCGCCATCGGGATGCACGTCGAGGGCGTACACGTCGGCCTCGTGGCCACGCGGTTGGCTCAGCAGTTCCCCGTCGGTGGCCCGACGGATCCACACCCGGCCGTGCTGGCCGACGGCGACCAGCGCCCGGCCGTCCGGGGTGTGCACCACCCGGTAGACCACCTCTGGCTCCCGAACCTCGAAGGCGAGCTCGCCCGAGGCGATGTCCCAGCCGCGGAGCACGCCCGCACTGTCCACGACCACGACCCGTCGGCCGTCCGGGCTGAACGAGGTGCCCCAGACGGGCGCGGCATGTCCGGGCCACTCGTGGCGCAGCCGGGCGGTGCGGGTGTCGTAGAGCCGGACCACACCGGCCGCGTCGCCCACCACCAGCCGACCCCGCGCGCCGTCGGTGAGCAGCGGCCACACCCAGCCAGCGAAGACATCCTCGATGACGTGCCGCACGTCGCCGTGATCGGCGTCCCACAGCCGGACGGTGAGGTCGTCCGCGCCCGTGACCAGGTGGTGCGAGGCGGCGTCGAAGCGGACCGCGTACACCCGACCCCGGTGACCCTGCAGGGTCCGCACCGGCAGGCCGCTGGCCGTGTCGCAGATCAGCACACCGCCGTCGTCGCTGCCCACGGCCAGCACCGTGCCGTCGGGACTGTAGGCCGCCGGCACCGGCAGCCGACCCACCTCGAAGCCGTACGAGACGCCGACGGCGGGCGGTGCCAGGCCCGGTGTCACCGGACGGCCCGGGGCGATCACCGCGCCGCGCAGCTCCGGTGCCCGCAGCAGCGCGGCGTCAGCGTTCACGTCGATCAGCGCTGCCCGCCGCCAACTACTGCCGGCAACCTGCGCGTTGCGCAGGTCGGCCCGGAACAGACGGGCCCCGGCAAGCTCGGCCGAGCGCAGGTCGGCCCCGGCGAGGCGGGTCTGGTCCAGGCGGGCGCCGCGTAACCGGGCGTGTACCAGTCGAGCTCCGGTCAGGTTGGTGGCGACCAGGCGGGTGTCGGTCAGATCCGCGCCGGTCAGATCCGCCTCGGCCAACTCCCGATGGGACAGGTCCTCACCGCGGAGCACCGCGCCCCGCAGATCGGCCCGGTCGGGCAGCCGCAGCCAGGCGCTGAGCCGCAACGCGTTGGCCCGAACCGTCTCGCCGGCCGTCTCGTCGCCGAGCACCCGCATCGCCCAGGCGGTGCTGCGGGCCGAGTCGGCGAGGTCGCCGAGGAACTCCACCGCCAACGCCGACAGGGGGCGCGCCGCCAGGGCCGACGGTTCCTCACCCTGGTTGAGCTGAGTGGCGATGCCCTCGGCGACCAGCCACTCCATCACGGAGGTGTGGATGAACCCGAACAGGCCGTCGTCGGTGCGGACCAGCAGGCTGCCCGCGCCCACCGCGTGCGTCGCCTGCGATGCGGATAGCCGGGACTCGACCAGCCCGGCAAGCTGCTCGGCGGTCTCGGCCAGCTCGGCCAGGCGCAGGTACGACTCCCCGCTCTCCCAGAGCTGGAACGCCAACCGGCTCACCGCCTGCCAGAGCTCGGGGCGGCGCAGGCCAACCGTGGCGCCCGGCACTCCCTGGGTCCGTCGCTCCTCGAAGTCCAGCCAGGATTCCAGGATCTCCCGGTAGAGCGCAGCGGCGCTGAACGTGCCCCCGGCGCCGGCGACTGCGGTCAGCCGTCCCTCGTCGAGGCCGGCGATGAAACCGAGCATGCGCGGGTTGCGGGAGAGGCCGAGCAGGTCCTTCACCCCGCCGAGCAGATCCATCCGCTCCCGGGCGGCCCGCTCGTCCCCGCCGTAGCGGTGCCGCAGGAAGTCCTTGATCTGCCCGGAGGTGAAGTCCTCGATGGCCAGCACCCGCCGGTGCGGCAGCATGCCCACCCGCTCACCGAGGGCGGTGAGCACCTGTGAGTTGGTCTTGAAGTGCTGGGTGCGGCTGCTCACCACGACCTTGGCGTTACCCTCGGCCGCCTGGAGCAACGTCTCCAGGTGGTCCGCCGCCCGGTCGTAGGTGACCCGGGCCACCAACTCGTCGAAGCCGTCGAAGAGCAGCACGATCCGCCCCTGCCGGAGCATGTAGCGGAACGCCTTGAGGTCGATCACCTGCTCGCCGTGGTTCGCCAGGTGCGCGGCGACCAGCCCGTCGACCGAGTGCGCCTTGTCCAGCGAACCCAACTCCACCAGGATCGGGATCAGGTCGGGCGCGGCGGTCGGCAGCCGGCGGGCAACCTCGCGCATCGCGAACGTCTTTCCCCGGCCGAAGTCACCGAGCACCAGCACGAACCGACCGTCCGGCGCGGAGACAAGCTCGAGCAACTCGTCCACCACGTCCTCGCGGACCTGCTGGTCGGTGCCGACCAGATGGCGGTAGCGCTGCGGCACGTACTGGCCGGGCGGGTAGAGCCGGTCGGCCTGCAGCCGTGCGGTCTGCGCGGCCACATAGTCGCGTAGGTCGAGCAGCCCCTGGAACTCGGTCAGGTGCAGCACCCGTACGCCGCGCCGCTGTGCCTCCTCGGCCAACCCGCGCGGAACCCGGTCGCCGTCGTAGACCAGCTCGGACGCGATGTCCGGGTCGGTTGCGTGCACCCGCCGGGCGAAGTTGTCGAGATCCGTGGCGGTGGGGGTGCCGATGAACGCCCCGACCCGCTGCTGCCGGACCACCCCGTCGGCGCGGTAGGTGACGAACAGGTGCGGCGGCTCGGCCGCCACCCTGCGGACCAGCACCCGGTCATGGCGCGCCTGGCAGACCTCGGCCAGCCGGTCCAGCAGTCGGTCCAGCGGCGCCACCGGGAGCACCGCCGGCGTACTGGCCGCCGCATCCTGAGTGGCCCCCTCGACGGGGGTGGGCAGCCGCGGGTCGGGCACCTGAGCCGGCCCGGCAGCCCCGAACGTCGCCTCAGTCCGCGACCAACGGATGGCCGTCGGCTCGCCCACCTCGTGCCGGTCGTCACGGCCGAGCACCCAGCGGGTCATCCCGTCGGCGGCGAGCCGGAGCACCTGCGCCCGGCCGTTGTGGGACGCGGCGGCCAGCGGCACCACCGAGTCGACCCGGACACCCGTCGGCGCGGCGTCGGTGAGCTGCAGGTTGAGCATCGGCCCGAGCAGGCGGTTGAACGATCCCCGATCGCGCAGCGTCACCCCGTCCAGGACCGCCGCCTCGTCGGCGTACGGCGTGCGCGGACCGGGGGCGTGCGCCATCGCGCCCAGCCGCAGCCAGCCGGACTGCTGGTAGTGGCGCAGCCGCTGAGCGAACCAGGTGGACTGGGCCTCGCCGAGGAAGCCGTACCGGTCCTCCTCGCGGTGGGTGACGGCGACGGTGGAGTTCAACCCGGCCACCACCACCCGCAGGTCCGGCACCGGGAACAGCGTCCAGGGTTGTTCGCTGTCGAAGAGCCGGTCCTCGAGACCCTGGTAGAGGTCGTCGAAGAGCCGCGCGTAGTGCCGCCACTTCGGCCAGTACGGCGGCTGCGGGTCGACGTCGTCCGCCTCGCAGGTGGCGAAGTACGCGCGGCTCGCGGCCATCGTCACGTCGCGCGGACCGGGCACCACGATCAGGCGGTGCGGTTCCAACCCGAGCAGCACCCGCAGCCCGGTGAGGAAACTCAGCGCGCTGGAGAACTCGCGGGGGCTGCCGGACTCGGTCAGGTTGCCCGCCACCACCAGCAGGTCGGGTCGGGGCACCCCGTCGTTCATCAGCAGGGTGAGGTCACCCATCAGATGTTCCTGGAGCTCTCCCGGGGTGACCGGCGCGCCTCGCTCGATCATGCCCCGACCGAACCGCGGCCCGGCCACCTGGAGCACGGTCAGCGCCGTCCGCACGGTCGGCACGGCCGCCGAGGCGGGCGGGAACGGTGGCGGGTTGATCGGGGTACGGCGGGCCCGGCGCGGCGCGGGCGGGCCGACGACGGGTGCGGAGAGCACCCCGGCCGGGTCGGCGGGATGGTGCGGGAAGGCGGGTTGCCGGACGGGCTTCGCGCGGCCGTCGAGCGCTTCGAGGAGCCGGTCCAGCACCCGGGAACGCGCCTGCGTGGGGTCGGTGACCCCGACCAGGTCGACGTAGGTGATGGTGGCGAGCAGGCCATCGATCGGGCAGTCCTCGACCCGAACGGTGACCAGCTTGTTGCCGGTGCCGTCCGGGTCGGCGCGCAGCGCGGCCTGCCACTCCAGCTTTCCGTACGTGGAGTGCAGGTAGCGTTCGGACAGGACGGCGACCACGACCGCGGCCTCTCGGACGCCTCGGTCCATGAAGTCGATGAAGTTGGTGCCGGCCACGAAGTCCCACGCCTGGAGCAGGGTGCGGTAGCCGGCAGCCTCGAACTCCCACGCCAGCCATGTCGCCCAGCGCTCGTCGGCAGGCGAGTAGCTGATGAAGAAGTCGATGGGGCGGTCGGACCGGGTCGGTTGCGTGCCTACAGCCACCTCGCCATTATGGCCACCCTCCGTCAATTCGTCGCCACCATACGCGGTCGACCCGTCAGATCCGGCCCGGTTGAGCGCGCCTCGGTGTGCGAGGATCGTGCCTTGTGGAGACTATCGGCGACCCACCGTCGACCGCGCCGGACCGATCCCGCTGGGGCCGGCTGCACGTACTGGACTGGATCGCGATCGGGCTGGTCGCAGCCGGTGTCCTCTGCGTCCTCACCGGACTCCTCCCCCGCGCCGACGCCGAGGCCACCATCCGTCGGATCCTGCCGATCCTGATCTTCCTCGGCAGCGTGGTGGTGCTGGCCGAGCTGACCGCCGTGGCCGGGGTCTTCGACGCGCTCGCCGCCCGGGTGGCGATCACCGCGCGCGGCAGCTTCCGCGCGCTGTTCTGGCTCTGCGTCGGGTTCGCCTCGGTGACCACGATCGCGCTCAACCTGGACACCACCGCCGTCCTGCTCACCCCGGTGATGATCGCCCTGGCCCGTACGCTGGGGATACCGCCGACCCCGCTGGCGATGACCACTGTCTGGCTGGCGAACACCGCGAGCCTGCTGCTGCCCGTGTCCAATCTGACCAACATTCTGGCCAGCGACCGGATCGGGCTGGCTCCGGTGTCGTGGGCGGCTCGGATGTGGTGGCCGCAACTGGTCGCGATCGCGATCACCATGCTGCTGCTCTGGTGGTGGTACTGGCGGCCCGCGCGGGCCACCGCGGACCCGTTCGTGCCACCGCCACCACACGTGCCGCCCGACCCCGTGCTCTACCGCACCGCGCTCGTGGCCTGCCTGCTGTTCGTCGCCGGGATCCTCGCCGAGGTCGAGATCGGGCTCGCCTCCGGAGTGGCCGCCGCGATCCTCGTCGCCGGGTTCGCGTTCCGCTCCCGAGGCAGCCTGAAACTCCAGCTGATCCCCTGGCGGCTGCTGATCTTCGTCACCGGGCTGTTCCTGGTGGTGCAGACCATCGGCCGGTACGGACTGGACACCCTGATGGGCACGCTGATCGGCAACGACCCCGGCGCCGAGGGCGCGATGCGGGCCGGCGCCGTCGGCGCGCTCTTCTCCAACGTGGTCAACAACCTGCCCGCGTACGTCGCCGGGGAGGCGGTCATCGCCGCCGGCCACCACACCCAACTGCTGGCCCTGCTGGTGGGCGCCAATGTCGGCCCGCTCGCCACCCCGTGGGCGTCGCTGGCCACGCTGATCTGGTACGAGCGCTGCCGGGCCGCCGGGGTCGAGGTCCCGCTGGGCCGGTTCATGGCCACCAGTGCCGTCCTCGCCGCTCTGGGCACCACGGCCACCGTCGCCGCACTGCTGGTCACCCCGTCGGTCTGAGCTCACCCAGACTGGCGGAGTCCACGACCACGAACCGCTGGTTCACCAGCCGACATTGGTCAGGCTGATCGGCGTGAGCTGGCGGACCTGCGGTTCGATCCACTGTGCCGCCGTCACCAGCTTGACCAGCCGGTCGATCGTCTCCGGCGGGGCCGCGACGAAGCTGCGCCGGTCAGCCGGGCAGCCGTACCGATCGTCGAAGCAGCTACCGTCGAGGGCCCGGACCACCATGCCGGCCTCGGCAGCCAGCAGCATCCCGGCCGGCAGGTCGACCGCCTCCGGGCGGTAGCCGACGATGCCGTCGATGTCGCCGCGGGCCAGCATCACCCAGGACAGCAGCGGCGCCCACAGTTGCAGCACACGCCGGGCGGTGGAGTCGAGCACCACCTTCAGGGCGCGCGCCGTGCTGTCGTCCCGGCGTACCGCGTGTCCCTGGGTCCAGGCCAGCACCGGCGCGGCCGGCACCGGCCGGTGCGGCGTGCGCAGCGGCTGCCCGGCCAGGCCGTCCGCGTGCACGAAGGCGCCCTGGCCACGGATGGCCGACCAGGTGCGGTCGGAGATCGGGTCGTGCACCACCCCGAGCACTGGCGACCCCCGGTCGCAGAGCGCGATCCCGACCACGTACGCGGGCAGGCCGATCGCCACGTTGTTGGTGCCGTCGAGCGGGTCCACCAGCCACACCCAGGAGTCGTCGGCGGCGTACTCGCCGCCCTCCTCGGCGATCACCCCATGCTCCGGCCAACGGGCCCGGATCCGCCCGACGATCAGCTGTTCGGCGGCCAGGTCCAGGTCGGTGACCACGTCACCGGAGTCGTTCTTGGCCCGGACGTGCATCTCGCCCCGGGTGCCCCGGCGCAACAGCCGCCCGGCAGCCTGGGCGGCCTCCACCGCGAACCGGTGTGCCTCACGCAGGTCTGGCCCGGATGTGCTCGGCGCCACGTCCATGCTTCCTCCAGCCCTCAGCCCCGTGCCAGCAGTCGAGCGATCTCCCGTGCCATCCGAGCGGTCTCCGCCACGGCGCAGCGTTCCCGGCGTGTCTGGTGGCTGTGACCGTCCACCGCGCCGAGGCTCAGGTCGGACAAGCCGGGCGTGGTCCGGCCGAGCGCCACGGTCACCGCCGGTTGTCCCGAGTCCACCTCGGAGGTGTGGAAGCCACCGGCGCGCAGCGCGTACGAGTTGCCCGCGGAGTGCGTCTCCACGGTGGTGGTCGCCGCCGTCACCAACCGATCGGTGGCCACCATCTCGTCGACGTCGCCCCGGCTGTGCACCTCGTACACCCGCCAGGCCGGATCGGCGGGCGCCTCGGTCACCTCGATCAGCTCGTTGCGGACCCGTCCGTGCAGCACATGGCTGAGCAGGTCCCAGCTGTGCGAGTGCACGGTGGAGGTGGTTGGCTGGACCGCCGCTGGTTCGGCCGGCCAGGCGTGCACACAGATCCCGTCGGGACCGGTGCGGTTCACCGGCAGGCAGGTGAAGCCGAGCGGGTGCCGTACGGCCTGCAACGGCCGGCGCCCTTCGGCGACGTCGTCGAGGACGGCCAGCACCCAGTCCCGGAGCAGCTCCGGCCGGGCGCCCCGGTCGATCTCGCGTTCGAGGTCGGCGTAGCTCATCATGCGTACGGGTTCCTCGCCTGGATGGCCCGGCTCACGATGTCGGCGACGTCGCGGTCGCCGAAGGACCGGGGAAGCGGAAGCCCCAGCGCGGTGAACAGACGACGTACCTGTTCCACGGAGGGCTCGTCGTCGAGCTTGACCTGCCCAGCAGCCTCGACCGGCACCCGTCGGCTCTGTTCACGGCTGTACTGCAGCTCGATGTTGTAACGGTTGTAGTAGAGCTCCTGGTGGTCGATCCTCAGCGCCGGGGTCTGCGGATTTTCCTGGGTGATGATGACGCAGCTCGAGGAGAGGTCGTAGCGGAAGGTGGTCATCTGCGCGGAGACCCGGACGTCGATCGTGAGCAGACCGGAGCGCTGCCGGTGCCAGCAGGCGGCCAGCACTGTCGCGTAGGACTCCTTACGGGTGCGGTTGACGGTCCACTTCTCGCCTGGCCCGTCCGGGGCGAGACTGCGCCGGAACCGCGCGTACCGCTCGCAGACTTCCTCATCGGTCGGGTCGATGATCTCGATGGAGAAGTGCAGCGTGGCGTTACGCCGACGGGCGTGCTCCAGACACTCGGGCAGGGTGACCGCGCGGGTGTAGGTGCCGGTGCCGCCCTTGAAGTCCCACCGATCGGTGTGCCGGCGAGCCTCGGTCAGGGCCAGCCCGACCTCGCTGCCGTGCAGGACGCGGACCATGGAGACACTGTCGATTGCCTCCCGAGTCCGGTTCAGCACCCCCTCCGGGCCGATGATTTCCTGCATCTGCGGCACGAGTTCGCTGAGCCGATCGCGGGTGTCCCGGACCACCTGCCGTACCTCGCGCTCGGCGGTTTCCCGGCGCAGCCGGTCGCGCAGCAGTGCCTGGGCGAGCAGACCGAGGATGAGCAGGATGGCGCTGTTGACCACGTCCTGGCTGACGCCGTTGTTGAGCCCGAGGATCGCGACGGTCAGCGCCAGGAGCAGCCCAATGAACGCGTCGAGATTCTTGAGGACCCAGGTCAGGAGGCGGGCCATGACATTCCCCCGTGGATGACGGAAGCTCCATGATAGCCCTATGTCAATATCATGATTACGCGTTGTTCCGGAACCCCGCATCCTGAGACGAATAAGGCTCGCCCAGCCGTCGAGCGGCGCAGATCAGCGACCCGCCGAGCCCCGGCGCGACCCGAGCAAGCAACCGGGAGGTGATCCAGCGCCCGCCGGGCAGCCGCCACCCCACGTGGTTGGACCGCAGCGCCAGCGGCGCGAACCCGGCTCCGCGCAGCACCCGTCGCAGCAGCGACGCGGTGAACGGACGGATGTGCAACCAGAGGTACGGGTGCAGCGGATCGACCTGGCGGGGCGCGCGGCCGGCGAGGAACATCAGCCGATCCTGAATGGTCGCCAGGTTCGGGGTGGTGAGCACCAGCAACCCGCCCGGGGCAAGGACCCGATGACACTCCCGCAGCAGCGCCACCGGGTCGAAGACGTGCTCGATCAGCTCCCCGGTCAGCAGCCCGGCGAAGCTGCCGGCGCGAAACGGCAGGCCACGAGTGGCGTCCAGGCAGACCGGTAGCGCCCGACCGGCAGCGGCCCCACGGGCCGCGCCCAGCGCGGCCTCGGCCATGTCCGCCACCACGAGCGGCACGGGCAACTCCGCCGGGTCGACCATGCTGCACGGTCCGCAGCCCAGCTCCAACACCGGGCCGCCCCCGAGGACGTCGTCGACCATCAGCCGGGCCGCGACCGCCCGGCGGACCCGGTGGTACGGGTCGTCGACGTACCCGTTGACCAACACGCCGTCGTGGTAACTGCGCCGGTTGGCGCGCCGGCCGTGCGCCTGCGCGCCGCCCGACGCGGCCCCGGTCCGTGGCTCGGCCATCGCACCCCCCACCGCGGGCGCCGCCTCCGGCGACGGCGACCGCCTCCAGCCTCGCACCATCCGGGGTCGCTCAGCTCGATGGAGGCCCGAACGGATCCGCGCCGGTCGCCGCGACGGAGCACGGACGGAGGCCCGCCCGTGCTCCGCGGCTCGGAGGTCGACACTCTAGTTCGGTGGCGCCTCGTCAGTGGTCTTCTGCTCCAGGACGACGCTGTAGCCGAGGAGGCTTCCAGCTTCGAGCCTGGCTGTCGTGCCCTCCGGGCGCAGAACGCGCGACTCCTCGCCCAGTGCGCGCCCGGTCGCGGAGTCGACCACGAAGCGATGCTCGATCGAGCCGGTGGCGGCACTCACCGACGTGAACGCGAAGCCTTGGCCCATGCGCCCTCGCTGGTCGGCCACGTCGCCCAGCGAACGCACGCCGGGCAGGGTCGCGATCAGGCGGAAGGCCGCCGCACGCACGGGACCGCTGACCGGGATCTCGGCGATCAGGTTGGACGCGACGTCCAGCAGCCACTGCTCCCGGTCGGTGGGCATGTCACCACCGCCGCCGTCGAAGTGCTTGAGCAACGCGGTCCGCAGGGCCGCCGGGTCCGCCGGGAGCTTCTCGAGATCGCGTACGGAGATGTTCGTGGTGCCGAAGGCGTAGACGCCCGCGCCGTCCGACGAGGAGCTGCGCCGCGGCCCACCGGAGATGCTGACGGGTGAGCCGGGGCCGACCTCGCCGGTCGGCAGCGGCTTGCCGACCATCACCTGCTCCGGGGATCCCGCGGCGCGCCAGGCGGCGGCATCTGCGGGCGTCAGCGGAGTCATGCCGAGGTTCTGAGAAATCACCCGGGTGGGTTCCTTCCCGGAGCGGGACAACCAGGTCTCGTCCGACGATCGGGTCGTCATCTCGTACGTCGAGGTGCCGGAACCGACGGTGAGCACCGACCCGCTCTCCGCCCGGACGACCAGATACCTGCCGGTGCCGGAGGCATCCTGGCTGCTGCGCTCGGCGGCCGCCAGCAGGATCTGGGACGCGGTCAGCGGGCGTACCGCCTCGGCGGACGTCCCGGACCCGCCGGGCGTCGGCGCCGAGCCGCCCGGGTCGATCGCGAACACAGCGACCGCGGCGACGGCGGCGGCAGCGAGTCCCCCGGCCGGGATCAGCGCGGCGGCCCGGAAACGTCGTGCACGGCGCACGGGAGCATTCACGTCCGTCAGGGCAATGGGCAATGGTGCCGTTCCGGGCGGGTCCAACCGCGCCGGCCGCGCGTCGGCGAGAGACTTCATGACATCGGGGTGATTCTTCATCGGCTCGGCTCCTTGGTGACGACCGGCTTCGTGACGGCCGGCTCGGTGATGTTCGGCTTCGTGGAACGGGACGTGGCGGCCGCCGGCTCCCCCGCGGCTGCGACCGCACGGGTGAGGCGGTTGCGGGCTCGGTGCAGGCGCACGAGGAACGCCGGGGCGGAACAGTTCACGACTCGGGCCGCCGCACGGGGCGAGAGCCCGTCCCAGGCGGTCAGGGTCAGCACTTCCCGGTCGTTCTCGGACAGCCCGGCGAGCGCCGTCAGGATCGCCGATCGTTCGGCGACGCCGTCGGCGACATCGGGCGCGTCGGCTACCCACGCCAGCATCTCGGCGGCGATGGCACGTTGCCGTTCCTCGTCGCGATACCGCTCGCGGATCACGTTGCGCGCGACGCCGAGCAGCCACGGCAGCGCCGCTGCTCTGGGCATCTGCGCGAAGCGCCGCCACGCGACGAGAAACGTCTCGGCCACGACCTCGTCCGCGAGCGACCTGCCGGCGCGGGCGACGGCGTAGGCGTAGACGCGTCCGCGGGTGTCGGCGTACAGCGCGGTGAACTCCTGTGCAGTCTCAGGGTCTGCCACTGATGAGCCGTCCTTAGTGAAGGTGTTCTGTCACCTGGGAATGCGTCGGGAAGCGGATTTCTTACCGGCGAACTCGGAATCACCGCTTCGCCCTTCCGCCCGCCGGCGGTGGATAGACCGATATGCCCGCTTTGCGAGTGGGCGGAGTATGCAGCCGCTACGCTCGGTGCGAGCAAAGACAGCGGACTGGGACGTGATGGCGGGCATGAGTATGCGTAGGTCATTCGAATTGACCGTGGCGATCGGAGCGGCGTGTCTTGTGGGTCTTCCCACCCCCGCCCGCGCCGACAGCACCGGCGACGTCACGGCCACCGTCGTCGTCGTCGGCGGCGAACTCTCCATCATCACGCCGGCGAGCGCATTTCTTGGTCAGGGCTCACCCGACGGGGGTGTCACCGGTCAACTCGGCACGGTCACCGTCATCGACGATCGTGCGCAACTCGCGGCGACCTGGGTGGCGACCGTGACCGCAACCGACTTCACCACCGGCGGCGCGACGCCGGAGGAGACGATCCCGGCCAGCACGATCGAGTACTGGTCGGGGCCAGCTACCCAGAACGTCGGCACGGGCGTCCTCGTGCCGGGTCAACCCACCGCGGCCGAGGCGGTGTCACTCGCCGTACGGCAGACGGCGTTCAGCAGGACCACCGGCGACGGGCTGAACAGCGCCAGCTGGAACCCCACCCTGACCCTCGAGTTGTCACCGTCCACGGTGGTCGGCGACTACACCGGAACGGTCACCCACTCGGTCGCCTGATCGGCACCGTACGCCAGCCCCAGGCCCGGTGGCCGCAGCTCGGCGGCCACCGGGGCAGGACGCCCGCTCAATCCAGACTGACCGCGCCGGCCATCCGGTCGGTGTTCTCGGTCGGGCGGGACGCCGGGTGGGCGTGCGCGGGTACGACCCGACGCCGCCGGTAGCGGCGGAGCAGGGCGAACGCCCCCAGGCCGATGATGAGCAGCGCCGCCGCCGCACCCGCGTACCAGACCCAGGAGGTGCCGGTGTCCTCGGCGACCGGGGCGACAGCGCCGGCCGGGAGCAGATCGGAGTGGGTCGCGCAGACGAGTGGCTTCGTACCACCCTTGGCGGTGGCACAGGCAACAGTGGCGAGTCGCAACAGATCCTTCGGCGTCTCACCGACCCGGGCCACGGTGGTGAAGGTCGACTCCTGACCCACCTTGAGATCGGTGGCCCAGGTGACCGCGCCGTCGCGGGCTTTGCCCCCGCGGTCGGCGGAGACGAGGGTCAACCCGGTCGGCAGGCTCTGCGAGACCTTGACGTCGGCCACCGTGCTGGCGCCGAGATTGCGGACGGTGAGCCGGTAGGTCAACTCGTCGCCAGCGGCGACGGCCGTCCGGCCGTCGTCCACCGTGATGCTGAGCAGCGGCCCGTCCGGCGAGGCGGATGGCTTCGGGGCCGACGCGTGCGACTTCGGCGTCGGGGCCGCCGCCTGCGCCGGGGAGACCGCCGGCCCGGCCAGCACCCAGGCGGCCAGTACGGTCGCCAGGACAGGGATCCTTCGCATGATGCTCCTCCGGCTGTTACTCGGTAATCGCCACGTATTCCAACGTCGCGGAGTACTCGTCGGCTACGACCGCGGGGATGCTGACCTCGTAGTCGTTGCCGATCGCGTCCCCGCCAGGTGCCGAGGGCCCGGACTGGCGGTGCACCACCACCGGCGTCACATCGGAGAGTTCCCGGAAGACGCTGGTACCGCTCTCCCGCACCCGCAGGTTCTCGATCGGAATCGTGTACGGGTTCTCGGGATTCGCACCCACCAGTTCGGGCGCCAGCCCGCGCACCGTCACGGCGTACCCGGTGGGACTGTTGGTGGTGACGGTCATCGTGACCGCCTCCGGCTGGCCGACCACCTGCTGGGGCCTGCCGGTCAGGGTGAACCCGACCGGCAGGCCGGACAGCGTGATCGACTGGGCGGCCACGACGACCGTCGCGGTGCATTCCGCGCTGCCCCCACCCGCCGGGCAGGTGTTGCCGAGGGTGGTGGAGGCCGCGGTGTTGACCAGGCTCCCGTCGCCGGACACCGGCTGGTTGACGGCGACGCTGTAGGTGATCGCGGCGGTGGCACCGATCGGCAGGTCACCGGTCCAGGTGAGCACCGGGGCGGTGTAGGACAGCACGCCCGTGGTGGTCACGGCGTCACCGGCGTAGACGGCGTCGTCGAGGACGTCCACGAGCGAGTCGGTGACCGTGGCGCCGCTGTAGGGCGACTGCCCGCTGTTGGTGATCAGCACCGAGTACCGCACGGTCCCGCCGGCGACGACCGTGCCGGTGTCGGCGGTCTTGGTGATGCTCAGTTCGGGGATCCGGACCGCGACCGTGGCGGTGCAGGCCGGTGATCCCGGACAGTCGGCGCCCACGGTGCTGGAGCTGACGGTGTTCACCAGACTCCGATCCCCGCTGTCCGGGAAGTTGACCGTGACCGAGTAGGTGATCACCGCGACCGCCGCGACCGGGAGATCACCGGTCCAGGTCAGCACCGGCGTCGCGTACGAGACCACGCCGGAGTTGGCGGTGGCATCCGCGTTGTAGACGGCGTCGTCGAGCACTCCGGTGAGCGAGTCCGCGAGGGTCGCACCGGTGTACGGCGACTGTCCGGTGTTGGTGACCGTGATCGTGTACGTGACCGTGCCGCCGGCGGTGACGGTGGCGGTGTCCGCGGTCTTGGTGATGCCCAGCCCGGGGATCAGGATGGCGACGCGGACGCTGCACCGCGGGTCGATGCTGCCCACTGCGCAGTTCGAGGCCGGTGCGTCGGAGCTGACCGTGTTGGCCATGATGCGACCGGTCGTCTGGCCGCCGCTGACCGTCACCGTATAACTGATCGTCACGGCGGTGCCAACCGGTAGGTCACCGCGCCAGGTCAGCACCGGAGCCGTGTACGAGACCACCCCGGAACTGGAGGTGGCGTCGGCGTTGTAGACCGCGTCACCGAGCAGGCCGGCGAGCGAGTCGGTGATCGTCGTGTCGACGTACCCCGTCTCGCCGGTGTTCGTGGCGGTGATGGTGTACGTGACGGTGCCGCCCGGCGTGATGGTCGGGTTGTCCGCGGTCTTGTCGATGGCAAGGCCGGGCAGCAGCACGGCGACCGTCACGGTGCAGGCGGGTCCGGGCGCGGCGGTCGAGCAGTTGCTGCCGGGCGCGTCGGTAGTGATGGTGCTGGCCAGGGTCCGGTTGCCGGTGTCCGGGTTGTTGACCGTGACCGTGCCGGTGATGACGATGACGCCGCCGACCGGGATGTCGCCGATCCAGGTCACGTCGGCGCCGACCACGGTCAGGGTGCCGGAGCTGGCGACCTGGTCCCCGTTGGGCCGGGCGTCATCAAAGACGTTCGAGGCGTCGGTCACGACCCGGATGCCGACGTACGGGGTCGGCCCGGTGTTGGTGAAGGTGGCGGTGAACCGGACGACGCTGCCGGGCGTGGTGGTGGCCACGTCGGCGACGTTGGTGATGCTGAACGCCGGAATGAGCACGGTGACGGTGACGGTGCAGCCCGGGTCGGTTCCCCCGGCCGGGCAGTTGCTGCCCGGCGTGGTGGAGGTGACGGCGTTGGTCATGCTCCGGTCGCCGTCGGAGGGGTTGTGCACCGCGACCGAGTAGGTGATCACGGCGCTGCCGCCGACAGCGAGGTCACCGGTCCAGGTCAGGGTTGGCGCGGTGTACGACACCACGCCACCGGTGGCCACCGCGTCGTTGTTGAAGGTGGCATCGTCGAGCACGGCGGCGAGGCTGTCGCTCAGGGTGGCCCCGGTGTAGTCGGTCTGGCCGCTGTTGGTGACGGTGATGGTGTAGCCCACCGTTCCACCCGGGGTGGTGGTGCCGACGTTGGCGTGCTTGCTGATGCTCAGGGCCGGCAGCAGCACCTGGACGGTCGCCGTGCAGGCCGGGTCGGAGCCGCCGGACGGGCAGTTGTTGCCGGCGGCGGTGGAGCTCACCGTGTTGACCAGGACGTTCCCGCCGGTCTGCGGATCGTCGGCGGTGATGGTGTAGGTGATGGTCACCGACCCGTCGATCGCCAGGTCACCGGTCCAGCTGAGGACCGGCGCTGCGTAGGAGACGACGCCCGAACTGGCGACGGCGTCGCCGTTGTAGGTGGCGTCGTCGAGCAGGCCGGCCAGGTTGTCGGTGACGGTGGCACCGTTGTACGGGGTCTCGCCGACGTTGGTGACGGTGATCGTGTAGCCGACGACGCCGCCGGGGACGGTGCTGGCCCGGTCCGCGGTCTTGAGCACGGTCAGCGCCGGGACGAGGATGGTGACCGTCGCCGTGCACGCCGGGTCGGTGCCGCCCGTCTGACAGTTGTTGCCGGGTGCGGTGGAGGTGACCACCGAGGTCATGATCCGGTTGCCGGTGTCGGGGTTGCGCACCGTGAACGAGCGGGTGATGGTGACCGAGGCGCCGACCGGCAGGTCACCGGTCCACCGGATCGACGACGTGTTGGGCACCAGGACCACGGTGCCGGTCGAAGCCGTGGCGTCGCCGTTGTACGTGGCGTCGTCGACCGAGCCGGCGAAGTTCGTCGTGATCTCGATCGCGGTCAGCGGGGTCGTGCCGGTGTTGGTGGCCGTGGTGGTGAACACGACCGTGCCGCCCGGCACCGAAGTGGGGGCGTTCGGGGTGTTCACGATGCTGAGCACCGAGACCGTCACGGTGGCCGTACAGGCCGGGTTGGTGCTGCCGACGACGCAGCTGCTACCGGCGGCTGCCGAACTGACCTGGCTGGTCAGGAGGCGATTGCCGTTGTCAGGACTGGCGACCGTCACGGTGTAGGTGATCGTCGCCGTCGACCCGGGAGCGAGGCTCCCGGACCACTGCAGGTTCGGGCTGGTGAAGGTGACCGTACCGGTGCTCGCGACGGCGTCGCCGTTGTAGGTCGCGTCGTCCAGCAGCCCCGCCAACGAGTTGGTCACCGTGACGCCGGTCTGCGCGGTCTGTCCGGTGTTGACGATGGAGATGGTGTAGCCGGCGGTGCCGCCGGGCGTGGTGCTGGCCCTGTCGGCAGCGATCGTGATGCCCAGGCTGGGGGTGAGCACGGGCACCAGCACCGAACAGTCCGGGTTGGAGCTGGCCGGCGGGCAGGTGCTGCCAACCTCGGTCGAGGAGACGGCGTTCACCATCGTCTTGTCGCCCGGGTCGGGGCTGAAGACCGTCATGGTGTACGTGATGACCGCGCTCTGCCCCGCCAGGAGGTCTCCGGTCCAGGTCAACGTCGGGGCCGCGTACGACAGGCTGCCGACGGTGGCGGTGGGGTTGCCGAAGCTCGCGTCGTCCAGTGCGCCGGTCAGGTCGTCGGTGACCACCGCGCCCAGGTACGGGGCGGTGCCGGTGTTGCTGACGGTGATGGTGTAGCCGACCGTGCTGCCCGGCGTGGTGACGGGTGTGTTGGCTACCTTGACGATGCTCAGCGCCGGCACCAGCACGTCGACCCGGACGGTGCAACGCGGATCGGTGCCGCCCACCGGGCAGTTGTTGCCCTGGATCGCCGAGCTGGCCGTGGCGGAGATGACCTTGTCGCCCGGGTCCGGATTCCGGACCAGGAACGTGGAGGCGATGGTCACCACGCCGCCGACCGGCAGGTCACCGGTCCACGCGAGACCAGCCGGGCCGACCACCAACCCGCCGGAGGAGACCTCGTCGCCGATCGGTACGGCGTCGTCGAGCAGGTCCGCGCCGCCCAGGTTGACGACCGCGCCGAAGTAGGCGGTGCCGCCGTCGTTGGTGATGGTGGTGGTGAGGACGACCGTGCCACCGGGCAGCACGGTGGCCATGTCGGCGGTGTTCAGGATGGTCACCTGCGCCACGGTGACCTGGGCGGTGCACCGCGGGTCGACGCTGCCGACAGCACAGTTCCCGCCATCGGAGTCGGAGACCAGGGTGTTGACCATCAGGTTGTCCCCGGTGACCGGCTGCACCGTCACGCTGTAGGTGATGGTGACGGATCCGCCCGTCGGCACATCACCGGTCCAGGTGAGCACCGGTGCGGTGTAACTGATGGTGCCGACCCCTCCGGCCGCGGCGTCGTTGTTGTAGACGGCGTTGCCGAGCACGTCGGCGAGCGAATCGTCGAAGGTCGCGCCCAGGTACGGGGTGAGTCCCGAATTCGACACCACCACCGTGTACGTGACCACCGACCCGACGGTGGCCGAGGCCACGCTCGCGGACTTCGCGAACGTCAGTTGGGACTCGTCGACGATCGTGACGGTGACGGTGCACCGGGGATCAGTGCCGCCCACCGGGCAGTTGGCGCCGGCCGCGGCGGAGCTGGCGACGTTGGTGAGCACGTCGTCGCCGAGGGCCGGATTGTCGACGGTCACGGTGTAGGTGACCGTCACGGTGGCGCCGACGGCCAGGTCGCCGGTCCAGGTGAGCACCGGTTCGGCGTAGGAGACCGTACCGGCCGTGGCGCTCGCGTCCCCGTTGTAGGCCGCGTCGTCGAGCACGCCGGCCAGGTCGTCGGCGACGCTGGCCGCGGTGTAGTCGATCTGTCCGGAGTTCGTGATGGTCAGCGTGTAGGGCACCGCGCTTCCCGGCAGCGCCGTCGTGGCGGTCGTCGACTTGGCGATGGTCAACGCCGGGGTGAGGACGAGCACGGTCGAGGTGCACCCGGGCGCCTGGGCCGTTGGGGTGCAGGTACTGCCCACGGCCGTGGACTGCAGGGTGTTGACCATGATCTTGTTGCCCGGATCGGGTGAGCGCACCACCACCGAGTAGGTGATCGTCACGACCGCGCCGACCGCCAGGTCACCGCTCCAGGTGAGGGTGGTGCCGGCAAAGGCCAGAACTCCGGCGCTGGTCACCGCGTCGCCGTTGTACGTCGCGTCGGTCAGCACCGACGCCAGCGAGTTGGCCACACTGATCGCGGTGTACGGCGCCGTACCCGAGTTGGTGATCGTCACGGTGTAACCGACGGTCTGCCCCGGCGCCGCGGTCGCCGTGTCCGCGACGACGTCCAGCGCGAGGCCCGGCACCAGCACCGCCACGCTGAAGACACAGCGCGGATCCGTACTCGCGGGTGGGCAGTTGTTGCCCGCAGCCGAGGAGAACGCGCGGCCGGTGATCTGCCGGTCGCCGGTGTCCGGGTCGAGCACGGTCGCGGTGCCGGTCAGCGTGATGGTCTGCCCCACCGCGATGTCACCGGTCCAGACCGCACCGCCACCGCCGGCGGTCAACGTTCCCGAGGAGGCGGTCTGGTCACCGGTGGGCAGCACGTCGTCGATGAAACCGCCGAAGTCGAGATTCACCCTGGTGTTCAGGTAGGGCACCTGGCCGGTGTTGGTGAAGGTCGCGCCGACCCGGATCAACCCACCCGGCGTGACGGTTTCCGGTTCGGCGCTCAACGCGATCACCAGGCGGGCCACCGGCACACTGACCGTGCAGCGGGCGTCGCTGCCGCCGACGGTCGGGCAGTTGCTGCCCACCGCCGTCGAGCTGACCCGGTTGGTCAGGATCAGGTCACCGCCGACCGGGTCGGCCACCGTCACCGAGTAGGTGATCGTCACCGACGCCCCGATCGCCAGGGATCCGCTCCAGATCAGGTTGGGGCTGACGAAGCCGACCGTGCCGGCGGAGGCCACCGCGTCGTTGTTGTAGGCCGCGTCGTCGAGCACACCGGCCAGCGCGTCGGTGACGGTCGCCGTCGGGTACGCGGTCTGCCCGGTGTTGCTGATGGTGACGGTGTAGCCGACGGTCGCGCCCGGCGTGGTGGTCGGCACGCTGGAGGTCTTGGTGATGGTCAGCGCGGGCACCAGCACCAGCACGGTGGCGGTGCAGCGCGCGTCGCTGCTGCCGGTCGCGCAGTTGCTGCCGGGGGTGCTGGACACCACCCTGTTGACCAGCGACTTGTCGCCCGGGTCCGGGTCGAGAATCGTCATCGAGTACGTGATGGTCGCGACGGCGCCGATGCCCAGCGCGCCCACCCAGCTCAGGTTCGGCGAGGCGTAGCTGACCGTGCCGGACGAGGCGGTCGCGTCACCGTTGAAGGTGGCGTCGTTGAGCGGGTTGGCCAGCGAGTCGGTGAACTGCGCGGCCGCGTACGGCGACTCACCGCTGTTCGTCACGGTGATGGTGTAGGTGACCACGCCGCCGGGGACGGTGGTGGCGCTGTCCGCGGTCTTGACGATGGTCAGCCCGGGAAGCAGCACGGTGACGGTGGCCGTGCAGGCCGCGGCGGGCGTGCCGGGCGGGCAGTTGCTACCGGCCGCCGTCGAGCTGAGCGTCGAGGTCAGCACCCGGTTTCCGGCGTCGGGGTTCTGCACCGTCACGGAGAAGCGGACGGTCACGGTCGCTCCCACCGCGAGCGCGCCGGTCCAGGTCAGCACCGACCCGGACACACCGACGGTCCCGCTGTCGGCGGAGGCGTCTCCGTTGTAGACGGCGTCGTCGAGTACGCCGGCCAGCGGGTTGGTGACACTTGTCGTCGCCGGGTATGCCGACTCCCCGGTGTTGGCGATGGTGATGGTGTAGTCGATGGTGTCGCCGGGCGTGGCGGTGGCCGCGCTCGGGGTGTTGGTCAGGGTCAGCCCCGGCAGCAGCACGGCGACCGCCGCCGAGCAGCGGGTGTCGACACTGCCGGTGGCGCAGTTGGCGCCCGGTGTCGGGGAGACCAACCGGTTGGCCATCGACCGGTCACCGGTGGCGGGACTGCTGACGGTCACCGAGTACGTGATCGTGGCGGACGCGCCGACGGCGAGGTCGCCGCTCCAGGAGATGGTCGGGTTGGTGTAGCTGACGGTCCCGGAGGTGGCGGTGGCGTCACCGTTGTAGGCGGCATCGTCGAGCACCCCTGCCAGCGAGTCGGTGAAGCTCGCCCCGAGGTAGGCGGACTGGCCCGTGTTGGTCACCACGATCTCGTAGGCCACCACCGCGCCGGGCGTCGCGCTCGGCACACTCGCCGTCTTGAGCAGCGTCAGCCCGGGGATGAGGATGGTGACCGACGCCCTGCATCGCGGGTCGACGCTGCCGGGGGCGCAGTTGTTGCCGACCGCCGAGGACGACACCACGCTGGTCAGCACCGGGTCGCCGGTGGTCGCCGGGCCGACCGTCACGCTGAACGTCACGGTCACCGTCGCGCCGACCGCGAGGTCCCCGCTCCAGGTCAGGATCGGGCTGGTGTATGACAGCGCACCGGCGGTGGTGGTCGCGTCATTGTTGTACGTGGCCCGACCGAGCACCCCGGCCAGCGAGGTGGCGACACTGATGCTGGTGTATGCGGTCTGCCCGCTGTTGGTGATGGTGACCGTGTAGCCGACGGTGGAGTTGGGCGTCGTGTTCGCGGTGCTCGCGGTGTTGGTCAGGACCAGGCCGGGCACCAGCACGGTGACCGTCGCGGTGCAACGGGCGTCGTTGCCGGCGGCCGGGCAGTTGCTGCCCAGGCTGCCGGAGCTGACCGTGTTGGTCATGGCCTTGTCGCCGGGGTCCGGCACGCGAACGGTAACCGTGTACGTGATGGTGGCGCTGGCGCCGACCGCCAGGATGCCGGTCCAGGTCAGGTTCGGCGAGCTGAAGGAGACCGCACCGGTCGTCGCCGCCGCATCGTTGTTGTAGACCGCGTCGTCGAGCACCGCGCCCATCGCGTCGGTGAAGGTGGCGGCCGGGTAGGCGGCCCGCCCGGTGTTGGTGACCGCGATGGTGTAACTGACCACGTCGCCGGGCGTCGCGGTGGTCCTGTTCGCCGTCTTGACGATGGTGAGCGCGGAGATCGGCACGGTGGCCGTGCACCGGGCGTCGAGGCTACCGGCGGTGCAGTTGGTGCCGAGCGTCGGCGAGGTGACCGTGTTGGTCAGTATCAGGTCGCCGGTCGGCGGGCTGGCCACGGTGACCGAGTAGCTGATGGTCACGGCCGCGCCGGCGGCCAGGTTGCCGGTCCAGCTCAGGGTCGGGTTGACGAACGAGACGGTGCCCGACGTGGCGGTCGCGTCGGCGTTGTAGACCGCGTCGTCGAGCACCCCGCCGAGCGGGTCGGTGATGGTGACGCCGCTGAGCGCGACGGTGGCGGTGTTGGTCACGCTGATCGTGTAGTTCACCGTTCCACCGGCCGCCACGGTGGACACGTTCGAGGTCTTCGTCACGACCAGCGGCCCAGTGGTGATCACCAGGGTGACCGGTGCGGTCGCCTGCTGGCCGGCGGCATCGACGACCCGTACCGTGAAGCTGGAACTGCCCTCGGTGGTGGGGGTGCCGGAGAGCAGACCGGTGCTGGGGTTCAGGGTCAGACCCGGCGGCAGTGTGCCCGCGCTGACCGACCAGACGAACGGCGCGGTTCCGCCGTTCACCGTGAGCTGGGTGCTGTACGGGACGCCGACCTGGCCGGGCGGTGGCGGCGGGAACGTCAGCGTCGGCGAGGCGGTGATGCCGAGGGCGACCGTCCTGGTGGCGGCCTGGCCGAAGGAGTCGACCACCCGGACGGTGAACGAGAAGTTGCCGCCGAGGGTGGGCGTGCCGGAGAGCAGACCGGTGCTCGCGTTCAGGGTCACCCCGGGCGGCAGGCTGCCCGCGCTCACCGACCAGACGAACGGGCCGGTGCCCCCGTTCACCGTGAGCTGGTCGCTGTAGGCGATGCCGACCTGCCCCTGCGGCGGCGGCGGGAACGTGAGCGTGGGCAGCGGCGCGATGACGATGCTCAGCGCCTGGGTGGCCGCTTGGCTGCTGGCGTCGAGCACCCGGACGGTGAAGTCGAAGGTCCCGGCGGTCGTGGGGGTGCCGGAGAGCAGGCCGGTGCTCGCGTTGATGGTGACCCCGGGCGGCAGGCTGCCCGCGCTGATCGACCAGGCGAACGGTGCCGTACCGCCGTTGACGGTGAGCTGGTTGCTGTAGGGGACGCTGACCTGACCGGCGGGCGGCGCGGGGTTGGTGAGGCTGGGCGACTGGTTCGGGATGACCGGCGCGGACTGCGCCGACGGTGGTCCGGCACCGCCCGCGTTGCGGGCCGTCACCGTGAAGGTGTACGCGGTGCCCGGCGTCAACCCGGTCACCGTCTGGGTGGTTGCCGCGCTGGCGAAGGTCTGCGGGGTCTGCGCCACTCCGCCGATGTACGGCGTGATGACGTACGAGGTGATCGGGCTGCCGCCGGTGCTGGGCGCGGTCCAGGTCAGCCGGGCCGACGAGTCGCCGGCGCTGGCCGCCGTGATGGTGGGCGCCCCGGGCAGCGCGTACGGCACCACCGCGTTGGACGCCGGACTCGTCGCGCTGGTGCCGATCGAGTTGACCGCCGCGACGGTGAACGTGTAGCTCGCGCCGAGGGTCAGACCGGAGATGACCCGGCTGGTGGTGGACGTGTCGTAGGTGATCGGGGTCTGTGCCACCCCGTTTCGGATCGGGGTGACGATGTAGCTGGTGATCGGGCTGCCGTTGCTCGCCGGTGCCGTCCAGTTCACCGTGGCGTTGGCCAGGCCGGCGGTCGCGGTGGGCGCTGCCGGGGTGGCCGGCACGTCGGTGTAGACGTAGCTGGCCGCGGCGGCGACACCCCGGGTCACCACGGTGACGTTCACCGTGGCGGCGCTGCTCCGGGCGGGCATGGACGAGATGCTCAACGTCCCGTCGCCGTTCACCGTGAAGCAGCCGGGTGCGGGGCCGGACGGGCAGGGCAGCAGGACGACCGGCGTACCAGCCTGCTGCTGCGCCGTGGTGCCGATCTCGATGGCGGTCGCTCCGGCGATGTTCGTCCCGCCGACCGTCACCGCGACGCCGCCGGCGATGGTGCTCGTCGCGGGCGAGACGGTGATCCCGCTCGGCGTCGCCGGCGGTGTGCCCACGACCGTGGTGGTGGAGATTCCGGGGTTGGCGTCGATGGACGATGCGGTGACGGTCGACTGGGTCTGGATGATTGACGGTGTGACGGCGGACCCGGTGACGATGGCGACCACCGAGATCGGTGGTAACGACGTCCCGTTGGCGAACGGTCCGTTGCTGTTGGTACAGGTGATGGTCTGCCCCGACGGAGCCGCGCAGACCCAGCCGCTGCCGAAGGCGCCGACCGGCACCACACCGGTCGGCGTGGTCGCGGTCACCGAGACCGGGGCGGTCTCGTTGGCGCCGACGCTGACCGAGGGAACGACCGTGTAGTTGACCGGATCACCGGGTTGCGGGTTCGGGCCGGTGTAGCTCGTCTGCGTGACGTTCAGGTCGGGCACCGGGTTGAAGGTCACCACGTTGGTGTTGTCGACCTCGTGGTTGTCCACCACCGACCCGGTGGAGGCCACCCAGCCGAAGGCGAGTTGGCGCGGGATGCCGTTGCTGTTCAGCCAGGTCGGCGAGGGGTAGAGACCCGGGGCGACCGCGGGTAGCGGCCCCTCCAGGACCCGCGAGACGCTCGCGCCGACCGGCCGGAAGACCACCATGTACCGTCCGGCCGCTACCACCAGACCAGAGGCGGTGGTGAACGACGAGGTGGTCGGGTTGATGACCACCTCGACCGGTACGACCGAGCCGGCGCGGTTGTTCGCCCGCAGTGGGACCACTGGCGACGATCCGTTGGTGGCGGTGCTGTTCAGCCCGCAGTAGCCGACCGTGCCCCGACCGGGTCCCCGGACGAGCACCTGACCCGGAATCCTGGAGGCGGTGACGAAGGCTGGGTCGGTACAGCCGCTCCCCTGGTATGTGGTGGTGCTGTAGTTGCCGAAGACGTCGAACCCGATCCCCAGGTAGCCGTTGGCCAGACCGGGCAGTGTCCTCGTACCGGTGTAGCCCAGCCCTCCCCCGGACTGGCCGATGGTGGCCGGCGCGGCCGGGTTGGCGGGGTCTACCGCGGCGAGCACCAGGGTCATCCCGTCCGCACCGCCGGTGTTGCCGTACTGGTAGAGGTTGAAGGTCATGTCCAGGCCGGACGCGGTGGGCACGCTTGTCGCCCCGAAGAGCCCACCGGTCCGATTGATGGTGGCGTCGGTGAGTCGCAGCTTGCCGCTGCCGGGCGCGTCGGTCTGCGTCGCACAACTGTGCAGCGCTCCGGTGCTGACGTTGCCGGAGGCGCTCAGGCAGGCGAAGTTCGGGGTGGTGGACGCCGCGGGCAGGGCCGGCAGAACGACGGGCCCGAGTCCGTCCGGGGTGTTGTTGTGGAAGGGCTGGTTGAACAGGACGGTGCCCGCTGCCTCGGCGACAACCGGGTTGAGTACGGCGACCAGAGTGGCCAGCAACGTGGTGACGACGCCGAAGGCAGTTCGGCGTCGAACCCCGCCGCGACCGAACACGCGCCGGGACCGCGTGTTGGTGCGGGCGTTCGTCGTAAAGCCATTCACCATCGCCATGTGCATGCGTCAACCCTTCATAAGCCGCAGTAAGGGTATGACAGCCGATAGTTCTCGTTAGAGGGCAATCGGGAAAAAGGGGACAAAACACCGAGGAGTAACGAGATTAGGCGTGCTGACGTGAATCGTGAGAGCCACTCGTCGGATCGCGCTCGACGGGTCGGCCGGACCAATCAGGACGGACGGACGTCGTCGGCGTCACCGCAGCGGGCCGGACCCGGCGGCGGCGGCGCATCCAGCCGAGCAGGAGCAGGAGCGCGAGGCCACCCACCGTCGGGCCGATGAGGTGCAACGGGAGGATGACAACCGTCGCCTGGGCGCTCCCCGATCGACCGTCCGGGTTCGACACCGCGACGTTCACCCGACAGACGCAGAGCAGGGGTGGATCGTCCCACCGGGCGCTGACCTGCCGGCTGCCGTCCCGCAGCAGGGTGAAGTCGGGAAACGTCACGTCCTCCCCCGCCACCCGGGCCCGCAACCGGTCAGCCGCGACGAAGTCGCGGTGCAGGGTGCCGACGTTGCGTACCGTCGCGGTGAGCGCCAGCGGACCACGCAGGGCGAACCTGGGCGCGGCGACCTCGGCGACCTGCACCGCCTCGACCGCGCCCCCCGGCACCGTGACATAGACCGGTGCCCCGACGCTGCGGCGCACGCTCAACCCACGAGCGCCGGCCGGCGGTGGCGTCGAGAAGATCACCGCGACCTGATGTTCGCCGGGCTCCGCGCTCGCCGGCACCGCGATCCGGAGGTCCACCAGTTTGGCCGCGCCGGGGGCGAGCCGAAAGCGCTCCGGGCCCACCGTGACCCAGTCGATCGCGGTGTGTGCCGCGTCCGAGCGGAACGTCAACTCTCCGCTGGAGTCCACCGCGAAGCTCGCCGTTCGCGTCGAGACGTCGATCGCCGACTGACCCCGGTTGGTCACGGTGAACTGCCGCGGCTGCCCGATCTCGTCGGCCGGTACGACCATCCGGCTGGGGCTGACGGTCAGCGAGAAGTCCGACTGCTCCGGCGGAGCCGCGTTCGCTGGCACGATCGGCGTCAATGCCAGCAGCACCGCCAGCACGGCACCCGAAATGTGAGGCAAGGTCGACACCTGTCCAGGGTGGATTTGGGGTGAAAAATTGGCTCTTATCCTAACTGGCCCCCGTCGCAGCGCGACCAGGAATGCCTCGGCTCGCACGTCGTACGGGCTCAGGCCCCTTCCCGAGAGCGCATCGTCAGTGCGTGGTCAGGTCGAGCACCACGGCAGTTCACACGATGTTGATCAAATGGGCAGAGGCTGTCCGGGCGAACCAACCCGTACCACCTTTGGGAGCCCGACACATGCGTGACAGCGCTCGATTGCTCCGGCGCGGCAGATCCGCTCTGGTCGCCGCGGTGGCCACCGGCTTGCTGCTGGCCGGTGGAGCGGCCCCGCCGGCCGCCCTGGCCTCGCCGGCCCGGCCGGGTACGCCGGTCCCGGTGCAACTGTTGTCCATCACGGACCTGCACGGCTACTTCGGCGACTACACCACGACCGTGCCCGGTGCCCGGGCCGGCGAGCCGGCTCGTCAGGTCGGCGGCGGCGCCTACCTGACCACACACCTCAAGCAGCGCCAGGCCGGCCAGCGCAACTCGATCCTCTTCTCCGCCGGGGACGACTTCAGCGGTTGGCCGAACGAGACCGGTTGGTTCTGGAACGAGCCGACCATCGAGTACCTGAACTCGGTCGGGCTGGACTTCTCCACGGTCGGCAACCACGAGATGGATCGGGGCTACGACTTCCTCCGGCACATGGACGACGGCACCTGCCGGTGGCGGCCCGACAACGACATCTGCTTCACCGACTCGACCGGCCGGCGATTCCACGGCGCGGACTACGACTACTACTCCGGCAGCCTGGTGGACGACCGCAGCGGCAAGCCGAAGATGCCGCCGTACCACGTGGAGTACGTCAGCGACGGGCACGGCGGCCGGCTGCCGGTCGGCTTCGTGCACGCCACCACCAAGCTGATGTCCGAGGAGCAGATGTCCTATACCCCGGAGGGGTTCGACTTCCTCGACGAGGCGGACACGGTCAACAAGTACGCCGCGGTGCTGCGCCGGCAGGGCGTGAAGGCCATCGTGGCGGTCATCCACGAGGGCTACTCCCAGGAGGCCGGTGCCGGGTACGACGAGTGTGTCAACCCGTTCGGCCCGATGTACGACGCCAACGCCCGGATCAGCGCGGACGTCGACGCGATCATCACCGGACACTGGCACGCCCTGGTGAACTGCATGCTCCCCGACCCGGCCGGCAACCCGCGCCCGGTGGTGGAGGCGGCCAACCACGGCCGGTTGTTCAACGAGATCAACCTCCAGCTCGACCCGCGTACCGGCGAGGTGCTGCGGGACCGGACGACCTCGGTCAACCACGCCAACACCCAGGACGTGACCCCGGACCCCGAGACCCTGCGGATCGCCGACTACTGGCGCGCCGAGCTGGCGAAGCGGTCGAACCTGCCGGCCGGGCGGGTGACCGCCGACCTGACCCGGGCCCCGGGCGACAGCGCCGAGTCGACCATGTACAACGTCGCCGCCGACGCGTTCCTCTGGGCCGCGAAGAAGGACGGCAAGGCGGACCTGGCGGTCGCGATGCCCGGCATCCTGCGCCGGGACGTCAAGTACGCCGCCGACCCGGCCAACCCGGCCGACGCCCCGGGTCAGGTGCTCTTCTCCGAGATCGCGCTGGGCACCGTCTACGACAGCGGCATCGGGGTGGGGCTGGTCCGGGGTGACGTGACCGGCGCCCAGCTCGACAAACTGCTGGAGAGTCAGTGGCAGCAGGCCGCGGACGGCACTGTGACGTACCGGCAGATGGCGGTGTCGGGCAACGTCCAGTACCGCTACGACCTGTCCAGGCCGGTCGGCGACCGGGTCGACCCCGCCAGCGTGCGGATCGGTGGGAAGCCGCTGAAGCCCAAGTCGACGTACCGGATCGCGACCCTGGCGAACAACTTCTTCGCCAAGAACGCCACGCCGGGCTTCACCGCGCTCTTCGATGCGCGCAAGCAGGACCGCAGCCTGTACAACGGCGGTGACGCCCTGTGGCGCTACCTGGAGAAGGCGTCCCCGGTCCGCCCGCCCGCGCTGAACCGGGCGACCCCGGTGCGGTCGAGCTAGTCGAGCCGGCAAGACCGGACGGGTGCGGGCGGCCAGGCGCCGCCCGCACCCGGACCTGTTCAGCGACGCTCAGACCGGTGGCCAGGCATTGGCCAGCAACTGACGGAAATGCGCCGGGAACCACTCTCCGAACGGCGGCGCGTCCGGCATCGCCCCGGTGTCGTACGAGGAACCGCGGGGCGGCACGTAGTTCGGGTCGCACAGCGGCTCGTACGGCCCGCCCGTGTTCGGGCTGCCACTCGCGCCGTCGGACTCGCCGGGAGGCTTGACCCACACGTAGGCGTCGATGCCCGGTTCCGGTTCGGCGGTTGGCCGCTGGCCGAGGCCGGAGCCCACCTGGTTGCACCAGTTCCCGACCTTCGCCCGCCGGTCGATCCGGCTGCCGTCGACGTAACGGTTCACATCGCCCGTGGTCGCCGGACCGGTGGGTCGGGCCGGGCCGCCCCAGCCGTTGCGAGAGGTGTCGACGATTACGCCCACCTCCGGGGAGAAGCCGGCGCCCGTCAGCAGTTCGCGCAGGTGTCGCGCGTAGGGCACCTCGTCGATGAACGGGTTCCAGTCGACCCACCTGGACTGGTACACCGGCTGGCCGTTGACGACGTCGTCGGCGCGGAAGTACTCCTCGTGCAGGACCGAGTAGTTGGCGGTGTTGGCGACGAAGCCATGGACGTTCGCCACCGTGCTGCCGGCGGTGGTCGCGGCCTGGTACAGCAACGCCGTCAGCGGACCGGAGTCCTCCGGCCAACCGACTTCGGCGTGGTGACTGATGTCCAGGTACGCGTAGACGTTGGGTACGGTGCCGAGCCGGGCCAGGGCGTACCCGATCCCATCCAGGTAGGTGCCGCGCGCCTGCACCTCGTCGCAGGCCGGGGTGGCGGTGTAGCGGGAGCCGGTGTTGACGACGAGGTTGGGCAGCGAGTTCGGCTCGACGAGGGCGACGATCCGCAGGTCGGCGTAGTGGGGATCAGCGAGGATCTCGACGATCGGTTCGATGAACTCCGTCTGGTACCGGGCGATGTCCTCGATCGTCAGCTCACCCGGCGGCGCCCGTCGACCGCAGTCGCGGGCCGGCAGATCGTAGAGCGTCAACTGGATGAGGTCGGCACGCTGTGCCACTGCGGCGTCCAGGTGCTCGCGTAGGCCCATCACCCCATCCGTTCCCTCGATCCTCGCGATCCGGTCCAGCCAGACGGCGGTCGGTTGGCCGGCGACGGCGTCGCCGCCCGGCTCGGCGGCGGCGCGATCGGCCCACTCGGGATTGACGTAGACCTGGGCTCCGACGTACGGGTTGTCCACCCTGTGCGGCGGATCGGCGGCCTTGGCCGGCCCGGCGCTGGCGAGCACCCCCACGACGAGGACGGACACGGCGGTGGCGAGGACCGGGCGGACCCGGGCGGATACGCGTCCTCGACCTGGCATGGTCATGGTGGTGGCTCCCTCAGCTCCCGACCCGGCGATATATCGATGGCCTTCTATTCTAGCCTTGGGCGCGTCCCAGCGCATGAAATCCTAGTTGACACATAGGAATTGTGGGTTAGCGTCGTACCCATGACCAGCCAGCACACCCTGCTTCGGGGCACCGCCATCGCGGTGTCGCGGGGTTGCTGCCGTGGCTGGACCGCCGCCTGCGGCTGCTGCCGCTGAGCGAGCGTTCCCCGCTTCTCCCACCTGCGGCGCCGCCGGCTCGACGACGACCGGCAGCCGCCTCCTCGAACCGATCATCGGATCCGCGCCGCCGCACGCCCACGCGTACCCGTGGCGGCGCGTGACCGTCGTTGTCGACCCAGGAGGACCGTCATGACTGTCATCGCCGAACCCGTGACCCCGGTCGACCCGGACACCTTCCGTGCCCTCCTGCGCCGGCAGGCCGCCACGGTCGCGGTGGTCACCGCCGCCGGTGAACCGCCCGTCGGGTTCACCGTCACCTCGCTCACGTCGGTGTCGCTGCACCCGCCCCTGGTGTCGTTCTGCCTGGCCCGATCGTCATCGAGTTGGCCGACGATCGCCGGCGCGGAGCACGTCGCGGTGCACCTGCTCGGTGAGGACCAGGAGGACGTCGCGCGGAACTTCGCGACCAGCGGCATCGACCGGTTCGCCGCACACCCGCGCTGGCGCTACGGGCGGCACCGGGTGCCGCTCCTGGACGAGCCGGTCGCCTGGCTCCTGTGTCGCGTGACCCAGCGGGTGCCCGCCGGTGACCACGCGATCGTGCTCGCCGAGCCGCTGATCGGTAGTCACAGCGACGGCGCACCTCTGCTCTACCACATGGGGCGCTACGCCGCCCTGCAACCAGCCACGAAGGAGTCGTAAGTGCCGTCACCATCCCTCCTGGATCGCCGGGCCTTCCTGTCCGCCACCCTCGGCGCGGTCACGCTGGGTCTGACCGCCTGCGCCGGGGACGAGACACCCGCCGCGGCCCTGGCCGCCACCGCACCACTGCCGCAGGCCGTGCCGAAGGGCACCAAGCTCGTCATCGGCGACAAGGAGCACCAGAAGGCGATCGAGTTCTCCGGAGAGGCGGAGAAGCTGACCTTCGAAGTGGAGTGGGCCAACATCAGCGGCGGCCCACAGACCCTGGAGGCGTTCCGCGCGAAGGCGCTGGACGTCGGGTCGGTGGCGGACATCCCGCCGATCCACTCGCACTGGACGAACATCCCCACGAAGATCGTCGCCTCGAAGTACCGCCAAGACCCACTCAACCACGCCATCTACCGGCTCGGCATCGCACCCGGCGTCACGGTCGCCACCCTCGCCGACATCCGTGGGAAGAAGATCGCGTACAGCCCGGGGCAGGCGCAGGGAGCGCTGGTGCTGCGGGTACTGCACAAGGCCGGCCTTACCAAGAAGGACGTCAAGCTGGTCGAGCTGCCGAGCACCGGCGACGTCTACGCGACGGCGCTCGCGAGCCGCCAGGTCGAGGTGGCGCCGATCGGCGGCGTGCAGATCAAACGCTACGAGACCAAGTACGGCCGGGACGGCGCGACCGCGATCGCCCACGGACTGCGGGACGACCCCGGTCACCTGTACGCGCCCGTCACCGTGCTCGGCGATCCGGCCAAGGCCGCGGCGATCCGCGAGTACGTGCAGGCGTGGGCGCGGGCCTGGCGGTGGCGCGAGGCCAATCCCGACGAATGGATCGAGCGGTACTACGTCAAGGACCAGGGCCTGACCGTCGACGACGGTAGGTGGCTGGTCGAGAACGGCGGCGTGGCCGACATCCCGGCCAGCTGGACCGAAGCCATCGGCCGGCACCAGGAGACGATCGACCTGCTGGCCAAGGAGACGGGCAACAAGCCCCTCAAGGCCGAGGACCTGTACGACCGGCGGTACGAATCCGTAGGTGCCGAGGCACTGGCTGCGGGAGGCACCCCGTGACCGCCACGACGCTGACCCGGCCCAGATCGGCCGCCACCGCCCCGGCCGGCCGCCCGCGGCGCCGACTGAAGCCGGGTCGCCCCATCCCGTTCGGGGCGGCGATTGGTCCGCTCCTGCTCCTGGCCGTATGGGCGGCCGGTTCGGCAGCCGGCTGGCTCGACCCGCGTACCCTGTCGGCGCCCTGGACCGTGGTGACGACGGCGGGTGACCTCATCGCCGACGGCCGGCTTCAGGACAACCTGGCCATCTCGGCCCAACGGGCCGGCCTGGGCCTCGCCATCGGCACCGTCATCGGCACGGTGCTGGCCCTGCTCGCGGGCCTGAGTCGGTGGGGTGAGGCCATCCTCGACGGCCCGATCCAGATCAAGCGGGCCATCCCGGCCCTCGCCCTGATTCCGCTGCTCGTCCTCTGGTTCGGCATCGGCGAGCAGATGAAGGTCATCACCATCACGCTGGGCGTGTTCGTCCCCGTCTACATCCACACCCACAACGGGCTGCGCACCATCGACAGCCGGTACGTCGAACTGGGCGAGTCCCTGCGGCTGCGGCGGACCGCCTTCATCCGCCGGATCGTGCTGCCCGGCGCGCTGCCCGGCTTCCTGCTCGGTATGCGGTTCGCGGTCGTCGGGGCGTGGCTGTCCCTGGTCGTCGTCGAGCAGATCAACTCGACAAGCGGCATCGGCTACATGATGGAACTGGCCCGCGAGTACGGCCAGACCGACGTGATCATCGTTGGACTCGTGCTGTACGGACTGCTCGGGCTGCTGTCCGACGGCGCCGTCCGGCTCGCACAGAGGAGGGCGCTGTCGTGGCGACGCACGTTGGCGGACTGACCGCCACCCGTACCGTCCGGGTCCAGGGGTTGGTGCGCGGCTTCGGCGATCGGGCCGTCCTGGACGGCTTCGACCTGGAGATCGGCGCGGGCGAGTTCGTGGCGCTGCTGGGCCGCAGCGGCTCGGGCAAGAGCACCCTTCTGCGCGCGCTGGCCGGGCTGGACGGCGACGTCAAAGGCTCGGGCCTGGTCGACGTGCCGGAGAACTCGTCGGTCGTCTTCCAGGACGCCCGGCTGCTGCCCTGGCAGCGCGTGCTGGACAACGTCGTCCTCGGCCTGCGCGGGCCGGACGCCCACCAGCGGGGCCTCGCGGCGCTCGCCGAGGTCGGCCTGGCGGGGCGGGAGCGCGCCTGGCCGAATGAGCTGTCCGGTGGCGAGCAGCAACGGGTGGCGCTGGCCCGGGCGCTGGTGTCCGAGCCGGAACTGCTGCTCGCCGACGAGCCGTTCGGTGCGCTGGACGCGCTGACCCGCCTCCGCATGCACGGCCTGCTACGTGAACTGTGCGCCCGGCACCGGCCGACGGTCCTCATCGTCACCCACGACGTCGACGAGGCGATCACGCTGGCCGACCGGGTACTGCTCCTCGACGCGGGTCGAATCGCGGTCGACCTCGCCATCGACCTGCCGGCGCCGCGCTCGCACCGGCAGCCGCAATTCCTCGCGTACCGCGAAACCCTGCTGCGCGCGCTCGGCGTCGACCAGACGGAGGGATGACATGCTGCACCTCAACGCGTTCCTGATGGGCGTGGGCCACCACGAGGCGGCCTGGCGGCTGCCGGAGAGCGACCCGTTCGCGCAGACCGACGTCGAGCACTTCACGCGCCTGGCCCGCATCGCCGAGCGGGGCAAACTCGACTCGCTCTTCCTGGCCGACAGTCCGGTGCTCTGGAACAGCATCGGCCGACGGCCGTCGGGCACGCTCGAACCCACCGTGCTGCTCACCGCCCTGGCCGGCGCGACCAACCACATCGGGCTCATCGCGACCGCCTCGACGACGTACAACGAGCCGTTCAACCTGGCCCGCCGGTTCGCGTCGCTGGACCACATCAGTGGCGGCCGGGCCGGTTGGAACATCGTCACCACGGCCGGCGTGGATGCGGCCCGGAACTTCAACCTGGACGAGCTGCCCGCCCACCGGGACCGGTACGAGCGAGCCGCCGAGTTCCTCGAGGTCTCGCTGAAGCTCTGGGACAGCTGGGACGACGACGCGCCGCTCGGCGACAAGGACGCCGGGCGGTGGGGCGACGACGGCCTGCTCTACCCGCCCGGCCACGTCGGACGGTACTTCCGGGTGGCCGGCCCGCTCAACGTCCCCCGCTCGCCGCAGGGCTACCCGCTGCTGGTGCAGGCCGGGTCGTCGGAGGACGGCAAGGAGCTGGCCGCCCGGTACGCCGAGGCCGTCTTCACCGCGCAGCAGACGCTCGCCGAGGCGCAGGAGTTCTATCGCGACCTCAAGCGGCGTGCCGCGCAGTTCGGCCGCGACCCGGGCACCGTCAAGATCCTGCCGGGCATCGTGCCGGCGGTCGGCGCCACCGAGGCGGAGGCCCGCAAGCTGGAGGAAGAGCTGGATCGGTTGATCAAACCCGAGTACGCCCGGGCTCAGCTCGCCACCACGCTGCGGGTCGCCCCGGAAGACCTCGACCTGGACAAGGAACTGCCCGCCGACCTGCCCAGCGAGGATGAGATCGAGGGCGCCAAGAGCAGGTACACGCTGATCGTCACCCTGGCCCGGCGGGAACGCCTGACCGTACGCCAGCTCATCGGCCGGCTCGGCGGCGGACGCGGACACCGGACCTTCGCCGGCACGCCGGAGCAGGTCGCCGACGCCATCGAGGAGTGGTACCGCAGCGGCGCCGCCGACGGCTTCAACATCATGCCGCCAGTCCTGCCGTCCGGGCTGGAGACGTTCGTCGACCACGTCGTCCCGATCCTCCAGCGCCGGGGTCTGTTCCGCACCGAGTACACCGGGGCCACGCTGCGCGACCACTACGGGCTGCCCCGCCCGGCCAACCAGTCCGCACGGCGGCTCGCCGCCGCACACCACTGACCACCTGGAGAGGACGAACGATGGTCGACCAACGACCCTTCGGGCACACCGGCGTACGAATCAGCTCGCTGACGCTGGGTGCGATGAACTTCGGCCAACGGGGCAACCCCGACCACGAGGACGGGATCCGGATCATCCACCGGGCGCTCGACGGAGGCATCAACGCCATCGACACCGCCGACGTCTACTCCCACGGCGAGTCCGAGGAGATCGTCGGCAAGGCCCTCGCCGGCGGGCGTCGGGACGAGGTCTTCCTCGCCACCAAGTTCCACGGCCAGGTCGGCGACAACCCGCAGCACCGGGGCAACTCCCGCCGCTGGATCGTCCGGGCGGTGGAGAACAGCCTGCGCCGGCTGGGCACCGACTGGATCGACCTGTACCAGGCGCACCGGCCGGACCCGGACACCGACTTCGACGAGACCCTGGGCGCGCTCACCGACCTGGTGCGCCAGGGCAAGATCCGCTACATCGGCACCTCCACGTTCGAGCCGTCGGCCATCGTGGAGGGCCAGTGGCTGGCGCAGCGACGCGGCCGGGAGCGGGTGGTCAGCGAGCAGCCGCCGTACTCGATCCTGGCCCGCGAGATCGAACGCGAGGTGCTGCCCGTGGCGCAGCGCTACGGGCTGGCGGTGATCCCGTGGAGCCCACTGGCCGGCGGTTGGCTCTCCGGGCGTTACCACTCCGGGCTCGACGCCCCGATCTCCCGCCGGGCCGACCGGCTCCCGGCCCGGTTCGACCCGACGCAACCGGCCAACGCCGCCAAGCTCGCTGCCGTCGACAAGCTGGCCGCCCTCGCCGACGAGGCCGGGCTGTCGCTGATCCACCTGGCCATCGCGTTCGTTCTGGAGCACCCGGCCGTCACGTCGGCGATCATCGGGCCGCGCACGCTGGCCCACCTGGAGTCACAGCTCGGCGCCGCCAAGGTGACGCTGTCCCGGGACCTGCTGGACCGCATCGACGCCATCGTTCCGCCCGGCACCACGCTCAACCCCGCCGACGCCGGATACCAGCCGCCGTCACTGGCCGACCCGGCGCGCCGACGTGGGGGTGCGCCGACGCCACACCTCGCCGGGGTGGCTCGGTGACCGGCGGACGGCCGTCGGGCGCGGACGTCGTCGTGCTGGTCGGGAACCCGCGCGCCGGGTCGCGTACCCGCGCGGTCGCCGAGGCCGTGGCCAGGGCGTTGCTCGCCCGAACTGGCGACTCGGCCGACAGCGTCGAGGTGTTGGAGCTGGCCGACATCGTCGGGGTGTCCTTCGGGCCGGAACCGGCGTACGGGGCCACGGCCGGTCCTGATCCGTTCGAGACGGTGCGGTCGGCGCGGCTGCTCGTCGTGGCGACTCCGGCCTACAAGGGCAGCTACACCGGCCTCCTGAAGGTCTTCCTCGACCAGCTCGAGCATCGGCAGTTGGCCGACGTGACCGCCGTACCGGTCGCCGTGGCCGCGTCGCCGACGCACGCGGATGCGGCGGCGGCGGCCCTGCGCGACCTCCTGGTCGAACTGGGCGCGCAGGTCCCGGCCCCGCCGCTCGCCGTACGGGAGTCGCAGTTGGCGCAGGCGGACGAGGTCGCCGCGAACTGGGCCGACCAGCATGCCCACGCGTTCACGCTCCACCCGATCGCGCGGACGTGACGGCCCGCCAGCGCGACCCGCGGGTGCCGCCACCCCACCGGCTCCCCCGACCGAGCAGAAAGAGCCGCTGATGAGTTCCGAGTATCTCTGGTACATCCCCAACCAGGTCGAACCTGGCCACCGCGGCGACGACGTCGTCCAGCACCACAACAGCCTCGACACCCTCACCGCCCACGCCCAGGCCCTGGAGCAGCACGGGTGGTCCGGCGCGCTCATCGGCACCGGCTGGGGACGCCCCGACACCTTCACGGTCGCCACCGCGCTGGCCGCCCGCACGACGACATTCCAACCGCTGATCGCTATCCGGCCCGGCTACTGGCGTCCGGCCAACTTCGCCTCCGCCGCCGCGACGTTGGACCACCTCACCCGGGGGCGGGTGCTCATCAACATCGTGTCGGGCAAGGACAACCTGGCGGCGTACGGCGACACCGACGGCGACCAGTCCGCCCGCTACGCCCGGACCAGGGAATTCCTCCAGATCGTTCGCAGGTTGTGGACCGACGACACCGTCACCTACCGTGGCGAGCACTTCAGCGTCACCGACTCCACCCTGGCGGCCCGACCGGTCGTCCGCGGCGAGCGAAGGCACCCGCCGCTGTACTTCGGCGGCGCGTCAGCCGCCGCCGAGGAGGTGGCCGCCACCGAGGCCGACGTCCAACTCTTCTGGGGCGAGCCACTCGACGACGTGGCCGAGCGGATCGAGAGGCTGAAGCAGCTCAGCGAGAAGTTGGGGCGCGAGCACGCTCCGTTGGAGTTCGGGTTACGGGTCACCACCCTGGTCAGGGACACCACCGACCAGGCGTGGGCCGACGCCGAGGCGAAGGTCTCCCAGTTGGCGCAGCGCACCGGCGGCATCCAACGCAACCCGCACTGGCAGGCTGCCGTCGGCCAGCGGCGGCTGCTCGACCTCATCGCACGCGGAGACGTGCTCGACGACAACCTCTACACCGCACCCGGCAGGTTCGGCGGCGGCGGGGCCGGCACCACCTGGTTGGTCGGTTCGGCCGAGGACGTGGCGAGCTCATTGCGCAAGTACGAGAGCATCGGCATCACCCACTTCGTGCTCTCCGACACGCCCTACCTGCCAGAGATCAAACGCCAGGGCGAGCAGCTTCTGCCGCTGCTGCGCCGTGGAGTCGTCGCGTCACGGCCGAACAGCACGGCGGACCGAGGCAATCCCGGAAGCGACTGATCGACTATTTTCTCTTTCGATGTGGCGCAGCCTTTTCCGCTGCCCTTACAACGCCAAGCAGAACCACGGCACCCGTTCGATAGATAATCCGCTGCCACGATGCCGCTGATGCCAGAAATTTGCCCACCTTCGCTGGGGCGAATGTGATCGGACATCGAAATCCGTCTGTCAACGGCGATGGTCGTGCCGCCGTCGTCGTCACCACCTGACAAGGCGATCGATAGGTGACGGACTCGTCGCCGACAGTGGGGCGGACCTGGGCCGCCCCACTGTCTCGCCATGTGGTCGACATGATCATCGGCGGCGTGAACCAGCTCTCAAGTGAGCCGAATTTCCGAACTAATCGGCGCACCATTGCCTCCGGATACGGTCACACGTCCCTGCGGAAGGCAAAGCTCAAATGCACCCCATCCACAAACCAACCGACAACGGCGCTCCGATCACGGAGGATGCCGCAGCACGTCTCGCCGCCCAGACGGTCGGACCAGTACTACTCCCCGGTAACGAGCGGTACGACGTCGAATGCGCGTCATACAACCTCGCCGTTCCGCAGCAGCCGGCGCTCGTGGTCGGCGCCGCCAACGCCGCCGACGTGCAAGCCGCTGTCCGCTTCGCCGCCGAGCAGGGCCTGCCGGTCGCGGTGCTCGCCACCGGTCACTCCGCGCTTCCCTCGGCCGGAGCGCTCCTGATCACCACCCGGCGGATGGACGCGGTCACCATCGACGCCGAGGCACGCACGGCCAGGATCGAGGCCGGCGTACGGTGGCAGCAGGTCGTCGAGGCGGCGGCCAAGCACGGGCTGGCACCACTCAACGGAGCGGCTCCGACCGTCGGCGCGGTCAGCTACACGCTCGGCGGTGGGTTGAGCCCGATCGGCCGCACCTTCGGCCTCGCCTCCGACCACGTCCACCTGATCGAACTCGTCACCGCAGACGGCGAGCTGCGCACGGTGACCGCGACCAACGAGCCCGAGCTGTTCTGGGCGCTGCGGGGCGGCAAGGGCAACTTCGGCGTGGTCACCGCGCTGGAATTCGCCCTGTTCCCGGTCAGCCACATCTACGGCGGTGGCCTCTTCTTCCCGGGTGAGCAGGCGGCCGAGGTGCTGAAGGCGTGGGGACGGTGGACCGCCGGCGTACCGGACGAGGTGACCTCGTCGATCGCGTTGCTGCAGTTGCCGCCGGCCCCCGAGGTGCCCGAGCCGCTGCGCGGCCGGCTGGTGGCGCACGTACGGATCGCCTACCTCGGCGCGGCGGAGGAGGGCGAGCGGCTGATCGCTCCGCTGCGCGCGATCGCCCCGACACTGATCGACTCGGTGACCGAAATGCCGTACAGCGCGGTCGGCTCGATCCACGCCGACCCGCCGACCCCGATCCCGTTCGTGGACCGCTCGGCGCTGCTACGGGAGTTCACCCCGGAACTGGTCGACACGATCATCGCTCAGGCCGGCCCGGGCGCGGGCAGCCCGCTGACCGTGCTGGAGATCCGGCACCTCGGTGGGGCTCTCGACCGCCGCCCGGAGCCGACGAACGCGGTCGACCTGCGAGACGCCGATTTCACCTTCTACGCCGTCGCGATCGGCGGGCCGGACCAGGCCGAGGCGTTCCGGGGTTACCTGACCGGCCTGTTCCAGGCCATCCAGCCGTGGAGCACCGGCAGGCGGTTCGTCAACTTCCTGGGCGCCAGCGATGCCAGTGCCGAAGGGGTAGCGGCGGCCTACTCGCCGGAGACGTACGAGCGGCTGGTCTCGGTCAAGCGCAGCTACGACCCGACCAACGTCTTCCGCGTCAACCACAACATCATCCCGGCCTGAACGAGTAGATCCCGGGCCGGGCCGGGCAGCGGCGACGTCGGGAAACAGGACCCCCTCGACGCGCCGCTGCTCGGCATCAGCCGCGCTCGGCTCGCACGAAAGACACCCGGCTCCGGCTCACGCCTTCGCGGTCGGACGTCCAACCCGGACGGCGACGCCGTCGAGGATCAGGTCCAGTCCGAGCGTGAAGTCCGCGTCGGCGATCGTCGCGTCAGGAGTGTCCGACGGCGGCGCCTCGAACAGCGTCGAGGAGAACAGCCGGGCAGTCTCGGGGAAGCGCTCGGGCTCGACGAGCCGTACCAGCGCGCGGCCGTAGTCGCGCTCGGCGTCGGCCTGTCCCTGGCCTTCGGCCCTGCCCTCGGCGAGGTCGCTGTACTGCCGGACCGACTGCGTGACGTAGCCGCTGATCAGCGACAGGACGCCAATCTTGTGCGCCCAGTCGAGGCGGGTGCCGGACAGCACCGCCAGCCCCGTCTCCATCCAGGCGATCTGGTTCGGCCCGGACGGCGGCCCGGAGGTGGGCACGCGCGTCATCCACGGCCGACGGTGGAGCACCGCGCGATGCGCGAAGGCCCAGCTGCGCAGCCCGTGACGCCAGTCGTCAATGGGGATGCTCGGCGGCCCGCCCAGGGCGGCGTCGGCCATCAGTTCGAGCAGTTCGTCCTTGGATCCGACGTACCGGTAGAGCGACATCCCGGTGACGCCGAGGTTCTTGGCGACCTTGGGAAGGGTCACCCCACCGAGCCCGTCGCGGTCGGCGATCTCCACCGACGCGGTGACGACGCGGTTGACGTCGAGGCCCGCCGGCCGCCCGAGGCGCGAAGTCTCCGACCTGCCCCACAGCCTGCGCAGCCGAGCCGGGATGAAGTCCTCGCTGGTCATGGCCCCCTCGTTCGCCTTCACGGAAACAGGCACCATCATGTCAGACCGCATTAGTTTGCCTGTGATACTTTCTCGGACATACTAATGCAGGCTTCGGGGAGGACGACCATGAGCATTGACACGGCACCACGGCGGACATCGAGAGGGCCGGTCCTGCGCGCCGAACGCGCCCTCGCGCCGGATCTGACCCGGGGAGCGATGCTGCTGATCATCGCCCTGGCCAACGTCGCCGGGGTCGTCTTCGCCGGCGAGCCCGGCCTGGATGCCACACCGGTCGGCCTCGACCGCGGCCTCAACTTCCTGCTCTTCGAGCTCGTGCACGCACGCGGCTACCCGGTCTTCGCCGTGATGTTCGGCTACGGACTGGTTCAGCTCGCCCGGCGCCAGGACGCCGCCGGCGCCACGCCCCGGCAGGTCCGCTCGGTGCTGCTGCGCCGCAACCTCTGGCTCGTCGCCTTCGGGTTCGCCCACGCCGCGCTGCTGTACTACGGCGACTTCCTCGGCGCGTACGGCATCGTCGGGGTCGTGATGACCGTCCTGCTGCTGCGCCGCGGCGAGAAACTCCACCGGATCGTCCTGGTGCTCTGGGCGCTGATGGCGGTCGAGGTCCTGATCCTCGGCGCCATCGTGGCGAGCAGCATGGCGGGCTCAGGCGGATCAGCACCGCTGCCGGCGGGCCACGTCGACTCACTCGCCGCGTCCGACTACCTGGCCTCCATCGCGGATCGCCTCGGCGAGTGGCCGACGCACACGCTGACCGTCGTTCCCTTCATCGTCATCGCCTGGCTGGGCATGTGGGCCGCCCGCCGCCGCGTCCTGGAGGAGCTGACCCGGCACCGGGCCCTGCTCCGGTGGACCGCGGCCCTGGGGCTCGGCATCGCCACCGCCGGGGGTCTGCCGGCCGCTCTGGTCAGCGCCGGATGGCTGCACGTCGACGAACCGACCGCCAACCTGATCCTCATGCTCCACGGTGCCAGCGGCATGTTCGCCGGTCCGGGCTACGCGGCGCTCTTCGGCCTGGTCGCCCTGCGGGTGACCCGGCCCGGTCCCGTCGTCGGTGCGCTCAGCGCCCTGGGCCAACGTTCCCTGTCCGGGTATCTGTTCCAGTCGGTGGCGTGGCTCCTCCTCCTGGCGCCCTTCACGCTCGCCCTGGGTCAGCGCCTCGGCAACCCCACGGTTGCCGGTGTGCTCATCGCGGTCACCATCTGGCTGGTATCCGTGCTGATCGCGAGCCTGCTCCACAGGCGCGGGCAGGCCGGACCGGCCGAGGTCGTCCTACGCCGGCTCACCTACGGGCCTCGAACCTAGGTCTGCGCCGCTACCGCGCAGAGTTGTCCGCGGGAGGCCGTCGACGGTCGAAGATGGTCAAGGGTGTGACACGGCTACCGGGTCACACCCTTGACACATCTACTGGGTCAGCAGCCGATCCGACTGGCCCCGATCGCGACATCGTCGTACCAGAGCGTGTCGGCTCCGGCACCGTAGCTCTCCCAGCCCAGCTTCAGGTCGGCGAGCTGCGGCCGCCAGGTGCGGTTGTACCACTGGCCGTCGATGTCGTGCGTCGGCACACCGTCCGCGGTCAGCCCGGTGATGGCGGTGCCGTCCAGCCAGGTACGGAGCTGACCGCCCGCACCATCCACCATGAACTCCAGACACGACCAGCGGTTGGTGGGCAGCGGCACGCTCTGCGCCACCCCGGCCGGACTCTGCTCGGGCAGGGTCGCGTCGTCGGAGGCGCGGTTCCACTGCACGGCGCCGTTCTGGCCGCCCAACCGCAGGTCCTTGTTGCTGTCGGCCGCGTCGGTCATCGCCATCATCGTGGTGTGATCGGTGGGCTGGGCGGTGGTGTGCCGGACCCAGATCCGGCCGTACCGGACACTGCCCAGGCTGCTGAGGTTCTTCGTGGACCGGATGAAGACGTGGTTGCAGTACCCGGCGGCGCCGTTGATCCGGACCGCCCGGCTGCCACTGTGCGTGGTTGCCGTGTCGATGGTGGCCGTGCCGGCGCCGGAACAGTCCGGGCTCACCACCGTCCAGTCGCCGGACGGCGTCGAGCCGGTCTGGTTCTCGAAGCCGTCGCAGAGCACCGCCCCGGCACACCCGGTCGGAGGCGCCGTGGTCGGCGGCGCCGTGGTCGGAGGCGCCGTGGTCGGCGGCGCCGTGGTCGGAGGCGCCGTGGTCGGCGGCGCGGTGGTCGGCGGCGCAATGGTCGGCGGCGCGGTGGTCGGCGGCGCAATGGTCGGGGTCGGGCCGGCGCCGTTGCACGGTACGCCGTTCAGGCTGAACCCGGTCGGCACGCCGCCGCCGGAGCCGAACGTGCCCTGCACGCCGAACTCGGTCGAGCCGCCGGCCGGGACGCTGCCGTTGTACGACATGTTGCGAGCGGTCACCGTCGATCCGGACTGGGTGACCGTGGCGTTCCAGCCGCTGGTGACCCGCTCGTCCCCGGCGTACGTCCAGGTGACTGTCCAGTTGGAGACGGCGGTGTCGCCGGGAGCGACCTTGATGCTGGCGGTGAACCCGCCGGGCCACTGGTTGGGCGTGTAGTCGACCCGGCAGCCCTGGGCGGCCGCAGCCGGGCCGGTGAGCAGGGCTGTTCCGGTCGCGGTCACGGCGGCCAGCGCGGCGACGACCGCGAGGGTCGAGGCGGGGCGGGCACGGAGAATCGTCATGGAGGGTCCTTCTGCCATCGAGCTGGGACGGAGGCGGCGCGGCGGCGCGCCACAGCGACTGGTCGGTGCGTACGACCGACGTGCCCGGCTCGGGGTGGACCTGTCAGCCGCCGACGGCCCGGTAGCCCGGACCTCGGCGGCGCCCATCCTCAATCTATTGACGAATACCTATCCAATCAAGCGCCGACGCTCCGGGGATGAGACCGGGAAAGCGGGCAGCCCTCGGCGGTGGCGACCCGGAGGACGCCCTTCTCCTGCACGGCAGCGGGCACGAGAGACTCGGCGCCTGGGGCGGCGGTCTCACCCCCTTGAGCACCCCTGACTGCGGTAGGGGTGTATGGACCCGGGCCGGATCGCTCGTTACGGTGATCACCATGAGTGGCACTCTCTTCGCCGTCAGCGACCTGCACGTGTCGTACCCGGAAAATCGCCAGGTCACCGACGCGCTGCGGCCGGAGTCCGACGAGGACTGGCTTCTCGTCGCGGGCGACGTCGGCGAGATATTCGACGAGGTCGTCGAGGTGCTGCGGATGCTCAGCCGGCGGTTTGCCAAGGTGATCTGGGCGCCCGGCAATCACGAGCTGTGGACCCACCCGCAGGATCCGGTACGGCTGCGGGGCGACGACCGTTACCGCGCGCTCGTCGAGGCCAGCCGTGAGTTGGGCGTACTGACGCCCGAGGATGACTACGCGGTCTGGCCGGGCGAAGGCGGTCCCCTCTTGATCGCGCCACTGTTCCTCCTCTACGACTACTCGTTTCGGGCGCCGGGCACCAGGAACAAGAGCGAGTCGCTGCAGTACGCGTACGACACAGGGGTGGTGTGCAGCGACGAGGTGTTGTTGCACCCGGATCCCTACCCGAGTCGCGAGGCGTGGTGCCGGGCCCGGGTCGCCGAGACCGAACGGCGGCTCGGAGCCGTCGATCCGGCCCTGCATACCGTGCTGGTCAGTCACTGGCCGCTGATCCGGCGACCGACCGAGGTGCTGCGCTACCCCGAGTTCGCCCAATGGTGCGGCACCGAGCTGACCGCGGACTGGCACGTGCGGTTCCGTGCTGAGCTGGCGGTCTACGGCCATCTCCACATTCCCCGGAGCACCGTCCACGATGGCGTACGATTCGAGGAGGTGTCGCTGGGCTACCCGCGGGAGTGGCGGCCCCGGCGTGGTGACACTCCCCGCGCCCTGCGCGCCGTCCTGGACGTCCCGGCGGGCGTACGGTGATTGAGAACCTGCTCCCGGCGGGCACCAGCGTCTCCGAAACCTTCCGCGATCTCGACGACGAGGCGGTGTTTCCGGGTGAGGAGGCCGCCGTCGCCCAGGCGGTCGAGTCCCGCCGGCGAGAGTTCGTCACCGCCCGCCGCTGCGCGCGCGAGGCGCTGGCCGGGCTGGGCGTCGCGCCGACGCCGATCGTGCCCGGTCCCCGGCGCGAGCCGACCTGGCCGACCGGCGTGGTCGGCAGCATCACCCACTGCGCCGGCTACCGCGGCGCTGCCGTCGCGGCCCGCACCAGCCTTGCCAGCCTGGGTATCGACGCAGAACCGCATGCGGCCCTACCGACGGGGGTCCTCGATGCGGTCACACTGCCGGCCGAACGGCGGCGCTTGGCCGAGCTGACCGAGCGGCTTCCCGCCACCTGCTGGGACCGGCTGCTGTTCAGCGCGAAGGAGTCGGTCTACAAGGCCTGGTATCCGCTGACGCACCGGATGCTGGGTTTCGACGAGGCCGAGCTGACCGTGGATGCGGCGGCCGGAGTCTTCACCGCGCGTCTGCTGGTGCCGGGCACACGTGTCGACGGCGCGCTGGCGCTGACCGGCTTCACCGGGCGCTGGTTGATCAAGGACGACCTGATCCTCACCGCGGTAACGGTCGAAGCCTGAGCAGCGCTCGAGCGATTGCCCACCTGTCGGCGCAGAAGCGACAGCGGTAAATCTGCCGCGTGCCGGCACCGCCACGCAACGCCCCGGACAAGACGCAGAGAACACTGCCTGTCTGAAACGTTGCCAGCGCATCGGACTGCGCCATTGGGACAAGGCAGCTCCCCAGTCGACAGCCATGACGCGCCTATTTTAATTGACGAGTAAAATTTCCACGTGCACGACTTCTCCGCGCCTACGTGAGGAAGCTTCGCGGCGCGACGGCACTACGACGACCCGGCACCGACGGTCGAAGCGGGCAGACAATCCGCGAGGCAGGCATTTTCCCCGTTTCTGACCATTCCGAGCAGTTCGGAAAGCATGCCAATTCCGGCCACTGTGGGCGCAGGGTTCGGACGGCGCAGCCGTCCGACACTCAGTCGCCCGTGGCAACGCAACCGGCATGACCACCCAAAACGGGCCATCCGACTTAGGGCACCGCCCCGTATTTCAATGGTCTAGGAAATTCAAGCAGGTCCGCTATGGACGCAATGCCCGTGTCATCCCCGGCCGGCTGAGATCAGCTGAGTATTCGCGTAGCATGTTGCCCGTTGCTCGCGATTCATCAACCCCCAAGGAGGCGCGTTGGACAAATTGACAATCCTCTAAGCGCGATGATATGGCACAGCATTTGAACGGGGGCATCTGGTGTTAGACGCGCACGTCTTGGTAGAAAGACAAGAACCTGTTCGGATTCTCCGCGAACGGCTGGCGGCAGCCCTGCAGGGTCAGGGCGGTCTGGTCACCGTGGCCGGTCCGGCTGGCAGCGGCAGGACCACACTCCTGGCCGATCTCTGCTCCACCGCCGCACAGTCCGGCGCAACTGTTCTCTACGCCGCCAGCTCGACGAGCGAGCGCGACCTTCCGCTCGGCGTTCTGGGCCAGTTGCTGAGCGAGGCCGCGCTGGCGGCCCCTGGCACAGAGCAGGCAGCCCGTCGGTGGTCCACCGGTCGTGACGGCGGCGGACCTGCCGCCTTGCAGAGGTCGTCGGCCGATGACCTCTGCGCGCTCCTGCTCGACCTCGCCACTCGGACGCCGCTGCTCATCTGCGTCGACGACGCCCGCCAGACGGATGATGCGTCGCTGCTCTGCCTGGCGACACTCGCTCAGCGCATCGGTGGCAGCCGCGTCCTGCTCGTGGTCGCGGATCTGCCGGACGACAGCAGCTCGCACCCGGCTACGCCACTGCGGCGGGCGGGGGGTCGCCACATCGAGTTGGAGGTGCTCTCCCGGTTCGGAGTGAGCGAGATCGTCGCCCGGCGCACGGGTCGGTCAGACGACGCCCTCAGCGCTCGCTGCCACGCCATCAGCGGTGGCAACCCGGCACTGGTGCACGCCTTGCTGGACGACTGGGAAGCGCCTACGGCCGGGGACACGGAAACGGCATCCCGCGCCGCACTCGGTTACGGCGACTTCTTCCGCCAGGCGGTACGCAGCTGTCTCGGCCGCTACGACGACGGGGTCGTCGGCGTGGCCCGGGCTGCGGCCGTGCTGGGCGATTCCAGCTCGGCGGAGCTCGTCACCGCCCTGCTCGGCCTGAACCCGACGCGGGTCGGGCAGCTCCTCGGGCAGCTGAACCGCACCGGGCTGGCGCGCCAGGACAAGCCGTGTCACACCGCCGTGCGCGACGCCATCCTCGACGACGCCGCCCCCGCGGAGATCGGCTGGTTCAACCGGCAGACCGCACGGCTCCTGCATGCCCGTGGTGCCACAGCCGAGCGCGTCGCCCGACACCTGCTGGCCGCCGACGACCCCGGTCACGACTGGATGATCGACACCTTGTGCCAGGCCGCCGACGAGGCGGTCTCCGATGACGCCGGCTTCGCGCATCGCTGCCTTGAGCTGGCTCGCAAGCACGGCGCCGACTGTCGTCGGCTCGCCGACGTGCTGGTCCGACTGACCGGCGTCGAGTGGCAGCTCCCGTCGTTCAGCATGGCGCGCAGCTCAGCCAATGTGCGCGGCGCGCTGGCGGAGATCCGCGCCGGCGGAGAACACACTCCGGCCCTGTTGCGCTACCTGCTGAGGCAGGGATCCTTCGCCGACGTTGCGGAGGCCGTGACCGTCGTCGGCGAGAACGCCGACGTCATCCGCCCGGCCGATCTGCAGGAGCTTCGCCTGCTCGTCTCGGTCTCCTACCCCACGCTGGTCGACCACCTCGGCTATCCCGACCAGATCGGCCCGAACGAAGAGCGCACCGGTGCGGCGATCCTGCACCGCGTGCTGACCCAACAGGCTGACGAGCACGACCTCGCGGCGGCGGACCGCATATTGCTGGCGGCGCAGCCCACCTCGGACTCCTTCGACCAGGTCGAGTCCGCCCTGCTCGCACTCATCTACGCCGACGAGCTCGGCCGTGCCGCAGCCGCCTGCGAGGTCGTGATGGACCGAGCCGCGCGGGTCGGCAGCGCGGCGTGGCGGGCCCGGCTCGCTGCCCTGCACGCCGAGACGACACTGCGCAAGGGCGATCTCGCCGCCACGACCGCTCAGGCTCAACTCGCGCTGGCCCACCTTCCGGAGGAAGCCTGGGGCGTCGCGGTAGGTGGCCCGCTGTCGTGCCTGCTGCTGACGGCCACCATGGACGGGGACCTGGCGGCGGCGGTCGAGTACGCCGCCCTGCCGGTGCCCGACGACATCTTCCGGACCCGGTTCGGCCTGCACTACCTGTACGCCCGCGGTGAGTATCACCTGGCCACGAACCGCTCCCAGGCTGCGCTCGCCGACTTCCTCACCTGCGGTGAGCTGATGCGTGGTTGGGGCATCGACTCCCCCAGCCTTGTGCCGTGGCGCACCGCCGCGGCACGAGCGAACCTGCGGCTGGGCAAGTCGGAGCAGGCCCGCTGGCTGGTCGAGGAGCAGAGCTCACGCACCGGGTGGCCGGTCTCCCGCAGCCGCGGCACCCCGCTGCGGCATCGCGCGGCCGTCGCCGACACCGACACCCGCTACCGTTCGGCCCTGCTGCACCAGGCGTTCGATGAGTTGATCGACGGCAGGGACAGAGCCGAGTCTGGTCGGGCGCTGGCCGGGCTCGGCCACGCGTACCAGACGCTGGGTGAGCACCGGCGGGCCCGGACCATGCCGCGGCGCGCCGACCGGCTGACCGAGGCGCAGCGGGTGACGCCGATGCTCGCCCGGCTCGCGGCGACGTCCGCCGAATCCGGCTCGGCGGGTGGCGACGCGGACGGTGCCTACCTCGGCGACACGCCGGTGCTCAGCGACGCCGAACGGCGGGTGGCCACCCTGGCGGCGGCCGGCCTGACCAACCGCGAGATCGCCGTCAAGCTCTACATCACGATGAGCACTGTCGAACAACACCTGACCCGGGTTTACCGGAAGTTGAAGCTGACCGGCCGCGACGCCCTGCCGGTCGGGCTCGACCGGCTGACCGCCATTGCCTGAAGGCCGGGCCGTCCGCTGCTTGTCTCCGCAGCGGACGGCCCGCGTCACGTCCGTCGGGTCAGGTCTGCTCGCGGGCCATCGCCCGCAGCCCCCAGAAGGCACACGCCGCGCCCAGCCCGATGGTCACGGCCAGCCCGATCAGCGTCTCGTCGGCGGCGTAGCGCTGGGTCGTGATGGCCCGCAGAGCGTCGACCACGTAGGTCAGCGGATTGATCCGCGACAGGGTGTGCAGCCAGCCGGGTGCGCTCTCCATCGGCAGCAGCACACCCGACAGCAGCATCAACGGCAGCAGCAGCATGCTCAGCAGCGGCGCGAAGCGATTCTCCTCGCGGATCCACAGCGCCAACGCGTACGACGCCGAACTGAGCCCCGCACCGAGCACCGCCACCAGGGCAAGGGCCAGCCCCATCGCCGCCAGCGAGGTGTGGAAGCCGAACAGGACGGCCACCACCAACAGCAGCACACCCTGCAACATCAACTGCGCCACATCGCTGAGCACCCGGCCCAGCAGCAGCGCCGTGCGGCTGACCGGGGCGACCCACAACCGCTCCATCACGCCGTTGCGCAGCTCCGGAGTCAGCGAGAAACCCGCGTACGCAGCGCCAAAGACGGTGAGCTGCATCAGCATGCCGGGCACGAACCACTGCCAGGAGTCACCGCCCAGGCTGCTCTTGAGCAGCGGGCCGAAGAGGACGAGGTAGATCAGCGGCCCAGACAGCCCCACGAAGACCGCGATGGGGCTGCGGTACCAGGGCCGGGCGCTTCGGAGCAGGATCAGTGCGGTCTGCCGCGCGAGTTGCATGACCATCCTCATGACGGCACCGGGGCCGCGTCGGCCTCTCGCAGGCTGCGCCCGGTGAGGGTGAGAAAGACGTCGTCCAGGGTGGGTCGCTGGATCTGGACCGACAGAACGTTGTTGCCGTACGACTCGAGCACGCGCATCAGCTCCGGCACGACGGCGTCGCCACCCGGCACCCGGAACCGCAGGTGTGGGCCGTCAACAGTCACGTCCTGCACGTCCGGAATGCGGGCCGCGGCGGCTGCCGCCGCTGGCGGATCGATCGTGGCGAGCGTGACCAGGTCACCGGAGATACCGGCCTTGAGACCGTCCGGAGTGCCCTCCGAGATGATGCGGCCGTCGTCGATGATCAGAATTCGCTCGCACAGTGCGTCGACCTCGTCGAGGTAGTGGGTGGTGAGGAAGATGGTGCAGCCGTGCTCGTCGCGCAGAGAGCGAATGTGCTGCCAGAGGTTGTTGCGGCTCTGCGGGTCGAGGGCCGTCGAGGGCTCGTCGAGGAACACCAGTCCTGGCCTGTGCAGGACGCCCATGACGATGTCGAGGCGCCGTCGTTGTCCACCCGAGAGGGTCCCCACCAGGCGGTCGGCCAAGGCCTCCAGCTCGTACCGGGCCAACAACTCGTCGACTCGGAGCAGGGCCGCAGCGGGCCGAAGCCCGTACAGGCGGGCCTGGATCACAAGCTCCTCACGCACCCGCTGACCGGTGCCCGCGCCGTTGCCCTGGCCCACGTAGCCGATCCGCAACCGTACCCCGCCGGGATCCGAGAGCAGGTCGCAGCCCGCGATGACGGCCTCACCCGCGGTGGGGCGCAGAAGGGTGGCGAGCATCCGCAGCGTCGTGCTCTTGCCAGCGCCGTTCGGCCCCAGGAAGCCCACCATCTCGCCCTCGGCGACGTCGATGTCGACGCCGCGCACCGCCGGTACCGCCGTGCGTCGCGCCTTGAAGGTCTTCGCGAGGCCTCGCACTTTGATCATCAATGCACCTCGTCTGAAAGCGGCTGCCGGCGAGCTCGTCGGACAAACCGTAGGAAGGCACCACTCGGGCCGACAACCCCTAGCCGCCCCAGCGAGGGCGGCACCGCAGGCGGCCCGACGGACCTGATCCGGCGGTTATCCTGGCACCCCCGTGCCCGGCATCCAGGACCCCGAGGAATTCCGTGAAGGAACACCAGACTCCCGTCATCAGGCTGGCCATCGTCGACGATCAGCAGACCGTGCGGGAAGGGCTCGTGGCACTCGCGGAGCTGCTCGACGGGGTCGAGGTGGTCGGCGAGGCGACCGACGGCCAGCAGGCCGTGCAACTCGTCCAGCAGACGTCACCCGACGTGGTGCTGATGGACCTGCGGATGCCGGTCATGGACGGCATCGCGGCGACTCGCGCGATCGTCGAGGCGTACCCCGACGTGGCGGTGCTCCTGCTCTCCACATTCGCCGACGACGCCCTGATCACCGAGGCACTACGGGCCGGAGCGCGGGGTTACCTGACGAAGAACGCCGGCCGGCACGAGATCCTGACGGCGATCCGCTCCGCGATGGCCGGCAACTGGACACTCGACGCCACCGTCTCGCAGTCACTGGTGGCGGCCCTGACCGCACAGCGGGCGCCCGTAGCCGCGGCACCGCAGGACGGACCGCAGCCAGACGGCCTGACCAAGCGGGAGGCACAGGTGCTGCGGCTGGTCGCCCGCGGCCTCAGCAACGCCGAGATCGCCGCGGAGCTGTTCATCAGTGAGGCAACCGTCAAGACCCACCTGAACAACACCTACGCGAAGACCGGGGTCAAGAACCGCGTCGAGGCTGTCCGTTACGTCGTCGGGCACGGCCTCGGCGAGTGAACCGATCAGGTCCGTGTCAGCTCGGCAGGATGGCCTCCACCTGCCAACAACCGTTCGCCTCCGCGCCGGCGGCGAGCGTACCGCCGACCAGCGCGAGCCGCTCGCGCATCCCCACCAGGCCGTAGCCGGGCGCGCGCGGACCGGGCACCCGAACCGCACCGGCGGTGGGACCATTACGGACGCGGAGCCGTACACCGGCGCTCTCGTACGTCAGCGTCATCGCGACGTCCGCACCGGGTGCGTGCCGTGCCGCGTTGGTCAGCGCCTCGCGGGCCACCAGGACCAACGAGGTCGCGACGTCCTGAGTCATCGGGCACGGACTGCCCTGGACCTCGACGGTCACCGCGACCTGATGGTCGTGGCGGTGGGCGGCGGCCATCCCGGCCAGCGCGCTTGGCACTTCCGGGACGTCGCCTCGCAGTACGGCCACCGCCCGGCGCGCCTCCGTGACGCCCTCCCGGGCCAGCTGCTGGCAACGGCGTACCCGCGCCAGGGCAGCATCCACATCGCGCTTCTCCTCAAGCAACGTGTCCACCACCTGCAACTGCACCCCGAGCGCGCCCAGCGAATGCGCCAGGACATCGTGGATCTCCCGGGCGATGCGGGCCCGCTCGGCAAGCGCTGCGGCACGCTGCTCCTCCGTTCGCCGCTGCCGCGTCTCGGCGAGCAACTCCTCCGTCTGGACCAGCCGCAGCAGGTACTGCCGCCGGTTGAGGCCGAGCAGCGCCGCGGTGAGCAGCAGCACCGGATAGGTGACGAGTTGCTGGGCGGGCTGTTGGGTGACGAGCGAGGTCAGCACCGAGATGCCGACGGCCGCGCTCACCACGGCAGTGACGACGCGCGCCGGTGGCTCGGCGAGGGCGGTGAACCGGCCGATCAGAACGCTGGCAAGCACACTGGCGGTGATCTCGTCGGCGTGCCCGAGCGTCGCCGCGGCGAGCAGTGTGCCGATGGCCAGCTCGACCCAGGCGAAGCGCGGGAACCGACGGCCGCTGACCAGGTAGACCAGCCAGCACACCAGGCTCGCCGTATACAACGACCACACCCAGAATCGGCTTTCCGTGCTCGTGCCGAGGGCGGTGAGCAGCACCACGGTGCCGAACAGCTGCATGACCAGCCAGCTGGGCGCGAGGCGGTCGATCAGGTGGGCGGAAGAGCTGCTCCCCGGTCGTCCGCCCTTGCCGTCGCGGCGGCGGCTGGCACCGCTTGGCGGGGCCGGACCTGTTCTCACCACGGCGACAAACCAGGCATCCAGCCACAGTAGCGGACTCGGCTGGACCATTCCGGACCGTCTGTTATCGCGGTCCGGGCAAGGGACACTAGGGGTTACCGGGCATGGCGCGCCGCCCCCACGCTGGTCTCTCGAAGACCGAGAGCACCGCAGACGGGGCCGGCCGCACGCAGCCGTGAGTGCCGGACCGGGCGTGCCGGGCACGAGAGGAAGCTCGCCACCGATGACCGCATCCATCATCAGCCCCGAGTCGGTCCAGACGTTGGAAGCATTCGAACAGGATGCCCTGCGAACCGCCGCAGTCCTGCGCGAACGTGGTGTCGGGCTCGGCGAGCGGGTCATGCTCAAGGCCGGCAACTCGACGGCCTGGCTCGGTACGCTGCTTGGGCTCATGCACGCTGGCGCCTCGATCGTCCTGGTCGATCAGCGTGAGCACGTCGAGACGACCACCCGGATTGCCCAGCGCGCCGGGGTCAAGGCGGTACTGGTCGACGACGACGCGCCGATCGACCCCGACCTGCAACCGGTCACCCTCACCGAACTGCTGATGGCCACGGCGGGCCGGCCGGTCCACGACCGGCGCCTCGACATCGACGCCTGGGGCGATCTGGATGACGGCCTGATCATGTGGACGTCCGGTTCGACCGGCGCGCCAAAGGGCGCGGTGAAGTCAGGTCGCAAGTTCCTGCGCAACCTGGAGCGCAACGCCGACCAGGTGGGTCACCACTCCGACGACGTCCTGCTGCCCCTCCTGCCGTTCTCCCACCAGTACGGCCTGTCCATGGTCCTGATCGCCTGGTTGCGCAGGTGTTCCCTGGTGGTGGCGCCGTATCGGCGGCTGGATCGCTCTCTGCTGCTGGCCGGCATCTCCGGCAGCACCGTCATCGACGCCACACCGGCGAGCTACCGCAGCATGCTCAACATCGTGCACCGCAACCCGAAGCTGCGCTCCTGTCTCGACTCGGTGCGGATGTTCTGCGTCGGCGCCGCCCCGCTCGACAGCAACCTCGTCGATCGGTACGTGGCCGAGTTCAACCTGCCGCTGCTGGACAGCTACGGCAGCACCGAGCTGGGCAACATCTCGTTTGCCACCCTGGACAACCCGGTGGCCTGCGGCAAGGCGATGGAGGGCATTCGGCTGCGGGTGACCGACGACGATGGGCGAGAGGTCGCTCCGGGCGAGGCCGGGGAGATCGAGGTCGACACCCCGGACGCGATGGAGGGGCACCTGAGCGAGGGCGGTGCCCTGGTCCCGCTCCCGAGCGGCTGGCAGTCGACCGGCGACCTCGGTCACCTCGACCAGCACGGCAACCTCACCGTCCTCGGCCGCAAGCTTGCCGTCCACCGGATGGGCTACACGCTGTATCCCGAATTGATCGAGCGCAAGGCCGCCGCCGCCGGGTGTTCGGTGCGGGTGGTGGCGCTGGAGGACGAACGCCTCGACGCCCGGCTGGTCTTCGTCGTCGAGGACGAGCAGGAGCGTGACCCGTCCTACTGGTGGGGTCGGCTGACCGAAGCGCTGCCGCAGTTCGAGCGCCCGAACCGGGTGCTGGTCGTCGGCGAGTTCCCGCTCAACCGCAATGGCAAGCCGGACAAGCAGCAGATGGCGCAGCTCGCCCGGGCCGATGCGAAACCATGACCAGGATCGCCTGTTGGCAGGCCGGATGCACGCCCGGCGGGGTTGCGGACTTCCTGCGCCGACTTGAGGTCGCGGCCCGGCAGGCAGCGGCCGACGGGGCTCGGCTGCTGGTGGCGCCGGAGATGTCGCTCGCCGGCTATCCGTTGCGGCCGGCCACTCTCGCCGAGGCGGCGGAGCCGGTCGACGGGCCGTGGCGGGAGGCCGTGCACGCCATAGCCCGCAGAACCGGCGTCGCCATCGTCTACGGCTGGCCGGAGCGGGACGGCACGACGGTCTACAACTCCGTCGCCCTCGTCACCGCCCAGGGTCGCACCGCGGCGGTCTACCGCAAGACACACCTGTTTGGCGAGATGGACGGAGCCTGGTTCGCCGCCGGTTCGGTTCCGGTCGTGCAGACGTCCCTGGACGGTCTGACCGTGGGCCTGCTCGTCTGCTACGACGTCGAGTTCCCCGAGCTCGTCCGGGCACACGCGTTGGCCGGGACCGAGTTGCTGGTGGTGCCCACCGCGCTCATGGAACCCTGGCAGATCGTCGCCCGCACACTCGTGCCAGCACGTGCCTTCGAGAGCCAGCTGTACATCGCCTACACCAACTGGACCGGCGAGCGGCCGCCGTTGCGCTTCTGCGGAATGACCACGATCGCCGCGCCGGACGGCAGCTCGGTGGTTGCGGCGCCCGATCGGGAGACGTTGCTGACCGGCGAGATCGATCCGGCGGTCATCGCGGCGGCACGCCGCGACACCACCTACCTGGCTGACCTGCGCCAAGATCTCTACTCTGGACCGCGGTCCGAGGCCGCGACCAGCGAGTCCAGGTGATGGTGCAGGACCTCACGCAGCAGATCCGACGTGAAGCGTCGCGGGAACAACGCGGCCTGCAGGCCCAGGCCGTCGAGCAGCGCACGCAGGCGGACGCTCTCCAGCTCCAGGTCGAGGTCGGCGGGCAGGCCGCCGGACGTCTGCGCACCCTGCAGTGTGCGATGAACCAGTTCGTGCAGGGTCTGCTGCATCGCCTCGGCGTGGGTGAGCAGCGGCGGACGAGTCCGGGCCGCCGTGGTGAACGTGTGCCGGAGGACCACCTCGTCGCGCCGTACGTCGTCGAGCGGCAGGAATTCGGCGAGGAGTTCCTCGGTGCGGCGGCGTCGGTCCTCGCGGCTGCCGGTGGACCCGCTGAGCAGGCGCTCGGCGTGCGCCCAGACCCGCTCGCCGACGCGGCGCCCCAGCTCCTGCACCGCGAAGATCATCAGCTCGTCGTGGTCGGTGAAGTAGTGCCGAACCGATCCGACGGCCAGCCCCGCTTCGTCGGCCACGTTGCGCAGCGTGGCCGCTTCCAGGCCGCAGCGTGCGACGACGGCGTGCACGGCGTCGGCCACCGCACGGCGGCGTTGCTGGGGATCGACGATCTTTGGCATCAGGTCTTTATAGCACGACGGTGCCATGATAATTTGACACCGCAATGCCAAAAAACGGGGGAGGTACCGCAGTGAACGGCTGGGTCCTGGCGGCGATCATCGCCATCGCACTGATCGTCATCGTGGTAAAGCGGCTGATCGGCGAGCCGCTGAACGGGCGCGACCTGTGGGCGCCACCGGTGATCCTCACCGCCATCGGCCTCTACACCCTGTTCAAGACCGATGGCCTCCACGCTGTCGACTACGCATGGCTGGTAGGCGGCTCCGCCCTGGGTCTCGCCCTCGGCTATCTGCGCGGCTCGCTCGTCGTGGTCTACGAGAAGCGCGGCTTCCTGTGGCAGCGCTACCGCGGTCGGACCTTCGCGGCCATCGTCGGCACCCTGGTCGTGATGTTCGGCTACAGCCTGCTCGCCGACAAGTTCGGCATGCAGGCAGCCGCCCGTCCGATCCAACTCTCCATCGGCATCAGCTTCATCGGCGAGGCCCTGGCCGTAACCCGCCAGGGCATCGCCATGCGGGTGCCGTTCGCACCCGAACGCCGATGACGACGGCACGGCGCCCATCGCCGAAAAGGGCCACCTCATCGCACCCGGAGGACGCGACGAGGTGGCCCGTAGAACGGCCGCAGGCTCAGCTCTCGACCCAGCCGTGCGATCGGGCGTGGTCGACCAGTGACTGCCGGATCGTGGAGACCTGTGCCGCGGTCAACGTCGGCACCCGCTCGATCAGCAACTCGGTCACCTCGGACGTGAACTCGCGCGGCGACAGGACGTCGCACATCCCGTCGTCATCACCGGCCTGGGCGGTCCGGGTCGGCGCGGCGTCAGGTGCCCGCTCCGGCCGCGGAACCGCGACCGGCTCGAGGATCCGCAAGGACGCCACCTTCAGGCCACGATCGCCGGCCTCCACTTCGTACTCGACACGCATGCCGGGGTGCACGAGATGCCGCTGCTCACCGAAGTCGTTCGCGTGCACGAAGATGTCGTCCCCGCCTCTCGACGGCGCGATGAAGCCGTAACCACGCACCTCGTCGAACCGGATGACCTTACCTACCGACCCCACAGCCACCACCTACTCCACCACTCAACCAGGAACTCGACATTGTCCGCACCACTGCCCGGCAACGATACCGGAATACTCGCAGTGATATCACATCCACCGATCAGCACACCCGGTCATTCCGCGATGCGGGTGCGGCCGCTCCACCGGAAAATAACCGGGGAAACATTACCGGCGCACCGATCGAAATGCTCGTGTCCGCCACAGTACGTAATCTTGATCCGATCCTGCCCGGCGGCTGCGGTCTGGGTGCGCAGATCGGCCGGGAAGTCGGCCGGACCACCCTCGAGCAACGCCTGCACGAAGGTCCCATCCGCGGCATCGAGGACGGGTTCCGAAAACGAATTTGACGTATCACTCATGACGTCCTCCACGTCGAACGACTCATCGGAATGGAAGCCTATTGATGCACCAGGAGCCCGGACACCCTTAACCGCCCCTAGCCGTTGGGCGCACCCACTGCCGTACCGGATGAATCTGGATGAATAGGGGGTCGCGACCAGCGAATAGCGGCAGCCACCGGTGGATGCGGGGCCCGCGGTCACCATGGCGGTCCGGACGGTCTCGACCGCTCGGATCGCTCGGACACCGTTGCGGCAGGCCCGAATCGCGCCCGGGAGCCACCAGTCCGGGGGGCACGCGCACTGCCGCGCGTCCACCTCGTCCGGCGCCAGCCTCCGGCGAAACTCACCACGCGATGGGCTCCCGATCCATCGACACAGGCCGCTGCCCAGCGCGGGACAACGGACGAGATTGCGGACGGGAAAGCAGAGGGAGTCGTGAATGTGATTGACCGGTGGCAACGACGTCATCGATCTGACACAAACACGCTCGACGCTGGTCGACGCGTGCGCGATGCTCCGGCCCGAACACGCCGGGGTTGCATTTGGAAAGCACGGGGACCAGCCGGCCTGGTGTCGACTTCCACAGAGGCGTCGCAACAGTGCGTGAACATTCCCTTACGTCTTTCCCGATGTCGGGCGCAAGCGTCGGGTCACCGGGTCGCCCCACCCCTACCCGGCGGCGAAGTAGGGGTGCTCCCGACCGGGCGGTCCTGCCTATGGTGATCGACGGATAGGTCCCGATGTGTCAGACCAAGGCAGGAGAGCGAGAATCGCAGTGAGTGAGACGCCCGAGGACGATACCTGGGTCCGTTCGTTCCATAATGCCGAGCCCGGCGCGGCGCAGCTGATCTGCCTGCCGCACGCCGGCGGGTCGGCATCGTTCTACTTCCCGATGTCGCGCGCGCTGTCACCGAGGGTCGACGTGCTCGCGGTGCAGTATCCGGGCCGGCAGGACCGCCGGACGGATCCGCGCATCGAGGACATCGGACAGCTGGCCGACCAGATCACGGCCGCGCTGCGCCCGCGGCTGCGGTCCTCGATGGCCCTGTTCGGGCACAGCATGGGGGCGATACTCGCCTTCGAGGTGACCTGCCGGCTGGAGCAGCAGCACGGCATCATTCCGACGCACGTGTTCGTCTCCGGTCGCCGCGCGCCATCCACGCACCGGCACGAGACGGTGCATCTGCGCGACGACGACGGCATCGTCGCCGAGATGCGCGAGCTGAGCGGCACCGACGCGCGGATCCTGGCCGACGAGGAGTTGCTGCGCATGGCGATGCCGGCGATCCGCAGCGACTACACCGCGGTGGAGCGCTATCAGCCCGGTGCCGCAGCAGTGATCAGCGCGCCGATCACGGCGCTGACCGGCGACGCCGATCCGCGGTCGACCCTCGACGAGGTCGCGGCCTGGCGCCGGCACACCACCGGGGAGTTCGCGACGCGCACCTTCGCCGGTGGTCACTTCTTCCTCGCCAACCACCAGGAGGCAATCAACGGGTTGGTGGCCGACCGGCTGGCCAACGACTCCCGCTCAGTCGGGCAAGGGGCGAACAAGCAGGCCAGGACGCCTGTCCAACTGGTAACCGGACCGGAGTAACCGAAACGTCTGTTGTTGTGGTCAGAAAAACGGGGGCACCATGTCAACACCAACGCTCATCGAACGTGACACACAGATCGCCGTACTGGAGAACCTGCTGGTCGGCGCGACGGAGGGCAGCGGCCACATCGCCATGATCAGTGGCGCGGTGGCCAGTGGCAAGTCCGAACTACTGGTGGAGGTGGCGGACCAGGCGGTAGCACGCGGCGCCGTAGTGCTGGACGCCGTAGCCTCCTGCTCCGAACGCAACGTGCGGTTCGGCGTCGTCCGGAAGATCATCGACAGCCTGCCGGTGGCACCCGACATCATGGCGGTGATCCTGCGTCTGCTCGAGGAAGCGACCGAGCCGATGTCCGCCTGCGCGGCGCTCATGGCCTATCTATCGACGACGCTGCTGCACCTCTCCGAGCGACGGCCCGTGGTCATCGCCATCGACGACATACATCGCGCCGACAACGCGTCCAAGCAGTACCTGCTGCACCTCTCCCGGCGGATCAGACGCGCCAGGGTGCTGATATTACTCACCACAAACGTGCGGACCCATCGCGACGAGGCGGACTTCCACTCGGAACTACAGCGTCAGCCGCATTTCACCCGCCTTCGGCTGCGCATGCTCTCGAAGTCCGGCACCACCCGCCTGATAAGCGGCCAACTCGGCGCGCAGACCGCCGCACGGCTGGCCGACGAGGTCCACTCCGCCACCGGCGGCAATCCGCTGCTCGTCCGGGCACTTGTCGAGGACGCCCGCGTCGCAGCGGAACAGACGACGACCGATGCCGAACCTCTGGTCCGAGCAGAGACGTACGTCCACGGTGTGCTCGACTGCCTGCACCGCGGTGAGCCCGACATGCTCAGCGTCGCCCGCGCCATCGCGGCGCTCGGTACGGCGGCCACGCCACTGATGATCAGCAGGCTGCTCGACATGCAACCCCGTGCGGTGGTGCAGGCGCTCGAGGACCTCAACCGGTGCGGACTGATCGACGAGGGACAGTTCCGGGACCCGACAGCACGGGCGGCCGTCCTGGATCACGCACCCGCGGAGGTCCTGTACAGCCTGCGTGACCGGGCGGCCCGGTTGTTGTTCGACTGTGGCGCCCCTCCGACGGACGTTGCCCGGCAACTCGTGCTGCGCGGCCGCGACACCGAGCCGTGGACCGTGCCGGTGCTGTGCAAGGCCGCCGACTACGCGCTCGTCGACGACGACACCGAGTTCGCCCGTCGCTGCCTTGAGCTCGCTTACCGGGTCTGCCCGGACCAGAACGTCCGGGCTGAGATCAACAGCAGGCTCATCCGGGCCACCTGGCGTACGGCCCCGGCGGCCGCCCGCGGCTACCTGTCCCGGCTGACTCCGGCGACCATGCAGGATCAGACCGCCTACCAGAGCCTGCCGATGTCGGTGGCGTACCTGTCCTGGGCCGGACAGGTCGACCGGGCAATCGACATCGTGGCGGAGCTGACCGACGCACCGGAGGCGGCTGGCCCGTCGGCCGTGACCGCGATCAACGCCGCTCAGAACTGGCTCACGGCCTTCATCCCGCACCTGCGCCCCCGCTTCACCCTCCTGACTTCGCAGGACGCGACCCCGGACACCGACAGCGGGACGACGCTCGCCGATACCGCCTCCGGCTCGCAGCACGCGCTGCCGTACCTGCACGCCGCCTCCGCCTACTCCGCCGCGCTGTCCGGTGACGTCGACACGACGCCGGCGGTCGACGAGGCGATCCGCGTACTGCAGCGCTACCACCTCACCGACAACGCGGTCCATCCCCTCGTGTCGGCGCTGTGGGCGCTGATCTACGCCGACCGGCTTGACCTCGCGCTCTCCTGGTGCGAGCGACTGCTCGACGAGTGTTCCAGCCGGGACACGCCGTCCTGGCGGGCGATGCTGACCGTCGTGCGGGCCGAGATCGCCCTGCGGCTGGGGGAACTCGGTGTCGCGGAGAACCATGCCCGCGTCGCACTGAACCAGATGTCCACGCAGAGCTGGGGCCTCGGTATCGCCCAGCCGCTGGCGGTGCTCGTCCAGGCCTATACGGCAATGGGTCGTTACGACGAGGCGATGCGCATGCTGGACCAGTCCGTACCCCCTGCTCTTTCACAGACCACCCCCGGCCTGCATTACCGGCAGGCCCGCGGGCGGTGGTACCTGGCCACTGGCCGGCCGCACGCCGCGCTGGAGACCTTCCTGGCCTGTGGTGAGTCCATGGAGGCCTACGGCATGGACAATCCGCAGGTGGTGCCGTGGCGCATCGACGCCGCCGAGGCGTGGCTCGCCCTCGGCGAGCCGAAGCGGGCCAAGGACCTCGCCGAGGAGCAGCTGCGCCGTTCCGGGCGGGGTCTGCGCGGGCAGCGTGCGGTGCTGCTGCGCATCCTGGGCAGCATCGAGACCGGGCCACGACGGCTGCCGATGCTGCGTGAGGCTGTCGAGATTCTTGAGGACGGCGGCAACCGGTTGCAGCTGGCGCTCGCCCTAGGCGAGCTCGGCCGGTGCCACCAGGCCGAGGGTGACGTCAACCAGGCTCGCATGTTGGTCCGCAAGGCGTGGCATCTGGCCAAGTCCTGCGGCGCCGAACCACTGTGCGAGCAGTTGATCCCCGGTTACTCGGAGAGCGAGGTGACCCCGCCCACCCGGGGGACACTCCCCCGGTCTCCGGAGACCGAGCCGCTGACCGAGGCGGAGGCCCGAGTGGCGGCGCTCGCCGCCGAGGGGCACACCAACCGGGAGATCGCGGCTCAGCTCTTCGTCACGGTGAGCACGGTGGAGCAGCACCTCACGCGGATCTACCGCAAGCTCGACGTCCGGCGCCGGAGGGATCTGCCGACCAAACTCTCGGGCGTCGACTCGCGGGCGGTCGCCTGAGCCGGAGGGGTCGCGCGGGTACGGAGGTCCACCGGCGGAGTGCCCGGATGGCCCTCCGTACCCGCGCTTACGGACCGCGGAAACGGGGGCGCACCGCAGTCCGTGCGAGGCCCAACGGGCCCCACACTCAGTGAGAGTCAACGGTCCGCTCGATCAGGCCGACGACCGCCTCGACGCCGGGCAGTCCGAGCATCTGCCGGTGCGCGCTGCGTATCCCGGCGGTGATCCGATCGTCGTGCAGGACCTGCTTCGCCACGGCGGCAACCCCCTCGGGGGTCACCTCGTTGACGGTACGGCCCAGGTGCCTCTCATCGATCCTGGCCGCGTTGTGGTGCATGTCGCCGAACTGCGGGAGAGAGACCATCGGAATGCCCTGCCGCACCGCTTCCCGCACACTGTTGTAGCCCGCGTGGGTGATGAACAGTTGCGCGCACTGCAGCAGCAGCATCTGCGGGATCCAGTCCATGAGGTGCACGTTGGCGCCGACCGTGACGCCGTCGATCGGAAAGCCCGCCGTGCCGACGACCGCGTGGCAGTCCAGCGCCGACAGCCCGCCGACGATCGCGCGCAGGGTCTCCGCCGGATGGATCATTCCCTCGGGCGGATCGATCCCCATGTCCTGCATGGCCATCACCGTGGGCAGCGAACTGCCCACCGAGGCGACCACCAGGGGCCGGTCACCGGCGAGATCGGCGAGCTCCGCCGGCAGCCCTTCGGCCTCGTTCAGTGACGCCGGCTGCCGGTAGGCAAAGGCCTCCGGCACCGCGTAACGGGCGAAGGAGTACGCGGCCGGCATGCAGTCGACCCGGCCGTAGCGGTACATGGACCAGGGATCGTCCTGAGCGGGAAGCCCAACTTCCGCGCGCCGCTTGTTCAGCAGCGGCAGCAGACCCTCGGGGTCAATGACGTTCGTTGGGCCGGAGGGGCACGACACGTGCGGCACACCGAGCGCCTCGGCGATCAGCACGCCGGTCACCTCGCCACCGTCGCGCAGGATGAGGTCGGGTCGGAACTCGCGGGCCAGTGGGAGAACCGTGTGGAAGGTGCCCGTGATGTGCGGGCCGCCGCCCCAGAGGATCATCTCCATCCGGTTATCGATCACCAGCTCGGGCTGGTTCGGGTCCCGCTCGAAGCGCATCGAGAAGATGGACTGCATCACCTCGGGGATGCTCGGCATGACGGGGTGCAACTGCACCGGCGTCTGGTCGAACACCACGGTCAGCGCGTCCGGGACCGCGACCGCGACCTCGTGCCCGGCCCGCAGCAGGGCCCGGGCGATCGGCAGGACCTCATTCGCGTGCCCCTGGGTACCGGTCACCGTACAGAAAATTCGCATGTGCGCTCCCGACTTCATCGTTGCTCCGTGCCCCAGGACTCGCCTGTCATCCTCTGTCCGGGCGGGGATCCGCAAAACCCCTAGGTGCCCCTGAATTGCAATCCCACGGCGGCCGCGGAATAGCGAGAGAGAACACGCCGGCGGGCCTGGGGCCACGGAACCGCGTCAGACCTCGACGGGTACCTGCGGCGGCTCTGAATTCGCCGCTCGCAATGCTTTGATCCAGCGCGCCGCCACACCGACGGTGCGTACCAGCACCATCGCCATCGCCATCAGCACGAAGAAGGCGGCGACTCCGTCCGGGTCGATCTCGTTCTTCACGATCCACTTACCGAATTCGATGGCGAACGAGTCGACGTTCTCCAGCGACCAGATAAAGATGAGCCGACCCACCAGCACCGTCAGCCAGATCGCCAGGTAGGCCAGGCCGGCCCTGGTGTAGACCTTGCCGTTGCCGCGGTCCGTCTCCACCTTCATCGTCCACAATAGACCAATACCGATGCCGACGCCAATGGCGACGCCGGTGCCTGCGGCGGTCATGTTGGGCGCCGTGAATTCCAGGCTACTCAACATCTCGAAAGCGACGAAGACCACCAGCCCGAGCGGCAGTAGCAATTTGATGACACCGAATCGGTGCCGGCCGACCTGGGTGAATAGGACTATGGCGAGCAGGATGGCGCTCAGCACCACGGCATCACGCATCGCGTCACTCATGAGAAACCTCCTGTCATTTTTTCTCTCCGCCGAGGTTATGCGGATCACCGGCACCCGCGCCTGGGCCCTTGGATGGAGAAAAGGGTGGACGCGCGTTATGCCGCGTCCACCCCCACCCGTTCAGTGACTCCGCAGACCGCCGAGCCAGTGATGGATCAGCTGGGCGGTCTCGCCCGCGTGGGTCTCCATCATCGTGAAGTGATCACCCGGCGCGTCCAGCACGCTGTGCTCGTGCTGCCAGGTCGAGCGCCAGTCCTGCTCGTCCTGCCAGGACGGCAGGGGTTCGCTGGCGCGCACCAGCAGTACGGGTGTCTCGATGGGCTCCGGCTGCCACTCGCGGAACAGACGGAAGTAACCGGCCATCGCGGTGAGCCGGTTGTCGTCGGGCAGACCGAGGACCGTGGCAGTGCCGTCGTCCTCCCCCGCGGGGCCCGCCGGTCCTTCGATACGGGTGCGGACGCCGGAGAACGCCTTGTCGCCGAGCGGATAGATGTCGATCAGCACGAGTGCCGCCGGTCTGATCCCCCGGCCCTCCAAACGGCTCACCAGGTGGTGGGCCAGCAGGCCGCCGGAGGAGTGCGCCGCCAGGGCGAACTCCCGCCCCTCGGTGTACGCCAGCAACGACTCCGCATGCGCATCGGCGAGCACGTCGAGGTCGGCGGGCAGCAGCTCACCGCGGCCGAATCCCGGGGCCGGCAGGACCGCCACCTCACGCTGGTCGCGCAGGGCGGTGGCGAACCTGGCGTACTCGTGCGGGCCGGACATCGGCAGCACCGAGGGGATACACACCAGGCCGGGACCGGTCTCGCCCTTGGCCAGCCGGACCACGTCGAGCGCGGCACCGGCCTGCTCGGCCCGGGTGAAGGTCGGCCGGAACTGCGACACCGCGGTCAGCAGATGCAGGAACTCCGGCACCTGCCCGGCGCGCCCGGCCTCGCCCAGCATCCGGCCGAGCAGGCCGCCGGCGGCCTCGTCCGGCGCGGACTGCCGCTCGACCGGGCCGGCGTCACCCGGCTGCGGCTCGGCGGCCATCGCGGTGGCCAGGTAGGCGGCGAGCGCCTGCGGAGTGGGGTTCTCGAACGCGACCGTGGCGGGCAGACGCACACCCGTGGCCGCGCCGAGCCGGTTACGCAACTCCAGCGCGGTCAGCGAGTCGAACCCCATCTGCAGGAAGCGGTGGTTGGCGCCGACCGCTTCCGTGTCCGAATAGCCGAGTACGGCGGCGGCCTGCGCACGGACGTGTTCGACCAGGATCGGCGTACGCTCCACCACCGGCATCCCGGCGAGCCGTTCGGCCAACGACTGCTCCTCGACGCGGCCAGCGCCGGGATGGGTCTTCGGCAGTAGGCCGCGCAGCTTCGCCGGCACCCCGCCACCCGCCGCCGGATTGCGCAGCCCCGCAAGGTCCAGGCGCATCGGCAGCAGCAGCGGTCGCTCACAGAGCAGTGCCGCGTCGAACAGCGCGAGGCCTTCGTCGGTGGTGAGCCCGGGGATGCGGGCGGCGGTGCGCGCGCCGGTAGCGGCACCGGCCATGGCGTCGATCGCACCGAGACTGTCGAGCCACAGTCCCCAGGCCAGCGAGGTGGCCGCAAGACCCTGACCGCGGCGGTGCTGGGCCAGGGCGTCCAGGAAGGAGTTCGCCGCCGCGTAGTTCGACTGACCCAGGTTGCCCAGGACCCCCGCCGCCGAGGAGAACAGCACGAACGCGGCCAGATCATGGTCACGGGTGAGTTCGTGCAGATTCAACGCGGCGTCCACCTTGGGCCGCAGCACGCGCTCCAGCCGGGCGGGGGTGAGGCCTTCGACCACGCCGTCGTCGAGAACGCCGGCACTGTGCACGACAGCGGTCAGCGGGTGCTCGGCCGGAATGTCCGCGAGCAGGGCGGCCAGCGCCGCGCGGTCGCTGACGTCGCACGCGGCGAGGGTGACCGTGGCGCCGAGCGCCTCCAACTCGGCCCGAAGCTCGGCCGCGCCCGGTGCGTCTGGTCCCCGCCGGCTCGTCAGCAGCAGGTGCCGGACGCCGTGGCCGGTCACCAAATGCCGGGCGACGAGCGCCCCCAGCGTTCCGCTGCCGCCGGTGATCAGCACCGTGCCGGCCGGGTCGAGCCGGGCCGGGCTGTCGACCCGTACGGTTGCCCGGGCCAGCCGGGGGGCGAGCAGCTTGCCGTCGCGCAGCGCCACCTCGGGCTCGCCTGCCTCGGCCGCCGCCGGCAGGGCCGCCGCCGAAGCCGGGCTCTCGTCCAGGTCGACAAGCGTGAAGCGGTCCGGGCTCTCCGACTGCACCGACCGCAGCAGTCCCCAGATCGGGGAGTACGCGGGGTCGGCTGGAGTCTCGTCCGATCCGGCAGCCACCGCGCCGCGGGTCACGACCACCAGCCGGCTGTCGGCCAGTCGGCGCTCGCCGAGCCAGGCCTGGACCAGGGCCAGCGCCTCCTGCGCGGCCGCGTGCGTACGCTCGGCCGTCAGCTCGGGTGCCGCCCCGCTCGTCCAGGACCCGAGCGGGGCGAACACGACGGCCGGTGGCTGCGACCCGGTGTAGAGGGCGGCGACCAGTGACCGCAGGTCCGGGTAGACCGTCCCGATCTCCGACAGGGTGGTGCCGATGACCGCGCGACTCTCGGCCGCAGGGGTGGCGGGCAGTGGCTGCTGCGGCCAATCGAGCTGGAACAGGGACTGACGATTGCGACCTCCCACGGCACTGAACCGGTCGGCGGAGATCTGCCGCACGATCAGGCCGGCGGCGGACAGGACAGGCTCGCCCGCGTCATCCGCCACGGTCAGCGCCATCGTCCCCTGCTCGGCAGGAGCGAAGCGGACCCGCAGAGCGCTCACGCCGGTGGCATAGCGGGTCACCGTGCGCCAGGAGAACGGCAGCCACAGCCCACCGCCCTCGTTCGCGGGATCGTCGGCGGACTCCGCGGCACCGACCCCTACCGCATGCATCGCCGCGTCCAGCAGGGCCGGATGGATGCCGAAGCTGTCCGCGTCCCCGCGCTGGTCGTCGGGGAGTGCCACGTCCGCGAAGATCTCCTCGCCGCGCCGCCACGCCCTGCGCAGGCCCTGGAACGCCGGGCCGTACCCGATGCCGGCGGCGTGGAACCGGTCGTAGACGCCAGCGACGTCGACGGGTTCGGCGCCCGGCGGTGGCCAGGCACGAAGGTCGAAGGAGGCCGATGGTGCTCCAGCGGCCAGCGTGCCGCTGGCGTGCCGCGTCCACGGCGCGCTCAGGTCCTGATCCTCGGGGCGCGCGTAGATCTCGATCGAGCGCTGTCCGGTGCCGTCGGATTCCGCGACCACCACCTGGAGGGCCAGCCCGCCCTGCTCGGGCAGCACCATCGGCTCCTCGAAGGTGAGCTCGGCGAGATGCGGGCAGCCGGCCAGCGCACCGGCGTGCAGTGCGAGTTCGACGAACGCCGTGCCGGGCAACAACACGGTGTCCAGGGCGGCGTGGTCCGCCAGCCACGGGTGGGTCTTCAGCGACAACCGGCCCGTGAGCAGCAGTCCGTCCGTCTGTGCCGGCTCCACGGCCGCGACGAGCAGCGGGTGGGCGACCGGGACGAGGCCGGCCGACGTGACGTCGCCGGCCTGGACGGCGGGTTCCAACCAGTAGCGGCTGCGTTGGAACGCGTAGGTGGGCAGGTCGACCAGCTCCGTACCGGAAAGGTCGAAGACGGCTCGCCAGTCCAGGGCCGCGCCCCGGGTGTGCGCATCGGCCAGCGCGGCGACGAAGCGAAGCGGGCTCCCGTCGTCGCGGCGCAGCGTGCCCTGCACGGTGGCGTCACTGCGGGCGTCATCGAGGATGCCCTGCACGGGCACCGTGAGGACGGGGTGCGCGCTCATTTCGAGGACAAGGCCGTGGCCGTCGGCCAGCAGCGCCCGGATGGCAAGCTCGAACTCGACGGTCTGGCGCATGTTGCGGTACCAGTACTCCGCGTCCATCTTCACGGTGTCCAGCAGCCCGCCGGTGACGGTCGAGTACAGCGGGATCTCGGCGCTGCGGGGGCGGATCGGCGCGAGGTCGGCCAGAACACGGTCGCGCAGCACCTCGACGCTCGCCGAGTGACCCGCGCCGAGCGCGCCGGGAATCCGGCGAACCCGGATGTTCTCCAGCTCCAACGCCGCAGCGAACTCGTCCATCGCGTCGGACTCGCCGGCCACCACACACGCGCCGGGGCCGTTCACCACCGCGACCGAGAGCCGGTCGCCCCACGCGGTGAGGCGTTCCCGTACCGCCTCGACCGGGGCGAGCACCGAGGCCATCGTTCCAGTACCGATCAGAGTGAGCAGGGCCCGACTGCGCAGCGCGACGATCCGGGCGGCGTCGCGCAACGACAGGGCGCCAGCAACGTACGCGGCCGCGACCTCACCCTGCGAGTGCCCGACCACCGCGGACGGCTGCACGCCGCAGCTGCGCCACAGCTCCGCCAGGGACACCATCGTGGTGAAGAGCATCGGCTGCAACGCGTCGATCTGCTCGACAGTCGGTGCTCCCGGCACGCCCCGCAGCGCGTCCATGACGGACCAGTCGAGGAACTCGCGCAGAGCCGCGTCGCACTGGGCCACCGACTCCGCGAACACGGGTGAGGCGTCGAGCAACCCTGCCGCCATGCCGGCCCACTGCGAGCCCTGTCCGGGGAAGACGAAGGCGGTCCTCATCTCGGGATTGGCTTCGTGCTGCACCAGGTTGTCGGCGGGGCCACCCGCCACAAGCTGCTTCAGGCCGGCGAGGAACGACTCGCGATCGTCTCCGACGACCGCAGCGCGATGGTCGAAAGTCGCCCTCCGGGTCAGCAGGGTGGCCGCGACGGCCGCCGGTTCGAGATCGGGGCGAGCGGCGACGAACTCGTGCAGCCGTTTGGCCTGTCCGCGCAGCGCCTTCTGAGAGCGAGCGGAGAGCACCCACGGCGCAGGTCCGTCCGGCAGAGCCGGATCCGGCTCGCCGGCCTTACGCGGCATCGCCACGGGCTCGGGTGCCTGTTCAAGGAGTACGTGGGCGTTCGTACCGCTGACGCCGAACGAGGAGACCCCGGCGCGGCGCGGCTCGCCGGTCTCCGGCCAGGCCCGCGCCTCGGTGAGCAGGGCGACGCCGCTGCCCTCCCAATCAACCTTCGCAGAGGGTTTCGAGACGTGCAGCGTGGGCGGCAGGATGCCGGCCCGCATCGCCATCACCATCTTGATGATGCCGCCGACCCCCGCCGCGGCCTGGGTGTGACCGACGTTGGACTTGAACGAGCCCAGCCACAGCGGGCGCTGCGCGTCGTTGGCCCGGCCGTAGATCGCGATGACCGACTGCGCCTCGATGGGGTCGCCCAGCGGGGTGCCGGTGCCGTGCGCCTCGACCGCGTCGATCTGCTTCGGGGTCAGCTGGGCGTCGGCGAGGGCGTCCCGGATGACCCGCTGCTGTGACGGCCCGTGCGGAGAGGTGAGCCCGTTGGAGGCACCGTCCTGGTTGACCGCGCTGCCGCGGACGACAGCAAGGATGCGCCGGCCGTTACGGACCGCGTCGGACAGCCGTTCCAGCATCAGCATGCCGGCGCCCTCGGCGAACCCGGCGCCGTCGGCGTCGTCGGAGAACGCCTTGCACCGGCCATCGGCGGCCAGCCCCTGCTGCTTGCTGACCTCGATGAACGTGCCCGGTGCACACATCACCGTGGCCCCTCCGGCGAGCGCCAGGGCGCATTCGCCGCGGCGCAGTGACTGGACCGCCAGATGTAGGGTGACCAGCGAGGACGAGCACGCGGTGTCGACGGTCAGTGCCGGACCGACCAGGCCGAAGGTGTACGCGATCCGACCGGAGGCGACGCTGCCGGAGGTGCCGGTGCTCAGGAAACCGCCGATACCCTCCGGCAGCTGTGGGCCCTGCGCCAGATAGTCGGTGTTGTTCATCAAACCGGCGAAGACGCCCGTCGAGCTGCCACGCAGCCGCGCCGGGTCCAGGCCGGCGTGCTCCATGGCTTCCCAGGACGACTCGAGCAGCAGCCGCTGCTGGGGGTCCATCGCCAGTGCCTCCCACGGTGAGATGCCGAAGAAGGCCGAGTCGAAGTCGCCGGCGCCGTACAGGAAGCCGCCGCTGCCTCCCGGCGCCACGCCGTCATCCGTCTCGGGCAGCTGCCACCCGCGGTCGCCGGGGACCTGTGACACCCCGTCGCGTCCGTCGCGCACCATCTCCCAGAGCGCCTCGGGCGAATCCACGTCGCCGGGGTACCGGCAGCTCATGCCGATGATTGCGATTGGCTCGTGCGCGTCGGCCTCGGTCTTGCGCAGCTGCTCGCGAGTCTGATGGAGATCGGTGGTGAGCTGCTTGAGAAAATGCCGGAGCTTGTCCTCGTTGGACATGTTTGTGTTCTCCTAGCGAGTCAGGAAATGCCGAATTCGCGCCCGATGAACTGGAAGATTTCCTCGTCGGTGGCCTGCTCCAGGTGGTCGGAGACGGTCGTCTCGCCGTCGCCGGCGGGCTCTGCCCGGCCCTGGTCGGCCCATCGCGTGAGCAGCGTCTGCAGCCGTGTGGTGATCCGGGATCGCTGTCCGCTGTCGACGTCCACGGCGTCGAGCAACGCCTCCAACGCGTCGATCTCGGTGTCCACGTCCGGACCGGCCGCGCCGCCGAGCAGGGCAGGTATCAGGTAATCGGCCAGCTCCGTCGGGTTCGGCTGGTCGAACACCAGGGTGGCCGGCAGCCGCAGACCGGTGGACGCGGAGAGCTGATTTCGCAGCTCCACCGCGGTGAGCGAGTCGAAGCCCAACTCCTTGAAGGCGACGGTGGGTCCAACGGCCTCGGGGCCCGCGTACCCGAGCACACCGGCTGCGGCTGTCCGCACCAGACGCAGCATGGTTTCGTGACGCTCCTCCGGCGTCATCGGCGCCAGCCGGCGACTCCAGTCGGCGGCGTCGTTGCCCTGCTGGGCCGTGCGTCGGGTGCGGCCACGGACCAACGAACGGAACAGAGGCGGCACGTCACCACCCGCACGAAGAGCAGGAAGGTCAAGACGCATCGGCACCAAGACCCCGCCCTGCGCCCAGCCCCCATCGAACAGCGCCAACCCCTCAGCCTCGGACAAGCCCGGCACACCATCAACACCCGCACCCATACCGGCCTGATCCCACAAACCCCACGCCAGGGACGTGCCGACCAACCCGGCCGCGTTGCGCTGCCGAATCAACTCATCCAAGAAACTGTTCGCCGCCGCATAACTACCCTGACCGACATTCCCCACCACACCAGCCGCCGACGAAAACGCCACAAACATTTCCAGATCGCGACCGGCCGTCAACTCATGCAAATACCACGCCGCATCAACCTTCGGTCCGAACACCCGATCAACCCGCTCCGGCGACAACGAGCCAACCAACCCGTCATCCAACACACCCGCCGCATGCACCACCCCCACCAAGTCACCGATGCCCCCCACCAACCCCGCGACCGCCGCCCGATCCCCCACATCACACGCAGCCACCCGCACCACCGCACCCAACCCCTCAAGCTCCGCCACCAACCCCAACGCCCCCGCCGCACCAAGACCCCGACGACTCGTCAACACCAAGCTCCGCACCCCATGCCCCACCACCAAATGCCGAGCCAACAACCCACCCAACGCCCCGGTACCACCCGTCACCAACACCGTCCCCGCCGCCGGCACCCCCACCGACACACCACCACCCACCGCCCGCACCAAGCGCCGCGCCTGCCACACCCCCTCCCGCAACCGCAACTCCGGCTCACCCACACCCACCCCACCCGCCACCAACTCATCCGTAACCGGCACATCACCCACGTCCAACAAGACGAACCGACCCGGACTCTCACTCTCAGCCGAACGCACCAACCCAAAGACCGCCCCCGCCACCACATCCATCCCCCGCGCCACCACCACCAACCGACCAGCACCACTCACCGACTGCACCCGACTCAGCACATCCCCCACCACCGCACGCACCTCATCAACCACACCACCCACAACCCGCTCCAACACCACCACCTCAAACACCTCACCCGACACCGGCACCGATATCGGCGCCACATCAACCCAATCAACAGCGAAAAGGTGGTCCGTCCCGGACATCCGTGTCAGGTCGGCCGGACGCAGGGCCAGCGAGGCCACCGACAGCACCGGCGCGCCCGAGGCGTCCACTGCCAGCAGTGAGATTGCGTCGGTTCCGGCCGGGGTGAGCCGGACCCGCAGCACCGACGCGCCGGTGGCATGGAGATTCACTCCACTCCAGACGAACGGCAACCAGGGACCCGCACGATCCGCGTCGACGAATGCGCCGAGGGCAATGGCATGTAGGGCCGCGTCGAACAGCGCGGGGTGCAGGCCGAAGCCGGTCACGGCGGTGCCGTCGGGCAGCTCCACTTCGGCGAAGACCTCGTCGCCGGCACGCCACGCGGCACGAACACCCTGGAACACCGGGCCGTAACCCAGACCAGCATCGCCCAACACGTCATACAGACCGTCGACGTCGAGCGACTCGCCACCGGCCGGCGGCCACACCGTCAGATCAGTCGGGACACCGGTCACCTGCGCCGAGACCGTGCCGTGCGCGTGCCGAGTCCACGAATCGTCACTGTCCGCCGGACGGGAATAGATCGACACCGCGTGCGTGGACTCATCCACGGTCACCCGCAGCACCACCGCGCCCTGCTCCGGCAACACCAACGGCGCCTCGATCGTCAACTCGACAACCGAACCCGCACCAATCTCATCACCCGCATGCACCGCCAACTCAACAAGCGCCGCACCAGGGACCACCACACCGTCACCGACCCGATGCTCCGCCAACCACGGATGCGTCTGCACCGACAACCGACCGGTCAACACAACCGTGTCACTCTCCGGAACCGCAACCACAGCGGTCAACAACGGATGACCAGTCGCGGACTGACCCAAACCCGCGGCATCACCGGTGCCGGCGCCGCTACGCAGCCAGAACTCCTGATGCTCGAAGGCGTACCCGGGCAGGTCGACCAGCCTGCCGCCGCGGCCGACGAACACCCCAGCCCAGTCCAACTCCACACCCACCGCGTGCAGACCACCGAGCGCGGCGGTGAGCGTTTCCGCCTCATCGCGGCCATCTCGCAACGCGGAGACCGCGAACGTGTCGTCCGCCATCGCGGACAGCACACCGTCCGGGCCTAACTCGAGCAGGGCGGTCACCCCCATACCCGCGACCGTGCTCAAACTGTCGGCGAAACGGACCGATTCCCGCACATGCCGCACCCAGTACTCAGGCGTGCCCAGGTCCTCAACCCGACCGGTCACGTTCGACACCACCGGCAGGCGCGCGGACCCGAACGTCAGGCCTTCCAGAACCGTGGTGAACTCGGCCAGCATCGGCTCCATCAGATGCGAGTGGAACGCGTGACTCACCGCCAGGCGGCGCACCCGCACACCCTCAGCCCGCCACCGCCCCACCAGCGCCTCGACTGCTTCCTCGTCGCCGGAGATCACGACTGAGGTGGGGCCGTTCACGGCGGCGATCTGCACCCGTGCGGTATCTGCCCGCAAGGCCGCGGCGACCGTCGCCTCGTCCAGGCCGATCGCCGCCATCGCCCCACCCGCAGGCAGAGCTGCCATCAACCGACCACGCGCCGCGATCAACGTGCACGCATCCGCCAGAGAGAAGACGCCCGCGACATGTGCGGCGACGATCTCCCCGACCGAGTGGCCGAGCAGCACCTGCGGACGCACACCCCATGACTCCGCAAGCCGGAACAACGCCACCTCGACGGCGAACAACGCCGGCTGCGCGTACTCGGTGTTGTTCAACAGGTCGGGGTCGTCGCCGAAGACGACCGATTTGAGGTCACCCGGGAGCAGGTCGCATACCTCGTCGAACGCGGCGGCGAACACTGGGAAGGTGTCATACAGACCTCGACCCATACCGAGGCGCTGACTGCCCTGGCCGGTGAACATCACCCCCAACCGCGCTTCCACCGCCACCCGCGGCGACACCTCAAACGAACCAGCCTTGAGCACCGCACGATGCTCGAAACGAGTCCGACCGGCCAGCGTCCACCCGATGTCGACCGGGGAGATCTCCGGATGCGCCGCGACGAAATCGCTGAGCCGGGCCGCCTGGTCCCGCAGAGCCGCCTCGGACTTCGCCGACAACACCCACGGCACCGGCGCCGAGACTGAAACCTCCCGGGCAACCTCGGCTGGAGGCTCCTCCACGATCACGTGTGCATTCGTGCCACTGATCCCGAACGAGGAGACACCAGCCCGACGCGGACGCTCACCCCGAGGCCACGGCCGCTGCTCGGTCAACAGCGACACCGCTCCCGCGGACCAGTCCACGTGCGGCGACGGTTCGTCGACGTGCAATGTCTTCGGCAGGGACTCGTGCCGGAAAGCCTGAATCATCTTGATGACCCCAGCCACCCCGGCGGCGGCCTGCGTGTGACCGATATTCGACTTGATCGAGCCCAACCACAACGGCTCGGACCGGTCCTGCCCGTACGTGGCGAGCAGCGCCTGCGCCTCGATTGGATCACCCAGCCGGGTGCCGGTGCCGTGCGCCTCGACCACGTCGACGTCGGCCGGGGACAGCCCTGCATTCGCCAGGGCCTGCCGGATGACGCGCTGCTGTGACGGGCCGTTCGGCGCGGTCAAACCATTCGACGCACCGTCCTGATTCACCGCCGAACCCCGCACCACCGCCAGGACACGGTGACCGTTGCGCTGCGCGTCGGAGAGTCGCTCCAGCACCAGCATGCCGACACCCTCGGACCAGCCGGTGCCGTCCGCCGCACCCGCGAACGCCTTACACCGACCGTTACGCGCCAACCCCTGCTGCTGCGCGAAACTCGCGAACGTGTCCGGCGTCGGCATCACCGTGACACCACCCGCCAACGCCAGATCACACTCACCCCGACCCAACGACTGCGCCGCCAAATGCAACGTCACCAACGACGACGAACACGCCGTATCAACCGTGACCGCCGGACCCTCGAACCCGAACATGTACGACACCCGGCCGGAGACGACGCTGCTGGAGCTGCCGGTGCCCAGGAACGCCTCCACGCCGTCCGGTACGTCGATCACCCGGGCGCCGTAGTTGTGGTACATCACCCCAGCGAAGACACCGGTCTGACTGCCGCGTACCGAAACGGGGTTGATCCCGGCGGACTCGAACGCCTCCCACGAGGACTCCAACAGCAACCGCTGCTGCGGATCCATGGCCAACGCCTCACGCGGGGAAATCCCGAAGAACCCCGGATCGAAGCCCGCCGCGTCGTACAGGAAACCACCAGCCATCTCATAGACCGTGGTGTCCAACAGATCCGCTACATCCCAGCCTCGGTCGTCGGGGAACGCGCCGATGCCATCCCCACCAGTGGCAACCAGCTCCCAGAGTTGTTCCGGTGAGGCGGCTCCACCCGGGTAGCGGCAGGCCATGCCCACCACCACGATCGGATCCTCGGCCCGGGGCTGCACGATGCCAGTCGCGACCGGGGTGGTGGCACCTACCACCAGGCCGAGGATGAACTCCGCGGCCACAGTGGCGGTCGGGTAGTCGAAGACGAGCGTTGCCGGCAGTCGGAGGCCGGTCTTCGCCGCGAGCTGGTTGCGCAGCTCGATCGCGGTGAGGGAGTCGAAGCCCAGTTCCTTGAAGGCGGCTGTCGGACCGACAGCCTCTGAGCCGTCGTGCCCGAGTACACCGGCCGCAGCCGTCCGTACCAGATTCAGTACGGCTTCGAGCCGCTCTTCGGCGGCCAGGGCGCCGATTTGGTCACTCCAGCCGGAAGCGGAGCTGCTGCGTTGAGCCGTCCGGCGGGACTTCCGGACAAGGGATCGAAGGATCGGCGGCACGTCGTCGCTCTTACGGAGAGCGGGAAGGTCAAGACGCATCGGAACGAGAACCCCACCATGCGCCCAGCCCGCATCGAACAGGGCCAACCCCTCAGCCGCAGACAAGCCCGCCACACCATCAACGCCCGCGCCCATGCCGTCGGCCTGCTCCCACAGGCCCCACGCCAGGGACGTACCGACCAACCCGACCGCGTTGCGCTGCCGGATCAACTCGTCGAGGAAACTGTTCGCCGCCGCGTAGTTACCCTGCCCACCGCCACCCAGCACACCCGCCGCCGACGAGAACACCACGAACATGTCCAGGTCTCGACCCACAGTCAGGTCATGCAAGTAATACGCCGCATCGACCTTCGGCCCGAACACCACATCCAACCGCTCCGACGACAACGACGTAACCAACCCATCGTCAAGAACACCCGCGGTATGCACCACCCCACGCAGATCCGCGATCCCCCCAACAAGCCCAGCAACCGCCTCACGATCAGACACATCACACGCAACCACCCGCACCACAGCACCCAACGCCGACAACTCCGCGACCAGCCCCACAGCCCCCGGAGCATCCAGGCCACGACGACTGGTCAGCACCAAACTCCGCAGGCCGTGCTCCACCACCAGATGCCGCGCCAACAACGCACCCAACGCACCCGTACCACCGGTGATCAACACCGTGCCGTCGGCCGACACCGAAACCGGCGACGCCACCACACGGACCAGACGCGGAGCCAACCAACGCCCATCCCGAAGAACAAGCTCCGGCTCACCGCTACCCAACGCCACACCCAGCAACTCAGACGTCACCGGCGTGGCACCCAGGTCGAGCAAAACGAAACGCCCCGGATTCTCCGTCTGCGCCGAACGAACCAAACCCTGCACCGCAGCGTCCACCGGCCCAGAACCAGCCGTCACAAACACCAACAACGACTCGCCGAACCGATCCTCACCAACCCACCGCTGCACCAACGCCAACGCCGCCGCCACAGCCTCATGAGCCGAACGCACCACCCCAACAGCAGAATCAACCAACGACGGAACGACCACCACCGCCGGAACCCGACCATCGAAATCATCGTCGGTCGTCGTCCAATCCCCATCCCAGATACTCGCAGTGGCGACCTCGGCCCACTCCAGGCCGAACATCGCATCCTGGACCGTGGAGAGCCGCGCCGACTCCAGAGGACGCAGCACCAACGACTCAACGGAGAGGACCGGGGCGCCAGCAGTGTCGGTGATTGCCAGCGAGACCGCGTCGGTTCCGGCCTGGGCGAGCCGGACCCGCACCGTCGAGGCACCGGTGGCGTGGAGGCTAACTCCACTCCAGTTGAACGGCAGCATTGGACCGGTGGCCGTCGCCTCGACGAGATCGCCGAGGGCGATGGCGTGCAGCGCCGCGTCGAACAGCGCGGGGTGCAGGCCGAAGCCGGTCACCGCCGTGCCGTCCGGCAACTCCACTTCGGCGAAGACCTCGTCACCGGCACGCCACGCCGCACGAACACCCTGGAACACCGGGCCGTAACCCAGACCAGCATCAGCCAACACGTCATACAGACCATCGACGTCGAGTTGCTCCGCACCGGCGGGTGGCCACACCGCCAGATCCACGGCGAGGGCAGGCAGGTCCGTACCCAACGTGCCGTGCGCGTGCCGAGTCCACGAATCGTCGCCGTCCGCCGGACGGGAATAGATCGACACCGCATGCGTGGACCCATCCACGGTCACCCGCAGCACCACCGCACCCTGCTCCGGCAACACCAACGGCGCCTCGATCGTCAACTCGACAACCGAACCCGCACCAATCTCATCACCCGCATGCACCGCCAACTCAACAAGCGCCGCACCAGGGACCACCACACCGTCACCGACCCGATGCTCCGCCAACCACGGATGCGTCTGCACCGACAACCGACCGGTCAACACGACCGTGTCGCTGTCGGGAACCGTGACGACAGCGGTCAGCAACGGATGACCAGTCGCGGACTGACCCAGACCCGCGGCATCACCAGTGCCGGCGCTGCTACGCAGCCAGAACTCCTGATGCTCGAACGCATAGGTCGGCAGATCGACCAGCTTCGCCCCACGGCCGGCGAACACACCAGCCCAGTCCAACTCCACCCCCACCGCGTGCAGACGACCCAACGCGGCAGTGAACGACTCCGCCTCATCACGGCCGTCCCGCAACGCCGAGACCGCGACCGTGTCATCCGCCATCGCCGACAACACACCGTCCGGACCCAACTCCAACAGCGCGGTCACACCCATACCCGCAACCGTGCTCAAACTGTCCGCGAAACGGACCGCCTCCCGCACGTGCCGCACCCAGTACTCAACCGAACCGCAGTCCGAAACCTCACCCGTCAGGTTCGACACCACCGGCAACTGGGCGGACCCGAACGTCAGTCCCTCCAGCACCGTGGTGAACTCGGCCAGCATCGGCTCCATCAAATGCGAGTGGAACGCGTGACTCACCGCCAAGCGGCGCACCCGCACACCCTCAGCACGCCACCGCCCCACCAGCGCCTCAACAGCTTCCTCGTCGCCGGAGATCACGACCGAGGTGGGGCCGTTCACGGCAGCGATCTGCACCCGCTCACCCAAGGCCGCATCTGCCCGCAAGGCCGCGGCAACCGTGGCCTCGTCCAGGCCGATCGCCGCCATAGCCCCACCCGCAGGCAGAGCTGCCATCAACCGACCACGCGCCGCGATCAACGTGCACGCATCCGACAGAGAGAACACACCCGCGACATGCGCGGCGACGATCTCCCCCACCGAATGGCCGAGCAGCACCTGCGGGCGCACACCCCACGACTCCGCAAGCCGGAACAACGCCACCTCGACGGCGAACAACGCCGGCTGCGCGTACTCCGTGTTGTTCAACAGGTCGGCGTCATCCCCGAACACCACCGACTTCACATCACCCGGGAGCAGGTCGCACACCTCGTCGAACGCTGCCGCGAACACCGGGAAGGTGTCATACAAACCCCGACCCATACCCAAACGCTGACTGCCCTGACCGGTGAACATCACCCCCAACCGCGCCTCCACCGCCACCCGCGGCGACACATCGAACGAACCAGCGTTGAGCACCGCACGATGCTCGAAACGAGCCCGACCCGCCAACGTCCACCCGATATCGACCGGCGAGATCTCCGGATGCGCGGCAACGAAATCACTGAGCCGAGTTGCCTGATCCCGCAGAGCCGCCTCGGACCTCGCCGACAACACCCACGGCACAGGCGCCGACACCAAAGACTCCGAGGCAACCTCGGCTGGAGGCTCCTCCAGAATCACGTGCGCGTTCGTCCCACTGATACCGAACGACGACACACCAGCCCGACGTACACGCTCACCCCGAGGCCACGGCCGCGACTCGGTCAGCAGCGACACCGCACCAGACGACCAGTCCACATGCGGCGACGGCTCATCCACATGCAGGGTCTTCGGCAGGGACTCGTGCCGGAAAGCCTGGATCATCTTGATGATCCCCGCGACACCCGCAGCCGCCTGGGTGTGACCAATATTGGATTTGATCGAACCCAACCACAACGGCTCCGACCGGTCCTGCCCATACGTCGCCAACAACGCCTGCGCCTCGATCGGATCACCCAACCGGGTCCCGGTGCCGTGCGCCTCCACCGCATCCACATCCGCCGCCGACAAGCGGGCATTCGCCAAAGCCTGCCGAATCACCCGCTGCTGCGACGGACCATTCGGCGCGGTCAGGCCACTGCTGGCGCCGTCCTGGTTGACCGCCGACCCGCGCACGATGGCCAGGATGCGGCGTCCGTTGCGCTGCGCGTCGGAGAGCCGCTCCAGCACCAGCATGCCCACGCCCTCGGAGAACCCGGTGCCGTCCGCGGCACCGGCGAACGCCTTGCACCGGCCGTCCGCCGCGAGGCCACGCTGACGGGAGAACTCCAGGTAGGTACCGGGGGTGGCCATCACCGTCGCGCCACCGGCGAGGGCGAGCGTGCAGTCCCCGCTGCGCAGGGCCTGCGCCGCCAGGTGCATGGTGACCAGCGACGACGAGCAGGCCGTGTCGACCGTGACCGCCGGCCCCTCCAGTCCGAAGGTGTACGCCACGCGTCCGGAGGCCACGCTCCCGGAGCTGCCGGTGCCAAGGAAACCCTCGATGCCCTCGGGAACGGCGTCCAGCGACGGTGTGTAGTCGGTGTTGTTCATCAGCCCCGCGAACACACCGGTCCGGCTGCCGCCGACTCGGTGCGGGTCGATTCCAGCCGACTCGAACGCCTCCCACGACGCCTCCAGCAGCAGCCGCTGCTGCGGATCCATGGCCAGCGCCTCCCGCGGCGAGATCCGGAAGAAGCCCGGGTCGAAGTCGCCGGCACCCTGCAGGAATCCCCCCTGCACGTTGTAGACGGTGCCGGCCCGGTCGGGGTCCGGGTCGTACAGGTCGTCGAGGTCCCAGCCGCGATCGGCGGGAAAGTCGCCGATCCCGTCGCCGCCGGTGGCGACCAGTTGCCACAGCCCGTCCGGCGAGGTGACTCCGCCGGGGTAGCGGCAGCTCATGCCGATGACGGCAATCGGTTCCGCGTCCTTCTCCTCGGCCTCGCGCAGGCGGCGCTTGGTCTCGCGCAGGTCCGCGGTCGCGCGCTTCAGGTAATCGACGAGCTTGTCTTCATTCGCCATGTCGGCCACTCCTGGTGGGTCTGCGGCAGGTGGGATCAGGACTGGCCGAGTTCGCTGTCGAGCATGTCGAACAGCTCGTCAGCGGTCGCCGTTCGCAGGTTGTCGGTGGCGGTCTGCTCGCCGTTGTCCCGCGTCGCGGTCCACTTGGCCATGACGTCACGCAGCCGGGCGGTAATGCCAGCGCGGTCGTCGATCTCGCCGCTCAGCGCGTTCAGCAGCGCTTCCAGCTTGTCAATCTCCGCGTAGGCGGACAGCGAGGTCATGGCGTGGTCCTGGCCGAACTGACCCGCCAGATGTTCGGCGAGCAGTGCCGGCGTCGGGTAGTCGAAGATCAGCGTGGCCGGGAGCTTGCGGCCGAGGGACGCGCCCAGCTGGTTGCGCAGTTCCACCGCGGTCAGCGAGTCGATGCCGATCTCCAGGAAGCCGCGCTGTGGCAGGACCTGCTCGGCGCCCGCGAATCCGAGCACCCCGGCGGTGTGCCGGCGGACCGAGTCGAGCAGGGTGTCCAGCCGCTCGCCGGAGCTCATCGCGGTGAGCCGTGCGGCGAGGTCGTTGGGTCCGCTGTTCCGCTGTGCCCGGCGGCGGGTGCCGCTGCGTACGAGTGTCCGGAACAGGTGCGGTGTCTCCGTCTCGCGCCGAATCGCCGCGAGGTCGAGGCGCATCGGCACGAGCAGACCACCATGTGCCCAGCCAACGTCGAACAGTCGCAGACCGTCGGCGTCACTCAGTCCGGCGACCCCGGACCGGTGCAGGTCCCCGCCCATGCCGTCGGCCTGCTCCCACAAGCCCCAGGCCAGAGACGTCCCGGCCAGCCCGGCCGCGGTCCGCTCGGCCATCAGCGCGTCCAGGAAGCTGTTGGCCGCCGCGTAGGCGCCCTGACCCGGGTTGCCGACGACCCCGGCTGCGGACGAGAACACCACGAACATGTCCAGGTTCCGGTCAGCCGTCAGCTCGTGCAGGTGCTGGACCGCATCGACCTTCGGTGCCAGCACACGGTCCAGCCGTTCGGGTGTCAGGGACGTGATCAGTCCGTCGTCCAGCACACCGGCGGTGTGCACCACACCGGTCAGATCACCAATGCCGGTCAGGACGGCGGCCACTGCGGCCCGGTCTGCCACGTCGCAGGCGACGACGTTCACCGCGGCGCCCAGCCCGGCCAGCTCGGCGGCCAACTCCGAGGCACCCGGCGCTTCCGAGCCCCGGCGGCTGGTCAGGGTCAGACTCCGCACCCCGTGCTCGGTGACCAGGTGCCGGGCCACCAGCGCGCCCAGCGCACCGGTGCCACCGGTGATCAGTACCGTGCCCTCGGTTGGGACCGGGGAAGGTTCGACGGTTTCCCGGACCAGACGCGGGGCCTGCCACGCGCCGTCGCGGAACCTCAGCTCCGGCTCGCCAGCGGCCAGAGCTTCGGCCAGCATGTCGGTGGTGGCCTCGGCGCCGCCGAGGTCGAGCAGGACGAATCGATCCGGATTCTCTGCCTGCGCAGAGCGGACCAGCCCGAACACCGCCGCCGCCGCTGGGCTGGCGTCGGTGGCGACGAAGGCCAGGCGGGAGCCGAGTTCCAGGTCCGCGGTGAGGCGCTGTTGCAGCAGTGCCAGAGCGGAGGCGGTCAGGTCGTGCGCCGCCCGGGCGGGTCCGGCGGCGGCGAGGGCGGGCAGCGGAACGAGTACGACCTCCGCCTCGGCGACGTCGGCCAGGTCCTCGTACACCTTGGCCTCCAGGCCCGGCAGCGCCTCGCCCAGAGTCGCCCAGGTCGCGGGTGGCATGCTGGCTCCGGCCGAGATGGTGACCCAGTCGCGACGGAACATCGTGTCCAGGTTGCCGCCGGGGGTGGCCGACGCGCGCAGCACCAGCCGCTCCACCTGAAGGACCGGCGTACCTGTCTCATCGGTGATGGCCAGAGCGATCGCGTCGGTGCCGGCCGGCGACATCCGTACCCGCAGTGTGGCGGCGCCCGTGACGTAGAGGCTCACTCCCGACCACGCGAACGGCAGCGCCGGAGCGTCACCGACGCCACCGACGAAGCCGCCCAGCGCGACAGCGTGCAACGCCGCGTCGAACAGCGCCGGATGCAGGCCGAAGCCGTCGACGGCGGCACCGTCGGGCAGTGCCACCTCGGCGCAGATCCCGTCCCCGGTACGCCAAGCGGCGCGCACACCCTGGAACATCGGGCCGTAGACCAGTCCGGCGTCGGCGAGCATGTCGTACAGGCCATCGGTGTCCAGCCGCTCGGCGTTCGCGGGGGGCCAGGCCTCCGGGTCGGCCGGCGCTGCCTTGGTCTGTGCGGTCACCAGTCCGTGGGCGTGCCGGGTCCAGTTGTCGGCGTGCTCGGCCTGCGAGTACACCGAGACCGCGTGACTGGACTCGTCCACGGTCACCCGCAGCGTCACCGCACCCTGCGCCGGCAGCACCAGGGGCGCCTCAATTGTCAGCTCCTCGACCGTGCCGCAGCCCACCTGGTCACCGGCGTGGATCGCCAGCTCGACGAGCGCGGCGCCGGGGACCAGGATCGTGTCACCGAGCTGGTGCTCGGCGAGCCATGCGTGGGTGTGCACGGAGAGTCGCCCGGTCAGCACCACCGTGTCGCTCTCCGGCAGCGTCATCGTGGCACCGAGCAACGGATGGCCGGTCACGCCGAGACCGAGGCCTGCGGCGTCAACGGCGGCGGTAGCCGGTGCCTCCAGCCAGTACCGCTCGTGCTGGAAGGCGTACGTCGGTAGGTCAGCCGGGCGGGCGGCACCGACGGGCAGGATCAGGTCGACCCCGATCGTGTGCAGGCTCGCCAGGGCAGCGACAAGAGTCGCTGCTTCGTCACGACCACTGCGCAGGGCTGGGACCACCCGGACCGCGGCCGAGTCGGTCAGGCTCTGCTGCGCCATACCGGTGAGCACGCCATCCGGCCCGAACTCCAGCAGTGCGGTCACGCCCCGCTCGAGCACAGTGGTGACGCCGTCGGCGAACCGGACCGCCTCCCGGACGTGCCGCACCCAGTACCCGGGCGAGGCCAGTTCGCTGGGCAGGGCGAGTTGGCCGGTGACGTTCGAGATCACCGGCAGGTGCGGCTGTGCGAACGTGAGCCCGTCCAGGACCCGCTCGAATTCGGCGAGCATCGGTTCCATCAGCGGCGAGTGGAACGCGTGGCTGACGTTGAGGCGGCGGACCCGTACGCCCTCGCTCCGCCACGCCTCGATCAGGCTCAGCACCGCGTCCTCGGCACCGGAGATCACCACCGAGGCCGGGCCGTTGATCGCGGCAATCGACACCCGTTCGTCCAGGGCCGCCTGCACGGTCTCCTCGTCCAGGGCCACGGCGGCCATCGCGCCGCCGACCGGCAGTGCCTGCATCAGCCGGCCGCGGGCGCCGACCAGCGTGCACGCGTCGGGCAGGGACAGCACCCCGGCCACATGCGCGGCGGCGATCTCACCGATCGAGTGGCCGATCAGGCAGTCCGGTCGCAGACCCCACGACTCGGCGAGGCGGTACAGCGCGATCTCCAACGCGAAGATGCCGGCCTGCGCGAACTCGGTCTCGTCCAGCCGTGCTGCGTCCTCGCCGAAGACGACCGACCTGACGTCGCGGGGCAACAGGTCGCACACCTCGTCGAAGGCGGCGGCGAACACCGGGAACGTGTCATACAACCCACGGCCCATGCCGAGTCGCTGACTACCCTGACCGGTGAACATGACCGCGGTCCGGACCGGCCCGGCCTCCCCGGTCACCACGACCGCGGAGGGTTCGCCAGCGGCTAGAGCGGCCAGGCCGGCCAGCCGGGTCGCGCGGTCCTCGCCGAGCAACGCGGCACGATGCTCGAACCTGGTCCGGCTCAGCAGTGCCCGGGCGACGCCGACGTCCGTGGCGTCCGGGTGCTCGGCCAGGAATCCGGCGAGGCGCGCGGCCTGGTCCCGCAGGGCGGCCTCGGACTTCGCCGACAGGATCCAGGGTACGGGCACGTCGGCGATCGGCTCCGCAGCGGGCGGCGCGGGCGGCGCCTCCTCCAGGATCACGTGGGCGTTGGTGCCGCTGATCCCGAACGAGGAGATGCCGGCCCGGCGTGGACGGTCGACGGCCGGCCACGGTCGTGACTCGGTCAGCAGCTCGACCGCGCCCGCCGTCCAGTCGACCTGCGGGGTGGGCTCGTCGACGTGCAAGGTCTGCGGCAGCACTCCGTACCGCATGGCCTGGATCATCTTGATGATCCCGGCGACGCCGGCAGCGGCCTGGGTGTGCCCGATGTTGGACTTGATCGAGCCAAGCCGCAGCGGCTCGGACCGGTTCTGTCCGTACGTGGCGAGCAGCGCCTGCGCTTCGATCGGGTCACCCAGCCGGGTGCCGGTGCCGTGTGCCTCGACCGCGTCGACGTCAGCCGGGGAAAGCCCGGCGTTGGCCAGGGCCTGCCGGATGACGCGCTGCTGCGATGGGCCGTTCGGCGCGGTCAAGCCGTTCGACGCGCCGTCCTGGTTGACGGCGGAACCGCGCACCACGGCCAGGATGCGGTGGCCGTTGCGCTGCGCGTCGGAGAGCCGCTCCAGCACCAGCATGCCGACACCCTCGGACCAGCCGGTACCGTCCGCCGCACCCGCGAACGCCTTGCACCGACCGTCGCGGGCAAGGCCGCGCTGGCGGGAGAAGCTGGCGAAGGTGTCCGGCGAAGGCATCACGGTGACGCCGCCGGCCAGCGCCAGGTCGCATTCGCCGCGGGCCAGCGCCTGCGCCGCGAGGTGCAACGTGACCAGCGAGGATGAGCAGGCGGTGTCGACCGTGACCGCGGGTCCCTCGAAACCGAATGTGTACGAGATGCGGCCGGAGGCCACACTGCCCGAGGTGCCGGTGCTGAGGAAGCCTTCCACCTCGTCCGGGATCGCCGACAGCCGCGAAGCATAGTTGTGGTACATCACGCCGGCGAAGACACCGGTCTGGCTGCCGCGTACCGAAACGGGGTTGATCCCGGCGGACTCGAACGCCTCCCACGAGGACTCCAGCAGCAACCGCTGCTGCGGATCCATGGCCAGGGCCTCCCGCGGCGAGATGCCGAAGAATCCCGGATCGAAGTCCGCGGCGTCGTAGAGGAACCCGCCTTCCAGGGCGTACGAGGAGCCCGCCCGGTCGCTGTCCGGGTCGAACAGGCCGGCGAGGTCCCAGCCTCGGTCGTCGGGGAACGCGCCGATGCCGTCACGGCCGGAGGCGACCAGCTCCCAGAGTTGTTCCGGTGAGGTCGCTCCACCCGGATAGCGGCAGGCCATACCCACCACCACGATCGGATCCTCGGTGACCGCGCTCGCCACCACCGGCGCGGCAACCGCGTCATCACCAACCGCCAAGCCAAGGATGAACTCCGCAGCCACAGTGGCCGTCGGATAGTCGAAGACCAACGTCGCCGGCAGTCGCAACCCGGTGACCGACGCCAACCGATTACGCAACTCGACCGCCGTCAACGAGTCGAAACCCAACTCCTTGAACGCCGAACCCGGACCGACAGCGTCCGGCCCGGCATAGTCCAGAACCTCAGCTACCGCCGTACGAACCAGCGTCAACACAGTCTCCGCGCGGTCGCCCGACGGCATCGCCAGCAACCGCTCGACCCAACCGCCCTGCTGGGCGGTGCGTCGGGTGCGGCCACGAACCAACGAACGGAACAGAGGCGGCACGTCACCACCCGCACGAAGAGCAGGAAGGTCAAGACGCATCGGCACCAGAACCCCGCCCTGCGCCCAGCCCTCATCGAACAGCGCCAACCCCTCAGCCTCAGACAAGCCCGGCACACCATCAACACCCGCACCCATACCGGCCTGATCCCACAAACCCCACGCCAAAGACGTACCGACCAACCCGGCCGCATTGCGCTGCCGGATCAGCTCGTCGAGAAAACTATTCGCCGCCGCATAATTCCCCTGACCGACATTCCCCACCACACCAGCCGCCGACGAAAACACCACAAACATTTCCAAGTCACGGCCAGCCGTCAACTCATGCAAATACCACGCTCCATCCACCTTCGGCCCAAACACCCGACCAACCCGCTCCGACGTCAACGACGCAACCAGCCCGTCGTCAAGAACACCGGCGGTATGCACAACCCCACGCAGATCCGCGATCCCCCCAAGAAGCCCAGCGACCGCCTCACGATCAGACACGTCACACGCCACCACCCGCACCACCGCGCCCAACCCCGACAACTCATCGACCAAGCCCTCCACACCAGGCGCCCCCACCCCCCGGCGACCCGTCAACACCAAACTCCGCACCCCGTGCTCCACCACCAAGTGCCGCGCCAACAAGCCACCCAACGCGCCCGTACCACCCGTCACCAACACCGTCCCCGCCGCCGGCACCCGCACCGACACACCACCCACCCCACGCACCAAACGCCGGGCCTGCCACACCCCCTCCCGCAACCGCAACTCCGGCTCGCCCACACCCAGAGCACCCGCTACCAACTCATCCGTCACCGCCACATCACCCACGTCGACCAACACAAACCGACCCGGACTCTCACTCTGCGCCGACCGCACCAACCCGAACACCGCCGCCGACACCACATCCATCCCCCGCGCCACCACCACCAACCGACCAGCACCACTCACCGACTGCACCCGACTCAACACGTCCCCCACCACCGCACGCACCCCATCAACCACACCACCCACAACCCGCTCCAACACCACCACCTCAAACACCTCAGCCGACACCGGCACCGACATCGGCGCCACATCAACCCAATCAACAGCGAAGAGGTGATCCGCCGGGCCACGGGTTTCCATGGCTCGGAAGTGGAGCTTGCGAACCTGCGCCACGGCGTTTCCGGTGCTGTCCGCAATGGTTAGCGAGACCGCGTCCGGGCCTGCGGGAGCGAGCCGTACGCGCAACGCCGTGGCGCCGACAGCGTGCAGACTCACTCCGTTCCAGGCGAACGGGAGTCGGGTCCGCCCCTCTTCAGCGGAGCTGACGAAGCCGCCAAACGCGGCGGCGTGCAGGGCAGCGTCGAAGAGTGCGGGGTGCAGCCCGAAGCCGGTCACCGACGTCGTCTCCGGCAGGGAGATCTCGGCGTAGACCTCGTCGCCCTTCCGCCAGGCGGCGTGCAGGCCCTGGAAGATGGGCCCGTAGTGGAGTCCGGTGTCGGCGAGGTCGTCGTAGAGGTGCCCGGTGTCGAGTTGTTCGGCGTTCGACGGCGGCCAGGCGGTCAGATCGGCTGCGCCGGCCGGTTCGGCCGTGGTGACGACGCCGCTCGCGTGCCGGGTCCACGGGTCGTCCGAGGCTGCGGTGTCCGGGCGAGTGTGGATGGCGACGGCCCGGTTGTCGTCCACGGTGACGCGCAGCGCGAGCGCGCCCTGGGCCGGGACGATCAGCGGCGTGTGGATGGTGAGCTCGTCGACGGTGCCACAGCCAACCTGGTCACCTGCGTGGACCGCGAGCTCGGCGAGCGCTGCGCCGGGGAGAATCACCTCGTCGCCGACCCGGTGGTCGGTCAACCACGGATGCGTCTGCACGGACAGCCGACCGGTCAACACGACCGTGTCGCTGTCGGGAACCGTGACGACAGCGGTCAGCAGCGGGTGCCCGGTCGCGGACTGACCCAGGCCCGTGGCGTCTCCGGTGCCGGCGCTGCTACGCAGCCAGAACTCCTGATGCTCGAACGCGTAGGTCGGCAGGTCGACGAGTTTCGCCCCCCGGCCGGCGAACACACCAGCCCAGTCCAGCTCCACCCCCACCGTATGAAGACCACCGAGCGCGGCAGTGAACGACTCCGCCTCGTCACGACCGTCCCGCAGAGCAGCGACCGCGAACGTGTCGTCGACCATCGCGGACAGCACACCGTCCGGACCCAACTCCAACAGGGCGGTCACACCCATCCCCGCCACCGTCGCCAGACTGTCCGCGAAACGGACCGCTTCCCGCACGTGCCGCACCCAGTACTCAACCGAACCGCAGTCCGCGACCTCACCGGTCAGGTTCGACACCACCGGCAGGCGCGCCGCCCCGAACGTCAGGCCCTCCAACACCGTGGTGAACTCCGCCAGCATCGGCTCCATCAAAGGCGAATGGAATGCGTGACTCACCGCCAGACGGCGCACCCGCACACCCTCAGCACGCCACCGCCCCACCAACTCCTCAACCGCACCCTCATCACCGGAGATCACCACCGAGGTAGGGCCATTCACGGCAGCGATCTGCACCCGCGCAGCATCTCCCCGCAAGGCCGCGGCGACCGTCGCCTCATCCAGGCCGATCGCCGCCATCGCCCCACCCGCAGGCAGAGCTGCCATCAACCGACCACGCGCGCTAATCAACACGCACGCATCCGCCAGGGAGAACACGCCCGCGACGTGCGCCGCGACGATCTCCCCCACCGAGTGACCGAGCAACACCTGCGGGCGCACACCCCACGACTCCGCAAGCCGGAACAACGCCACCTCGACGGCGAACAACGCCGGCTGCGCGTACTCCGTGTTGTTCAACAGGTCGGCGTCATCCCCGAACACCACCGACTTCACATCACCCGGGAGCAGGTCGCACACCTCGTCGAACGCTGCCGCGAACACCGGGAAGGTGTCATACAAACCCCGACCCATACCCAAACGCTGACTGCCCTGACCGGTGAACATCACCCCCAACCACGCCTCCACCGCCACCCGCGGCGACACCTCAAACGAACCAGCCTTGAGCACCGCACGATGCTCGAAACGAGTCCGACCGGCCAGCGTCCACCCGATGTCGACCGGCGAGATCTCCGGATGCGCCGCGACGAAATCGCTGAGCCGAGTTGCCTGGCCCCGCAGAGCCGGCTCGGACCTCGCCGACAACACCCACGGCACCGGACCACCCACCGAAGACTCCGGGACAACCTCGGCCGGAGGCTCCTCCAGAATCACGTGCGCGTTCGTGCCACTGATCCCGAACGACGAGACACCAGCCCGACGCGGACGATCCGTCGCCGGCCAGGGCCGCGACTCGGTCAGCAGGGACACCGCCCCGGAGGACCAGTCCACCTGCGCTGTCGGCTCGTCGACGTGCAGGGTCTTCGGCAGGGACTCGTGCCGGAAGGCCTGGATCATCTTGATGACACCCGCGACTCCGGCGGCGGCCTGCGTGTGGCCGATGTTGGACTTGATCGAGCCCAGCCAGAGCGGCTCGGACCGGTTCTGTCCGTACGTGGCGAGCAGCGCCTGCGCTTCGATCGGGTCACCCAGCCGGGTGCCGGTGCCGTGTGCCTCGACGGCGTCGACGTCGGCCGGGGACAGCCCGGCGTTGGCCAGGGCTTGCCGGATGACGCGCTGCTGTGACGGGCCGTTCGGCGCGGTCAAACCATTCGACGCACCGTCCTGATTCACCGCCGAACCCCGCACCACCGCCAGGACACGGTGACCGTTGCGCTGCGCGTCGGAGAGTCGCTCCAGCACCAGCATGCCGACACCCTCGGACCAGCCGGTGCCGTCCGCCGCACCCGCGAACGCCTTACACCGACCGTTACGCGCCAACCCCTGCTGCTGCGCGAAACTCGCGAACGTGTCCGGCGTCGGCATCACCGTGACACCACCCGCCAACGCCAGATCACACTCACCCCGACCCAACGACTGCGCCGCCAAATGCAACGTCACCAACGACGACGAACACGCCGTATCAACCGTGACCGCCGGACCCTCGAACCCGAAGGTGTAGGAGAGGCGCCCCGACACCACGCTCGTGGAGCTGCCGGTGCCGAGGAAGGCTTCGACGCCTTCGGGTACGCCCACGACTCCGGCGGCGTAGTTGTGGTACATCACGCCGGCGAAGACACCGGTCTGACTGCCGCGTACCGAGACGGGGTTGATCCCGGCGGATTCGAACGCCTCCCACGAGGACTCCAGCAGCAACCGCTGCTGCGGATCCATGGCCAACGCCTCACGCGGGGAAATCCCGAAGAATCCCGGATCGAAGCCCGCCGCGTCATAGAGGAAACCACCAGCCACCTCGTAGACCGTGGTGTCCAACAGATCCGCTACATCCCAGCCTCGGTCGTCGGGGAACGCGCCGATGCCATCCCCACCAGTGGCAACCAGCTCCCAGAGTTGTTCCGGTGAGGTCGCTCCACCCGGATAGCGGCAGGCCATACCCACCACCACGATCGGATCCTCGGTGACCGCGCTCGCCACCACCGGCGCGGCAACCGCGTCATCACCAACCGCCAAGCCGAGGATGAACTCCGCAGCCACAGTGGCCGTCGGGTAGTCGAAGACCAACGTCGCCGGCAGTCGCAACCCGGTGACCGACGCCAACCGATTACGCAACTCGACCGCCGTCAACGAGTCGAAACCCAACTCCTTGAACGCCGAACCCGGACCGACAGCGTCCGGCCCGGCATAGTCCAGAACCTCAGCTACCGCCGTACGAACCAGCGTCAACACAGTCTCCGCGCGGTCGCCCGACGGCATCGCCAGCAACCGCTCGACCCAACCGCCGGCGGTGCGCCGCGCGGCACGCCGTCCAGAGACCCGGACCAGCGAACGGAACAGGTGCGGGATCTCTCCGGGAGTACGCCGCAGCGCGGCGAGGTCGAGGCGCATCGGTACGACAAGCCCGCCCTGCGCCCATCCGGCGTCGAAGAGACGCAGGCCGTCGGTCTCGGTGAGTCCCGCGACGCCGGCGCGGTGAACGTCGCCACCCATGCCGTCGGCCTGCTCCCACAGGCCCCACGCCAGGGACGTACCGACCAACCCGACCGCGTTGCGCTGCCGGATCAACTCGTCGAGGAAACTGTTCGCCGCCGCGTAGTTACCCTGCCCACCGCCACCCAGCACACCCGCCGCCGACGAGAACACCACGAACATGTCCAGGTCTCGACCCACAGTCAGGTCATGCAAGTAATACGCCGCATCGACCTTCGGCCCGAACACCACATCCAACCGCTCCGACGACAACGACGTAACCAACCCATCGTCAAGAACACCCGCGGTATGCACCACCCCACGCAGATCCGCGATCCCCCCAACAAGCCCAGCAACCGCCTCACGATCAGACACATCACACGCAACCACCCGCACCACAGCACCCAACGCCGACAACTCCGCGACCAGCCCCACAGCCCCCGGAGCATCCAGGCCACGACGACTGGTCAGCACCAAACTCCGCAGGCCGTGCTCCACCACCAGATGCCGCGCCAACAACGCACCCAACGCACCCGTACCACCGGTGATCAACACCGTGCCGTCGGCCGACACCGAAACCGGCGACGCCACCACACGGACCAGACGCGGAGCCAACCAACGCCCATCCCGAAGAACAAGCTCCGGCTCACCGCTACCCAACGCCACACCCAGCAACTCAGACGTCACCGGCGTGGCACCCAGGTCGAGCAAAACGAAACGCCCCGGATTCTCCGTCTGCGCCGAACGAACCAAACCCTGCACCGCAGCGTCCACCGGCCCAGAACCAGCCGTCACAAACACCAACAACGACTCGCCGAACCGATCCTCACCAACCCACCGCTGCACCAACGCCAACGCCGCCGCCACAGCCTCATGAGCCGAACGCACCACCCCAACAGCAGAATCAACCAACGACGGAACGACCACCACCGCCGGAACCCGACCATCGAAATCATCGTCGGTCGTCGTCCAATCCCCATCCCAGATACTCGCAGTGGCGACCTCGGCCCACTCCAGGCCGAACATCGCATCCTGGACCGTGGAGAGCCGCGCCGACTCCAGAGGACGCAGCACCAACGACTCAACGGAGAGGACCGGGGATCCGGCGGCGTCCGAGGCCAGTACCGACACTGCGCCGATTCCGGCCGGGGTGAGCCGCACTCGCAGCACGGAGGCGTCGGTGGCGTACAGGTTCACCCCGCTCCACACGAACGGCAGCCACGGGCCCGAGCCTGCGGTGTCGACGACGCCGCCGAGGGCAATGGCATGTAGGGCCGCGTCGAACAGCGCCGGGTGCAGGCCGAAGCCGGTCACCGCCGTGCCATCGGGCAGCTCCACTTCGGCGAAGACCTCGTCACCGGCACGCCACGCCGCACGAACACCCTGGAACACCGGACCGTAACCCAGACCAGCATCACCCAACACGTCATACAGACCATCGACGTCGAGCGACTCGCCACCGGCCGGCGGCCACACCGCCAGATCAGTCGGGACACCGGCCACCTGCGCCGAGACCGTGCCGTGCGCGTGCCGAGTCCACGAATCGTCACCGTCCGCCGGACGGGAATAGATCGACACCGCCTGCGTGGACGCATCCACAGTCACCCGCAGCACCACCGCACCCTGCTCCGGCAACACCAACGGCGCCTCGATCGCGAGTTCCTGCAGGGTGCCGTAGCCGGCCTGGTCGCCGGCGTGGATCGCGAGTTCGATCAGCGCTGTGCCCGGCACGAGGATCGTGCCGGCAACCCGATGTTCGGCCAGCCAAGGATGCGTCTGGACGGACAGGCGGCCGGTCAGCAGCACGGTGTCGCTGTCGGGCAGGGACACCGCCGCACCGAGCAACGGGTGGCTGCTCTGGCCCAGACCGAGCCCCGACGGGTCACCAGTCCCGGTAGGCGCGTCAAGCCAGTACCGCTGATGCTGGAACGCATAGGCCGGCAGATCAACCAGCCTGCCGCCCCGGCCGGCAAACACACCAGCCCAGTCCAACTCCACACCCACCTCGTGCAGACCACCGAGCGCGGCAGTGAACGACTCCGCCTCATCACGACCATCCCGCAACGCCGAGACCGCGACCGTGTCATCCGCCATCGCCGACAACACACCGTCCGGACCCAACTCCAACAGCGCGGTCACACCCATACCCGCAACCGTGCTCAAACTGTCCGCGAAACGGACCGCCTCCCGCACGTGCCGCACCCAGTACTCAACCGAACCGCAGTCCGAAACCTCACCCGTCAGGTTCGACACCACCGGCAGGCGCGCCGCCCCGAACGTCAGGCCCTCCAACACCGTGGTGAACTCCGCCAGCATCGGCTCCATCAAATGCGAATGGAACGCGTGACTCACCGCCAAGCGGCGCACCCGCACACCCTCAGCACGCCACCGCCCCACCAGCGCCTCAACAGCTTCCTCGTCGCCGGAGATCACGACCGAGGTGGGGCCGTTCACGGCAGCGATCTGCACCCGCTCACCCAAGGCCGCATCTGCCCGCAAGGCCGCGGCAACCGTGGCCTCGTCCAGGCCGATCGCCGCCATAGCCCCACCCGCAGGCAGAGCTGCCATCAACCGACCACGCGCCGCGATCAACGTGCACGCATCCGACAGAGAGAACACACCCGCGACATGCGCGGCGACGATCTCCCCCACCGAATGGCCGAGCAGCACCTGCGGGCGCACACCCCACGACTCCGCAAGCCGGAACAACGCCACCTCGACGGCGAACAACGCCGGCTGCGCGTACTCCGTGTTGTTCAACAGGTCGGCGTCATCCCCGAACACCACCGACTTCACATCACCCGGGAGCAGGTCGCACACCTCGTCGAACGCTGCCGCGAACACCGGGAAGGTGTCATACAAACCCCGACCCATACCCAAACGCTGACTGCCCTGACCGGTGAACATCACCCCCAACCGCGCCTCCACCGCCACCCGCGGCGACACATCGAACGAACCAGCGTTGAGCACCGCACGATGCTCGAAACGAGCCCGACCCGCCAACGTCCACCCGATATCGACCGGGGAGATCTCCGGATGCGCGGCAACGAAATCACTGAGCCGAGTTGCCTGATCCCGCAGAGCCGCCTCGGACCTCGCCGACAACACCCACGGCACAGGCGCCGACACCAAAGACTCCGAGGCAACCTCGGCTGGAGGCTCCTCCAGAATCACGTGCGCGTTCGTCCCACTGATACCGAACGACGACACACCAGCCCGACGTACACGCTCACCCCGAGGCCACGGCCGCTGCTCGGTCAGTAGGGACACCGCCCCGGACGACCAGTCCACGTGCGGCGACGGCTCATCGACGTGCAACGTCTTCGGCAACACCTCATGCCGCATCGCCTGCACCATCTTGATGACCCCAGCCACCCCGGCAGCCGCCTGCGTGTGACCCAGGTTCGACTTGACCGACCCCAACCACAACGGCTCCGACCGGTCCTGCCCATACGTCGCCAACAACGCCTGCGCTTCAATCGGATCACCCAGCCGGGTGCCGGTGCCGTGCGCCTCGACCGCATCCACATCCGCCGCCGACAAGCGGGCATTCGCCAAAGCCTGCCGAATCACCCGCTGCTGTGACGGACCGTTCGGCGCGGTCAAACCATTCGACGCACCGTCCTGGTTGACCGCCGAACCCCGCACCACCGCCAGGACACGATGGCCGTTGCGCTGCGCGTCGGAGAGCCGCTCCAGCACCAACATGCCGACACCCTCGGACCAGCCGGTGCCGTCCGCCGCACCCGCGAACGCCTTGCACCGACCGTCGAAGGCCAGCCCGCCCTGGATGGCGAAGTCGAGGAACGTGTCCGGCGTCGGCATCACCGTGACACCACCGGCCAACGCCAGGTCACACTCGCCTCGACCCAGCGACTGCGCCGCCAAGTGCAACGTCACCAACGACGACGAGCACGCCGTATCAACCGTGACCGCAGGGCCCTCAAATCCGAACGTGTACGACACCCGCCCGGAGACGACGCTGCTGGAGTTTCCCGTGCCGAGGAAGGCACCGACACCATCGGGAACCTCGGTCAGCCGGGCCGCGTAGTTGTGGTACATGACGCCGGCGAACACACCGGTCTGACTGCCACGGACCGAGGACGGATCAATGCCCGCCGACTCGAACGCCTCCCACGACGCCTCCAGCAGCAACCGCTGCTGCGGGTCCATGGCCAACGCCTCACGCGGCGAGATCCCGAAGAAGCCGGCGTCGAAGGCGGGTGCGTCGTGCAGGAAGCCGCCCTCCAACGTCCGTTCGACGCCCGGCCGCTCCGGGTCCGCGACGAACCGGTCGGCCGGGTCCCAGCCGCGGTCAACCGGGAACGCCGTCATCCCGTCCCGGCCGCGGAGCAGCATCTGCCACAGGTCCTCCGGGCCGGTCACCCCGCCCGGGTACCGGCAGGCGAGGCCGACGATGGCGATCGGGTCGTCGGAGGTGCGCGCGGTGGCAACCGCCGTACGGTCGGGCGCCGCCGAACTGCCGAGCAACTCGCTCTCCAGGTACTCGACCACCGCCAGCGTGCTCGGGTAGTCGAAGACGAGGGTGGCGGGCAACCGCAGGCCGGTCGCGGCCGACAGTTGGTTGCGCAGCTCCACGGCGGTCAGCGAGTCGAAACCGAGGTTCTTGAACGCCCAGGTGGGCTGCACCGCGTCCGGGCTGGCGTGCCCGAGCACCGCCGCGACCTGAGTCCGTACCAGATTCAGGATCGTCTCGTGCCGTTCGGCCTCGCCGAGCGCGGCCATCTGCCGCGCCCAACCGTCGCCGCCGGCACCGCGGCGGGCGGACTTGCGGCCGGTGGTACGCACCAACGAGCGGAACAGGTGGGGCACCTCGGTCGCCGTGCGCCGCAGCGACGCGAGGTCGAGACGCATCGGCAGGGCCACGGGGTCCTGTCCGAGCTGGGCGGCGTCGAAGAGGGCCAAGCCCTCGGCGTCCTCGAGGCCGCGGGCGCCGCCGCGCTGCAAACGGGACCGGCCGGTGTCGTCCAGGCTGCCGCCCATGCCCTGCGACTGCGCCCACAGGCCCCACGCCATGGACACGGCGGGCAGACCCTCGGCACGACGGTACTGGGCGAGCGCGTCCAGGAAGGTGTTGGCGGCGGCGTAGTTGGCCTGACCCGCGCTGCCGAGGATGCCGGCGGCGCTGGAGAACAGCGCGAACATCGCCAGGTTGCGGTCCCGGGTCAGCTCGTGCAGGTGCAGAGCAGCGTCGGCCTTGGGGGCGAGTACGTCCGTCAGGCGGCTCGGGGTCAGCGAGGTGACCAGCCCGTCGTCGATGACACCGGCGGTGTGCACGACGCCGGTCAGCGCGGGGAGGTGTGCCAGCAGGGCGGCCAGCGACGCGCGGTCGGCCACGTCGCAGGCGGCCACCTCAACGGTGGCGCCCAGGGTGGTGAGTTCTGCGACCAGGTCGTCGGCCCCCGGTGCGGCGGGTCCCCGGCGGCTGGTCAGGACCAGGTGACGCACGCCGTACGCGGTGATCAGGTGCCGGGCCACCAGCGCGCCCAGTGCACCGGTGCCTCCGGTGACCAGCACCGTGCCACCTGGCTCCAGGGCGGGACGTTCGGGCTGCGCGGCGGTGGTACGAACGAGTCGCGGCGCGCGCAGCACCCCGTCCCGTACGGTCAGTTCGGGTTCGCCCGTCTCGACGGCGGCGGCGAGCAGTTCCCCGCCGGCCGCGCCGGCGACGTCCACCAGGACGAAGCGGCCCGGGTTCTCGCTCTGCGCCGAACGGACCAGTCCCCAGACCGGTGCGTGCACCAGGTCGGTGATGTCGTCACCGGCCGCGCCCGAGGTGATCAACACGAGACGCGACCCGGCACAGCGCTCGTCGGTGAGCCACTGCTGCATCAGGGTGAGCACACCCGTGGCCGCGGCATGCATCGCGGCTGGCAGCTCGGCGTCCGGGGCGGGCGGGAGCGGCACCAGTACCGTCTCCGGCACCTCGGCTTCGAGCAGGGAATCCAGATCCGGATGGACGCCGGCCTCGACGCCAGGGATGACCGGGCCGAGCACCGCCCAGGAGGGCTGGGTGGTGACGGTGACCGGCAGCTGCACCCAGTCGAGCCGGAACAGGGCGTCGGTGACGGCCGGTGCCTGTGCCAGTCGGTCGGTGTCCACCGCGCGGAAGACCAGCCGGTCGATGGCGGCGACCGGGGCTCCGGTCCCGTCGGCGACGTTGATCGTCAGGCCCTCGTTGGCGCGGGTGAGGTGGACCCGCAGGGCCGACGCGTCCCGGGCGTACAGGGTGACTCCGGTCCAGGCGAACGGGAGGCGCGGCGCGTCCTGCTCCGCCGCCGGGAAGCCGAGTGCGTCGGCGTGCAGGGCGGCGTCGAGCAGCGCGGGGTGCAGCCCGAATCCGGCGACCGAGGCGGTCTCCGGGAGCTCCACCTCGGCGTACACGTCGTCGCCGCGACGCCAGGCGGCCTGCAGTCCCTGGAACATCGGGCCGTAGCCGAAGCCGGCTGCGGCGAGGTCGTCGTAGAGCCCGGCGGCGTCGAGCGGCTGCGCGCCGGCTGGCGGCCATTCCTGCAGCTCCGGCGGCGCGACGGGCGTCTCGATGGTGAGGAGACCGCTGGCGTGCCGGATCCAGGCGTCGTCGATGGCCGCGTCGGCGCGGCGGGAGTAGATGGCGACAGGACGCGAGGTCGCACCAGCGGAGCCCTCGACGGTCACCCGCAGGACGACCGCGGCACGCGTCGGCAGGACCAGCGGCGCCTCGATCACGAGTTCCTGCAGGGTGCCGCAGCCGACCTGGTCACCAGCGTGGACGGCGAGGTCGACCAGGGCGGTACCGGGCAGCAGGACGGCGCCCGCGACCTGGTGGTCGACGATCCACGGCTGGCTCTGAGCGGAGATGCGGCCGGTGAGCACGACCGTGTCGCTGTCGGGCAGGGCGACAGCGGCGCCGAGCAGCGGGTGGCCGGTCGCGGACTGGCCGAGGCCGCTCGCGTCACCGGCCGCGGGGGCGGCGCGCAACCAGTAGCGCTGGCGCTGGAAGGCGTAGGTGGGCAGGTCGATCGTGGTGGTCGTCCGGCCGGCGAACACGCCGTGCCAGTCCAGTTCGAGGCCGCTGGTGTGCAGGCCGGTGAGCGCCGCGGTGAACGCGGCGATCTCTTCGCGGCCCTTGCGCAGCGCCGCGGCGACGGCAAGTGGCGTGTCGCCGGCGCTCTCCCGGGCCAGGCCGGAGAGTACGCCGTCCGGGCCCAACTCCAGCAGGGCAGTCACGCCGCGGGCGAGCACCGCGGTGATGCCGTCGGCGAAGCGGACGGTGTCGCGGACGTGCCGGACCCAGTACGCGGGCGAGCACAGCTCGTCAGTCGTGGCCAGGGCGCCGGTGACGTTGGAAACGACCGGGATCCGCGGCGCCGCGAAGTCGAGGTGGGCCAGGACCCGGCCGAACTCGTCGAGCATCGGCTCCATCAGAGCGGAGTGGAACGCGTGGCTGACCCGTAGCCGGTGGACCCGCTCCCCGGCGGCGCGCCAGGTTTCGACCAGGTCCTCGACGTGGTCCGCGTTCCCGGAGATCACCACCGAGGTGGGGCCGTTGACGGCCGCGATCGAGATCTGGCCGGCCGAGGCGGCTATCGCCTCGGCGACGGTGGCCTCGTCCAGGGCGACCGCGGCCATCGCGCCACCGCCGGGCAGCGCCTGCATCAGCCGGCCGCGGGCGGCGACGAGCACGCACGCGTCAGCCAGCGAGAGGACGCCGGCCACGTGGGCCGCCACGATCTCGCCGATGGAGTGGCCGATCAGGCAGTCCGGCACGACGCCCCACGACTCGGCCAGGCGGAACAGCGCGACCTCGACGGCGAAGAGCCCGGCCTGTGTGAAGACGGTGTCGTCGAGGTCGCCGGCGGTCGAGTCGGTGCCGAACACGACGTCGCGCACGGACGCGCCGAGTTCGTTTTCGAGCAGCTCGCATGCCTGGTCGAAGGCGGTGGTAAAGACCGGGAAGGTGTCGTACAGCCGACGACCCATGCCGACGCGCTGACTGCCCTGGCCGGTGAACATGACGGCGACGCGGGCGGCGGCCGGGGCGACGCCGGCGAGCGTGCCGAGGCCACCCTGGCCCTCGGCCAGGTCCGTCAGACCGTGCAGTAGTTCGGTGTGGTCGGCGCCGAGCACGACGGCGCGGTGCGGGAACCGGGCCCGGGTCACGGCCAGGGAGAGGCCGACCTGGGCCGGGTGCGTGTCCGGTGCGGCGGCGACGAACTCGGCGAGCCGGGCCGCCTGGTCACGCAGGGCCGCCTCGGACAGGGCGGAGAGCACCCATGGCACGACGACGCCGTCCGGAACCGTCGGTTCGGCCGCCGTGGGGGCCGCGGCGGGCTGTGGCGCCTGCTCGATGATGGTGTGCACGTTGGTGCCGCTGACACCGAACGATGAGATGCCGGCCCGGCGGGGGCGTTCGGTGCGGGGCCACGGCTGGGCCTCGGTCAGCAGTTCGACCGCGCCGGCCGACCAGTCCACCTGCGGGGTCGGTTCGTCCACGTGCAGGGTCGGGGGCAGGTAGCCGTGCCGAACCGCCTGCACCATCTTGATCACGCCGGCGACGCCGGCCGCGGCCTGGGTGTGCCCGATGTTCGACTTGATCGAGCCCAGCCACAGCGGCCGCCCCTGCGGACGGTCCTGCCCATAGGTGGCCAACAGCGCCTGCGCCTCGATCGGGTCACCCAACCGGGTCCCGGTGCCGTGCGCCTCCACCGCGTCCACGTCAACCGGCGACAGCCCCGCGTTCGCCAACGCCTGCCGGATGACCCGCCGTTGCGACGGGCCGTTCGGCGCGCTGAGGCCGTTGCTGGCGCCGTCCTGGTTGATCGCCGACGAACGCAGTACGGCCAGCACCTCGTGGCCGTTGCGTTCGGCGTCGGAGAGACGTTCGAGCAGCACGAGCCCGGCGCCCTCGCCCCAGCCGGTGCCGTCGGCGGCGCCCGCGAACGCCTTGCAGCGGCCGTCCACCGCGAGGCCGCGTTGGCGGGCGAACTCGACGAACGCTCCGGGGCTGGCCATCACTGTGACGCCGCCGGCCAGCGCCAGGCTGCACTCGCCGCGCCGCAGCGACTGCGCCGCGAGGTGCATGGCAACCAGCGACGAGGAGCACGCGGTGTCGATGGTGATCGCGGGCCCTTCCAGGCCCAGCACGTAGGAGACGCGCCCAGAGATGACGGCGGTCTGGCTGCCGGTGATGAAATAGCCCTCGGAGCCTTCCGGCGCCTCGTACGCCTCGGAGCCGTACCCCTGGGCGGTCGCGCCGACGAAGACACCGGCCGGGGTACCGCGCAGCGAGTGCGGGTCGATCCCGGCCCGCTCGAAGGCCTCCCAGGCGATCTCGAGCAGGATGCGCTGCTGCGGGTCCGTGACGATGGCTTCGCGCGGGCTGATACCGAAGAAGGTGGCGTCGAAGTCGCCGGCGTCGTAGACGAAGCCGCCGTCACGGGCGTACGACTCGCCGTCCTCGCTGTCGCCGTCGTTCCAGCCGCGGTCGGCGGGGAACGGCGCGATCGCGTCGCGGCCCTCGACGGCGAGTTCCCAGAGCTGCTCCGGGGTGCGGACGTCGCCGGGGAACCGGCAGCTCATCGCCACGATGGCGATCGGCTCGTCGTCGGCGGCCACCATGCTTCCCACGATCGGCGCGGGCGTGTCGTGGGCGCCGAGCGCCTCGGCCAGCAAAAAGTCGGCGACGGCGTACGCGTTCGGGTGGTCGAAGACCAGGGTGGACGGCAGACGCAGGCCGGTCGCCGCGTTGAGCCGGTTACGCACCTCGACCGCGGTCAGTGAGTCGAAGCCGAGGTCACGGAAGGCCGAGGCGGGCTGGATCGCGTCGGTGCCGGAGTGGCCGAGCACGGCGGCGGCCTGCGACCGGACGATCTCGAGGACCACGTCGCGCCGTTCACCGGCGGGCAGGACGGCCAGCCGCTGGGCAAACTCGGTGCCCGCCTCGATGGACGGCGGCTGCTGCTGGGCCTGGGTCTGCTGCCGTACGTCGGGCAGGTCACCGATGAACGGCCGGGGTCGGGCGGCGGTGTATGCGGGGGCGAAGCGTTCCCAGTCCATGTCGCAGATCGACACGGTGGTCTCTTCGTGCTCGACGGCCTGCACCATGGCGAGCACGGCGAGCCGCGGATCCATCGGCTTGAGCCCGAGGCGCAGCACGGCGATCTCGTCGCCGGTGGCGCCCATGCCGCCACCGGCCCACAGGCCCCAGGCGATCGACGTGGCGGTCAGGCCGCGGGCGCGCCGCTGCTCGGCGACCGCGTCCAGGGCGGCGTTGGCCGCGGCGTACGCGCCCTGGTCGGCGCCGCCCCAGACCGCGGCGTTCGAGGAGAAGAGTACGAACGCGTCGAGCGGGGTGTCGCCGAGCAGTTCGTCGAGGTGGGCGGCGCCGGCGGCCTTGGCGGTGATGATCGCCGCGGTCTGGTCGAGGTCGGTGTCGGCCAGCGCGGCGGTGTCCCCCACCCCGGCCGCGTGTACGACCGCGGTGAGTGGCTCGTCGCTGTCCTGGTTGGTCTCGGCGAGGACGGCGGCCAGCGCGTCGCGGTCGGCGGTGTCGGCGGCCACGATCGTGACGCGGGCGCCGAGGGCGGCCAGTTCGGCGCTCAGCTCGTCCACGCCGGGGCTGTCGGCGCCACGGCGGCTGCACAGCACCAGGTGACTCGCCCCGTTGCCGGCGGCCCAGCGGGCGACGTGCCGGCCGAGCGCGCCGAGGCCACCGGTGATCAGGATGGTGCCGCGCGGGGTCCAGCCTTCTCCGCCGGCCGAGTCGATCAGCGAGGCGCGCTGGAAGCGACGGCCGAACATGCCGCTGGCGCGTATGGCGATCTCGTCGTCGTCACCGGCGCCACTGAGCGCGGCGGCGAACTGGGCGAGGCTGCGCTGCTCGGCCGCCGGTGGCAGGTCGATCAGGCCGCCCCAACGGTCCGGGTGTTCCAGACCGGCGACCCTGCCGAGGCTCCAGATCTGCGCCTGGGCGGGAAGGGCAGCCGCGTCGGCTCCACTGGTGGAGACCGCGCCGCGGGTTCCCAACCACAGTGGGGCGTCGATTCCGGCGTCGCCGAGAGCCTGCACGAGGGCGAGGTTTCCGTTGAGCCCGCAGGGCACGGCTGGATGGTCGGGGTGCGGGGCGTCGTCGAGAGCGAGCAGGGAGAGGATGCCGGCCGGCGGTGTGGCGGCGGCGAGCTCGCGGATCCGATCGGCGAGCGCCGCGCGGGTGATTTCCGCCGCGTCGCAGGAGAGGCGGATCGTGTTGCCACCGTGCGCGGCGATGGTGGTCTCGGCACCGTCCATCCAGTCGTTGGCGACGCCGTCGGGGGTGATCAGGAACCAGGTGCCGCTCAGCGCGGTGGTTCGGGTCGGCAGCGGTTTCCAGGTGACGCGGTAGCGCCAGCGATCGATCGTCGAGCGGTCCTGGTACTGGCGACGCCAGGTGGCCAGAACGGGGAGCGCGGAATCGACCCATTGCTGTTCACCGGCGTCTAGCGCGGCCTCGAGCGCGGCGGTGTCCTGGCGGTCGACGGCGTCCCAGAAGCGGAATTCCTCGGGGGCCATCTCGTGGACGTTCCCGGCGGTGCGTTCGTCGTCGGCTTCCTCGAGCCAGAAGCGTTGATGCTGAAACGCATACGTCGGCAAATCCACCACCGACCCACCAACACCCAACACCCCCGACCAATCCACATCCACACCCGCCGCGAAAACCTCACCCGCCGACAACAACAACCGCCCCGCCCCACCCTCACCCCGCCGCAACGAACCCACCACCGACACCCCACCACCCACACCCTCCACCACATCCTGAACCGCCATCACCAACACCGGATGCGCCGACACCTCCACCACCACACACCCCACACCCGCAACCCCCAACGCCACACCCAACGCACCCTCAAAATCCACCCGCTCACGCAAATTCCGATACCAATAACCCCCACCCAACTCCGACCCATCCACCAACCCACCCGACACCGACGACACCATCGCCACCGACCCCGAAACCCCCGACACCGACCCCAACAACCCCACCAACTCCGACTCCAACACCTCCACCTGAGCCGAATGCGACGCATAATCCACCGGCACCCACCGCGCCCGCACCCCCTCACCCTCACACCACCCCACAAACTCAGCCAACAACCCCACCTCACCCGACACCACCACCGACGACGGACCATTCACCACCGCCACCGACAACCCACCACCCCACCGACCCAAAACCCCCTCCACCACACCCACACCCGCCGCCACCGACACCATCCCCCCACCACCGGCCAACCCCACCAACAACCGCGACCGCAACGCCACCACCCGCGCCCCATCCCGCAACGACAACACCCCCGCCACCACCGCCGCCGCAATCTCCCCCTGCGAATGACCCACCACCACCGACGGCACCACACCCAACCCCGCCCACACCCGCGACAACGACACCATCACCGCCCACAACACCGGCTGCACCACATCTACCCGCTCCAACGACGGCTCCCCCACCACCCCCCGCAAAACCCCCACCAACGACCAATCCACAAACTCCGACAACGCCACCTCACACTCACCCATCGCCCCCGCAAACACCGAAGACGACTCCAACAACTCCACCGCCATCCCCACCCACTGCGACCCCTGACCCGGAAAAACAAAAACCACCCCACACCCCGAACCCCCACCCACACCCGACACCACACCCGACACCGGACCACCACGGCCGAAGTCGGTGAGGTTGCGCAGCAGCTCGTCGCGGCTGTCGCCCACCACGACGGCGCGGTGGTCGAACAGTGAGCGCGACGACAGCAGGGAACGGCCGATGTCGGCCGGGTCGAGATCGGGCCGCTCGGTCACCCAGCGTGCGAGCCGCTCGGCCTGTCCGTGCAGGGCGGCCGGGGTCTTGGCGGACAGGACCCAGGGCACGACCGGCCCGTCCAGGTCGCGACGCTGGGTTGACGCCTCGGGCTCCTCGGCCGCCGCAGGTGGCGCCTCTTCAAGGATGACGTGGGCGTTGGTGCCGCTGATGCCGAACGACGAGACACCCGCACGGCGCGGACGCTCCGCGATCGGCCACGGCTGCGACTCGGTCAGCAGGGCGACCGCACCCGCCGACCAGTCCACCTTGGAAGACCTCTGGTCGACGTGCAGGGTGCGCGGAAGCATCCCGTGCCGCATCGCCATCACCATCTTGATCACCCCGGCGACGCCGGCCGCGGCCTGGGTGTGCCCGATGTTCGACTTGATCGAGCCCAGCCACAGCGGCCGGCCCTCCGGACGGTCCTGTCCGTAGGTGGCGAGCAGCGCCTGCGCCTCGATCGGGTCGCCGAGGGTGGTGCCGGTGCCGTGCGCCTCGACGACGTCGACGTCGGCTTCGGTGAGCCGGGCGTTTGCCAGGGCCTGGCGGATGACGCGCTGCTGGGAGGGACCGTTCGGCGCGGTCAAGCCGCTGCTCGCGCCGTCCTGGTTGATCGCCGAGCCGCGCACGACGGCCAGTACCCGGTGCCCGTTGCGCTGGGCGTCGGAGAGCCGTTCGAGGACCAGCATTCCGACGCCCTCGGCGAAACCGGCGCCATCCGCGGCATCCGCGAACGCCTTGCATCGGCCGTCGGGCGCCAGGCCACGCTGCCGGGCCAGGTCGACGAAGGTGTCCGGGGTGGACATGACGGTGGTGCCGCCGGCCAGCGCCAGGGTGCAGTCGCCGTTGCGCAGCGCCTGTGCCGCCAGGTGCAGGGTGACCAGCGACGACGAGCAGGCGGTGTCGACCGAGACGGCCGGACCCTCCAGGCCCAGGGTGTAGGAGATGCGTCCGGAGGTGACACTGTAGGCGTTGCCGACGCCGAGGTAGCCCTCGATGTCAGCGGGGATGGTGTCGAGACGGGCGGCGTAGTCCTGGTACATGACTCCGGCGAAGACGCCGGTGCGGGTGCCGCGCAGCGTCTGCGGGTCGATCCCAGCCTGCTCCAGCGACTCCCAGGCGACCTCGAGCAGCAGCCGTTGCTGCGGGTCCATGGCCAGCGCCTCCCGCGGGGAGATGCCGAAGAACGCCGGGTCGAAGTTGGCGGCGTCGTAGAGGAAGCCGCTCTCCCGGGTGTAGAAGGTGCCCGGCTGGTCGGGGTCCGGGTGGTACAGCGCGTCGAAGTCCCAGCCGCGGTCGGTGGGGAACGCGGAGACGACGTCGCGCTCCTCGGCGACGATGCGCCACAGCTCCTCAGGAGAGCCTGCGCCGCCCGGGTAGCGGCAGCCGATCCCGACGATCGCGATCGGCTCGTGTCGCCGCTCGTCCGCCTCGTCCAGCCTTTGCTTGGTCTGCTGCAGGTCGGCCGTGACGCGCTTGAGGTATTCGCGAAGTTTCTGCTCATTCTGCATGTACGGCAACCTCTTCGATACGGCAGCACGACCGGGCTGGACTCAGGTCAACGGAAGCCGCCACCACATGCGGGCTCCCGGAGCGGACACAGCGGACAGGTGCTCGACGAATTCCCTTGTCAGAACAGGGATCCGTCGGGGCTGCTCGCTCTCCTATGCGACCGTAAGGGACGGTCCAGGATGGCTGACACCCCTAACCGTCCCCCTACGCACCCGAGGATCCGCCCGCCGGTCAGAGCACCCCGAGCTGGTTGTCGATCAGCGCGAACATCTCGTCGTCGGTGGCCGAGTCGAGTTGCGCGGCCACGTCACCGTCGGCGTCCTTACGGGTCAGACCAGCCAGGATCGCCTGCAGCCGCCGGGTGATCTCGGCCTGCTCGGCCTCGTCGAGCTCGGCGCCCGCCAGGGCCGACTCCAGGCGTTCCAGGTCCTTTCGGACCACCGTCCGGCCGCTGCCGCCGGCACCGGCCACCAGCTGCTTGTCGAGGTGCTCGGCGAGCGCGTCGGTGGACGGGTAGTCGAAGATCAGGGTGGCCGGCAGCCGCAGTCCGGTCGCCGCGTTCAGCCGGTTGCGCAGCTCCAGCGCGGTCAGCGAGTTGATGCCGAGGTCGAGGAAGCCACGAGTGGGCGTGACGTCCTGTGGACCGGCGAAGCCCAGCACCGCGGCGACGTGCGTACGCAGCATCTCCTGCAGCAGCTTCGCGCGTTCGGTCTCGGCGAGCCCAGCGAGACGCCGGGCGAGGGCGTTGCCGTCGGGTTCGGCGTCGCCGCCGGCAGCGCGCCGCGCCGTGGTGCGGACCAGCCCACGCATCAGCGGGGCAAGGTCGCTGCGGTCGGCCAGGGCCCGCAGCCGGGCCAGCTGAAGCTTCACCGGTACGACCACCGCCTGCTCCGACGTCCAGCCGGCGTCCAACAGCGCCAGCCCTTCGGCGGTCGGCAGCGTGCCCACCCCGGACTCGGCGATCCGCCGCCGGTCGTCCTCGCCCAGCTCGCCGGTGAGTCCGCTGCGCTGCTCCCAGAGCCCCCAGGCCAGCGATACCGCAGGCAGCCCGGCGCGACGCCGGTGCCGGGCCAGAGCGTCCAGGAACGTGTTCGCGGCCGCATAGTTGCCCTGCCCCGGGCCGCCGAAGACGCCGGCCGCCGACGAGAACAGCACGAACGCGCTGAGCTTCAGGTCCCGGGTGAGCCGGTCCAGGTGGACCGCCGCGTCGACCTTGGGACGCATCACCCGGTCGAGCCGTTGCGGGGTGAGCGAGCCGAGCACCCCGTCGTCCAGGTCACCGGCCGTGTGGACGACCGCGGTGAGCGGCCGGTCCGCCGGGATCGTGGCCAGCGCCGCGGCCAGCGCGGTCTCATCGGCCGTGTCGCAGGCCAGCACGGTGACGTCCGCGCCGGCCGCCTCGAGCTCGGCGGTCAGGTCGGCGGCGCCGGTGGCGGCCGGGCCGCGGCGGCTGAGCAGCAGCAGGCGCCGGGCGCCGTAGTCGGCGACCGCACGGCGGGCGACCAGCGCACCGAGGGTGCCGGTACCACCGGTGATCAGCATGGTGCCGGACGGGTCCAGGGCCGGCTGCTCGGTGGCGGCCGCCGTCCGGGCGAGTCGGGGCGCGTGCAGCACGCCGTCGCGCAGCGCCAACTCGGGTTCGCCGGAGGCCAGCGCCGCGCTCAGTTGATCGCCGTCCGGGAGATCGGCGCCGACGTCGAGCAGCAGGAATCGGCCGGGGTTCTCCGACTCGGCCGAGCGGATCAGACCCCAGACCGGGGCGTGGACCAGGTCGTCGGGCAGGTCGCCGACCTGCGGGCCGGCCGCGCCGCGGGTCAGGATCACCAGGCGGGTCGCGGCGAGCCGCTCGTCGGCGAGCAGCGCCTGGACCGTCTCCAGGACGGTCGTGGTGGCGGCCCGGGCCCGCTCCGGCAGGCCGGTGGTCGGCGCGACCGGCTCCGGATCCAGGGCCAGGCAGACGGCGTCGGGGGCCGGGCCGGTTTCCGGTACGTCCGCACCACCGAGAGCGGCGGTGAGCTCACCGGCACCCAGGATCGCGTAGGACACCGTGGCTCGGGCCGGGGCCGCCGTCAGGGCGGTCCAGTCGACGCGGAACAGCGAGTCCTGCAGGTTGACGCCCGCGGCGGCCAGGCGCCCGGCGGTGACTGGGCGGGTGGACAGCCCCTCGACGACGGCGACCGGCGCGCCGGTCGGGTCCGCAGCGGTCAACGAGATCCGCCCGTCGTCGTCGACGTGCAGGCGGACCCGTAGCCGGGCGGCGCCGGTAGCGTGCACGCTCACCCCGCCCCAGGAGAACGGCAGCCGCACGTCCTGGTCCGGGCCTGCCTCGGCGGCCACCAGAACGGTGTGCAGGGCGGCGTCGAGCAGCGCCGGGTGCAGCACGAATCCGGCTGTTGCTCCGGCGTCCGGCAGCGCCACTTCGGCGTACAGGTCGCCGTCGTGCCGCCAGGCGGAGCGCAGCCCCTGGAACACCGTGCCGTACTGGTAGCCGTGGCCGGCGAGGCGCTCGTACACCCCGTCGACCGGGAGCGGTTCGGCGCCGGCGGGCGGCCAACTGGTCAGGTCGTCGGCGACGATCGCGCCGCGCGCGAGGGTGCCAGCGGCGTGGCAGGTCCAGACCGGATCGGTGTCGTCGTCCGGGCAGGAGTGCACGGTGATCGCGCGCCGCCCGTCACTGTCGGCGGCCTCGACGCTGACCTGCAGCCGGATTCCGCCGGCTGCGGGCAGCACCAGCGGCGCCCGCAGGGTGAGCTCCTCAACAGTGCCGCAGCCGAGCCGGTCTCCGGCGTGCAGGGCGAGGTCGACGAAAGCGGTGCCGGGCACCAGCACGCTGCCCAGCACGGCGTGCTCGGCGAGCCATGGGTGGGTGCGCAGCGAGATCCGTCCGCTGAGCACGAGGCTGTCCGAGTCGGCGGGCGCGACGGCGGCGCTCAGCAGCGGATGGTCGACGGCTTCCAGGCCGAGGTCCTTCGCGTCGCTGACCGCGGCCGGACCGTCGAGCCAGAAGCGTTGATGCTGAAACGCATACGTCGGCAAATCCACCACCGACCCACCAACACCCAACACCCCCGACCAATCCACATCCACACCCGCCGCGAAAACCTCACCCGCCGACAACAACAACCGCCCCGCCCCACCCTCACCCCGCCGCAACGAACCCACCACCGACACCCCACCACCCACACCCTCCACCACATCCTGAACCGCCATCACCAACACCGGATGCGCCGACACCTCCACCACCACACACCCCACACCCGCAACCCCCAACGCCACACCCAACGCACCCTCAAAATCCACCCGCTCACGCAAATTCCGATACCAATAACCCCCACCCAACTCCGACCCATCCACCAACCCACCCGACACCGACGACACCATCGCCACCGACCCCGAAACCCCCGACACCGACCCCAACAACCCCACCAACTCCGACTCCAACACCTCCACCTGAGCCGAATGCGACGCATAATCCACCGGCACCCACCGCGCCCGCACCCCCTCACCCTCACACCACCCCACAAACTCAGCCAACAACCCCACCTCACCCGACACCACCACCGACGACGGACCATTCACCACCGCCACCGACAACCCACCACCCCACCGACCCAAAACCCCCTCCACCACACCCACACCCGCCGCCACCGACACCATCCCCCCACCACCGGCCAACCCCACCAACAACCGCGACCGCAACGCCACCACCCGCGCCCCATCCCGCAACGACAACACCCCCGCCACCACCGCCGCCGCAATCTCCCCCTGCGAATGACCCACCACCACCGACGGCACCACACCCAACCCCGCCCACACCCGCGACAACGACACCATCACCGCCCACAACACCGGCTGCACCACATCTACCCGCTCCAACGACGGCTCCCCCACCACCCCCCGCAAAACCCCCACCAACGACCAATCCACAAACTCCGACAACGCCACCTCACACTCACCCATCGCCCCCGCAAACACCGAAGACGACTCCAACAACTCCACCGCCATCCCCACCCACTGCGACCCCTGACCCGGAAAAACAAAAACCACCCCACACCCCGAACCCCCACCCACACCCGACACCACACCCGACACCGGACCACCAGAGGCGACACTCCGGACGCCCGCGAGCAGTTCGGCACGGTCGGTGCCAACGGCCACGGCGCGGTGCTCGAAGGCGGCCCGGTTACCGGCCAGAGCGCGGCCCACCGCCGCGACGTCCAAGTCGGGACGCTGCTCGACGTACCGGACCAGGCGCTCGGCCTGCGCGCGCAGCGCGGCCTCGGAACGGCCGGAGAGCACCCACGGCACGACGGCCGTGGCCAGCGGCGGCTCGGCGCCGGCCTCGACAGGCTGCGCGGCGACGGCCGGGGCCTCTTCGACGATCACGTGCGCGTTCGTCCCGCTGATGCCGAACGACGAGACACCCGCCCGGCGCGGACGCTCGGTCCGGGGCCACGGCTGCGGCTCGGTCAGCAGCGACACCTCACCCGCCGACCAGTCCACCTGCGTCGTCGGCTCGTCCACGTGCAGCGTCTCGGGCAGCACCTCGTGCCGCAGCGCCATCACCATCTTGATCACACCGGCGACGCCGGCCGCGGCCTGGGTGTGCCCGATGTTCGACTTGATCGAACCCAGCCACAACGGCCGCCCCTGCGGACGGTCCTGCCCATAGGTGGCCAACAGCGCCTGCGCCTCGATCGGGTCACCCAACCGGGTCCCGGTGCCGTGCGCCTCCACCGCGTCCACGTCAACCGGCGACAGCCCCGCGTTCGCCAACGCCTGCCGGATGACCCGCCGTTGCGACGGGCCGTTCGGCGCGGTCAGGCCGTTCGACGCACCGTCCTGGTTGATCGCCGATCCACTCAGGACAGCGAGGATCCGGCGGCCGTTGCGGCGCGCCTGCGACAGCCGCTCCAGTGCCAGCATGCCGACGCCTTCGCCCCAGTTGGTGCCGTCCGCCGCGGTCGCGAAAGCCTTGACCCGCCCGTTCAGGGCCAAGCCGCGCTGGCGGCTGAAGTCGGTGAAGTTCACCGGCATCGACATGATCGTGACACCGCCGGCCAGCGCCAGGTCGCAGTCGCCGTTCCGTAGCGCCTGCGCTGCCACGTGCAGCGTCACCAGCGACGAGGAGCAGGCGGTGTCCAGCGTGACAGCCGGCCCCTGCAGGCCCAGGCAGTACGCCACCCGCCCGGACGCGACGCTGCTGATGTTGCCGTTCGACAGGAACGGCTCGATGTCGGCGGGCACCGTCGGCACCGTCCAGCCGTAGTCGTTGTGGATCATGCCGACGTAGACGCCGGTGGAGCTGCCCTTCAGCTCGGACGGGTCGATGCCGGCGCGCTCCAGCGCCTCCCAGCTCGTCTCCAGAAGCAGCCGCTGTTGCGGGTCCATCGCCAGAGCCTCGCGCGGGGAAATGCCGAAAAACGACGCGTCGAAGCCGTCCGCGTCGTCGACGAAACCGCCCTCCCGCACGTACGTGGTGCCGGGCTTGTCGGGGTCCGGGTCGTACAGGCCGTCGACGTCCCAGCCACGGCCCACCGGGAACTCGCCGATCGCGTCGCCGCCCTCGGCCACCAGGTCCCACAGGTCTTCCGGCGACCGCACCCCGCCGGGGAACCGGCAGGCCATGCCGACGATCGCAATCGGCTCGCGCGCGGCCTCCTCGGCCTCCGCCAGCCGGGACCGGGTCCGGCGCAGTTCGACGGTCATGAACTTGAGGTTCTCGAGCAGCTTGTCGTCCTGCGCCATGATCAGGCCACCAATCGGTTGTTCAGTTACGGCGGGGAGCGGGCACCGGGGTCAGGACCGACCGAATTCCCGCTGAATGATGTCGAGCAGTTTGTCGGCGTCGGCAGACGCCAGGTCGTCGACGGGCTCCTCCGGCGCGGTACGCCGGTTCCCGGTCCACTCGGCCAGCAGCGTCCGCAGCCGATCGCCGATGCGGTCGGCGTCGTCGCCGTCCGCCTCCAAGCCCGCGAGCAGTGATTCCAGGCGGTCCAGCTCGGCCAGCACCGACCCTGGCCCGGCCTGCTGGGCGCCGAACACCTCGGCGAGGAGGTGCTCGGCGAGGGCCAGCGGCGTCGGGTAGTCGAAGACCAGCGTGGCGCTGAGTCGCTGCCCGGTCTCGGCGTTGAGGCGGTTGCGGAGCTCGACTGCGGTCAGCGAGTCGAAGCCCAGCTCGCGGAAGGCCCGCTCCGGCGGCACCGCCGCGACGGAGGTGTGCCCGAGCACCCCGGCGACGTGGGTGCGGACCAGGGTGAGCAGGGCGTTGTGCCGCTGCGCCGGGGACATCGCGGCGAGCCGCTCCGCCAGGCCCGGTCCGTCGATCGCCGCCGCGGCCGACCGCCGGGCACCGGTCCCGACGAGCTTGCGCAGGATCGGGGCGGTCGGTCCGTTCGCCCGCAGGGTGCCGAGGTCGAGGTGCATGGGTGCGAGCACCGGATGACCACCACCAAGCGCAACATCAAACAACGCAAGCGCCCGACCCGACTCCAACGGCCGCATCCCCGCACGCCGAATCCGATCAAAATCAGCCCGCGTCAAATGACCAGTAATCCCCGACGACTCCTCCCACAACCCCCACTGCAACGAAAGCCCCGCAAGCCCAACCGCCCGCCGCCGACGCGCCAACTCATCCAAAAACACATTCGCCGCCGCATAACTACCCTGCCCCGCATCACCAAACAACCCCGCCGACGACGAAAACAACACAAAAAACTGCAAACCCAAACCAGCCGTCAACTCATGCAAATACCACGCCGCATCAACCTTCGGCCCCAACACCCCCGCCAACCGACCCACCGACAACGACGTCACCACACCGTCATCCACCACACCCGCCGTATGCACCACCCCCCGCAAACCCACAATCCCCCCCACCACACCCGCCAACTCCCCCCGATCCCCCACATCACACGCCACCACCCGCACCGACGCCCCCAACCCCACCAACTCCGCCACCAACTCCGACGCCCCCGGCGCACCACCACCACGACGACTCACCAACACCAAATCCCGCACCCCATGAACCACCACCAAATGCCGCGCCACCAACGCACCCAACGCCCCCGTACCACCCGTAACCAACACCACCCCACCACCCACCAACCCCAACCCCGAACCCGAACCCGAACCCACCACCGCCCGCACCAACCGCGGCACCTCCAACACACCCCCACGCACCCGCAACTCCGACTCACCCGACGCAACAACAGCCGAAAGCAACCCAGCGCCAACGGGTTCGGCGCCCGCGTCGAGCAACACGAAGCGGTCCGGGTTCTCGTTCTGCGCCGAACGCACCAAACCCCACACCGTGGCGTGCGCCAGGTCGTCGACGTCCAGTCCGGCCGCGCCGCGCGTCACCAGGATCAGGCGGGAGTCGGCGCAGCGGTCATCGGTGAGCCACCGCTGCAGCAGGGCCATCGCTCGGGCCGCCGCCGCGTGCGCCGCGGTCACCATGTCGCCGGTGGACTCGCCGTCCAGCTGCGCCACGACCGTGCCGGGCACCGCCGATTCGAGCAGAGCATCGAGGTCGGTGTGCACGGCAGCCTCGACGCCTGCTTCCTTCAGCACGGCGTGCAGATTCAGATGATCGACGCCGAGCACCGCCCACGACCCGTCCAGGGTCGCGTCGAACTCCTCTGCTCCCACCCAGTCGACGGTGAACAGCGACTCGCTGCTACGACGTGGTGCGCCGGCCGTGACGTCGGCCAACCGGATGCGCTCCGCCGTGGCCACCGGAGCCCCGGTCCCGTCGGCGACCTGCAGGGAGACGCCGTCCTCCACCGGGCTGATCCGTACCCGCAGGTCGGTCGCGTCCTGCGCGTACAGGGTGAAGCCGGTCCACTCCGACGGTAGCCGGACGCCCGTCGTGGACTGCTCGGCGACCACCAGGTGCAGGGCGGCATCGAGCAGTGCCGGGTGCAGGGCGAAGCCAGCCAGCTCGACCGACGAGGGCAGGGCTACCTCGGCGTACAGGTCGACGCCGTGCCGCCAGGCGGCCCGCACACCCCGCAGCGCCGGACCATGCTCGACACCGGCTCCAGTGAGAGCCGCGTACAGGTCGTCGACGTCGATCTGCTCGCCACCGGGCGGCGGCCAGGCGGTCAACCCGGCCGGAACCGTGGCCGGTGCCGGGCGTACGGTCCCGACCGCGTGCCGGACCCAGACCTCGTCACCGTCGGCCTTGGAATGCACGGTCACCTGGTGGCCGGCGTCGACACCGACCCGCAGGGACAATCCACCACTGTCGGGAAGTGTCAGCGGCGCCTCGACGGTCAGCGCGTCGACGGTGCCAACGCCGATCTGGTCACCGGCGTACACGGCCAGGTCGACCAGCGCGGAGGTGGGGAGCACGACGGCGTCGCCGATCCGGTGGTCGTCCGCCCACGAGACGGTTTGACGGGTGAGCCGGCCGGTCAGCTGTACGGCGTCGCCGTCCGGGGACAGCACGATCGCCCCGAACAGAGGGTGGTCGCTGACGGTGAGACCGATCTGGGTCGCGTCACCGGTCGCGGCGGCCTGGTGCAGCCAGTACTCCTGGTGTTGGAAGGCGTACCCGGGCAGGTCTACCAGCTTGCCGCCGCGGCCGGCGAAGACACCAGCCCAGTCCAGCTCCACCCCCACCTCGTGCAGACGACCCAACGCGGCAGTGAACGACTCCGCCTCATCACGGCCGTCCCGCAGAGCAGCGACCGCGAACGTGTCGTCGACCATCGCGGACAGCACACCGTCGGGACCCAACTCCAGCAGCGCGGTCACACCCATGCTCGCGACCGTGCTCAGACTGTCGGCGAAGCGGACCGCTTCCCGCACGTGCCGCACCCAGTACTCAACCGAACCGCAGTCCGAGACCTCACCGGTCAGGTTCGACACCACCGGCAGGCGCGCCGCCCCGAACGTCAGGCCCTCCAACACCGTGGTGAACTCCGCCAGCATCGGCTCCATCAAATGCGAATGGAACGCGTGACTCACCGCCAAGCGGCGCACCCGCACACCCTCAGCACGCCACCGCCCCACCAGCGCCTCAACAGCTTCCTCGTCGCCGGAGATCACGACCGAGGTGGGGCCGTTCACGGCGGCGATCTGCACCCGCTCATCTGTGACAGCAGCGACCGTCGCCTCGTCAAGGCCGATCGCGGCCATCGCCCCACCCGCAGGCAGAGCCGCCATCAACCGACCACGCGCCGCGATCAACGCGCACGCATCCGCCAGGGAGAAGACGCCCGCAACGTGTGCGGCGACGATCTCCCCCACTGAGTGGCCGAGCAGCACCTGCGGACGCACACCCCATGACTCCGCAAGCCGGAACAACGCCACCTCGACGGCGAACAATGCTGGCTGCGCGTACTCGGTGTTGTTCAACAGGTCGGGGTCGTCGCCGAAGACGACCGACTTGAGATCACCCGCGAGCAGGTCGCATACCTCGTCGAACGCGGCGGCGAACACCGGGAACGTGTCATACAGACCCCGACCCATACCGAGGCGCTGACTGCCCTGGCCGGTGAACATCACCCCCAACCGCGCCTCCACCGCCACCCGAGGCGACACCTCAAACGAACCAGCGTCGAGCACCGCACGGTGCTCGAAACGGGTTCGACCGGCCAACGTCCACCCGATGTCGACCGGAGAGATTTCCGGATGTGCGGCAACGAAATCGCTGAGCCGGCCGGCCTGATCCCGCAGAGCCGCCTCCGACCTCGCCGACAACACCCACGGCACCGGCGCCGACACCGAAGACACCGAGGCCACCTCCGCCACGGCGGGCGCCTCTTCCAAAATCACGTGCGCGTTCGTCCCACTGATCCCGAACGACGACACACCAGCCCGACGCGGACGATCCGTCGCCGGCCACGGCCGCGACTCGGTCAACAACGACACCGCACCCGACGACCAGTCCACATGCGGCGACGGCTCATCTACATGCAGGGTCCGCGGCAACACCTCATGCCGCATCGCCTGCACCATCTTGATGACCCCAGCCACCCCGGCAGCCGCCTGCGTGTGACCCAGGTTCGACTTGACCGACCCCAACCACAACGGCTCCGACCGATCCTGCCCATACGTCGCCAACAACGCCTGCGCCTCGATCGGATCACCCAACCGGGTCCCCGTGCCATGCGCCTCCACCACGTCGACCTCAGCCGGGGACAGCCCCGCATTCGCCAATGCCTGCCGGATCACCCGCTGCTGCGACGGACCATTCGGCGCCGTCAAACCATTCGAGGCGCCGTCCTGATTCACCGCCGAACCCCGCACCACCGCCAAGATTCGGTGTCCGTTGCGGCGGGCGTCCGAGAGTCGCTCGACGAGCAGCATCCCGACGCCCTCGGACCAGCCGGTGCCGTCCGCCGCGTTCGCGAACGCCTTGCACCGGCCGTCCGCGGCGAGACCACGCTGCCGGGAGAAGTCCACGAAGGTGTCCGGGCTGGCCATCACCGTCACGCCGCCGGTCAGGGCCAGGTCACACTCCCCACGACTCAGCGACTGCGCGGCCAGGTGCAGCGCCACCAGCGACGACGAGCAGGCGGTGTCGACGCTGACCGCCGGGCCCTCGAAACCGAACGTGTACGAGATCCGCCCCGAGGCCACGCTGCCCGCGTTGCCAACGCCGAGGTAGCCCTCAAGCCCGTCCGGGAGGGTGCTGAAGTCCGAGTAGTAGTCCGAGCTCATCACGCCGGCGAAGACGCCGGTCCGGCTGCCCCGTAGCGTCGTCACGTCGATCCCGGCGGCCTCGAACGCCTCCCAGGACGCCTCCAGCAGCAACCGCTGCTGCGGGTCCATGGCCAGCGCCTCACGTGGTGAGATCCCGAAGAAGCCGGGGTCGAACGCGCTGGCGTCGACGAAGCCGCCGACCGTCACGTACGTCGATCCGGGTTGGTCCGGATCCGGGTTGTAGAGCCGCTCGACGTCCCAGCCGCGATCGGCTGGGAAGGCGGTGAGGGTCTCCCTGCCGTCGGCGGCCATTTGCCACAGGTCGTCCGCCGAGGTGATTCCGCCCGGGAACCGGCAGCCGATTCCGACGATCACCACCGGCTCGTCGGCCACCGCGCCCGCCCGCACCTCGTGCACCACGGGAGCCGCTCCGCCGACCAGTTCCACCAGCAGAAAATCGGCCAGCGCCGCCACCGACGGATAGTCGAACACCACCGTCGCCGGAAGCCGCAGCCCGGTCACCACACTCAGCCGGTTCCGCAGCTCGACCGCCGTCAGCGAGTCGAACCCGAGCTCCTTGAACGAGCGCCCGGAGGGCACCTCGTCAGTGCCGGCGAATCCGAGGACTCCGGCCACCTCTGTGCGAACCAGATGGGAGACCGTCTCCTGCTGCTCGGTCCGCGGCAGCGTCGCCAACCGCCCCTTGAGCGACGTGTCGCCCGCCGCGGTCACCGTGCTGACGACCCGGCGGGCGGGCCGCGTGGCGAAGCCGGCCAGAAGTCCGCCGCCCGCGCCGCGCGCGACCGCCGGGTCGAGGTTCATCGGCGCCAGAACTGGCGTGTTTCCTCCGAGCGCGGTGTCGAACAGGGCGAGGGCCTGCTTCGACTCCAGTGGCCGCATGCCCGCGCGCCGGATCCGATCGATATCCGCCGACGTCAGGTGACCGGTGATCCCCGACGACTGCTCCCACAGGCCCCACTGCAGCGAAAGCCCCGCGAGCCCGGCCGCGCGACGCTGGCGCGCCAGCTCGTCCAGGAAACTGTTCGCCGCCGCATAGTTGCCCTGCCCCGCGTCACCGAACAGGCCGGCCGACGACGAGAACACCACGAACATCCGCAGATTCCGCTCGGCGGTCAGTTCATGCAGGTGGTGGGCCGCGTCGACCTTGGGCGCGAACACCCGGTCCAGCCGCTCCGGCGTCAGCGAGGTGACCACGCCGTCGTGCACCACGCCCGCGGTATGGACCACTCCCACCAGGTCCGTGATTCCGGCGAGCAGTCCCGCCACCGCCGCCCGGTCGGCGACGTCGCAAGCAACCACACGTGCTGACGCGCCTGACTCCGCGAGGTCCGCGACCAGTTGCTCCGCGTCCGGCGCAGCGAGACCGCGACGACTCGTCAACACCAGATTTCGTACGCCATAGGCAGTCACCAGATGCCGCGCCACCAACGCGCCCAGCGCCCCGGTGCCGCCGGTGACCAGCACCGTCCCGGGCAACTCCACCGGCGCCGGCTCGGCGGTCGCCCGGACCAGCCGCGGTGCCTGCAGCGCGCCGGCCCGCAACCGCAGTTCCGTCTCGCCCGCAGCCGCGACAGTGGTCAGCAGTTCCTCGGTGACGGGCACGCCACCGGTGTCGAGCAGCAGAAACTGGTCCGGGTTCTCGTTCTGCGCCGAGCGCACCAGACCCCACACGGCCGCCTGCACCAGGCCGGGCCCGCGGGCCACGAACAGCAGCCGAGAGTTGGTCCGCGCGTCGTCGGCCAGCCACCGCTGCACGGCGGCGAGCGCCTCCGCAGCCCCGGTGTGCACGGCCGCGACCACGTCATCGGCCGGGTCCTCGGCGATCGTGACGACCACGACGTCGGCGACACCAGCCCCTGACGCGGGCGCGACCTCGTCCCACTCGACGCCGAACAGCGAGTCCGTCACCTGCCCGACCGGACGCAGGTCGCCGAGCACGACTCGGTCCACCGACGCCACCACGGCGCCGGTCCGATCGGCCAGCAGCAGCGACACGCCGCCGTCGACGGGCACCGCACGGACCCGGAGCGCCGTCGCGCCCACGGCGTACAGCGTGAAGTTGTGCCACTCGACCGCGGCGCCGGGCAGCGCCTCGTCCAGCAGCGCCGGATGCAGCCCGAAGCCCTCGGCCGGCACCGACTCCGGCAGGGTCACTTCGACCGCGCCGTCGTCGCCGGGCCAGGCGGGGACGGAGGCCGGTGCCGGTACGACCGTGCCCTGCGCGTGCCGGGTCCACGGCACGTCGGCGGCCGGACGGGAGAAGACCGTCACCGGGCGCGAGCCGTCCGGGCTCGGGCCGTCGACGATCGCGCGGATCGCGAGGGTCCGGCCAGCTGCGGACGTCAGCGGCCCGTCGATGGTCAACTGCCGGACCGTGCCGCAGCCGACCTGGTCGCCGGCGTGCACCACCAGGTCCAGGAGCGCGCCGCCGCCGGAGAGCCAGGAGTGTGCCTGGGCGGGGACGCGGCCGGTGAGGATCACCGTGTCCGTGCCGGGGACGGTGACCGCGGCGCCGAGCAGTGGGTGGCCGGTGACGTCCAGGCCGAGTTCGGCGGCGTCACCCTGGCCGGCTGGGGAGGTCGCCCAGTAGCGGCGGTGTTCGAACGCGTAGGTCGGCAGGTCGACGAGCTTCGCCCCACGGCCGGCGAACATCCCAGCCCAGTCCAGCTCCACACCCACCTCGTGCAGACGACCCAACGCGGCAGTGAACGACTCCGCCTCATCACGACCATCCCGCAGAGCAGCGACCGCGAACGTGTCATCCGCCATCGCCGACAACACACCGTCGGGGCCCAACTCCAACAGGGCGGTCACACCCATACCCGCAACCGTCGCCAGGCTGTCGGCGAAGCGGACCGCTTCCCGCACATGCCGCACCCAGTACTCAACCGAAGCGCAGTCCGAAACCTCACCCGTCAGGTTCGACACCACCGGCAGGCGCGCGGACCCGAACGTCAGGCCTTCCAGAACCGTGGTGAACTCGGCGAGCATCGGCTCCATCAGATGCGAATGGAATGCGTGACTCACCGCCAAGCGGCGCACCCGCACACCCTCAGCACGCCACCGCCCCACCAACTCCTCGACCGCTTCCTCGTCGCCGGAGATCACGACCGAGGTGGGGCCATTCACGGCGGCGATCTGCACCCGCTCACCAATGACAGCAGCGACCGTCGCCTCGTCAAGGCCGATCGCGGCCATCGCCCCACCCGCAGGCAGAGCCGCCATCAACCGACCACGCGCGCTAATCAACACGCACGCATCCGCCAGAGAGAACACACCCGCGACATGCGCAGCGACGATCTCCCCCACCGAATGACCCAACAACACCTGCGGGCGCACGCCCCACGACTCCGCAAGCCGGAACAACGCCACCTCGACGGCGAACAACGCCGGCTGCGCGTACTCCGTGTTGTTCAACAGGTCGGGGTCGTCGCCGAAGACCACCGACTTGAGATCACCCGGGAGCAGATCGCACACCTCATCGAACGCCGCCGCGAACACCGGGAACGTGTCATACAAACCCCGACCCATACCCAGGCGCTGACTGCCCTGACCGGTGAACATCACCCCCAACCGCGCCTCCACCGCCACCCGCGGCGACACCTCAAACGAACCAGCGTCGAGCACCGCACGATGCTCGAAACGAGCCCGACCGGCCAACGTCCACCCGATATCGACCGGAGAGATCTCCGGATGTGCGGCAACGAAATCGCTGAGCCGGCCGGCCTGGTCCCGCAGAGCCGCCTCGGACCTCGCCGACAACACCCACGGCACCGGCGCCGACACCGAAGACTCCGAGGCCACCTCCGCCACGGCAGGCGCCTCTTCCAAAATCACGTGCGCATTGGTGCCGCTCATGCCGAACGACGAGACACCGGCTCGACGCGGACGCTCACCCCGAGGCCACGGCCGCTGCTCGGTCAGCAGGGACACCGCCCCGGACGACCAGTCCACCTGCGCTGTCGGCTCGTCGACGTGCAGGGTCTTCGGCAGGACGTCGTACCGGAAAGCCTGGATCATCTTGATGATCCCCGCGACACCCGCCGCGGCCTGCGAGTGACCAATATTGGATTTGATCGAGCCCAACCACAACGGTTCGGACCGGTCCTGTCCGTACGTCGCCAACAGCGCCTGCGCCTCGATCGGATCACCCAGCCGGGTGCCCGTGCCGTGCGCCTCGACCACGTCGACCTCAGCCGGGGACAGCCCGGCATTCGCCAGGGCCTGCCGGATCACTCGCTGCTGCGACGGACCATTCGGCGCGGTCAAACCATTCGACGCGCCGTCCTGATTCACCGCCGAACCACGCACCACCGCCAAGATTCGGTGACCGTTGCGGCGGGCGTCCGAGAGTCGCTCGACGAGCAGCATCCCGACGCCCTCCGACCACCCGGTGCCGTCCGCCGCGTTCGCGAACGCCTTGCACCGGCCGTCCGCCGCGAGACCACGCTGCCGGGAGAACTCGATGAAGGTGTCCGGGCTGGCCATCACCGTCACGCCGCCAGCAAGCGCGAGAGCGCACTCGCCACGCCGCAGCGCCTGCAACGCCAGGTGCAGCGCGACCAGCGACGACGAGCAGGCGGTGTCGACGCTGACCGCCGGGCCCTCGAAACCGAACGTGTACGAGATCCGCCCGGAGGCCACGCTGCCGGAGTTGCCGGTGCTCACGTAGCCCTCGACGCTCTCCGGCGCGCCTGCCAGGTTGGCCAGGTAGTCCGAGCTCATCACGCCGGTGAACACGCCGGTCCGGCTCTCCCGCAGGGTCGTCACGTCGATCCCGGCGGACTCGAACGCTTCCCAGGACGCCTCCAGCAGCATCCGCTGTTGCGGGTCCATGGCCAACGCCTCGCGCGGCGAGATCCCGAAGAAGGCGGCGTCGAAGTCCCCGGCGTCGGGTACGAAGCCGCCCTCGCGGCAGGCGACCGTGCCGGGACGATCAGAATCCGGGTCGTACAGATCCGTCACGTCCCAGCCGCGGTCCTCCGGGAAGGGCGTCACCGCGTCGATGCCCTGGAAGGCGATCCGCCACAGTTCCTCCGGGTTGCCGGCGCCCCCGGGGTACCGGCAGCTCATCCCGACGATGGCGATGGGTTCCGAGCCGCTGTTGATCAATTGCCGGTTTTGCTGCCGGAGCTGCTCGGTCTCCTTCAGGGAAGCACGCAGCGCCTCTACCAGCTGGGCCTGGGACGTAGTCATGAGAAGGCTCCCCGTGTCGGTTCAGGAGTCGGAGTCGCCGAGCGCCATGCGGATCAGGTGCTCGGTGTCCATGGCGTCGATGGATTCGAGGGTGTCGCCCTGGTCGGCGGCGGACTCGGTGTTGCCCGTCCCGGTCTCACCTGTCAGGTCGAGCAGCAGATCGAGTAGCCCGGCCTCGCGGATGCGGGACAACGGCAGGGCCGCGAGGGCGGCGCGGATCCGCTGCTCCTCCGGGTCGCCGTCCGGCTCCGGAAGGTCGGTGCCGAGGGCCGTACGCAGATGGCGTGCCAGGGCGAGCGGCGTCGGGTAGTCGAACACCGTGGTGCTGTTCAGCCTCAGGTTGGTTGCGGCGTTGAGCCGGTTGCGCAACTCCACTGCGGTCAGCGAGTCGAAGCCCAACTCCTTGAATGGCCGCCCTGGATGGAGTTCGTCGGTGCCGTCGTGCCCGAGCACGGCGGCGACGTTCTCGCCGACCAGGTCGAGCAGGACACGCTCGCGCTCGTCGGCTGTGAGCCGGGCCAGTTGGTCCGCCAGGCGATCCGGCTGCTCCGTGACACCAGCCACTCGCACCGTACGGCGGGCCCGGGCTGGCCGCAGTGCCCGCAGCAGCGCCGACTCACCGTCCTCGCCGGCCCACAGCGCGGGTAGGTCGAGGCGCATCGGGGCGAGCACCGGCCGCCCGGACGCCAGCGCCCGGTCGAACAACGCCATCCCGGTCTCCGCGGTGATCGGCAGCATGCCGCCGCGTTCCATCCGGCGCACGTCGGCTTCGGTGAGGTGCTCGGTGATGCCGCTGCGTTCCTGCCAGAAGCCCCACTGCAGGGAGGTGCCCGCCAGGCCGAGGGCGTGCCGGTGCTGGGCGAGGGCGTCGAGGAAGGTGTTGGCGGCAACGTAGTTACCCTGACCCGCCTCGCCGAACGTGGCCGCCGCCGAGGAGAACAGCACGAAGGCCTCGACCGGTTGTCCGGCGGTGAGCTCGTGCAGGTGCAGTGCGGCATCGACCTTCGGCCGCAGGACCCGGTCCAGCCGGTCCGTGGTGAGCGAGCCGATGGTGGCATCGTCGATGACGCCCGCGGTGTGCACCACCGCAGTCAGCGGATGCGCCGCCGGGATCGCCTTGACGACCAGTTCGACGGCGTCGCGGTCGGTCACGTCGCAGGCCAGGATGTCTACCGTGGCGCCGCGAGCCGTCAGGTCGGCCTCGATCTCCGCCGCCCCCGCCGCGACCCGGCCGCGCCGGCTGACCAGCACCAGGTGCCGGATGCCGTGCTCGGCAACCAGATGCCGGGCGACGAGAGCCCCGAGGGTGCCGGTGCCGCCGGTGATCAGAGCGGTTCCACCGGGGTTCAGGGTGCCAGCCGGGACGACCTCGTCCAGGTCCGTGGTGTGCCGGACCAGCCGGCGGCCGTACAGCGTCCCGCCTCGGACCGCGAGTTCCGGTTCGCCGCCGCCGGCCGTCGCGGCCAACAGGTCCGGTACCGCCGCGTCCGGTCCGAGGTCCAGCAGGCCGAAGCGTTCGGGGTTCTCGCGCTGCGCTGACCGGATCAGGCCCCAGAGCGCCGCGTGCGCCAGGTCGGTGAGCGGCTCGTCCGGCCCGGTCGCCACGGCGCCCCGGGTGACCAGGACCAGCCGTGCGGCCAGCAGGCTCTCCTCGGCGAGCCAGTCCTGGGCCAGGGCCAGGGCTTTCTGGGTCGCGGTATGGACCCGGTCGGCCACCTCGTCCACGCCCGGGTCCGTGAACGGGACGAAGACCACGTCGGGGACGCCGGTTCCGGTGGCCACGTCGCGGGCCAGGGCGGCCAGGCTTCCGTACGCCGGGAGCGCACCGAACGCCTCGGGCAGGCTCTCCGTCGTGCCGAGCAGCACCGCGGTACGAGGAACCGCGTCGGCCGCCGGGGCCACTATGGTCCAATCCGATCGGAACAGCGAGTCGTGGAGCCGGGACGGTGGCCGCAGCCTCGCGTTCTCCGGCAGCGGCTGCCAGGTCAGCGACCGCACGGTCGCGACCGGTTCCCCGTCGGCGTCGGTGAGCAACACCGCGACCGCACCGTCCCCGACCGGCGAGATCCGCGCCCGGAGCGCGGTGGCGCCCTCCGCGAACAGGGTGACACCGCTCCACGTCGCCGTCGTCGCTACCTGACCATCGTCGTACCTGTCGATCATGACGGCGTGCAGGGCGGCGTCGAGCAGGGCGGGATGCAGGCCAAACCCGGTCACGGCGGTCGTCTCGGGGAGGACCAGTTCGGCGTACACGTCGTCGCCGTGCTGCCAGGCCGCCTGCAGGTTCTGGTACGTCTCGCCGTGCTCGACGCCGGCGGCACCGAGACGGTGGTAAACGCCATCGGCGTCGATCGGGCGGGCGCCGGCTGGCGGCCACGCGGCGAGACTGTCCGGTGCGAAGGGTTCGGCGACGCCGATCCGCGCCTCGGCGTGCCGGGTCCACGGCAGGTCGGCGGGCGCGTCGCCGGGCCGCGAGTGGACAGTGACGCGATGGCCGCCGGTCACGGTGACCCGAAGGTCGACCGCGCCCTCGTCGTCGAGGGTCAGTGGAGTCTCCACGACCAACTCCTCGACGGCGGATCCGGCGGCAGCATGCAGGACGAGGTCGGCCAGCACGGCGGCAGGCACGACGACGGTGCCGCCGATCCGGTGGTCGGCAAGCCAGGCGTGCGAACGCGGCGACAGGCGGCCGGTCAGCAGCACGGTGTCGCTGTCGGGCAGGGACACGGCCGCACCGAGCAACGGGTGGTTGCTCTGGCCCAGGCCGAGCCCCGACGGGTCACCAGTCCCGGTAGGCGCGTCGAGCCAGTACCGCTGATGCTGGAACGCATAGGCCGGCAGATCAACCAGCCTGCCGCCCCGGCCGGCGAAGACACCGGCCCAGTCCAACTCCACCCCCACCGCATGCAGACCACCGAGCGCGGCAGTGAACGACTCCGCCTCATCACGACCATCCCGCAACGCGGAAACCGCGAACGTGTCGTCGACCATCGCCGACAGCACACCGTCCGGACCCAACTCCAACAGCGCGGTCACACCCATCCCCGCGACCGTGCTCAAACTGTCCGCGAAGCGGACCGCTTCCCGCACATGCCGCACCCAGTACTCAACCGAACCGCAGTCCGACACCTCACCCGTCAGGTTCGACACCACCGGCAACCGGGCCGCCCCGAACGTCAGGCCCTCCAACACCGTGGTGAACTCCGCCAGCATCGGCTCCATCAAATGCGAGTGGAACGCGTGACTCACCGCCAGGCGGCGCACTCGCACACCTTCCGCGCGCCACCGCTCCACCAGCGCCTCGACTGCTTCCTCGTCGCCGGAGATCACGACTGAGGTGGGGCCGTTGACGGCGGCGATCTGCACCCGCTCATCTGTGACAGCAGCGACCGTCGCCTCATCCAGGCCGATCGCCGCCATCGCCCCACCCGCGGGCAGAGCTGCCATCAACCGACCACGCGCCGCGATCAACGCGCACGCATCCGCCAGAGAGAACACACCCGCGACATGCGCGGCGACGATCTCCCCCACCGAATGGCCGAGCAGCACCTGCGGGCGCACACCCCACGACTCCGCAAGCCGGAACAACGCCACCTCGACGGCGAACAACGCCGGCTGCGCAAACTCCGTGTTGTTCAACAGGTCAGGGTCAGCACCGAAGACCACGGATTTTAGGTCACCCGGGAGCAGGTCGCACACCTCGTCGAACGCTGCCGCGAACACCGGGAAGGTGTCATACAAACCTCGACCCATACCGAGGCGCTGACTGCCCTGACCGGTGAACATCACCCCCAACCGCGCCTCCACCGCCACCCGCGGCGACACATCGAACGAACCAGCGTTGAGCACCGCACGATGCTCGAAACGGGTCCGACCGGCCAGCGTCCACCCGACATCCACCGGAGAGATCTCCGGATGCGCGGCAACGAAATCGCTGAGCCGGCCGGCCTGGTCCCGCAGAGCCGCCTCCGACCTCGCCGACAACACCCACGGCACCGGCGCCGACACCGAAGACTCCGAGGCCACCTCCGCCACGGCGGGTGCCTCTTCCAAAATTACGTGCGCGTTCGTGCCACTGATCCCGAACGACGAGACGCCGGCCCGACGCGGACGCTCACCCCGAGGCCACGGCCGCTGCTCCGTCAGCAGGGACACCGCCCCGGACGACCAGTCCACATGCGGCGACGGCTCATCCACATGCAACGTCCGGGGCAACACCTCGTGGCGGAAAGCCTGGATCATCTTGATGACACCCGCGACACCCGCCGCCGCCTGGGTGTGACCGATATTGGATTTGATTGATCCCAACCACAACGGCTCGGACCGGTCCTGCCCGTACGTGGCGAGCAGCGCCTGCGCCTCGATCGGATCACCCAACCGGGTGCCGGTGCCATGCGCCTCCACCACTTCGACGTCGGCCGGGGTCAGGCCCGCATCCGCGAGAGCCTGCCGGATCACCCGCTGCTGTGACGGGCCGTTCGGCGCGGTCAGGCCACTGCTGGCGCCGTCCTGGTTGACGGCCGTGCCCCGCAGCACGGCCAGGACCTGGTGGCCGTTGCGCTGCGCGTCGGAGAGCCGCTCCAGCACCAGCATGCCGGCACCCTCGGAGAACCCGGTGCCGTCCGCGGCACCCGCGAATGCCTTGCACCGTCCGTCGACGGCGAGACCACGTTGGCGGGCGAAGTCGACAAAGGTGTCCGGGCTGGCCATCACCGTCGCGCCGCCGGCCAGCGCGAGGTCACACTCGCCCCGACCCAGCGCCTGGGCGGCCAGGTGCATCGCCACCAGCGACGACGAGCACGCCGTGTCCACCGTGACCGCCGGGCCTTCCAGCCCGAACGTGTAGGACACCCGGCCCGAGGCCACGCTGCCCGAGTTGCCGGTCACCAGGTATCCGGCGACACCCTCGGGCAGCTCGTCGCGTCCGGCGTGATAGTCGGAACTCATCACGCCGGCGAACACTCCGGTCGGCGTGCCGCGTACCGATGAGGGGTCGATCCCGGCCGACTCGAACGCCTCCCACGAAGCCTCCAGCAGCAACCGTTGCTGTGGGTCCATGGCCAGTGCCTCGCGGGGCGAGATCCCGAAGAAGCCGGCGTCGAAGTCGCCGGCGTCGCGAAGGAAGCCACCGACGCCCGCGTACGTGGTGCCGGGCCGGATCCCGTCCGGATCGATGAGCTGCCCGAGGTCCCAGCCGCGATCCGCGGGGAACGGCGTCAGGGCCTCCTGCCCATCGACCAGCAGCCGCCAGAGGTCTTCCGGAGATCCTGCTCCGCCCGGATACCGGCAGCTCATGCCGACCACGGCGATCGGTTCGTCATCGGCCCGCAGCAGCGTCACACCGCGGTTGCCGCCGGCCGGGTCCGCGCCGAGCACGGCTTCTCCCAGGTGCGCTGCCAGCAGAGCGGGAGTCGGGAAGTCGTAGATCAGCGTGGCGGTCAGGCGCAGCCCGGTCGCCGCTTGCAGCAGGTTTCGCAGCTCGACTGCGGTGAGTGAGTCGAAACCGGTCTCGTGGAATGGCCGCAACGCTTCCACGACGGCCGGATCCAGGTGCCCCAGAACCGCCGCGACCTGCTTGCGGACCAGGTCGAGCAACTCGTTCTCACGCTCTGCTGGCGTCATGGTCGCGAGCCGGTCGGCCAGGGCTGAAGAGGCCGAAGCGGACGTCCCCGCCGAGGCAGTGCGCCGGGCGCGACGCTTGGCCAGCGCTCGCAGCAGGGGCGGGATCCCGGACGCACCGGACCGCAGGGCGGCGAGATCCAGGGCGATCGGCACCAGCAGCGGCTCCGCACCCGAGGCGGTGGCGTCGAAGAGCTTCAAGCCCCGCTCGGCGGACAGCGGCATGGTGCCGGCACGGCGCATACGGTCCAGGTCGGCCGTAGTCAGGTGCTCGGTAATGCCACTGCGCTGCTCCCAGAGACCCCAGGCCACGGACGCTGCGGGAAGGCCCAGCGCGTGCCGGTGCGCGGCGAGGGCGTCGAGGAACCGGTTGGCGGCGACGTAGTTGCCCTGCGCGGCCTCGCCGAACACCCCGGCCGCGGAGGAGAAGAGCACGAACATGGCAAGGTCGCGGTCCCGGGTCAGCTCGTGCAGGTGGTACGCCGCGACAGCCTTCGGCGTCAGCACGCGGTTGAGCCGCTCCGGGGTCAGCGAGGTCACCAGACCGTCGTCGAGGACGCCGGCGGTGTGCACGACGCCGGTCAGCGTCTCGATGCCGTCGAGCACCGCGGCCAGTGCCCTCCGGTCGGACACGTCGCAGGCCATCACTCGCGCCGTAGCGCCCAGGTCCGCGAGTTCCGCGACCAGTTCCGGTGCGCCCGGCGCGGCAAGACCGCGGCGACTCGTCAACACCAGATTCCGTACGCCGTAACCGGTCACCAGGTGTCGTGCCACGAGCGCACCCAGCCCACCGGTGCCGCCGGTGACCAGTACGGTGCCGTCCGGATCCGGTACCACCCGCTCCCCGGCTGCCGCCCGGACCAGTCGCGGTGCGTGGAGGCCCCCGTCGCGTACCCGGATCTCCGGCTCGCCCGATCCGATCGCAGCGGCAAGCAATCCGGTCGTGACCGGTGCCGTGCCGACGTCCAGCAGGAGGAACCGGTCCGGATTCTCGCTCTGAGCGGAGCGTACGAGACCACCGGCGGCGGCCCGCACCAGTCCGTGCTCCTCGGTCAGGAAGACCAGCCGGGCATCGGCGCATCGCTCGTCCGCCAGCCAGCGCTGGAGCAGCGCCAGGACGCGTGCCGTCTCGGTGTGCAGTGCGGCGGTGACGTCACCGTCCGGGTCGTTCTCCAGTGGGACGACAACCACGTCGGGTGCCCCGTCACGCAGCAGGTGGTCAAGGTCCGTGCCGAGCATGGTCCACGCCGGGTCGGCCACCGACTCCGAGGTGATCTCCCGCCACTCGACCCGGAACAATGCGTCCTCGGGCCGTCCCGGGGCGCCGCTCACGGGTTCGCCGAGCACCACCCGGTCCACCGAGGCGACGAGCTGGCCCTCCGCATCGGTCAGCCAGAGCGCGTGACCGTCGTCGGACGGCGACGTCTGGACCCGTACGACGGTGGCGCCCTGGGCGTGCAGGGTGAACCCGTGCCACCGCAGCGGCACACCATCGACGGGCAGCGTTCGCAGGGCCGAGTCAAGCAGGGCGGGGTGCAGCCCGAAGCCCTCGACGGTCAGGGTCTCCGACAGGCTCACCTCGACGGCCGTGCTGTCGTTGGCGGCTGCGGCGGCCGGTGGCGTGGCGGACAGGAGTCCGCTCGCGTTCCGCGTCCATGGATCTTCTGCTGCCGCCCCCTCGGGCTGGGAGTAGACGCTGACCGTGCGGGCTCCGTCCACGGTCACCCGCAGTGTCAGGGCTTCCCGCTCCGGCAGCATCAGCGGCGTGTGGACGGTCAGCTCCTCGACCGAGACCGCGCCGACCTGGTCTGCGGCATGCACGACCAACTCGATGAGGGTGCCCTCGGCGGGCAGCCACGGGTGCGCCGAGGCGGTGAGACGACCGGTCAGTACCAACGTGTCGCTGTCGGGAACCGTGACGACAGCGGTAAGCAGCGGGTGCCCGGTCGCGGACTGACCCAGACCCGTGGCATCTCCGGTGCCGGCGCTGCTACGCAGCCAGAACTCCTGATGCTCGAACGCATAGGTCGGCAGATCAACCAGCCGGCCGCCCCGGCCGGCAAACACACCAGCCCAGTCCAACTCCACCCCCACCGCATGCAGACCACCGAGCGCGGCAGTGAACGACTCCGCCTCATCACGACCATCCCGCAACGCGGAGACCGCGAAGGTGTCGTCGACCATCGCGGACAGCACACCGTCCGGACCCAACTCCAGCAGCGCGGTCACACCCATGCTCGCCACCGTGCTCAAACTGTCGGCGAAGCGGACCGCTTCCCGCACATGCCGCACCCAGTACTCAACCGAACCGCAGTCCGACACCTCACCCGTCAGGTTCGACACCACCGGCAACCGGGCCGCCCCGAACGTCAGCCCCTCCAACACCGTGGTGAACTCGGCCAGCATCGGCTCCATCAAATGCGAATGGAACGCGTGACTCACCGCCAAGCGGCGCACCCGCACACCCTCAGCACGCCACCGCCCCACCAACTCCTCGACCGCTTCCTCGTCGCCGGAGATCACCACCGAGGTAGGGCCATTCACGGCGGCGATCTGCACCCGCGCAGCATCTGCCCGCAAGGCCGCGGCGACCGTGGCCTCGTCCAGGCCGATCGCGGCCATCGCCCCACCCGAGGGCAACGCCTGCATCAACCGACCGCGCGCGCTAATCAACGTGCACGCATCCGCCAGGGAGAAGACGCCCGCGACGTGTGCGGCGACGATCTCCCCCACTGAGTGGCCGAGCAGTACCTGCGGGCGCACACCCCACGACTCCGCGAGTCGGAACAACGCCACCTCGACCGCGAACAACGCCGGCTGCGCAAACTCCGTGTTGTTCAACAGGTCAGGGTCAGCACCGAACACCACGGCCTTGAGATCACCTGGGAGCAGGTCGCACACCTCATCGAACGCCGCCGCGAACACCGGGAACGCCTCATACAAACCCCGACCCATACCCAAACGCTGACTGCCCTGACCGGTGAACATCACCCCCAACCGCGCCTCCACCGCCACCCGCGGCGACACCTCAAACGAACCAGCGGTCAGCACCGCACGATGCTCGAAACGAGCCCGACCCGCCAACGTCCACCCGACATCCACCGGAGAAACCTCCGGATGCGCCGCGACGAAATCACTGAGCCGGCCGGCCTGATCCCGCAGAGCCGCCTCCGACCTCGCCGACAACACCCACGGCACCGGCGCCGAGACTGAAACCTCCCGGGCCACCTCGGCCGGAGGCTCCTCCAGAATCACGTGCGCATTCGTCCCACTGATCCCGAACGACGAGACACCAGCCCGACGCGGACGATCCGTCGCCGGCCAGGGCCGCGAATCGGTCAGCAGCGACACCGCCCCAGCGGACCAGTCCACGTGCGGCGACGGCTCATCCACATGCAGGGTCTTCGGCAAGGTCTCGTGCCGCATCGCCTGCACCATCTTGATGATGCCCGCGACACCCGCCGCCGCCTGGGTGTGACCAATATTGGATTTGATCGAGCCCAACCACAACGGCTCCGACCGGTCCTGCCCATACGTCGCCAACAACGCCTGCGCTTCAATCGGATCACCCAGCCGGGTGCCGGTGCCGTGTGCCTCGACCGCGTCGACGTCGGCCGGGGACAGCCCGGCGTTGGCCAGGGCCTGCCGGATCACCCGCTGCTGCGACGGACCGTTCGGCGCGGTCAAGCCGTTCGACGCGCCGTCCTGGTTGACGGCGGAACCGCGCACCACGGCCAGGATGCGGTGGCCGTTGCGCTGCGCGTCGGAGAGCCGCTCCAGCACCAGCATGCCGACACCCTCGGACCAGCCGGTGCCGTCCGCCGCACCCGCGAACGCCTTACACCGACCATCCGGCGCCAACCCACGCTGCCGAGAGAAATCCACAAACGTATCCGCACTGGCCATCACCGTCACCCCACCGGCCAACGCCAGATCACACTCACCACGACCCAACGACTGCGCCGCCAAATGCAACGCCACCAACGACGACGAACACGCCGTATCAACCGACACAGCAGGACCCTCAAAACCAAACGAATACGAAATCCGCCCCGACGCCACACTCCCCGACGTCCCCGTACTCAAATAACCCTCAAGCTCCGCCGACACCGACCCCAAACCCGGAAAATAATCAGTACTCATCACACCAGCAAAAACACCCGTCAACGAACCCCGCAAACCACCAACATCCACACCCGCCGACTCCAACGCCTCCCACGACGCCTCCAACAACAACCGCTGCTGCGGATCCATCGCCAACGCCTCACGCGGCGACACACCAAAAAAACCCGCATCAAACAAACCCGCATCATGCAAAAACCCACCCACACCCACATACGTCGTACCCGGCCGCGACAACCCCGGATCCACCAGACGACCCACATCCCACCCACGATTCACCGGGAACGGCGTGAGACCGAGGCGCCCGCTGGCGGTCAGCTGCCAAAGGTCGTCGGGTGAGGCGACGTCACCCGGGTAACGGCAGGCCATGCCGACGATGACGATCGGGTCGTGCTCGTCGCTCAGGGCGGCACGCGTACGGGTCGGAGCCTGCTCGGCGGCCTGACCCAGCGCTTCGCTGAGCAGGTGCCGCACCAGCGCGTCCGGACTCGGGTGGTCGAAGATCAGCGTGCTGGGCAGCCGCATACCGGTAGCGCTTCCGAGCCGGTTGCGGAGCTCGACAGCGGTGAGCGAGTCGAAGCCGAGATCCTGGAACGCGGTACGGGGTGCGATCGCCGAGGGATCGCCGTGTCCGAGCACCGCCGCGACGTGGACCCGGACCAGACCGAGCAGGTGCGTTTCACGTTCTGCGGGCGGCAGTGTGGCGAGGGTCGTGGCCAGGGTGGGGGTTTCGGCCTCGGTCGCGTTGCGCCGGGCGCGGGCACCAACCAGTCCGCGCAGCAGCGGCGCGGGCGTGGTTCCGGCGGTCCGCAGCGCGGGCAGGTCGAGCGGCATCAGGACGAGTTCGGCCTCGTCCCCCGCACACGCCAGATCGAACAGGGCGAGGCCGCGTGCGGTGTCGAGGGGCAGCATTCCGCCGCGCCGCATCCGGTCGACGTCCGCCGCCGACAGGTGCCCGGTGATACCGCTGCGCTGCTCCCAGAAGCCCCAGGCCAGGGAGGTGGCGGGCAGTCCGAGTTCGCGACGGTGTGCGGCGAGGGCATCGAGGAACCGGTTCGCGGCCGCATAGTTGCCTTGCCCCGGGTCGCCGAAGACACCCGCGGCCGAGGAGAACAGCACGAACATCGCGAGGTCGCGGTCGCGGGTCAGCTCGTGCAGGTGAGCCGCCGCGTCGGCCTTCGGGGCAAGCACCCGGTGCAACCGCTCAGGGGTCAGGGAGGTCACCAGGCCGTCGTCCAGCACGCCCGCGGTGTGCACGACGCCACTCAGTTTGGCGATTCCGTCGAGCACACCGGCCAACTGCGCCCGATCCGCCACGTCACACGCCACCACCCGCACCGACGCACCCAGCTCCGCGAGATCCGCCACCAGCTCCGGCGCGCCCGGCGCGCCAAGACCGCGACGACTCGTCAACACCAGATCCCGTACGCCATGAACCGTCACCAGATGCCGCGTCACCAGGGCACCCAACGCCCCCGTACCACCCGTGACCAGCACCGTTCCGGCAAGTTCCGGGCGGTCGGAATGCTCAGGTAGGGCCACCCGGACCAGCCTGGGCACCAGCAGTTCGCCCCGGCGTACCCGGATCTCCGGCTCGCCGGACGCGGCGGCGGCGACCAGTGTGCCCTCGTCGACCGGGGCCGTGCCCACGTCCACGAGAGCGAACCGGTCTGGGTTTTCGGCCTGGGCGGAGCGCAGCAGGCCGGTTACGGCGGCCGTCGCCGGGCCGGATCCCCGCAGCACGAACACCAGCCGCGAACCGGCCCACCGGTTCTCGCCGAGCCAGCGCTGGACCAGGGAGAGCGCTGCGGTGGTAGCTGCCCGGGTCGCCGTCGCGAGGTCCTCGGAGGACTCGACGGTCAGGGGCAGCAGCACGGTCTCGGGCGTCTCGTCGGCGGTCAGCCTGTCGAGGCTCTCGACGATCAGGGCCGGCGCGGTGGTTGTCGGATCTGCGACGGCCGGCGACACCCAGTCCACCCGGAAGACCGCGTCCCGAGTCAGGTGCCGATTCGAGGAGAGTTCGTCGGGCGTGATCGGGCGCAGCCGTAGCGAGCGCGCGGTGAGCACTGGAGCGCCGGCCGCGTCGGCGACGGTGAGCGACACGCCGTCGTGTCCGTCCGGGGCGAGCTCCGCTCGGAGGGTCGTGGCGCCCTGGGCGTGCAGGGTCACCCCGTCCCAGTACTCCGGCACAAGGGTCCGCCGGTCGCCGTCCTGAAAGCGGCGCGCGGTCAGGCTGTCCAGGACCGCAGCGAGCAGTGCCGGATGCAGGCCGAATCCGTCGGTGGCCAGCGTCGTACGGTCGGGTACCACGATCTCCGCCCAGACCGTCCCGCCCTTGTGCCAGGCGGCGCGAAGCCCCTGGAACGACGGGCCATGGTCGGTCCCGGCCTCGGCGAGCTCCGCTTGCAGGCCGTCGAGGTTCAGACGCTGCGCACCGGCGGGCGGCCAGATGGCCAGCCCCACACCGGTCGGGGCGGGTTCGGTCGCGAGCACCGCGGTCGCGTGTGGTGTCCACACCTCGTCGGTGGCCGCGTCCTCGGGCCGGCTGTGGATGGCGACCCGGTCGCCATCGGTGACGCTGACCCGCAGGGCCAGGCCGCCGTGTTCCGGCAGGACCAGCGGGGCCTGCAGCGTGAGGTCGTTGACCGAGCCGGCCCCGGTCTGGTCGGCGGCGTGGATCGCGAGGTCGAGCAGTGCGGTCGCGGGCAGCACGATCCGGCCGTCGATCCGGTGGTCGGCCAGCCACGGCTGGGCGTGGGCGGAGAGGCGACCGGACAGCATCAGGGTGCCGTTTCCGGGAAGCGAGATCGTCGCGCCGAGTAGCGGATGATTGCTTTCGCCGAGGCCCAGACCGGTGGCGTCGCCGGTGCTTACGCTCTTGCGCAGCCAGAACTCCTGATGTTCGAACGCGTAGGTCGGCAGGTCGACGAGCTTCGCCCCCCGGCCGGCGAAGACAGCGGCCCAGTCCAGCTCCACCCCCACCGTATGAAGACCACCGAGCGCGGCAGTGAACGACTCCGCCTCGTCACGACCGTCCCGCAGAGCAGCGACCGCGAACGTGTCGTCGACCATCGCGGACAGCACACCGTCCGGACCCAACTCCAACAGGGCGGTCACACCCATCCCCGCCACCGTCGCCAGACTGTCCGCGAAACGGACCGCTTCCCGCACGTGCCGCACCCAGTACTCAACCGAACCGCAGTCGGAGACCTCACCGGTCAGGTTCGACACCACCGGCAGGCGCGCCGCCCCGAACGTCAGGCCCTCCAACACCGTGGTGAACTCCGCCAGCATCGGCTCCATCAAAGGCGAATGGAATGCGTGACTCACCGCCAAGCGGCGCACCCGCACACCCTCAGCACGCCACCGCCCCACCAGCGCCTCAACAGCTTCCTCGTCGCCGGAGATCACGACCGAGGTGGGGCCGTTCACGGCAGCGATCTGCACCCGCTCACCCAAGGCCGCATCTGCCCGCAAGGCCGCGGCAACCGTGGCCTCGTCCAGGCCGATCGCCGCCATAGCCCCACCCGCAGGCAGAGCTGCCATCAACCGACCACGCGCCGCGATCAACGTGCACGCATCCGACAGAGAGAACACACCCGCGACATGCGCGGCGACGATCTCCCCCACCGAATGGCCGAGCAGCACCTGCGGGCGCACACCCCACGACTCCGCAAGCCGGAACAACGCCACCTCGACGGCGAACAACGCCGGCTGCGCGTACTCCGTGTTGTTCAACAGGTCGGCGTCATCCCCGAACACCACCGACTTCACATCACCCGGGAGCAGGTCGCACACCTCGTCGAACGCTGCCGCGAACACCGGGAAGGTGTCATACAAACCCCGACCCATACCCAAACGCTGACTGCCCTGACCGGTGAACATCACCCCCAACCGCGCCTCCACCGCCACCCGCGGCGACACATCGAACGAACCAGCGTTGAGCACCGCACGATGCTCGAAACGAGCCCGACCCGCCAACGTCCACCCGATATCGACCGGCGAGATCTCCGGATGCGCGGCAACGAAATCACTGAGCCGAGTTGCCTGATCCCGCAAAGCCGCCTCAGACCTCGCCGACAACACCCACGGCACCGGCGCATCAACAACACGCTCCGCAACAACCGCCGCCACGGCAGGTGCCTCTTCCAAAATCACGTGCGCATTGGTGCCACTGATCCCGAACGAGGAGACGCCAGCCCGACGCGGACGCTCACCCCGAGGCCACGGCCGCTGCTCGGTCAACAGCGACACCGCTCCTGCCGACCAGTCCACATGCGGCGACGGCTCGTCGACGTGCAACGTCCGCGGCAGGGACTCGTGCCGCATCGCCTGAATCATCTTGATGATGCCCGCGACACCCGCCGCGGCCTGGGTGTGACCAATATTGGATTTGATCGAACCCAACCACAACGGCTCCGACCGGTCCTGCCCATACGTCGCCAACAACGCCTGCGCCTCGATCGGATCACCCAACCGGGTGCCCGTGCCGTGCGCCTCCACCGCATCCACATCCGCCGCCGACAAGCGGGCATTCGCCAGGGCCTGCCGGATCACCCGCTGCTGCGACGGACCGTTCGGCGCGGTCAAGCCGTTCGACGCACCATCCTGGTTGACGGCGGAGCCACGCACCACGGCCAGGATGCGGTGACCGTTGCGCTGCGCGTCGGAGAGCCGCTCCAACACCAGCATGCCGACACCCTCAGACCAACCCGTGCCATCCGCCGCACCCGCGAACGCCTTACACCGACCATCCGGCGCCAACCCACGCTGCCGAGAGAAATCCACAAACGTATCCGCACTGGCCATCACCGTCACCCCACCGGCCAACGCCAGATCACACTCACCACGACCCAACGACTGCGCCGCCAAATGCAACGCCACCAACGACGACGAACACGCCGTATCAACCGACACAGCAGGACCCTCAAAACCAAACGAATACGAAATCCGCCCCGACGCCACACTCCCCGACGTCCCCGTACTCAAATAACCCTCAAGCTCCGCCGACACCGACCCCAAACCCGGAAAATAATCAGTACTCATCACACCAGCAAAAACACCCGTCAACGAACCCCGCAAACCACCAACATCCACACCCGCCGACTCCAACGCCTCCCACGACGCCTCCAACAACAACCGCTGCTGCGGATCCATCGCCAACGCCTCACGCGGCGACACACCAAAAAAACCCGCATCAAACAAACCCGCATCATGCAAAAACCCACCCACACCCACATACGTCGTACCCGGCCGCGACAACCCCGGATCCACCAGACGACCCACATCCCACCCACGATTCACCGGGAACGCGGAGATGGCGTCCTCGCCGCCGGCGACCACCCGCCACAGGTCGTCCGGCGAGGCGATCCCGCCCGGGAACCGGCAGCCGATCCCGACGATCACCACCGGCTCGTCGGCCACCGCGCCCGGCCGCACCTCCTGCACGACCGGAACCGCTCCGCCGACCAGTTCCACCAGCAGGAAGTCGGCCAGCGCCGCCACCGACGGATAGTCGAAGACCACCGTCGCCGGAAGCCGCAGCCCGGTCACCACACTCAGCCGGTTCCGCAGCTCGACCGCCGTCAGCGAGTCGAACCCGAGTTCCCGGAAGGACCGATCGGTGCGGACCTGCTCGCCGCCGGTGAACCCGAGCACCCCGGCAACCTCCACCTGCACCAGGGCGGACATCGTCTGGGCCTGGTCGGCGCGGGACATGCCGGCGAGTCGGCCGGTCAGGGTGGAGTCGCCCCCTCGCGCGTTCGCCGTGCGGCGGGCAGGTGTGCCGACCAGGGCGCGCAGCAGTGGTGACGCGTTGTCTCGCAGCGTGGTGAAGTCGAGGTGCATGGGTGCGAGCACCGGATGACCACCACCAAGCGCAACATCAAACAACGCAAGCGCCCGACCCGACTCCAACGGCCGCATCCCCGCACGCCGAATCCGATCAAAATCAGCCCGCGTCAAATGACCAGTAATCCCCGACGACTCCTCCCACAACCCCCACTGCAACGAAAGCCCCGCAAGCCCAACCGCCCGCCGCCGACGCGCCAACTCATCCAAAAACACATTCGCCGCCGCATAACTACCCTGCCCCGCATCACCAAACAACCCCGCCGACGACGAAAACAACACAAAAAACTGCAAACCCAAACCAGCCGTCAACTCATGCAAATACCACGCCGCATCAACCTTCGGCCCCAACACCCCCGCCAACCGACCCACCGACAACGACGTCACCACACCGTCATCCACCACACCCGCCGTATGCACCACCCCCCGCAAACCCACAATCCCCCCCACCACACCCGCCAACTGCCCCCGATCCCCCACATCACACGCCACCACCCGCACCGACGCCCCCAACCCCACCAACTCCGCCACCAACTCCGACGCCCCCGGCGCACCACCACCACGACGACTCACCAACACCAAATCCCGCACCCCATGAACCACCACCAAATGCCGCGCCACCAACGCACCCAACGCCCCCGTACCACCCGTAACCAACACCACCCCACCACCCACCAACCCCAACCCCGAACCCGAACCCGAACCCGAACCCACCACCGCCCGCACCAACCGCGGCACCTCCAACACACCCCCACGCACCCGCAACTCCGACTCACCCGACGCAACAACAGCCGAAAGCAACCCGTCCGGCAGTCGGTCGCTGATTGGCGTGTCACCGGTGTCGAGCAGCAGGAACCGGCCGGGGTTCTCGTTCTGCGCCGAGCGCACCAAACCCCAGACGGCCGCCTGCACCAGGCCGGGACCGCGCGCCACGAACAGCAGCCGGGAGTCCACCCGTTCGTCGGCCAGCAGTCGCTGCACCGTGTCGAGGGCTTCTGCGGTCGCGGCGTGCACGGCTTCGAGGACGCCGTCCGTCGGGTCGTTCGGGACGGGCACGACGACGACGTCGTGATCGTCGGTGTCGGGCCGCACCGTCACCTCACGCCACTCGACGCGGAACAGTGAGTCGTGCGTTCGCCCGTGGACGGTCGCGGCTGGCTCACCGAAGACGACCCGGTCGATCGTCGCGACCACCTCGCCCGCGGTGTCGGTCAGCAGCACGGCCGTTCCGTCGTCGACCGGAGTCTGCCGGACCCGTACGGCGGTGGCGCCCTCGGCGTACAGGGTGAAGCCTTCCCAGCGCAGCGGCACACCGTCACCTCGGACCGCCTCGTCGAGCAGCACGGGGTGCAGACCGAATCCGGTGACCGGCAGGTCGACCTCGACGGTCGGGCCGTCGTCACCGGTTCCCGGCGGCGCGGCGGGCGCCGAAGCGGCGACCGTGCCGGTGGCGTGCATCGTCCAGGGCGTCTCCACCGGAGCGTCGGCCGGGCGGGAGTGGACCGTCACCGGCCGTTCGCCGCCGGTCGGCGGCTCGACCGTGACTCGCAGCGCGACGGCACCGTCCGGGTCCACGGTCAACGGCGCGTGCATCGTCAGTTGCCGGAGCGTGCCGCAGCCGACCTGGTCACCGGCCTGAACGGCCAGTTCGACCAGAACGCTGTTCGGGGCGACGACGACGTCACCGACCTGGTAATCGGCCAGCCACGGGTGGCCGGCGGCCGCGAGTTGACCGGTCAGCACCACGGTCTCGCTGTCCGGCAGTGTGATCGCCGCGCCCAGCAGGGGGTGATCGAGCCCGTTCAGGCCCAGACTGGCCGGATCACCGGCGACGGCAGCGGTGTCCAGCCAGAAGCGCTGCCGCTGGAACGCGTACGTCGGAAGCTCCACCACCCGGGCGCCAGCGGTGGCCGGCGCACCGGTCCAGTCAACTCCGATGCCGGCGGTGTGCAGCCGGGCCACCGCGGCGGCGAAGGTCTGCGCCTCGTCGCGCTCGCGGCGCAGAGCGGTGACCACGGTGACCGGAGCGTCTCCCAGGCATTCCTGCGCCATGCCGGACAGCACCCCGTCGGGACCGAGCTCCAGCAACGCGGTCACACCATGGTCGAGTACCGCGGAGATCCCGTCGGCGAAGCGGACGGCCTCGCGAACGTGCCGCACCCAGTAGTCGGGGGAGCACAGCTCTTCGGCGGTGGCGATGCGTCCGGTGACGTTGGAGACGATTGGGATACGCGGCGGGGCGTACTCCATCACCCGCGCGTACCAGCGGAACTCCTGGAGCATCGGCTCCATGAGCGCGGAGTGGAACGCGTGGCTGACCCGCAGCCGGCGGACCCGGACCCCGTCGGCACGCCAGCGCTCGACGAGGTCGGCGACGGCCTGCTCCACGCCGGAGATCACCACCGACGACGGCCCGTTGATCGCGGCGATCGACACCCGGTCGTCGAGGGCGGCGCGGACGGTGGCCTCGTCGAGCGCGACCGCGGCCATCGCGCCGCCGGTGGGCAGCGCCTGCATCAGCCGGCCCCGGGCCGCGACCAGGATGCACGCGTCGGTCAGGGACAGCACGCCGGCGACGTGGGCCGCCGCGATTTCGCCGACCGAGTGGCCGATGAGGTAGTCCGGGCGTACGCCCCGGGACTCGGCCAGCCGGTAGAGGGCCACCTCGACGGCGAACAGGCCGGCCTGGGCGTACACGGTCTCGTCGAGGTCGCCGGTCGCCGTGTCCGCGCCGAAGACCAGTTCGCGCAGGGAGACGCCGAGCTGGCGGTCCAGCAGGCCGCAGATCTGGTCGATCGCGGCGGCGAAGACCGGCTCGGTGTCGTAGAGCCGACGACCCATGCCGACACGCTGGCTGCCCTGGCCGGTGAACATCACCGCGAGCCGGGGCGTGGGACGGGCCGCGCCGGTGACCACGTTCGGGTCGGGTGTGCCGTTGGTCAGGCTGGTCAGGCCCTGCACGAGGGTCTCCCGGCCGGCGCCGAGGACGACAGCCCGGTGCTCGAACTGGGTCCGGCTCACGGCCAGAGACAGGCTGACGTCCGCGGGCCGCTGGTCCGGCTCGGCGGCCAGCCAGGTGAGCAGCCGCGAGGCCTGCTCCTGCAGGGCCTGCGGGGAACGGCCGGAGAGGATCCACGGTGTCGCCGGGTCGTCGCCGGCCGGCTCGGGTGCCGGAGCCGGTTCCGCTGGCGGCGCCTCCTCGATGATCACGTGCGCGTTGGTGCCGCTCATGCCGAACGACGAGACGCCGGCCCGGCGTGGCCGCTCGGTCCGGGGCCACGCCCGCGGCTCGGTCAGCAGCGACACCGCTCCTGCCGACCAGTCCACCTGCTCGGTCGGCTCGTCCGCGTGCAGCGTCCGAGGCAGCATCCCGTGGCGCAGCGCCTGCACCATCTTGATCACGCCGGCGACGCCGGCCGCGGCCTGGGTGTGCCCGATGTTCGACTTGATCGAGCCCAGCCACAACGGCTGCCCCTCCGGACGGTTCTGCCCATAGGTGCCCAGCAGCGCCTGCGCCTCGATCGGGTCACCCAACCGGGTCCCGGTGCCGTGCGCCTCCACCGCGTCCACGTCAGCCGGCGACAGCCCCGCGTTCGCCAACGCCTGCCGGATGACCCGCTGCTGGGACGGGCCGTTCGGCGCGGTCAAACCGTTCGACGCGCCGTCGGAGTTGATGGCGCTGCCGCGGATGACGGCGAGGACCGGGTGCCCGTTGCGGCGGGCGTCGGAGAGCCGCTCCAGGACCAGCATGCCGGCACCCTCAGCCCAGCCGGTGCCGTCCGCGCCGGCGCCGAACGCCTTGCAGCGCCCGTCCGGGGCCAGTCCACGCTGGCGGCTGAACGCCATGAAGCCGCCAGGGCTCGACATGACCGCGGCGCCGCCAGCCACCGCCAGCGAGCACTCGCCGCGGTGCAGCGACTGGGCGGCAAGATGCAGCGCCACCAGCGATGCGGAGCAGGCGGTGTCGACGGTGACCGTCGGGCCTTCGAAGCCGAAGGTGTAGGCGATACGTCCAGAGGCGACGCTGGCGGCGGTGCCGGTGAGCAGGTAGCCCTCCAGTCCGTCGCTGGCGTCCTGTAGCCGGGGGCCGTACTCCTGATTCTCGACCCCGACGAAGACGCCGGCCTGCCGGCCGCGCATCGAGCGTGGTTCGATGCCGGCGCGTTCGAGCGCCTCCCAGGTGGTTTCGAGCAGCAGCCGCTGCTGCGGGTCCATCGCGACTGCCTCGCGCGGGGACACGCCGAAGAACTCGGCGTCGAAGTCGGCGGCGTCGCGGAGGAAGCCACCGTGCCGGGTGTAGGCGGTGCCGGGCTCGTCGGGGTCCTCCGAGTACAGGGTGGCAAGGTTCCAGCCCCGGTCGTCCGGGAACGGGCCGATGGCGTCCTCGCCGGCCTGCAGCAGCGCCCAGAGCTCGGTGGGCGAACCGATGCCGCCGGGCAGCCGGCAGCCCATGCCGACGACCACCACGGGGTCGTCGACGACCGGGCCGGGCGCGGTCTCGGCCGACCAGGCGACCTGCTCCCCGCCGTCGCCGGTGAGACGGCTCTGCAGGTAGCGGGCGAGCGCTCGCGGGGTCGGGTAGTCGAACGGCATCGTCACCGGCAGGTCCAGCCCGGTCTCACCGCTCAGGCGGCTGTGCAGGTCGACCGCGGCCAGGGAATGGAAGCCGAGGTCTATGAAGGAGACGTCGGCGTCCACGGTGCCGTCACCCAACTCGGCGGCCTGCAGGACCCGGGCGGTCACCGCGGTCACCAGGTCGAGCACCGCGACGTCCGCCCGCGAACCGTTTTCCCCGTGCTGCCCCATATTATCCGCTCCACAACTCCGCCGGCACGGCCCTGAAAGAGAACGCGACTCGCGGCGACATTACGTGGGCGCCGGAAACGCAACACACCCCTACGGACCCCACCGCGACCGGGGTCAGGCAGGCGTCAGCAACGTACGCAGGGCCGCTTTCGGGTCGACGTTCACGACCTCGAAATTGCGGCGCGTGCAATCGACCCGGCGGAAGAGGTTCTCCGGCCCGGTGATGTACATCCGCTTGACCCCTGATTCGATCAGCGTGGCGACCATCGCCGGCCAGTCGATCGGGCGGTCGAACGTGTCGAGCAGCATTCTTTGCATGTCGTCCGCAGTGGTCACCAGCCGGCCGTCCTGATCGGCGATGACCGGCATCCGGGGTGCTTCGATCGCATATCGTCCGATCACCGATTCCTCGGCACGGCGGCGCAGGCCGTCGAATATTGCGGCGTGCACCGGCGGGCGCATGGTGTACATCGAATAGCCGCCCATGTCGCTGATCGCCTGTTTGAGTTCGTCCAGCAGGCCCGCGCGGATCGACAGCATGAGGAAGCCACGGTCGAGGCGGCCGGAGATGTCGTACCATCCGCCGCGACGGGTCAGGTCGTCCAGGTACTCCTGGAGGCGGTCCTCGGGCACCCGGACGAACGAGTGCGTGACCACGTCCGTGTGCTGGTCGGCGAAGTAGTCGCGTTCGCACCGGGCGAGCTCGGCGGTCATCCGCACCACGTCGCCGAAGTCCATCGACCCGGCCCAGTAGGCGGCGGCCTTCTGCCCGAAGCTGGGTCCGGCGCAGACGTCCGCGCGCATGCCGCCCTCGGCCACCGCCCGGTCGGCGAGCGCCACCGAATTGACGAGGAATGCGATCTGGGTGTATTCGGAATAGTCGTCGTCGGATTCGTAGAATCGGTCCAGGAGGCTGTATCCGAGAACCTCGTCGGTGGTGGCTATACGACGGCGCGCGTACGGGTCGAGGACCATGAACCTCCCGACCGTGGAGAAATTAGAAGGTCCCATTCCCGGGAAGACAACCGCTGTCTTCTGTTCCATCGAGATTCACCCACAGTCAGCCGGCGGACAGCTTTGCCGACGATAGTCACCGGTGCGGTCCCGGGGCTACCCCCATCAACCCCTATCGGACCCCAGCCGGCATGCCCGCGCCCGGTTAGGGGGGATCGTCGCCCGGCGGATAGGGGTTGTCCTGCAACGACGGCCGCAAATAGCGTCGTCGAACGTGCACGACCGAGCCGGACGGTTCCGAATCCAGATCAGTATTGCCGACTCAGGCTAAAGGGCGTATGCGATGACTGCAGCCGATTCCCCTCCGGTGACGATGCTAGTGCCGGACTTCCCGTTCTCCTACGACGGATGGCTCGGCCACCCCGCCGGGCTGGGCACGCTGCCACCGGAGCGGGCCGGCACCCCGGTGGCGGTGATCGGCGGTGGGATGGCGGGGCTCACCGCGGCGTACGAGCTGATGCGCCTGGGCCTGCGGCCGGTGGTGTACGAGGCCGACCAGATCGGCGGACGGATGCGCTCGGTGTCGTTCCCGGGCCATCCGGGCCAGGTGGCCGAGATGGGCGCGATGCGGTTCCCGGTGGCGGCCCGTTCCCTGTTCCACTACATCGACCTGCTTGGGTTGCCCACCCGCCCGTTCCCGAACCCGCTGGCCCCGACCACGCCGAGCACGGTGATCGATCTGAACGGCGAGCGCGAGTTCGCTCGGACCGACGCCGACCTGCCGCAGCAGTACCAGACCGTCACCGAGCTGTGGACCAAGGCGCTTCAGGAACGGGCCGAGCTGTCCACCCTGCGCAGCGCGCTGCGCGACCGCGATCTGCCCACCCTCAAGACCATTTGGAACCGCCTGGTCGAGGAGTACGACGACCAGTCGTTCTACGGTTTCCTCGCGACCAGCCCCGGCTTCGACTCGTTCCGGTACCGGGAGCTGTTCGGCCAGGTCGGGTTCGGGACCGGTGGCTGGGACACCGACTTTCCGAACTCGATCCTGGAGATCTTCCGGGTGGTGTCCACCGAGGCCGACGAGAACCACGTCGCGATCCTGGGCGGCTCACAGCAGCTCCCCCGAGGGTTGTGGGAGCACCGCCCGGCGGACCTCGCGCACTGGCCGGCCGGCACATCGCTGACCCGGCTGCACGGCGGCTCGCCCCGTCCCGGGGTGACCGGGCTGCGCCGGGTCGGCCGCGACATCCTGGTCGAGGACGCCGGCGGCGGGGTGGTCCGTTATCCCGCGGTGGTCTACACGCCGCACGTTTGGACGCTGCTGAACCGGGTCCGCTGTGACGAGGCGCTGATGCCGACCCCGCTGTGGACTGCGGTCGAGCGTACCCACTACATGGGCTCGTCGAAGCTGTTCGTCCTGGTCGACCGTCCGTTCTGGCGCGACGTCGACCCGGCGACCGGCCGTGAGGTGCTCAGCATGACGCTGAGCGACCGGATCATACGGGGTCTGTACCTGTTCGACGACGGGCCGCAGCACCCCGCGGTGATGTGTCTGTCGTACACCTGGAACGACGACTCCCAGAAGGTCGCGACGCTCTCGGCCAGCGAACGGCTCGACGTGCTGCTGGACCGGCTCGCCTCGATCTATCCCGCGGTGGACATCCGGGCGCACGTGATCGGCGAGCCGCTCGCGGTCAGTTGGGAGAACGAGCCGCACTTCATGGGCGCCTTCAAGGCCAACCTCCCCGGCCACTACCGGTATCAGCGCCGGTTGTTCACCCAGTTCATGCAACACGACATGGCGGCGGAGCACCGCGGCTTCTTCCTGTGCGGCGACGACGTGTCATGGACCGCTGGTTTCGCCGAGGGGGCGGTCACCACCGCCCTCAACGCGGTGTGGGGCGTGCTCAACCACCTGGGCGGGGCAGCCGATCCGGCAAATCCTGGCCCGGGCGACCTCTTCCACAGCCTGGCGCCGCTCGAACTTCCATACACCTGAGCCAGCCGCGGCGACGACTGCCAAGAGAGGAAAACACCATGACGAGCACGGGATTCGAGCCGCGGGCCACCGCGTTCAGCACCGTGACCGACGCGCTGCGGCTGCGCCGGGAGAAGCAGCCGGACGAGGTCGTCTACGTTTTTCTGCGAGATGGCGAGGAGCCCGACGGCTCGCTGACCTACCGGGAGCTGGACGCCGCCGCCCGGCTGCGCGCCGGGGCGCTGGCCGAGGCCGGTCTTGCCGGTGGTCGGGCCGTGCTGCTGTACCCGTCCGGGCTGGAATTCATCCGTACCCTGCTGGGCTGCCTGCACGCCCGGATCGCCGCCGCGCCGGTGCAGGCACCCAATCGGCGTAGCAGCCTGCGGCGTCTGCGGCGGATCGCCGACGACGCCGGCACCACGACGGTGCTGACCACCGGCGCGATCAAGCAGCGCCTTGAGACGGACTTCGCCGACGCGCCCGAGCTGTGGGGGTTGACGCTGATCGACACCGAGTCGCTCACCGCGCCGACCGCCGACTGGATCGGTGCCGCGCCGGAGCCGGACGACATCGCGCTGCTGCAGTACACCTCGGGCTCGACCGGTGACCCGAAGGGCGTGATAGTCACCCACGCGAACTTCCTGGCCAATGTCGCCGAGACCGAGGAGTCGTGGCCGCTGCGCCCGGACGACGTCATCGTCTCCTGGCTGCCGCTCTTCCACGACATGGGGATGCTGTTCGGCATCATGTTGCCGCTGTGCTCCGGCACCCCGGTCTACCTGATGGCGCCCGAGGCGTTCATCCGCCGCCCCGAGCGCTGGCTGCATGCCATCTCCCGGTTCCGTGGCACGCACGCGGCGGCGCCGAGCTTCGCGTACGACCTGTGTGTGCGCGCCGGCGCCGCGGCCCTCGGCGACACCCTCGACCTGTCCTCGTGGCGGGTCGCCGCCAACGGCGCGGAGCCGGTGCGCTGGCACACCATCGAGGCGTTCACCGAGCGGTTCGCCGCCGCCGGGTTCGCCGCGGAGGCGATGTGCGCCGGGTACGGTCTCGCCGAGAACACCCTCAAGGCGACTGCCGCCGCCGAGGAGGACCTGCCCAGCGTACGGTGGGTGTCGAGCCAGGCGCTGCGCGAGGGCCGGGCCGAACCGGCCGCCGACGGCGCGGAGGGCGCGCAGCCACTGGTCGGGTTGGGCCGGGCGGTTGGCCGCACCACGGTACGCGTCGTCGACCCGCAGAACGGCGGCGTCTGCCCGCCGGGCGTCGTCGGTGAGATCTGGATCCACGGTCCGTGTGTCGCCATGGGCTACCTGGACCGGCCGCGCGAGACCGATGAGACGTTCGCCGCCCGAATCGCCGGTGACCCGTCGGGCCAGGCACACCTGCGTACCGGTGACCTGGGTTTCCTGCTCGACGGTGAGCTGTTCGTCACCGGCAGACTCAAGGACGTCATCATTCGCAACGGGCGCAATTTCTATCCCCAGGACATCGAGCTGCTGGCCGAGTCCTCGGTGGACGGTCTGCAGACCAACTGCGCGGCCGCGTTCTCGGTCGACGACGGGCTGACCGAGCAGTTGATCGTCGTGGTGGAGGCCGATGGGCGGGTGTTGCGGTCCACCGGAGCCGACGAGCTCAGGAAGCGCGTCCACGCCGCGATCCGCGACGGTGTGCGGCTGGACGCCGACCGGGTCGTGGTGGTCCGGCGCGGCGTCGTGCCGCGGACCTCCAGCGGGAAGGTGCAGCGGCGCGCCTGCCGCGCGCTGTACCTGAACGGCGAGTTGAAGTCGGCCGAGTCGGTCGCGGTGGTCCGGGCGGGTGCCGCCGATGTCCGCTGACGAGATCACGGCGAGCACCGCGGAGCGCATCGCCGAACTGGCCAACCGCCGCACGGAACTGGCGGCCATGGCCGAGACCGACGCGGTACGCCGCCAGCACGAGAAGGGCAAGATGACCGCGCGGGAGCGGATCGACGCGCTCTTCGACGCGGGATCCTTCGTCGAGCTGGACGCCTTCGCCCGGCACCGCAGCCGCGACTTCGGGATGGATCGACACCGGCCACTGGGCGACGGTGTGGTCACCGGCTACGGCACCATCGACGGCCGGCGGGTCTGCGTCTTCGCCCAGGACTTCACGGTCTTCGGAGGGAGCCTCGGGGAGGTGTACGGCGAGAAGATCGTCAAGATCATGGACCTGGCGCTCAAGACCGGCTGCCCGATCATCGGGATCAACGACTCCGGTGGTGCGCGCATTCAGGAGGGTGTCGTCTCCCTGGCCTTCTACGCCGAGCTGGTCAAGCGCCACGTCGCCGCGTCCGGGGTCATCCCGCAGATCTCCCTCATGGTGGGTCCGTGCGCCGGTGGCGCGGTGTACGCGCCGGCGGTCACCGACCTCGTTGTCATGGTCGAGAACATCTCGCACATGTTCGTGACCGGGCCCGAGGTGCTGCACACCGTCACCGGCCAGCGGGTGGACCGTGAGGAGCTCGGCGGCGCCATGCGCCACAACACCGTCTCGGGTTCCTCGCACTACCTGGCCCGGGACGAGAAGGACGCATTCGAGTACATCCGCGTGGTGCTCAGTCACCTGCCCTCGAACAACATGCAGGAGCCGCCGGCCTACGACGCCCCGGTGGTCGCCGAGATCACCGCCGAGGACCGGGAGCTCGATGGGCTCATCCCGGATCGGCCCAACCAGCCGTACGACATGCAGCGGGTGGTGCGGGCCGTGTTGGACGACGGTGAACTGCTCGAGACCCAGCAACTGTTCGCCCGCAACATCATCTGTGGCTTCGGCCGGGTCGCCGGGCGCAGCGTCGGCGTCGTGGCCAACCAGCCGATGGTCTCAGCGGCGGCTCTGGACATCGACGCCTGCGAGAAGGCTGCCCGGTTCATCCGCATGTGCGACGCGTTCCACGTACCGGTGCTGACCTTCGTCGACGTACCCGGATTCCTGCCCGCCGTCGAGCAGGAGACCGACGGCATCATCCGACGCGGCGCGAAACTGATCTATGCGTACGCCGAGGCCACCGTTCCCATGGTCACGGTGGTCACTCGCAAGGCTTACGGGGGTGGCTACGGCGTCATGGGCTCCAAGCACCTCGGCATCGACATCAACCTGGCCTGGCCCACGGCGGAGATCGCGGTCATGGGTGGTGAGAGCGCCGTGACGGTCCTGCACCGGCGCGCTGTCGCGGAAGCCGCCGACCCGGCCGCCGAGCGCCTTCGGCTGCGCGCGGAATACGAGCGCGCCCTGTGCAACCCGTACGTGGCCGCCGAGCGCGGCTACATCGACGAGGTGATCATGCCGCACGAGACCCGGCTCGCCGTGACCCGGGCGCTGGAGGCGCTGCGCGACAAGCGCACGACCCGGATCGCGCGCAAGCACGGGAACATCCCGCTGTGAGCACCGCGATGCCGCGCCTCGTGGTGCACGGCGACCCGAGCGACGAGGAGTTGGCCACGATCGTGGTGGCCGCGTTGTTGCGGTCCCGCTCCGCCGCGGCGGCTGGTGCGGCCTGGGCGGCCCCCGCGCGGCGGATGACCGGCCGGCCGGTCGAGCTCGGGCAGGGTGCCTGGCGGACCGCCGGCTGGATGCCGCCGCCGACCCGATGACCGGCACCGGAGAAGACTGGAGAGCTGTCGTGCACAAGGTTCTCATCGCCAATCGTGGCGAGATCGCGGTCCGCATAGCGCGGGCCTGCTCCGACGAAGGGCTCGCCAGCGTCGCGGTCTACGCCGAGCCCGATCGCGACGCCCTGCACGTACGGGTCTGCGACGAGGCGTACGCGCTCGGCGGCGAGACCCCCGCGACCAGCTACCTGGACACGACCAAGGTGCTGAGGGCGGCCGTCGACTCCGGGGCCGACGCCGTGCATCCCGGCTACGGGTTCCTCTCCGAGAACGCCGAGTTCGCCCAGGCGGTGCTGGACGCCGGCCTCACCTGGATCGGCCCGCCGCCGGCGGCGATCCGGGCCTTGGGCGACAAGGTCACCGCCCGGCACATCGCCGAGCGGGTGGGCGCTCCCTTGGTGGCCGGCACGCCGGGTCCGGTGGCCGGCGCCGACGAGGTCGTCGCGTTCGCCAGCGAGCACGGGCTGCCGGTGGCGATCAAGGCCGCGTTCGGTGGTGGTGGCCGGGGTCTGAAGGTCGCCCGGGCCGTGGCGGACATCCCCGAGCTCTACCAATCCGCGGTCCGGGAGGCGGTCGCGGCGTTCGGCCGGGGCGAGTGTTTCGTCGAGCGGTATCTCGACGGGCCCCGGCACGTCGAGACGCAGTGTCTGGCCGACCGGCACGGCTCCGTGGTGGTGGTGTCCACCCGGGACTGCACTCTGCAGCGACGCCACCAGAAGCTTGTCGAGGAGGCGCCGGCGCCGTTTCTCTCGCCAGCGCAGCAGGAGACCCTGTACGACGCTTCCAAGGCGATCCTCCGGGAGGCAGGTTACGTCGGCGCCGGGACCTGCGAGTTTCTCATCGCCCGCGACGGAACCATCTCGTTCCTGGAGGTCAACACCCGGCTACAGGTCGAGCATCCGGTCACCGAGGAGGTCACCGGCATCGACCTGGTGCGGGAGATGTTCCGGATCGCCCGCGGCGAGCCGTTGGGTTACGAAGATCCGCCGGTACGCGGGCACTCGATCGAGTTCCGGATCAACGGGGAGGATCCCGGCCGCGGTTTCCTGCCGGCACCGGGGACCCTCACCCGCTTCGTTCCGCCGAGCGGTCCCGGCGTCCGGCTCGACCCCGGCGTCGAGGCCGGTTCGGTGATCGGGCCGGCCTGGGATTCCATGCTGGCCAAGCTGGTCATCACCGGGCGGGATCGGCAGCAGGCGTTGCAACGAGCCCGACGGGCGCTGGCCGAGTTCCGGATCGAGGGCCTGGCGACGACCCTGCCGTTCCACCGCGCGGTGGTCGCCGACCCCGCGTTCGCACCCGACTCCCCCGATGACGAGTTCGACGTGCACACCCGGTGGATCGAGACCGCATTCGCCAACCGGCTGACCCCGTACCCGGGTCCCGGGCAGGGCGTGCCCGGCCCCGAGGACCGGGAGACCGTGGTGGTGGAGGTCCGTGGCAGACGCGTCGAGGTCACCGTGCCCGCCGGTCTCGGCAGGGCGTCCGCAGCGGGCCGTGGGCTCAACCGTCCCCCGCAGCGCCTTGCCGCCGCCGGCGGTGCGCCCACCGGGGGCGGAGAGGCGCTGACCTCCCCGATGCACGGCACGATCACGAAGGTTGCGGTTGCCGACGGGCAGCGGGTGCAGGCCGGCGACCTGATCGTCGTGCTGGAGGCGATGAAGATGGAGCAGCCGCTGCAGGCGCACCGGGCGGGCACCGTCAAGGGCATGACCGCTGAGATCGGTACGAACGTGCAGAGCGGTGCGCTCATCTGCGAGATCAGGGACTGAGGTCACGCTGCCGACGCCGCGGCGCCAACCACTCCTGCCCCGCCCGGTCGCAGCACCGACCGGGCGCCGAACGGCGATGCCCTGCATGAGCTGCTGGTCGGCGTGGCGCTGGATTCCCCAGGACCATGATCATTATCTCGGTCGTGATCGGCCAGCCGCGGTTTACGATCCCGCCATGGACGACATCACCCGCGGCATACGTATCAGACGCGGTGGCCCGGCCGATGCACCCGCCGTACTGGACATGCTCGATTCCGCGGTGATCTGGATGAACGATCGCGGCAACACCGAGCAGTGGGGCACGATCCCGTTCTCGGAGAAGCCCGGAGGGCCCGAGTTGGTCGACCGGTACCTGACCGAGAACCTCCCGTACATCGCGGAGGTGGACGGAACACCGGCCGCGACCCTGGTGTTGGACTCCGGGCCCAACCCGCGGGCGCCGATCGCGCCCGCGAAAGAACCCGAGCGGTACGTCCGCCTACTCGTCTCCCACCGACGATTCGCCGGTCGGAAACTCGGGTCGGCCCTGCTGGCACACGCCGTGGACGAAACCCGGCGAGCCGGCGTGCGGTTGCTCCGGGTCGACTGCTGGGCGGGCGGCGGTGGCGAATTGGTGGCGTTCTACGAGCGCCACGGGTTCACTTCCACCGAAAGCTTCCTGTCTGGAACCTGGCCAGGGCAGGTGCTCGCCCAACGGGTCGCTTGAGCCGCGCTTCGCCGCCGACGCGCTTCGGCGGGGTCCGGCTACCCGCGGAACCCAGGTTCACCAGCGGCTGCGTCAACCGGCGTCGACGGGAACCCGCCGAGCGCGGGCGTCTGGACGGCCAGCAAGGATCGCGGCGAGGATCTCCGCGCCGTCGACGACCCTCGGGCCGGGTCGGTTGAAGTAGGCGGGCCCGTCGACCACCCACACCTGCCCCTGACGAACCGCGGGCAGGTCCGCCCAGCCGGGTTGCGTGGCCGCCACGGACAGCTCGTCGAAGGTTCGCTCGGGCGTGAATCCGCACGGCCCGAACACCACCACGTCGGGAGCCAGGTCCGCGACCACGGACCACCGGTGCGGGATGCTGTGCGCGCCCGGCCCGAGCAGCAGAGACCGCCCGCCCGCATAGGTGATCTGCTCCGGCACCCAGTGTCCGCCGGGCATCAGCGGGTCGAGCCACTCGACGAACAGCACCGTCGGCGCATCGGTCACCGACCCCGGCAAGGCGGCGAGGCGACGCTCGCCGTCAGCCCGGATCTCCGCTGCCCTGCCCTCGGTGCCGGTCAGCGCGGCCACGACGTCGACCGTGTCCAGGATCCCGCCGATGGTCCTCGCCTCCAGGGACACCACCCTGGTATCGAGGTCGATCATCCGCACGGCGTCGTTGACCCGTTCGTAGGAGACCGCACACACGTCGCACAGATCCTGGGTCAGGATCAGATCCGGCTTCAAGTCCTCCAGCAGGGCGACGTCGAGCTGGTACAACGACGATCCTCGGTGCGCGTCGCCAGCGATCGCCGCCGAGATCTCCCTGCTCGTCAGGGCTTCAGGCAGGGAAGTCGCAGTTACCGCCGGAATATCGGCGAGGTCCCCCGGCGGCCAGTCACACTCGTGCGTCCGGCCGACCAGGTGCCCGGTCACGCCAAGCATGGCCACGATGTCCGTGGCCGCCGGCAGCAGTGAAACGATTCGCACACCCGCCTGCCTACCAGGCATGACCGAGCCACGTCCACTCGCCGACACCGCGAGAGCCGGCCAACGTCGCGACGGACAGTCCGAGCATGTCTCAGACCTCCTCGGCGCCGTCGAGCAACGCCCGTCGCAGCGCCAAACGGTGCTCCCGGCGGATCTCCGCCTCCCGGTAGCGACGCCGGTCCCCGTCCGTCTCCGGCAGCAGCGGCGGCACCGCCCGCGGCTGCCCGTCGTCGTCGATGGCGACCATGACCAGGTGGGCGGTGGCCACGTCGGTGGGCGGCACCGCCCGATCCCACCGGTCCGCGGTGACCTTCACGGCCACCTCCATCGAGCTGCGTCCCGCCCAGGTGATGCGCGCGTCGACGTGGACGACGTCACCGACCCGAACCGCCCGGAGGAACGCGGTCTCGTCGATGGCGGCGGTGACGGCCGGCCCGTCGGAATGCCGGGCGGCGACCACCCCGGCAACGGAGTCGATGAGGTTGAGGATCCGGCCACCGTGCACCGTACCCATCAGGTTCGTGTGGTGCTGATCCATGATCTGCGACAGGGTCAGGTGCGACGCCGACGGCGCTCGACCGTCGATCGTGATGATGTCGTGCACAGCGGTAGTCCGTCCCTCGGGAAACCACACCACCGGAACGCGGACACGCTGACGAGGACACACCCACGCAGATGCGCGGCAGGTCACCCGCTCAGCCCACCCGCGAGGCCGACGGCAGCGCACACGGTTGTGTACGCGGCACCGGCAGGTCTTCGGACTCGCGGGCCTGACCGGCTCCACGCCGATCTCCTACTGGCCGTCGCTTCCCAGGCCACTGGCCCAGTGCTGATGACGGCGGTCGTTCCCACTCACCGCTGCGGGGCAGTCCCGGATTCACACCGGGTTCCCTCTTACGACGCCCGATCGGCAGCCGACCGGGCGAACCAGCGCCGCCGGGAAGCATAGCTGGTCAGCGAGGCCGCCCAGCCAGCTGGCGTGCCTCGCGGCTGGACAGGCCACGCCAGGACACGAAGATCGATCCCCAACCTCGCCAACTTTTGCCATCTCGGTAAAAACGAAACCGCCTCTTGAAAAAAGTCTCGGCGTGGTGAGGATATTCAGATGCGTCGTCTCCCCCAGACTCCCGGGCGAGTGGTCTCGGCCCTCCTCGCGCTCGTCCTCGCCTCGGCGGTCGCTCTGCTCGCGTCCGCTCAGCCCGCGGCAGCTCACGGGACCCTCGCGATGTCCACGCCAGGGGACGGTGCCACGTTGCGTGAGCCGCTGGCGGCGGTGCAGCTGTACTTCACGGAGAAGGTCGCCGCCAACGCGTACTTCACGATCACCGCCCCGGGCGGCGCCCGCGTCGACAACGGCTGGACGTACGGCGAGCCGAAGCCGCTGGACAAGCCGGTGCGGGAGTACTTCCTGGTGGAGGGGAAGTTCGAACCGCGTGAGTACAAGACCGGGTTCCCGGCGGTGGTGACCGTCGCCCATCTGCCGGCGGCCGGACAGTACTCGGTGAGCTACCTGTCGGTCGCCTCGGACGGAGACGCGGTCCGGGGCACGATGACCTTCCGCTACACGGGCCGGGCGACGGCCGCACCCCAGGGGTGGAGCCCGCCGACCCACCAGCCGGACCCGTCCCTCGTCGCCGCCATCGAGCAGCATTCGACGTCAGGACAGGCGTCGGCCGCACCGGCCGGATCGGCGGCCCCAGCAGCCGGGTCGGCGGCACCGGCGACGGCTGCCGCTTCGGCAGCGTCGAACGACGAGAGCGGTTCCGGCCCCCTGGCCTGGACCGGCTGGGTGGTCGCGGTCGTCGCGGCGGTGGCGGGATTCATTGGTTGGCGCCGCCCCGCGCCCGCCGGCAGATCCTCCGGCCGGGGCCGCGCATCGAAGGCGCCCTCGGGCCGACGCGACTCCGAACCCCGAGCCGGGAGCAAGACCACCGGCGGCAAGACCGGTACGACCGGCGGCAGTCGTCGAGGCGGCGCGGCCGGTTCCGGCGGCAGGCAGCGCGGCGTCGCCGTGCCCGCGGGGCGTAGGAGCGGGGCACTCGTCACCGCCAGGACCGCCGCGACCGGGTCAACGCCGGCAGGTCAACAGGCGGGGTCGACGCAGGCACCAGCCACCCCGGAGGACGAGTCGCGGTCCACCCCCGCCGACCCTCTGCTGCAGCATGTCGCTGCCGGGACACCCGGGTCTCGGCTGAGCAACACGCACCTGGCGCTGCTCGTCGGTGGGCTGACGCTGGCCCTGCTCGCCGGGTTCGGGCTGGCCCGCATCGGTACGGGCACCGAGGAACCGACCAGCAACGCGCGGCAGCCCGCCGGCGCTCCGGCTACCTCCGGGCGAGCGATATCCGCAGGCGATGGGCATCAACACCCGGCAGGAACCGGCCCGCACTCGCACCCCGGCGACGGGGGCACGGGCGAGACGCTGGCGGCGGGGACGACGGTCAGCGCCGGCGGGTACACGCTGCAACCGCTGGAGCGATCCCAACCACCCGGGGTACGCGCGGACTACCGGTTCCGGATCGTCGGGACCGACCGGCAGGCGGCGACACGCTTCGCGGTGGTCCACGACAAGCCGTTGCACATGATCGTGGTGGGTCGCGACCTGAGCGGCTACCAGCATCTGCACCCGACGATGGCCTCCGATGGCACCTGGAGCGTCCCCCTGACGCTGGCCCGGCCCGGTGGCTACCGCATCTACGCCGACTTCTCCGTGACCGCGGCCGACGGTGCCCAACTGCCTCTCGTCCTGGGCGTCGACCACCATGTTGCTGGCGCGTACGCGCCGGCCGCCCTGCCACCGGCGCAGGCACAAGCGGCGGCTGGGCCGTTCGAGGTGTCGATGACCGGCACGCCAACGGTGGCGGTGACGGCGCCGGTGCAGTTCCAGGTCAACCGCGCCGGCACGGCGGAGTCGGCGCAACTGGAGCGGTACCTGGGCGCGTACGGGCACCTGGTCGTGGTCCGCGAGGGTGACCTCGGCTACGTACACGTCCACCCCGAGCCGGAACTGGTCGACGGAACGGTCAAGTTCTGGCTGACCGCTCCGAGTTCCGGCCGGTACCGAGCGTTCTTCGACTTCCAGGTTGGCGGGAAGGTGCACACCGCCGAGTACACGATCAACCTGCCGTGAGGTGAGGGGTCGGTAGACGCCCGCGCGGCCCGATCGGCGGCCGGTCGTCGGCAGCCAGGTGACGTCATTTGCCAGCCATACCGGAACTTTTCCGCTGGTGGTGCCGACCAACCTGACGCCAGACCCGTTACCGAAGGGACCGTTCATGCCCAGCACCACCCACGCCGGCGCAGGCCGCCGCCCGGTCGCTCTGCTCGCCACCGCCGCCCTCCTGGCAGTCGGTGTCGCCGGCTGCGGATCGTCGGAAACCCCGTCGTCCGCCGCTGCGGGCCCGTCGGCGTCGGCGAGCGTCGCCGCGGGCGTGGTCGGCATCCGTGACCCGTGGGTGAAGGCCGCCGACAAGGGCATGACCGCGGCGTTCGGCACGCTGGTCAACGACACCGAGACCGACGTCACCATCACCGGCGCCTCCACCGAGGTGTCTCGGATGGAACTGCATGAGATGACCATGAAGGACGGAAAGATGGTCATGCAGGCCAAGCCGGGCGGCATCGTGATCAAGGCGAAGAGCACACATGTGCTCGAGCCGGGGGGCGACCACCTGATGCTGATGGACGTGAAGCAGCCGGTGCAGGCTGGCGACGAGCTGACCTTCACCCTCACCTTCGCCGACCTCAGGACCCAGACGTTCACCGCGGTGGCCAAGCCGTTCACCGGCGCCCAGGAGAGCTACGCGCCCGGCCATGGGGCCAGCCCGACGCCGGGAATGAGCATGAGCCCGGCCTCATGACCCCGGAACCCACTCTCCGTCCGGTGAGCAGACGTGGCCTGCTCACCGGCGGTGCCCTCGCCGCTGGAGGCGCGTTCGCCGGTGTCGCCGGAGTCACCGCGATCGGCGACAAGCAGGCCGAGGACCGCGACGACCGGCTGCCCGAGGCCGTGCCCGTCGCCGCCGTCGGTAGCACGGTCGAGCCGTTCCACGGGCCTCGGCAGGCTGGCGTCGCCACCGACCCGCAGGCCCACGCGTCGTTCGTGGCGCTCACTCTTCGCGCCGGCATCGAGCGGGCCGCGGCGGGTCGGATGCTGCGGCTGCTGACCGACGACGCCGCCCGCCTCACCCAGGGCAAGCCCGCCCTGGCCGACACCGAGGCCGAACTCGGCCTGCTGCCTGCACGACTGACCGTGACCTTCGGCTTCGGCCCCGGCCTGTACCGGGCGGCCGGCGTCGAGGACCGGCGGCCGGCATCCCTGGCCGAGCTGCCCTCGTTCCGCATCGACCGGCTCCAGCCGGCCTGGTCCGGCGGCGACCTGTTGCTGCAGATCTGCGCCGACGACCCGATAACCGTCGCGCACGCCCAACGAGTCCTGCTCAAGGACAGCCGGCCCTTCGCCACCGTCCGGTGGGTCCAGCAGGGCTTCCGCCGCAGCCCTGGCGTGGAGCCCGGCGGCCGCACCCAACGCAACCTGTTCGGCCAACTCGACGGCACCGCCAACCCCCGACCCGGGACGCCGATGGACTCCGCCGTCTGGGTGCCCGACGGCCCCGCGTGGCTGCGCGACAGCACCACCCTTGTCGTACGACGCATCAGCATGAACCTGGAGACCTGGGACCTGCTCGGCCGCGCCGACCGTGAACTCGCCAGCGGCCGACGCCTCGACACCGGCGCGCCCCTGACCGGCACCGCCGAACACGACGAACCCGACTTCGCCGCCACCGGCCCGGACGGGCTCACCGTCATCCCGGACTTCTCCCACCTCACCCGGGCACACGTCACCGACGACCGGCTGAAGATCCTGCGTCGGCCCTACAACTACGACGGCGCTCCGATAACGGAGGGCCACGCGGACAGCGGGCTGATCTTCACCTCGTACCAGGCCGACATCAGCCGACAGTTCCTCCCCATCCAACGTCGGCTGGCCGAGCGGGACCTGCTCAACGAATGGACCACCCCGATCGGATCCGCTGTCTTCGCCATCCCGCCCGGCTGCCCGCCCGGCGGTTGGATCGGCGAGCAGGTGCTCGGATGAACCGCCCCATCGGAGAGTCGCTCACCAGGACCGTCCCGTTGTCCCGCTCCCGAGCCGTCCGGCTCGTTGTCGCGGTGCTCGCCGCCCTGGTGGCACTGCTCGTCCCGGCCGGTCCCGCCTGGGCGCACAACTCGCTCAGGTCCGCGTCGCCGGCCAAGGACGCGACACTGCCCAGCGCACCTACCGAGCTCACGCTCGAATTCATGCAGCGGCTCGATCCCACGTTCACCACCATCGTGCTCACCGACGCCTCCAAGCGGAAGATCCCGACGGGCGACCCGGTGGTCGCCGGGGCGAGGAGCACGGTCAAGGTGAGCGACACCCTGCCGAACGGCACGTACACGGTCGCGTACCGGGTGGTCTCCACCGACGGGCACCCGGTCCAGGGGTCTTATCCCTTCACGGTGGCCGACCCTTCGGCCACCGCAGCGCAGACCAGCACAGCCGCCCAAGGGGCCAGCCCATCGGCCGCCGCAGCGGCGGAGCCCGATCGCGGTCCGGGAGCCGGTGTCCTCGTGGGCGGCGGCGCGCTGGCCGCCCTCGCCGTGGTGGCGACCAGCCTGCTGTGGCGGCGGTCGACTCGTCGCCGACCGTAAATCCGCGCCTCCCGCCGCTGCGACAGCTCATCACTCCAGAGTCAAGGTCAACAAGTGTCCGACACAGATTCGCATCAGCTCGCCGCCGACAGCTCCGGCAGTGCCTCCACGATCGTCACGGCCGCGCCAGCGACCACCCGAGCTCGAATCAACGCTCGGCGCGCAGACGCCGGAGGGTCCAGCTGGTTGATCGCGGTTGCCGCCGGCATGTCGGGGGTCGCCCTGCTGCTGCTCGGCCTGCGGCTCGGCGGCGCCCTCACGGCCGCGATCCCGGGCCTGCCCGACGCGGGACCGGCGACGACCTGGGCGCTGCCAGCGGTCCGGCTGCTCTCCGACGGGCTGGCCACCGTCACCGTCGGGATGCTGGTGACCGCCGCGTTCCTGTTGCCCGGCGACGAACGCAGCGTCTCGCCCCACGGCTATATGCTCCTGCGACGGGCGAGTATCGCGGCGGTCGGATGGGCGGTGGCGGCGCTGTCGCTGATCGTGCTGACGGTCTCCGACCTGCTCGGGCAGCCCCTGGACACGCTCCGACCCTCGACAGTGGTCAGCTTCGCCACCACCATCGCCCAAGGGCAGTCCCTCGCGCTGCAGGCAGGTCTGGCTCTGACGGTGGCCCTCCTGTCGCGCGCTGGTGTCTCCCGAGGGCTCGCTGCGACCGTCGCCGTCCTGGCTTGCGTCGCGGTACTGCCCCCGGCCTTCACCGGCCACGCCGCCGGGGCCGGCAACCACCAGATCGCGGTCACCAGCCTGGCCCTGCACATCCTCGCCGCCGCGATGTGGATCGGCGGGCTCGTCGCCCTGCTGATGGTGCGACGCAACCGGCTGCTCGCCGATGCCGTCGCCCGGTACAGCCGCCTCGCGCTGGGCTGCTTCGTCGCCGTGACGGTGAGCGGCGCTGCCAATGCTGCCGTACGGCTCGGCGCGGTGGAGCAGCTCTGGCACTCCCGCTACGGCTGGCTGGTCCTCGGCAAACTCGCCGCGCTGCTGATCCTCGGCGCCGCCGGCGCGGCACACCGCACCCGTACCCTGCCAGCCTTGCGCGCCGGCCAGCGGCGCGCCTTCGGCCGGTTGGCCGCCGGGGAGCTGATCGTGTTCGCCGCCACCGTGGGACTGGCGGTGGCGCTGTCCCGCAGCCCTACCCCCGCCGCCGTCTCCAGCAGCGAGGCCGACCCGATCACCGAGTTGCTCGGCTTCCCGCTGCCCGCCGCGCCCACGCCCGAAAACCTGCTTGGGCAACCCCTGCCGGACATGTTCTTCCTGACCCTCTGCGCCCTGGGTATCGGCGGGTACCTGAGCGGCGTACGGCGACTGCACGCCGACGGGCACCGGTGGCCGGCGACCCGGACGGCGAGCTGGGTCGGCGGGATGCTGCTGCTGGCCGCGGCCACCAATCTGGGCGTCGCCGGCTACGCCTACGTGCTGTTCAGCGCGCACATGGCCCAACACATGGTGCTGTCGATGGTGGTGCCGATCCTGCTGGTCGGCGGCGCACCGGTCACGCTCGCCCTACGTACCCTGCGCCGACCGGCCGACCCGCAGGTACGCGGTGCCCGGGAATGGCTGCTCATCGCGGTGCGCAGCCGGCCGACCAAGCTGCTCACGCACCCCCTCGTCGCGCTCGGCATCTACTCCGTCAGCCTGTTCGGCCTGTACTTCAGCGACCTGCTCGGCGTACTGATGCGCTCGCACCTCGGTCACCTGGCGATGCTCACCCACTTCGTGGTCGCCGGCTACCTGATGTTCTGGGTGCTCATCGGCGTCGACCCGGGCCGTCGGCGCCTCCCCCACCCCCTGCTCGTGACCATCCATCTCGCGTCGATGATGGCGCACGGCTTCTTCGGCCTGGTCCTGATGCAGACCACCACCGTGATCGCGCCCGACTGGTACATCTCCGTGCACCCCGCCTGGGCGTCATCGCTGCTCGACGACCAGAAGCTCGGCGCCGGCATCGCCTGGGCGTTCGGGGAGATCCCCGCCGCGATTGTCATGATCATTCTGGTTCGTCAGTGGATCCGAGCCGACCAGCGCGAACAGGCCCGCCTCGACCGGGCCGCCGACCGGGCCGACGCCGCGGGCGAGGATGACGACCTCGCCCGTTACAACGCGTTCCTCGCCGTTGCGGGGCAGGACGCCGAAGACCCTCGACGAACGACCGGTCCCGGGTTCCACCAGATCTGAACAGCCGCGTCGACCACGTCGAGCTTGGCCCGTGCCTGGTTTGGCAAGTCCGTGGGAACCGCGCGTTGCATCCTCCCGACTACCACATCAAGCGGGAGCCGATGCGCACGAACCGCCCGCCGACGCGCCACCAGTACGAGGACCGACCATCGGGCGCGACCCGACGAGCCGATCGGACGAACATGTCTCTCACCGAGTTGTCCGGCACGCCGACGCCGGAGCCCGCTGCGGCCGACGACGCACCCGCCCGGCCGTCACGGCGAGCCTCGCCGTTGGGCGCGCTGCTGCTCCGGCTGCACTTCTACGCCGGTGTCCTCGTCGCACCGTTCCTGGTGGTCGCCGCGTTGACTGGTCTGGCCTACACCACGACCCCGCAACTGGACAACATTCTCTACGGAGACCAGTTGACGGTCGCCCAGGTGGGTGAGCGTCCGCTACCGCTGGCCGAGCAGGTCGGCGCCGCGCGAAACGCGCACCCCGACGGCAGCATCACCGCCGTGCAGCCCGGCGACGGCGACCGCACCACAAAGGTGATGTTCTCCCTGCCGGAGCTCGGCGACAAACAGCACACCGTCTACATCGACCCCTACACCGCCGAGTCCCAGGGGCAGCTCACCACCTGGTTCGGCTCCACACCGGCCGCCACCTGGCTGGACGACCTGCACCGCCACCTGCACCTGGGCACGGTGGGCGAGCACTATTCCGAACTGGCCGCAAGCTGGCTCTGGGTGCTAGCTCTCGGTGGAGTCATCCTGTGGTGGCGCCGCCGCAGCACCGCTCGCGCCACCGCCCGACACCTGCTCGTGCCGGACCTGTCCGCCGGCAGAGGCGTCCGCCGCACCCGGGGTTGGCACGCCACCACCGGCATCTGGCTCGCCGTCGGCCTGCTCTTCCTCTCGGCGACCGGACTGACCTGGTCCCGCTATGCCGGGGCGAACTTCAGCGCCGGCCTCGACGCGCTCGACGCTCGCACTCCGGAGATCTCCACCAGCCTCGCCGCCGCCCCGGCCGGGACCGACGGCGGCAGCCACCACCACGGTGACGCCGGGGCGGGCGGGCTGGTCGAGTCGGCGGCTTTCGACCGCGTACTGACGGTCGCACGTGACGCGGGCCTCTCCGGCCCGGTCGAGATCGCCCCGGCGACCGCGCCGGGCTCGGCCTGGACCGTCACGCAGACCGACAACACGTGGCCGGTCGCCAAGGACCGCGTCGCCGTCGACCCCGCCACCGACACGATCACCGACCGCAGCGACTTCGCCGACTGGCCCCTGCTGGCCAAACTCAGCGGCCTCGGCATCCAGGCCCACATGGGCCTGCTGTTCGGCCTGGCCAACCAGATCCTGCTCGCCGCGCTCGCCCTCGGGCTGCTCTGCGTCATCGTCTGGGGCTACCGCATGTGGTGGCAGCGCCGACCCACCCGCGGCGACCGCCGCGCCCTCGCGGGCACCCCGCCGACCCGCGGCGGCCTACGCGGCCTCCCGTTCTGGGCGCTGCTGATCGGCGTACCGGTGACCGTGGCGATCGGCTGGGCGCTGCCGCTGTTCGGGCTCACCCTGCTGACCTTCCTCGTCGTCGACGTCGTGGTGGGAGCGGTGTCGCGACGTCGACGTCCTGCCGCCGCCCCCACCTCCCCGGCACCGGCCGGCAGCTGACGCCGCGTCGGTGCCCGGTCGCCGCTGCCTGGACGACCGGGACGATCCGACCGCCGCGATCCTCAGCAGGACGACGAGCCGGCCCGGACCGGGACATCCGTGCCGTCAGAGGTTGCCACGGTGCGTGGCCCACTCGTGCTCGAGGATGGACATGTCGTGGGCGTCGATCCAATCGCCGTCAAAACACAGGGCGTGGCGACGAGTGCCTTCGTGAACGAAGCCGAGCTTCTCGTAGACGTGGCGGGCGCGGGGATTGAAGTCGAAGACCTCGAGCCCGACCCGATGCATTCCGAGCTCGTCGAAGGCGTAGCGGACGAGGAGGCGAGTAGCTTCGGTGCCCAGTCCGCGACCGCGCCCCTCCGGCCCGATGAGGGTGCGGAAGCTGACGCTGCGGGCATCGGGGTCCCAACAGTTGAGGACTGCCTCGCCGACGAGGCGGCGTGTGGCCTTGTCCACGACGGCCAGGTCCAGCCGGTCGTCGGTGGCGCCCCGTGAGCCGTACCAGTCGCGGCTGCCCTCAAGGGGTGGGGCAACTCCCAGGTCCGCGCTGTTGCTGACGCTTCCAGTGAGGCGGCCCACCTCGGGGTCGGCCATGATTGCGATCATGGCCTCGGCATCGTCGACAGTTACGGGCCGCAGCGTGACCAGGTGTCCGGTCAGGGTCGGCTTGTGGCTGAGATCCTTCATTGGCTCTTCCCCCGCGACTATTGAACAGCACTCACGATTGTCCCAACGTGGCCGCGTCACCCTAACGGGTCGACGCCGATGAGGGACGAGCAAACCGCCGGTGATCGGAATGGCGGATGCCAATGCCTCAGCAGAGGCAGTGCGTTCCCCTCTGCTGGGGAGGAGGAGTCATCCATCGCCGGAGAGCATCGCGGCCGGTGGTGGCGACCCGCTTCAGCCTGACCAGACCCGAGTGCGCGCTGTGCGCCACTGCGAAGCCCTACGCCACCGAGCAGAGCTGCTGGTCACTCCAGGAGTTGTTTCAGTGCGCCGAGGTTGTCGCGCATCCCGCCCCTGAAGAGTCGCTCGGCGAGCGGTCCGAGGAGTGCGGCCGGGCCGGTGAGTCCGGCTGCGCTGATCGTGCCCTCGAGGATGAGTCTCGTGGTGTCGCGTGCGGGCCGGACGAGGTAGCGATAGGTGAACGGAGTAGGTCCGCTCAGTGATGTGAAGACGACCTCCTCGCCCTCTGCATGCTTGGTGATTGACACGTCGTTGAGGGCGGGCCCACCGGGGAGATCTCGATACACCTTGTATCGGGTTCCCAGGCCGCGGATGCCGCCGATGCGCTCCACGCGCCGCACTGCGGAATACCACCTCGGCATGGTGGTGAAGTCGGCGACAAATTCAAACACCCGCTCCGCTGGGGCAGCGATGTCGAGGCCTAGCTGAAAGGTCATGGGATCCCCTGTGTACGCGCCGCGCCCAGCGACGCGGTCATTCCGTTTGCTTCTTCTCGGCGGCGAGGCGGTTCGCGAGAGCTGAGCCGGCGGGCGACTGTCGGGTGAAGCCGTCGAGGAACCTGAGGAAGGCGCCGATGTCCGCTCCCTCACTGGCACGGTCGAGCAGGTCGTACAGCCGGTTCTCGATCTCTGCGACGCGGAGGGCCTTGTCCCGTCCCTGCTCGGTGAGCATGAGCCTGACCTGCCGCCGGTCGTGTTCACTCGTGGTTCTCTCCACGAGACCCGCGGCGACGAGTCGGTCGACGATGCGGCTGGGGCTGGTGCCGGTGTCGCAGACGAGCATGTCGCCGAGTTCTCTGAGCGCGAGCGGTCCGTGGTCGCCGATGATGCGCAGTGCTTCCGACTGCGCCGGCGTTACGCCGATCTCGGACAGCAGCACGGTGAGCTGGCGGTTGCCTTCTCGTTGTGCTGCGAGGATGAGGTAGCGAAGCTGCTCGGCTGTTCTCACACCTGCATCGTGCCGTGTTCTCGCAGCGCCGTGGCCAGGAGCCCGGCCGCCGAAGGGTCGTGTGCGGCGAGAATCGGCATGCTCGGATGGCGGGCGGCCAACATGTTGACTCGCTTGGTGACCTCGTGCAGTCCGCGGGCGTCGCCGACTCCGGGGATGCGATCGGCCGCGAGACGCTGCACGTCGTAGGTGACGTCACCGACGAACAGCATGGGCGGCAGCCCCTCACCGCGTAGCAGCAGCGACATCGAGCCCGGCGTGTGCCCGGGGGTTGGCAGCAACAACAGCGAGCCATCGCCCATGACGTCGTGGGCGTGCGTGAACGGCGCGATGGCGGGGTCTTCGACGCGCTGCGGGGTGACAGCCGTGAACCTGACGCCGGGCACGTGGATGTGCTCCCGCATCAGCCCGGCGAAGACTGCGAACTTCTTGTCGACCTCCGCGAGTTCGGCGGCATCGACCAGAATCCGCGCCGATCTCGGCAGCTCCCGCAGGCCGCCGATGTGGTCTTGATGCAGGTGGGAGACGATCGCCACGCGCACGTCGGCGATGTCGTAACCCTGATCGCGAAGTCGGTCGGTCAGGGTTGCGCCCGCAGGAATGTCGAACTTGGCGAGCCTGCGGTAGATCTGTCCGGCCGGACCGCCCGGAAAGTACCCCGGATCGGTGAGCGAGCGCCTGTCCTGGCCGGTGTCGAACAGCACCAGCCCCTTGTCGTGCTCGATCACGTACACGTTGATCGGGAGTGGTTCGGTCCACCGGCGCGACGTGTTGAGCCACCACAGCAGCGGGGTGCCGTTCGTTTCGCGGTGCTCGGGGCGGATCTGGACGGTGCCGGTGCTGACGACCGTAACCCGCTTGATCGGCTTCATCGTACTCCTTAGGTGTCGTGACATGTATGTCGCGACATGGATTAGACGCCGAAGCGACTCCCCCTGTCAAGAACCGAGGACTAGATTGTTGATCATGACGAACGAACGATGGACGCTCGGCGAAGACCTCGCCGTCAACCGGCTCGGGTACGGCACCATGAAACTCACCGGCTGGCCACGGGGTGAGGCACCTGCCCGGGACACCGCCATGGCGATCCTGCGTCGCGCCGTGGACCTTGGCGTGAACCACCTCGACACGTCCAACTACTACGCACGCGACGGCGTGTCCGCGAACGAACTCATCCGCACCGCACTGCACCCGTACCCCGATGATCTCGTCATCGTGACCAAGGTCGGTGCGTTGGTCGAGGGGCCCGACATCACGCTGCCACCCACCGAGCAGCGCGGACTCACTCCCGATGGCCTCCGCCGCGGCATCGAGGCCAACCTGCGCTCCCTCGGCGTGGACCGGCTGGACGTGGTGAACCTCCGCATGGGCGATCGCGGACACACCGACGCGCCGCTCGAAGGCGCGCTGGAAACCCTCATGTCCCTGCGTGCGGAAGGCCTCGTCCGCCACATCGGGGTCTCCAACGTCTCGCCCGAGCAGGTCGACCGGGCACGCGCCGTCGCCGAGATCGTGTGCGTGCAGAACCTCTACAACATCGCCGCCCGCGACGACGATCCACTCGTCGACACCTGCGCCGAGGCCGGTATCGCCTACGTCCCGTTCTTCCCCGTCGGCGGGTTCCAACCGCTCACCGCCGAGCACCTGAGCGCCGTCGCCAGCCGGCACGACATCACCGTGCCGCAGGTGGCTCTGGCTTGGCTGCTGGCCCGCTCACCGAACATCGTGCTCATCCCCGGCACCAGCTCCCTGGCACACCTGGAACAGAACATCGCCGCCGCCCAGGTGCGGCTGACAGAAGACGACCTCGCCCTGCTCGATGCCGCGCGGTGAGCGGCAGCCGATTGAGTACGACCGCGCGGGATCGCGGATGGAACGCCTGCGCTACGCCGGCAATGCCGCGACCGTGGCCGCGACGAAGCCGTCGGGGTTGTCCAGCATGATGTTGTGGCCGCTGTCGGGTACGGAGATCACCCGCACGCCGGCGTCGGTCAGGGCCTGCGCACCGATCGGTTCGTTGCCGGCCGGGTGGAGGTAGGTGCGCGGCACGGGCAGTTCGAGCAGCAGTTCCCGCATGGTGGGGGTGGTGCCGCGGCCGAGGTGTGCCGCCGTGCGGTAGAGCGCCTCCGGACCGGCCAGTCGCATCGTCGCCGCCCAGGCCGGGCCGACCCGGGTGAGCGTCTCGGACCGGCCGCCGCCGTGTACGAACTGCTCCTCCGTGTAGCGGGCACCGATGCCGACGCCCGGAGGCTGCGGGTCGAGGGTGGCGTCGACGAGAACCAGTGCCGAGACAAGGTGCGGATGGCGGGCGGCCAGGACGACGGCGACGGCGCCGCCCATGCTGTGTGCGATCACCTCTGCGGCGCTGACCCCGGCTGCGGTCAACGCGGTGGCGGTGAGGTCGGCGTGCTCCTCCAGGGTGTACGAGGCGTCGGCCGGCCGGTCGCTGATGCCGTGCCCGAGCAGATCCATCAGCAGACTGCGCCGTCCGGCCAGGGCGGGGTTGGCGGCCACCGCCGCGTAGTACGTCGGCGAGGAGGCGCCGAGTCCGTGCAGGTAGACCCGTGTGGGTTCGGCGCCGGGGAGTTCCACCCAGCGGATCGTCGTGCCATCCGGTCGGACCTGGGCGCCACGCATCACATACCTCCCGACTGATACCTCGTGTTCGAGGTATTCCGTTGCCGAGGTAAGTTAGCACGGTGTTGGAGTTCGCGATATTGGGCTTCCTGGCCGACGCCCCGCTGCACGGGTACGAGCTACGCAAACGCGCGGCTGCACTCACCGGCCACGTCCGGCCGATCGCGGACGGGACGCTGTACCCGACGATCAAGCGCCTGGAGCGTGCGGGTCTGCTTCGCCGGGACGTGCAGGCTGGCCAGGTGGCGGCACCACGGCACGTACTGATCCTGAGCCCGGCCGGACAGGCCGAGTTGTTGCGTCAGCTCCGCACACCCGACGAACTCTTCATCACCGACGAGAACCGCTGGTTCACGCTGCTGGCGTTCCTGCGCCACCTCGACGATCCCGCAGCCCAGGCGGCCGTCCTGCGCCGCCGGCTCGATTTCCTCACCCAGCCGGCGAGCTTCTTCTGGGACGGCGATCGACCGCTGCGCGCTGACGACTTTCCCCACGACCCTTTTCGCCAAGGGTTGTTCCGCATCGCCACCGCCACCAGCCGCACCGAGATTGCCTGGTTGCGAGAAATGCTGACATCACTCCCGCGATGACAACCGGCAGCCAAAGGGCCGGTCTCCCCCTGGCGGGAAACCGGCCCTTGGCCTGCTGGGCGCTCGGAGCGACTCGAACCACTGTCCCCTGATCGTTCGCGTCTGCTCGGGAGGCCACCCAGCAGCAGCGAGGCTTGTCAGGCGGTGAGCTTGCCAGCGATCTTGACGACCCGCTGAGCCATGTGGTCGAGGGCGTTGAGCTGGGCGTCGCCCAGCGGAGCGTCGTTGCTTCCGCCGGTGACGTGCGAGACGCCGTACGGGTTGCCGTCGCCGAACTTCAGCGGGTCGGTGTACCCGGGGGCGACGACCAGACCGCCGAAGTGGTGGATCGTGTTGTAAAGCGCCAGGAGCGTCGACTCCTGACCGCCGTGGGCGGTCATGGATGCGGTGAAGCCGGCGTACACCTTGTCGGCCAGCAGCCCCTGCCCCCACTGCGGGCCGAGGGTGTCGATGAACTGCTTGAGCTGGCTGGAGACGTTGCCGTAACGGGTGGGGGTGCCGAACAGCACCGCGTCGGCCCAGACGACGTCGTCGGCGGCCGCCTTCGCCTCGGTCTTCGTGGCGTCGAAGTGCTGGCTCCAGGCGGCGTTGGAGGCGATGGCCTCCTCGGGGGCAAGCTCCGGAACCTGGCGCAGCCGCACCTCGGCGCCGGCCTTCTCGCCAGCCTCGGCGAGCCGCTTGGCCATCGCGTGGACCGTACCGGTCGAGGAGTAGTAGATGACGGAGAGCTTGGTCATCGAAGGAACCCTTTCGGCAAAGTATTTGCTAGTGATAAATTTGCTGCAGCAACAACTTGACTGTAGCAGCGGCAGCGAGGCGGTCGCCACCTGGCCTGAGCAGGCCGTCCGAGTGCCGCAGCAGGAACCGCGCACAGCGAAGGCCGCACCGGGCAGGTGCCCGATGCGGCCTTCGGTGCTCAGGCTCGACGCGCCTGACTACTTACGCGTCGTACGCCGTCCAGTCCTCGACCGGCGTGAGTGGCACTGGCGCGGGCCGCTCCACCACCGTCGTCAGCTCGATCCGCCGGCCTTCGGCCACCGACTGGAGCAGGGTGGTCATCGTTTCGAGCACGTGCAGCGCGACGCCGCCGCCAGCGCGCGGCGGACGCTGACCCTCGGCCCTGACAAGATCGATCAGACCGACGCCTCGGGCACCCTCGGCGTAACCGGCCCGCGGTTCCAGAACGCGCCATTCGGTACCACCGAGCGCGAAGAGGCGGACCTCACCGTCAAAACGGTTCGGATCGGGTACGGCGAGCGTGCCGGTCTCCCCGTGCACCTCGATCGGCGCGGCCGTCGTCGCGACGCCGTCGAAGCTCGTCGTGATGGTGGAGAGAGCACCGTTGGCGTGCTCGAGCACCCCGGTCACGTGGGTGTCCACCCCCACCGGGATCCGCTCGCCGGTACGCGGGCCCGAGCCGATGACGCGCTCGGCGCGCAGACGGCCGGCGGCTCCGCTCACCGCGCGAACCGGCCCGAGCAGGTGGATCAGCGCCGAGATGTAGTACGGCCCCATGTCCAGCAACGGACCGCCGCCCGGGGCGTAGTAGAAGTCGGGGTTGGGATGCCAGCGCTCGTGCCCCGGCGTGACCATGACGGCCGACGCGGACATCGGGCGTCCGATGAGCCCACCGTCGATCGCCGCCCGCGCCGTCTGCGTACCCGTTCCCAGAACGGTGTCCGGCGCGCACCCGACGCGGACGCCGGCCGACGCGGCCCGTTCGATGATCGAGCGACCGTCCGGGAACGTCACGGCGAGTGGCTTCTCGACATACACGTTCTTGCCCGCGTCGATCGCGGCGAGCGAGATATCGGCGTGCGCCGCGGGGATCGTCAGGTTGAGCACCGTCTGCACGTCCGGGCGGGCGAGCAGGCGCTCGACGCTCATCGCCTCGGCGCCGGGAATCGTGGCCGCGACCGCGGCCGACCGGGCTGCGTCGAGGTCGGCCAGCGCGACGATGTTCACCGCGGGGTGGTTCGCGAGCGTGTCCAGGTACGCGCGGGAGATGACCCCGAGACCTACGACGCCGACGCGGTGCGGGTCGCCCACACCATCCCCCTCTCGATGACGGTACGGACGTCCGCGTGCTCCAGCACGTCAGGGCTGTGCCCCGGGGTCGTCACGACGATGCGCCCGGCACCCCAGAGCCGGGTCCAGATCGCCGGCGAGGTGACCGGCCGGTGCCAGGGATGCCACGCCTGCGTTGGGTGGGTGGTGACGGCCAGTACGTCGATCAGGTCGTCGTGCAGCACCCAGTACTGCTCGGTGACCAGGTCGAAGTCCTCGATCCCCGCAGTGATCGGATGCTCGCGGCCGAGGTCGGTGATGCGCACCGTGTGCGGCAGGAAGTTGTCCTCCGCGCCACCGTGACGCTCGCACGGCTCCTTACCCGGGTGGGTCGCGAACTGGCCGCCCACCAGATGCAGGTACTCGGATGACGCGCGGAACGAGTCGACGATGCCGCCGTGCCAGCCGGTGAAGCCCGTACCGGCGATGACCGCCGCGCTGAGGCCCGCCGACTGGTCCGAGGTGATCTGCGACATCGTCACGCACTGCACCACGAGGTCGGTGGCGGCCATCTCGGCCGCATCGGCGTAGATCTCCGTCGACTCCTCAACCCGTACGGCATAGCCGCTGCGTTCGAGGAAGGGGATGAACAACTCTGTCGCCTTGACCGGCTGGTGCCCCTCCCAGCCACCCCGAACAACCAGTGCTCTCCGCTGCGCCACGCTCGCTCCCTCCCACGGTCCGTCACCACCGGGCCGGGTGCTCCCGCCCTGGCGACGTGCCGCCGATGCCCGTGCTCGTCGAGCACCGAAACCGTACTCGTAGATGCCGTCCGTGATCCACATCGATCCCCTACGCTCGGGAGCCAACGTCGCTGGTTCGCGGTGGAGGAGGCCTTGCGCTTGCGATTCGACCATCGTGACACCGAGACAGACGCGAGCATCGTCGACCGCGTGTGGCGGACCAGCAGCGACGTGGAAGAAACGATGACGTCCGCAGCACGCACGTGCAGCCAACTGATACTCACCCGCATGCAGGGACATCTGTTTGCCAGCCTGCGCGGGCCGGAGACCAGGGCGACTACTGCGCCGGTCCCACCGAACGCCGAGTTCCTCGGGATCCGGCTCACGCTCGGCACCGTTCTTCGGCCGCACCCCGCAGCATCAATCGTCGACGGGTACGTGCCCTTCCCGGTGACGGACTCGGGCCGGATAGTCATCGGCGGCGAGGACTGGGAAGCGCCGACGTACGAGAACGCCGAGCAGTTCGTCCGGCGCCTGCGGCACGCTGGTCTGCTGGTGCGATCACGCCTGAGAGTCGAGGAGCACCTCGCCGGGCACCCCGAGGGCCATCCGTCCCAACGAACCCTTCAGCGGCAGTACCGCGCGGTTACCGGCCTCTCGCAGACCGCCGTGACGCAGATCGACCGCGTGAACGCCGCGGCCACGATGCTGCGCGATGGGCTCGACTGGCGCGTGGTCGTCGAGGCGCTGGGGTACTTCGACCAAGCTCACCTGGCACATGCGCTGCGGCGCTACGTCGGGCGCACCGCGCGGGGGCTGCGCGCGGGCGACGAGGCATCGATGTCGTTTCTGTACAAGATCGGCCCGCGACCAGGCAGCTAACCTCCGTCTGCCGGCCGCCCCGGCGACTGTCCCCGTTCCGGAATTCGGAGGAGAACCGTGCTGCTCAGCGTCAACGTCTTCGTCAGCCTCGACGGAATCATGCAAGGACCGGGAGCTCCCGACGAGGACCGCTCGGGCGGCTTCGACCGCGGCGGGTGGCTCGTCCCGCACGCATCCGTGCACACCAACGAGGTCGTCGAGGGCTGGTTCCGTGAGGCGGACGCGTTCCTCTTCGGCCGCACGAGCTACGGCCTGCTCGGCGGGTACTGGACAAAGGTCACCGCGCCTGGCGACCTGATCGCCACCAAGCTGAACACGCTGCCGAAGTATGTCGTCAGCAAGACGCTGACGGACCAGGAGGCAGACTGGAGCCCGACGACGGTCCTCCGCACTGACATCGTGGACGACGTGCGCCGACTCAAGGAGCTTCCCGGCAAGGAGCTTCAGGTTCACGGCAGCTGGAAGCTCGTGCAGGCGCTGCACCAGGCTGGACTTGTCGACCTCTACCGGCTGCTCCAGTACCCGGTCGTCGTCGGAACCGGAAAGCGCCTGTTCCCGGACGGATCGACGTTCGCGACATTCGCAGCCTCCGACGGGAGCGCGCGCGAGCTGCCCGGCGGCGTTGTCTCGCTGACTCTGACCCCCACGACCCTCGGTGTGATCTCTGCGGGCGCGTACACCGTGGAGAGGGGGCGCTCGACGACAGTCCTCGACTGACACCGATGGCTTGCCTTCATCTCGGCACATCCCTCTGGTGCAAGTCAGGACCGAGCCGGCGGCGCGAGCATCCGCTCCACGGAATCGAGTTGGGACCAGGCGAGCGAGTCATACCCGTCCTCCTCGCTCATCCGGCGTAGCTCCGCGAGGGCGTGCGCATCCCCTCGCAGGGCCAGGCCGCTCGCCGCGTAGACCCGGACCTCTTTGTCGTCGCCGCTCATCAGATCGGCGAGCAGCTCTCGCAGTGCGGGCACGTCGATCGCGGAATAGATGAACTCCGCCGTCGTCACCGCGCGGACCGTCCGGTCCGGGTCCTGGGCGAGGCTCAGCATCGCCTCCAGGACGTGACGTGGTGGGTCGTCGGCGGGGCCACCGACGCCATTGAGCAGGTCCGCAGCCACGCGGCTGCGCACCTGGGGGCGATGGTCCAGGACGAACGGTAGAAACTCGTAGAGGATCGCGCCGATCTCGCTGAAGCCTGCGTAGGCACCGAGCACGCTGCACAGCGTCTCGGTGTCCGTCTCGACCGCCATTCGATCCCGCAGCACCACCAGTGCATCGGCGGCGTACGGCGCGTCCGCGGCCTCCCCGTCCAGCGTGCAGAAGTGCAGCAGTTCCGCGGCGAAGCCGCGCGCCGCCGCCTCCGGGTCGGCGAGCCGCCCGGCTGCCCACCGGAAGGTCTCCTCCACCGGGTACCGGGTCATGACGGCGTGCCGCGACGCCTGCCAGTCGTACGAATCCGGGTCCGCCGACCACAGGGCACGCCCCAGCAGTTCGTCGCGTGAGACGGGGAGGTCCAGCCACCTTTCGAGGGCGGTGACGACGGCCCGGTGCTCGGCAAGGACCTCCGCTCGTCGGCCGTCGGCGGCGGTCAGGCGGATCCGCAGCGCTCGGGGCGAGTATTCGTCCACGCTGAGGTAATCCCGAGTCACCGTGACGGCGTCGTCGTCCACCGCCCCCGACCGGCGGCGCAGCTCAGCCTCCGGGTCGACATCGAGCCAGGCCCGAGCTGCGTCGAGCGCAGTCCGCAGTGTGGCCTCCGGGACCGGGTGACACGACAGGAGATGTGCCAACAGGCTGCTGGCCCCGTGCTCGGCCGCCCAGACCACTGGGTCGACGTCGCCCCAGGGTCCGGAGGGCACGGCTTCACCGTGCGCGTACAGCAGTTGCGTGAGCCCCGGGCCACCCCAGCGGGCAATCTCGCCGGCCACCGCACGGCCCTCGTCCTGCCACTGCGCCTCAACCGGCAGCGCGTTCAGATGTTGGCGTGCAGCGGAGAGGTCACCGTTCCGGACAGCATCGATCACCTTTTGCTCCACCCGGCCATTCTGCTCCCGCTGCAAGGCCCAGTTCCCAACCGGCTCCCCCAAACCAGGCTCGAACCCAAACCGACATGCACCGCGACGAACTGGAACCAGCTCCGAAGGCAGATCGGCTGTGGCTATGGCGAAGTCGGGCTGGGGCTGAGGCCCGTGACGGTTCGAGAAACCTCGCGGATCAGATCGAGCGGTTCTTCGGTCCAGTGGGAGGCGAGCACGAGCTCACGGGCCGGATCGACCCACAGCAGGTGTCGTCCGCCGTTGCCGCGGGCGCTGCGGCCGGTCGCCGGGGCACCGGGCCACGGCACCTGCTCATCATTGAGCCACCACAGATAGCCGTATTCACGTTTGACCGGGCATGGAGCCCATGACTGATCAATCCAGTCGTCGCTCAGCAGGCGGGTCCCGGCATAGGTCCCTCGGTTCAGGAAGAGCTGCCCGATCAGGGCCAGATCCCTGGCAGGGACAACAAGGCCCCCACCCCAGTGCGCGCCGCCGGAAACCACCTCGACCCGGTGGCCGTCGATGTCGACGGCGCTCGTCCGGTACCCGTGCCACGACCACCGGTCCGAGCCACCCAGAGGGACCATGACCCGTTCCCGCAGCACGTCCGGTAGCGACCTACGAAACAGAAGCGTCAGCGCGTAGGTGAGCAGGTTCATCCGCACGTCGTTGTACGCCCACCCCTCTCCCGGCGGCGTGCCGTGCACCTCTGTCCTTTCGCGGAAGCTCTGCGCGTCCACGCTCGTCGGCTTGCCCCACAGCTCGCCCTCCCACTGACTCGACTGCTGCAGCAGATGCCGCCAGGTGATTCGCTCGTTGTGCGGCCCGTGGAATTCGGGAACGTCAACGACCTGGTGTACCGGTTGGTCCGGCACCAGCAGCCCGTCGTCGAAGGCCAGGCCAGCCACGACCGACACGACCGACTTGGTAACGCTGAACGCCATCTCAGGGACGGCCGGATCGCCCCAGGCCGAGACCTCGCGACCCCCCACCCGGACAACACCACTGGCCCCGCTGGCGGCAAGCAGCGGGCCGACAACCTCTCGATGACTCGTGTCGGAGACCTGTGCTGCCAGGTAGGTATCGATGTCGGCGGCATCCCTTGTCCATCGGGCACCGAACTCGCGGACGATCCGTCCCAGAGCCTGCCGATCCACAGACACAGTCATGCCATCAAGTGTCTGCCACGTGTCGACATGAGGGCGCCCGGGACGGCTCCGATTTCTGAGCCTCAGTATTTGCCCATGCGGCGCCGCCGTTCTGCGACCCCGCTCAGGTACGTCTGCCGCTGGGCAGTGAAGTCGTCCGGCTGGGCGAGCCCTTCCAACGTGGTGACCTCGCCGTACCAGAATTGTCTGAAGCGGGTCATGCCCTACGGATGCGGGCTTCGGCCACATTCTTGATGTGGGCCGCCCGCCGCTTGAGTAGCTGTCGCAGATACGGCGCGATCAGCAACCGGGTCACCGCCACTCCCAACGGTCCCATGGGTGCGCTGATACTCAGGCGGTCGGTCATCTTCGTAGCACCGCCGGCGAGGGCCTGGAAGTGGTGCTCGTGACGGAGGGCGCGGAAAGGACCCCGCGTCTGCTCGTCGACAAAGCGGTATGGGCGTTCGTAAGCGGTGATACGGCTGGTCATGCACCAGCGCAAACCGAGATGACGAGCGCGAAAGGTAACCTCGTCCCCGAGGGTGAGGTGGCGCTGGCCTGTGCTGGTTGTGGCCGTCTCCTGGCTGCCCTGCAGGGATGCGGCATGAACGTCTACGTCAAGTTCCAGATCGAACACCACGTTCGGGGCAGCGCCGATGACGGACACGATCTCGATCAGCGTCGCCACGTCGGCAGCCTAGATCAACACCCCGAGCCAGCACAGCCACCGGTCAAGAACCAGGCAAACCGTCCCGGGCGACGATCCACGACGACCAGGGCGAGCGCGTCAGTTCTGGATGGAGAACGTCGCGACGACACCGTTGTGGTCGGACCTGGTGCCACCGACGATGTCGTAGTCGGTCATCCACATGAGCTGATGCTCGGGCAGCCGCTTCCAGAAGTAGACGTAGTCGATGTGCCGGTTGCCGTGCGTTCCGGTGCCCTTCTCGCCGTAGAGGTTGTAGTTGGAGCGCAGGTTCGGCAGCTCGTTGGCCTCGAAGACCTGCCACGGAAACTTCGCGTACCCGTAGCTCCGGTCGGCGCTGAAGTCGACGTTGAGGTCACCGCTCACGATGACCTGGCCCTCGCTCTGCTTGTCGACCGCCAGTTCCTTGAGTCCCTGGAACTGCGCCTCGGCGCACCGGGTGCGCGGCAGGTCCTCCGGCCGTCCGGCGGTCTCGATGCTGGCCACCGCGTGGGCGTTGATGTGTGTCACGTTGCGGCCGCTGGCCCTGTGCCGGTACTTGACCCAGTTGTTGTAGCGCGCGGGCGGCACCTCGCCCGGACCGTTGGTGTCACAAACGAAAACCGAGCCCTGATCGAGCACGTCGAACATGCTCTTCTTGGCGATCAGCGCCTCGCCGGCCTGGTTGGTCCCGCCCGGCGCGGACAACCACCACCCGTTGTCGGCGGCCCAGCTCTTCAGGAAAGCCTTGCGGTTGCCGACCTCGTTGAGACCGACGAGATCCGCCCTGGACGCGATCAGGTTCAGGTCGTGCACAAAGTCGGCCTGACTCAGCCCGTTGTAGATGTTCAGCGTCGCAGCCTTGAAGGCCACGTTCGCCGCAGCCGCCGGAGTGGCCGGCAGCAGGGCCGCCACCAGCGCGACCACGCCCGCGAGAGCGCCCAGGGCGCGGGCCGACCACTGTGTTGTCCTACGCATCGACGTCCCTTCACACGGAACCGCCGTCGGTGGCGGCCAGCGCACGCTAACAATTCTCGTTGACGCGACACCGAACATCCGACGACAAAGAATCGACAAGTTCCCTTGCTCTGCCAAGGCATTCCGAAGTGGATGGATGTCGGGTTCTGGACCCAGCGCTACCGCCCGAATCCCCCTGCCCGGACAGTGCACTCGGGGCCGGAGGGGGTGGGGTAGTTGGGACAGCCGACGGGTGAGTCGGTCATGATCCGAGACTGGTTCAGTGTGCCGCGGGTGTCCGCCGAGAACCGGGCGGCGGTCTTCGGCGCACGTACCCAGGACCCGCGGGTGGAGTTCGTCGCGCTGACCGTGCGGTACTGGGTGGACGCCCACGCCACCCGCTCGATGACCCGCAGCCGGGTGTTGCAGGCGATGACCGGTCGGATCTCCGCCGACAACGTCGGCGATCTGATCGCGATGCTGGCGAGGCTTGGGCTGGCCGAGGCGTTCTTCGACCTGGCGGCCTCCGACGTCGACACGGACGGGGCGTTCCGCGGATTCCTGCTCGGCCTCGACCCCGCGCTGCTCGACGCGATGCGCCACTACGCGGCCTGGAACGGGATCAATCCGAAGCTCTTCCTCGACGGCTTCCTGGTGGGCGTCGGCGAATCCGTCGCGACGGTGGTGGTCGACCTCGGCAAACTCGTGCAGCTGATCGGTCGCCTCCAGCAGGAGCAGATGACCACCCTGATCGTGCTGACGGTGGACCCCCGGGCGGGCCTGCAACGTCTCGCCGAGCAGGCCACCGTCGTCCGCGAGGCGCTGGCTGGCATCGTGGCCGCACTGGACCCGAGCACGGTGCCCGAGCGGCTGCTGGCACTCTGGCGCGGCTGGGCGGCGGAATTCGGCCGGCACCTCGAGGCGCTCGACCCGTTCGCCGCCGGCCGGCTGCTCGGCCGGATCGCCGGCGACCTGTTCCAGCTGCTGACCGGCCTGGTTCAGCTGGTCCGGCTGCTCGGTGGCGTGGCGGTGCGCGCCGCGATCCGGTACGTGCCGCTGCTGATCGTTGGTTCCCGGCAGGCTGCCGCCGAGGTCCGTCTGCTGACCACCCAGATCGCCGCGCTGCTCGTCGCGATCGGTCGTGCGGCGCTGCTGGCCACGCCACAGGTGGGCCTGGCGGTGCTGCGTACCCTGTTCACCCCGAAGGTGCTCGACGCGTTGTTCCGGCAGGGCAGGGCGCTGCTGGTCGACGCCGAGCTGACGCTGACCGTGTTCAACCAGGCGGCGCACGCCGAGGCGTTCGCCGGGGCGGGTGCCGGCGCCCGGCTCAGCGCGCTGATCAGCGTCGACGGCCGGCCGGTCCTGATGGCGTGCATGTCCGAGACGGTGTCGTCGGCCGGTCGCTCGGCCACCCGCGCCGAGCTGAACGAGGCACTCGACGAAATCATCAAGCGCGTCGAGGATCTGCGCGAGCTCAAACCACCCAAGACCCCTCGCGACATCCGGGCCGCCGCCGTGCGGGCCGCCATTGCCCGCCAGCTCGAGCAGCGCCTGACCACCGTGTTCAACCGGGCGTTGCAGACCGCCGCGTACGAGGAGTTCCGCGCGCTGCGCAAGGCTGGGCAGGCGCAGCCCTGGCGGCTCGGCCAACAGGTGCACCGGCGGATGGCCGCCGAGACCGCTCAGTTGGTCGCTCGCTCGCCGGGGTTGCAGCCGTTCGCGGAGAAGTCGCTGGCCACGGTGGTCGAGGCGGTCCGCGCGGCCAACCCGGAGCTGGCTGCGGCCCTGCGCGGCTCCGACGCGTTGCTACGGCAGACGGTCGCCCAACTGCTGCTCGGCCATCCGGACCGGGACCTGCTGCTGCGGCTCGTCGGTTTCACCGGGAGCCCGTCCGCGGCCGGCGCGGAGAAGGCGTTGGCCGCCCACCTCGCCGAGCGTTTCGGGTGGAAGGCGTCCACGACCGTCGGTGAGCTCCGCAGTGACCTGCTACTGGTCGACGCCGAGGCGGCCCGGGTGACCAACGTGGACTGGACGTCGTCGACGAAGCTGGAGCGCTTCGAGAAGACGTGGGGCACGGTCGCCGACGACCTCGGCGAGGCGTTCGATGGTCGCTGGGAGGCGATCGCGGAGGCCTATCAGCGGGCCGCGAAGGGCGGGGTCCCGGCTCAGGTCGTCGCCGGCCTGGAGGAGCTGACCACGCACGCGGTGCGGGAGACGGTCATCCGGCAGGCCGCCCTCAGCCAGTTGTTTCCCGGGTTCTTCGTCACCTCGCACGAGATGACGTACCAGGGCCTGCACTCCCTGTTCAAACTGCCACTTTAGAGGAGCACCGATGGGCACAGTCGTCGTCGCCGACGCGGACCTGGCGACGCTCGGATTCAGCAGCGCGCACTCCGACCGCTACGTCTATTCCAACTACTTCGTGCCGGTTCAGCTCACTTTCGGCGGCGGTGAAACGCCCCTACTGCCGTTCTACGTCAAGCAGGCGCTGATCGAGGCGACCCGGTACGGCGGGATCTCCGCTGATCGACTGCCGCACCTGCTCAAGGAACTCGGCCTGTCGGAGGTGTGGAAGGCCAACGACATGGACGCGGCCGAGGCGGCGCTGCCGGGTGTCGACTCGGGCATGATCAACCGGGAGCCACCGGCCCGGCGTCAGACCGTTCTCGGTGACCAGGAGGCGGAGTTCATCGCCGGCCTGCTCCAGTCCGACGTGGGCATCGCTTTCCTCGACCGGACCCGGATCCGGCCGGTGGGCTTCGCGCTCGGCGAGCACGTCTACGCGCTGGCGCTCGCGCCCGGCGAGGAGGCGGTGCTGGAGCAGCGCACCTACACCAAGCGTGAGCTGACCCTGGAGGAGCAGAACGAGACCGAGCAGCAGACCGACGTCGAGCTGACCAGCGCGCTCACCACGGAACTGCAGGAGGGCTTCGAGCGGCAGAAGTCGCTCACCGACACCTGGGGGCTCAACGCCAGCCACACGGGCCAGTACACCAGCCCGACCGGCGTGTGGGGCACCTTCAACGCCAGTCACACCATCGGCTACACGCGCAGCGTGACGGAGGCCAGCCAGGAGACCAGCCGCCGTGCGGTCAAGGACAGCCAGACCGCCACCTCCAAGGTCGCCGCCCGCTACCGCACCCAGCACAAGACCGACTTCAAGTTGGTCAGCGAGACCGGCATGGAGTCGACCTCGAAGCGGACCGTACGCAACCCCAACCGGGTAACGCCGATCACGCTGCACTACTTCAAGGTGCTGCAACGGCTGGAACTGGCCCACGAGCGGTACGGCGCCCGGGTGTGCTGGGCGCCGACTGTGAAGGACCCGGCGCTGGCGTTCGCCAGGAAGATCACCGACGGGCGGCAGCGGATCCGCGACAACGCTCTCGCCGCGCTGCCCACCATGCCGGTCAAGCCGGTGCGCCCGGCGCCGGGCGTGCCGGCCGCCGTGGAGACCCGCACCATCTACTCCCCGGTGGTCACACTCGACAAGTGGGGATTCACCGGCGACATGAGCGCCGACTACGACATCGACGTCGTCTTCGACAGCGGCTGGGAGTGGGACGGCGACATTGAGACCATCCGGCAGAACCTCACCCTGATCACCCGCCGGCCACCGTCGGGCATCGCGGCTCGGGTGGTCGGCGTTCCGGTGGTCACCGACTCCAACGGTCAGCCGGCACTGCGGGTACGCATCCACGTCGGGGCGGCAAGCTGGCTCGCCGGGCCCGGCGCCGACGTGCAGCTCGCGGCCACGTTCCGGCGTACCCCGACGATGGTCGACCAGAACGCCGACGACGCCGCCTACAACGCGCTGGTCGCGGGCTATCTGACGGACCTGCAGGAGTGGCAGGACAGGCGCGACGCGGTGCTGGCGGCGGCCGAGGAGGCCGGGGACGAGTTCGAGGCACGACTGCGCAACGGGTTCTCACCGGTGAACGAGATGGTCTCGCAGATCATCGAGGCGCACTTCCCGGCCAGCGTGCGGGACGAGGCGTGGGAGATCGACTTCTGGCACCGTGTCTTCGACTGGGAGCGCGCCTCGTTCGTGTCGTACCCCGGTTGGTGGTCCGGCGGCGACGCCCGTGCCCCCGAGCGCGACCCGAGTGACTTCCTCAACGCCAGCTGGGCGAAGCTCTACCTGCCGGTACGGGCCGGGATGGAGCTGGCGGCGCTGCGGTGGATCTTCGGCAAGGTCGTGGCGACCCGGCTCCCGCAGGAGGTGGAGCACCAGCTGGCGGCGTTCGTCGACGAACTGGCCGCGTTCCGCACCAGCCACCTCGGCACGGGCGACGAGATGCCCGACCTGACCAGCGAGTGCCAGGAGGTGCCGGAGCGGGTCTACTGCCTGGCCAAGTGGACCGAGCTGATGCCCACCGACGGCACCCACCTGGAGGTCGTGCAGGGCGCCACGACTGCGGCCGACGCGGTGACCAGCCAGGAGATCACGGACGCGGAGGCGCTGCGGGCGGCGCTGCTCGACGGCGAGCTGCAGACCAACCGGCTCAAGACCAAGGCGTACGACCAGATGACCGAGCCCGCCGACGTCGACATCCACCTCGGCACGCCGGGCAACAGCAGCCCGACGGCGTGACGCAGCGGCGGGTGCCCCTCCCCGGGGCACCCGCCGCGTGACGCGGGAGTTCATTCGGTTCGGCGTCGTGAGGTGGTCAAACGGCCTAGCCGTGGTGCTCGCTCTCACTGACGTGGCCGCACCAGCCCTGCGTCGAATGCCGCGATCACCAACTGTGCCCGATCTCGTACGGCCAGCTTCGCCATCAGGTGCGTGATGTGCGTCTTCACCGTCTTCACCGAGATCACCAGTGCGGTTGCGATCTCGTCGTTCGACAAGCCGCCGCCGATCAGTGTCAGCACCTCGACCTCACGGCCGGTCAGCCGCCGCAGTGTCGGCGTCGGCCGATCCGGTCGCGGAGCCGTGACGTAGTGCGCGACGAGCCGGGTGAGGATCGACGGCGCGAACAGCGATTCACCGCGGTGGGTGCGGCGGATCGCCTCGATCAGCTCGTCGGGGCGGGAGTCCTTGAGCAGGAAGCCGGACGCGCCGGCGTGCAGCGCCTCGTACACGTACTCGTCGAGTTCGAACATGCTCAGGACCAGGACGCGGGCGGCGGACAGTGCGGGGTCGGCGCAGATGCGGCGGGTGGCCTTGAGGCCGTCGAGGTGCGGCATCCGTACGTCCATCAGGATGACGTCGGGGCGGGTGGTCCGGGCACACGCGACGGCGTGCGCACCATCGCCTGCCTCGCCGACGACGGCCAGGTCCGGCTCATTGTCGATGATCATGGCGAGGCTGTGTCGGAGCAGCGCCTGATCGTCCACCAGGAGTACCCGGATGCCGCTCACGCCGCCTCGTCCCGGATCCGCGCAGTGAGGCGGAAGCCCCCGTCGACGTGCTCCGCCGACAGCGTGCCGCCGAGACTGCCGACCCGCTCCCGTAACCCGGCCAGCCCGTGCCCGGCGCCCGGCGAGGCCAGCCATCCGTCGTCTGACGGGCCGGCGTCGGCAACCGTGGCCACCACGTACGCGTCGTCTCGATACACCCGTACCCGCACGTCCGTCGGTCCCGCGTACCGCGCCGCATTGCTGAGCGCTTCTCGCACGGTCTTGCAGACGGCGACCTGTACACCCTGCGACACCGGGCCGAGTGGCTCGACCGTCAGCCGTGTCCGAAGCCCCGTGAGCGACGCCCCGTGCACGATGCCGGGCAGGTCGTCGAGGTTGTCCACCGGCGCGCGGCGGCTGGCGGTCGACGGCTCACGCAAGACCGTGAGCATGCGGCGCAACTCGGCCGTCGCATGCCGGCTCGCGTCCTCGATGTCGGTAAGTGCCGCCGCCACCTCGGCGGGCTTGGGTAGGTGCCGGGTGGCCGCCGCGCGGACCGTGATCAGACCCAAGCCGTGCGAGACGATGTCGTGCAGGTCGCGGGCGATCCGCAGCCGTTCGGCGAGCACCGCCTCGGACGCGGCCCAGGCGGTCAACCGGGACTCGTAGGCGGTTCGGTCGGTGCGTGACCGCCGCACCGCCCACACCGCCGCCGCGACGGCGCTGCCGACTATCACCGGCGGCAGTATGACCGCGAGCGGGCCCTGCGCGCCGACCGTACACATGGCCATCACCAGCACGCTGATCACCACGACGACGACCGGCACGGCTCTGGACTGCCCGGAGGGGCGCGGATGGGCGTTCACCACCCCGACTGTAGATCTCAGACCAGGGTCTGACGGTCCGTGGACCGACCCGGCCGTCGAGATCCGAGGACGGTCGGATGTACAGGGGCCGAAACACCGGTTGACTCGACTCATGATCACGATCGATCGCGTCAGCAAAACCAAGAGCAGGACGCAGATCCTGTACGACGTCAGCTTCGAGGCCCGACCTGGCCGGGTCACCGGCTTCCTCGGACCGAACGGAGCCGGCAAGACGTCGACGATTCGTATCCTGCTCGGCCTGGACCGCCCGCAGAGCGGGACCGCACTGATCTGCGGGCGCCCGTACCGGAAACTGAACGGTCCGCTCACGACGGTCGGCGCGCTGCTCGACGGCAGCGGGGCGCATCGGGCCCGCACGGCCCGTGCCCACCTGCGCTGGGTAGCCGCCAGCAACGGCCTGCCGGACTCCCGCGCCGACGAGGTCCTCGAGGTCGTGGGCCTGACCGACGACGCGCGCAAGCGCGCCGGCCGCTTCTCCCTCGGCATGAGCCGCCGGCTCGGGCTCGCCACCGCACTGCTCGGTGATCCTGAGGTGCTGGTCCTGGACGAACCGGTCAACGGCCTCGACCCGGCCGGGATCCGCTGGATGCGCGGGTTTCTCAAAGACAGCGCCGCGCAGGGCCGCACGGTCCTGCTCTCCAGCCACCTGATGGGCGAACTGGCCGAGATCGCCGACGACGTCATCGTGATCGACAAGGGCCGGATCGTGATCCAAGGCAGACTCGCCGACGTCACCGGCGGTCATCGCACGCTCGAGGACGCCTTCTTCGCGCTGACCGCCACCGAGACGGGTGGCCCGTGGTGAGTCTGGTCCGCGCCGAACTCCGTAAGCTGCTCGGCCTGCCCACCGCCTGGGTCGGTCTGGCGCTGGGCACACTGATCGCACCCGTGGTCGTCCTGCTGAACGCGCCGTACACCCGCCGCGCGATCGCTGCCGGCACCCTCAGCGACACGTCCGACCTGGGCCTACGCGACTTGGGTATCGGCCTGATCGGTCCGATGGTCCTCGGCGTGATCGTGGTGAGCAGCGAATACACGTCCACTGGTCAGGATGCCCCCGGCGCCCGCCAGCTCACCGCGACGCTCGCCGCAGTTCCCGACCGGCTGCGTCTGCTCCTGGCGAAGACCACCGCGCTCGTGCTGGTCGTCGCGGCACAGGCAGCGGTCACCGCAGCCGCCACACTCACCCTCACTCAGGTGCTGCACGGCGAACACGCAGCGGCACCAGCCCCGGGCCGAGTGGCCGCGGCGATCCTCTACTGGACGCTGACCGCACTACTGGCGTACGCGATCACGCTGATCACTCGCAACGGCATCGTGCCGCTCACGCTGCTGATCATCAACAGCTCCGTCGTCTCAGTGTCCTACCTGCTGACGAAGGTCACCGACCTCGCCGCCTACCTGCCGGACATCGCCGGGACGCAGATGTTCCTCCGCAGCGGGGACTTCCCCGTCGAGATCGCTCCGGTGACCGCCGGACTGGTGATGATCGCCTGGGTCGTGGCACTACTCGCGGTCGGCGCGGTCCTGTTTCACCGGCGGGACGTGTGAACACCGCACACGCGGAACTCCGCAAACTGCTGACCCTGCCGTCGCTGCGCCTGACCGCACTGCTGACCTGGACCGCCAACCTGGTGCTGACCTACGCGTACCGGGCGGCCGAGTCCGGCGGTGAGCCGCTCGGCGACAATGTCGCTCTGGTCCCGCTCGGCTACACCCAGGCCGGCTTCCTGGTGCTCGGCGTGCTGGCGGTCGCATCCGAATACCAGGAGGGCGGCCAAATCCGCACGACTCTGCTCGCCATGCCCCGACGCCTGCCACTGCAGGCAGCGAAAGCCGTTGCGCTGGCCGCTCTGACGCTCCCGGTGGCCGCCGCGACGGCTACCACCAGCACCGTGTCGGCCGGCGAGGCCACCTCGACGCCTGCCGCGACCGGGTACCTGACGCTCACCACGCTGCTCGGGGCGGCAGTCGCCAGCGTCGTCCGCCGCGCGGTGCCCGCCGTGATCCTGTTGCTCGCTCTGTACTTCATCGCGGGCCCACTGCTGCGCGCCTGGTCCGCTACCAGCGCCGCCTACCTACCGGACACCGCCGCCCTCGAACCGTCCCGCGGCGCCGCCGCGACGATCATCTGGACACTCTCCGTCCTGACGCTCGCCGCTTTCACCTTCCACCGTCGCGACGCGTAGTCCGAGTCAGCCGACTTGCCGGGGGGAGAGCAGAGCGTTGACGACATATGATCAGCAATATATGTTGCCTTGGTGACTGAGATGCGCGAGGCCACCTTCCTGATCCTGACTGCGTTGGCCGACGAGCCGCGCCACGGTTACGGGATCATCCAGGAGGTCGCCCTCGTGTCGGACGGTCGCGTCACCCTGCTGCCGGGAACCCTCTACGCCGCCCTGGACCGGCTGGTCGCGCAGGGCCTGGTCGAGCTCAGCCACGAGCAGGTCGTCGACGGCCGGCTGCGCCGGTACTACCGGTTGCAGGCCGACGGCCGTGCTGAGCTCGCGCGCCAGACGGAACGGCTGCGCCAGCTGGCGTCCGCCGCCGAATCCCGGCTGCGCGTCCTACGGCCCAACCTCGCCTGACCCCGACTGTCGCAGCGTCCTGGGAGGACTCATGCACCGCTGGCTACTGCTGTCCTACCCGCGCGACTACCGTCGAACGCGCGGCGCAGAGATCCTCGAGACGGTGCAGGACATCGCACCCACCAGCCGAGGTGCGCGGGTTGCGGCGAATCTCGTACGTCACGGCCTGCGCACCCGCTTGGGGCGACCAGCAAGTCGTACGGTGGTCGTCTGGGCATCGGTCTTCACGGTGGCCTGCGGTCTGTTCGCCGCGTCGTTCGGCACCTGGCTCACCTGGCTCGGCTCCCGCCCGCTCGACCACAACGAGCTGGCCGTCGCAGTCAGTCAGCTGTATCCGGACAAGCAGGTGAGTCACATCGACACGGACGACCCGCCCTCCGTGTTCATCATCTACGGCAGTCCGCTGAGCTGGAGCTTCGCTTCCGATCTGCTGATGGGTGACGGCGGCGAATATTCGCTGGCCGGGCTCGGCGCGTCCTTCGAGCAACTGCCGGCCGACAGCCGTCCGCGGGTTCTCGCCGAGCTTCGACAGCGACTCCAGGCCGCCGGATGGGACCACGCCGAGCCGGTCTACTCCAACGCCTACGAATGCATTCCTGACGATCCGCGCTGCGATCCTGCCTCGATACCCTCCAACATCACGGTGTACGCGCAGCGTGACGACAACGTCCTCGAAGTACACATCTACGACGACAGCACGACGCCGAAGATGGACTTCGCCATGACCCGGTCGACCCCGTCGAGCGCGTATCCCGTCGGCGTTGTCGCCTTCGTGCTGGGCACGCTGAGTGGCTGGTGCCTGTTCGGCTGGGCCAGTCGACGCACGGAGGGGCGCCCTCCGCTGACCCAGGGGACGGCGAAACTCCTGTTCGGCGTCGCGGTGTTCCTGTGGTGGGCACCGATTCTGCTGAGTGCGCCACTGGTGCTCTTGCACCACCTACGTGAGCCGCATTTCCGCTGGCATCCAATGTGGGAATGGCTCGGCCAGCCCACCTTGTCGCTGCCGTTCCTCTGCGGCTGTCTCATGCTGGCCCTCGCGCTGGGCCTTGCCGCGCTACCCCAGCGCCAGCCGGCCGACCAGACGCTCGCGCACCGTTGAACCACTCCGCCAATCGGCTACAGGTGCCCGGTGTCGTTGAAGCTGACCAGGGTCGGCGGGCGATCGGAATCCCACTGCACGATGGTGATCGCGCAGTTGTCCTGGTTGAGGCCGATCCAACGCCAGTCCGGAGCGTCGAGGACGTGACGGACGAACCAGCCGATCACGAAGTTGTGTGTGATCAGCAGTTCGTTCCGGTCCTGCTCGCCGGTCACACCGAAGTGTTCGACAGCGGCTCGCAGGGCGACGGCGTCCTCGTCCCGCTCGTTCGCGGGCACACGGTCCAGCCAGGAATGCGACCGGTCCGGGTACCGGCCGCGTTGCCCGGCCGAGGGCACCGGCGTTCGATCCACCACGAAGTCGCAGGCGTGTCTGGGCACGCGTGCGAGGTGGCCACCGACGATGTCGGCGGTCTGGGCCGCTCGGGTGATCGGGCTGTGGTGGATCGCCGCGAAAGGCACCGTACGCAGCCGCCGGCCCAGCTGATCCGCCTGCTCGCGGCCGAGGGGTGAAAGACCTCCGCCGGAGGCGTGGTTGGAGTCCGGATCCTGCTCACCGTGGCGGACGAGGTACAGCTTCGTACGAGCCATCGACACGCACCTCCGATCAGTCTTCGGTGAAGATCACAATAGACCGCGCGGAGGCGAATGATCCCGGCCGGGCTGTCGACGGCCTCCCGCTACGCTTCTCCCTGGTGGCCGTGGCGTGACTACGCGAAAGTGAGGCCACCGGACCGGGCTCGTTTGAGTTCGGAGAAGGACCGGCAGTCGGCGAGCAGGCGGGCGCCGTCGAAGACGCGCAGGGCCTCCTCCCCGCGGGGGATCGAGGTCAGCACGGGGCCGAAGAAGGCCACGTCGTCGACCACGACCGTCGGGGTGCCGAGGTCCTCGCCCACGAGTTGCTGTGCGCGGGCGGTGCTCGCCCGCATCTGCGGGTCGACGTCGCTCCGGTGGGCGGCGTCGGCCAGGTCGGCGGGAAGGCCGGCCTCGGCCAGGGCCAGCGGGACGACGGTGTCGAAGTCCTTGTCGCCGTCGTCGTGGATCCGGCGGCCGAGCGCCGGGTACAGACGCGCGAGGGCGGCCGGGCCGTGTTGTGCGGCTGCCGCCACGCACACCCTGGCCGGACCCCACGCCCGGTCGTTGAATTCGCGGTACCAGGGCTCCAGGTCGCGATGCTCGTTGATCACCGCGAGGCTCATCACCTCGAACCGCAAGTCGAGCGGCCGCAGTTGCGCCACCTCCATCAGCCAGCGAGAGGTGATCCAGGCGAAGGGGCAGGACGGATCCACGTATGCCATGACCACCGGGATCGACGTTCGGGGCGAGTTGTCTTCCACGGAAGACAAATTACCTTCCTCGGAAGGTAAGATGCAACCGTGGATGACGACCGAATCGCCGAGATCGTTGGCCAGTGGTCTCGTGAGCGACCGGACCTCGACCCCAGCCCGTTGCTGATCATCGGTCGCATCCAGCAGATCGCCGCCGTACTCGATGCGGCCCTGCGGCCACCGTTCGCCGCCGCGGACCTCGGCAACGGCGACTTCGACGTCCTCGCGGCGCTGCGCCGGGAGGGCGAGCCATACACGCTCACGGCGGGCCAGTTGAGCCAACGGATGCTCGTGACCACCGGAGCGGTGACCAAGCGGGTGGACCGGTTGATCGCCCACGGGCTCGTGTCACGCTCGGTCTCCGCGGCCGACGCACGCGGCAGAGTGGTCGGGCTGACTCCCGCCGGGGCGGCGTTGACCGACCGGCTGATCGAGGAACATCTGGCCAACGAGGCGGCCATCCTTGGTGGACTCAGTGACAGCGACCGCAGAACGTTTGAACGGCTACTGGCAGCGATGACCCGGACCCTGGCCTCCGGCGATTTTCAGCCCGAGGGGATGACTCACCCGGAAGCACCGACGCAGCGCTGAGGGCTCAGTCGGCGCACCAGGCAGGTTCACCGACCGGTGATCGGACGTGCGGTATCCGCCACACGCCGATCAGTAGGTCCAGCGGTCTGCAGCGCAGGCCTAGCTGGGTGTGGCCTCGGGCGCCCTGTCTCGGGGCGCCGGATCGCCCGCTGGGGCCGATCGCGCGGAACGCCGAGGACGCGCGGTTGCGGCGACGATGGCGGCTGTGCCGCACAGGATCGCGGTCCACGCCAGAGTGACGGCGGCCGAGGCGCCGTCGGCGAGGACACCGGCGATCCAGGGGCCGGCGGTTTGACCGGCAGCGAAGAGCACGATGAAGGCCGAGAGTGCGCCGGTCCGATCGGCCGGCGGGGTGCCGCCCTTAATGAGGGCGGCGGCGGGAATGCCCACGAACGTCGCTCCGCAGATGATCGCCGAGGCGAGGATGACCGGCGGTGTGGGCGTAGGAAGGCGATGTAGGTGATGTGACCGGCGGCGAACAGCACGCGGGCCGGGGCGATTCGAGACAGTGGACGTACCGGCCCGTCATGCCGGGTCCGCGGCCCGCAGCCGTGGCCACTGCTGCTCGGTCCAGGCCCGCAACAGCCACTCGACCGGGCCGTACCGGAACCGGGCCATCCACGCCGCGCTCGCGGCGAGCTGCACACAGTAGATCGCGACCGCGATGAGTACGACGACCGGAGGTGCGACGGCACCGGCGAGGCCCAGCCCGACGCCGGTGAAGACCAGCACGCAGAGCAGCGACTGACCCAGGTAGTTCGACAGGGACATCCGGCCGGCCGGCGCGAGTACGGCGACAATCCGCCGCCCCCGGTCGGTCTGGAAGAACTGGAGCAGGGTGGCGCCGTACGCGGCCGCGAGCAGCGGCGCGGTGAGCACGCCCGCCGTCAGCCCGGTCAGGTTGGCGGTGCCGCCACCCGTCGCGAAGATCACCGCACCGGCCAGGCCGACCGGATAGCCCACCTGCTGCACCCGGCGCAGGAACTGCCGGTTCTCGACGACGTTGGTAAGCAGCCGCCGCCGCCCGGCCGCGTAACCGAAGAGGAAAGCCGAGAGGGCAAGCGGCCCCTGCACGACGAGTGCGCCGAACATCGCCGGCAGCTGGCGTACGTGCTCGGCGATCACCGAGCCCATCCCGCCCTGTAGCGCCTCAGTGGACCGCTGCCCCTCCGCGAGCGCCGTCGCCTGATCGGTCACCAGCTCGGTCCCGCCCGTGGCGGCGAGCGCGAGGACGAAGCCGATCCCGCCAGTCACCAGTACGGCCGTGCGCAACGCGGTGCCGACACTGACTCCCCGCATGGCGAGCAGGACCAGACCGAGCAGTGCGTACGTGGTCAGGATGTCGCCCTGGAACAGCAGCACCGCGTGCAGGATGCCGAGCACGAAGAGCCCGGCCAGCCGTCGCCGGAATCGTGGGGCGAAGTCGACGCCGCGCCGCGCGGCGGAATCGAGCTGCAGCGTGAAGCTGTAGCCGAACAGAAAGGAGAAGAGCAGGTACGCCTTCATCGTGAAGAACAGCTCGACCAGCCACCGGACCGTCTGGTCGACCCACGAGTCGTACGCGGGATCCGGAACCAGCTGGAAAGAATAGCCGGAGGCGAAGTAGGCGATGTTGACGACCAGGATGAGAAGCAGCGCCACGGCGCGCAAGGCATCAACGTCGACGATCCGGGAGAGCGTCCCGGATGACGCTCGATTCCCGACCGGCGGGTCTTCGATGGAAGGATTCACGTGACTACCTCCGGAACGGACAGGAGTCGTGTTCGATGACTTCCCCGACCCTAGAAAGCGGCCTGTCCGGATGACAGCCAGTGAGCGGGAAGGTCGCCGGTGGGGCTGGCCCTACCCAGGCCTCGAAAGACACCGTCCTTGGCGGGAGTCACCCATCCCCTGCCATCGGACCCCTTGATCGAGAGCGCTCTTCTCAGCACGGCTGCATGCAGGCACCAGCGATCCGGACACCTTGCGTGACGAGCACGTCGCGGCAGAAGTGGATGCCGCGAGACGCCACTGCTAGCCTCCCGGCGGAGGAGGTCATTATGGAGTCCGATGAGCCGCCCGATGATGCGATGGAGGCCGCGACGGCGGACCTACTCCACCTGGGCTTTCTAGAGATCCGTTCCCTCACTGTGCCGCCACCGGAAGCCGAGCCGGCGACCGCGCTGACTCGACGTCGTGAGCGCGCAAGCATGATCGCCGACATCTGCCACCAGCTTCCTGGGCTTCTCGCGCCGCAGCGGCGCCATCAGCTCGCCGACGGGCTGCGATACCAATGGAGAACGGCGAGCGCGACCAAGCGCGAGTGGCTACGGTCCCGCTGGGACCACCTGAACTACGACCACCGCTGGCTCACCGAGGCCGCAATTACTGAAAGGACGACCACCGGCAAGCACGACCGCATCGACCGACCGCCGGTCTGACCTGTTGAACCCAGCGCTCCCTGACCTCGGAGACGGCGCCGAACCATCCACTGCGTCCCGTCATTGACGTCTCGAAAGAGGTGGCTCGCCTGTTCGAGACGCCGGTCGCCAGCAGATGCGGATGCCGCCGCAGGTTCGTTTCGGCTGGCGCTGGGGGCGCGGAATCTCGGTTGAGCAGTCGAGTCCCGATCGGTGACGATCGGGCTGTGTCCGTTCCCGCCCGTCAAATCCGCGCCCGCTACTCGGCCGACACCATCACCGTGTACCAGGCATACCCTCCGCAGATTGCGCTGCCAGCGGTGGCAGCCGGCCGTTTCGTGGCCCCCTTCAAGCGGGATCGGATGACGTGGATCAAGCCGTCATTCCTGTGGATGATGTACCGCTGCGGTTGGGCCACCAAGCCCGGGCAAGAGCACGTGCTGTCCATCGACATCATGAGAGAGGGATTTGAATGGGCGCTGGCACGAGCCAGCCTGAGCCACTACGACCGAGACCTGCACGGCGACAAGGCGACCTGGGCCCGACAACTGAAGACCAGTCCCGTACGAGTGCAGTGGGATCCGGAACGATCGCTGCACTTGACGGCACTGCCGCACCGGTCACTGCAGGTCGGGTTATCCAACGAGGCTGTCGACCGGTACGTCGATGACTGGATCGTGGCCGTCACGGACATCACCCCCACCGTCCACCGCGTCAGGGACCTTCTGCGTGGCGGCGACATACAGGCGGCAGCAGCCCACCTGCCTATCGAACATGTCTACCCGCTGCCGGTTCAGATCGCCGCCGGCCTGACCGTCAGCCCGGACTCCACCTCTGCGGGAACCAGGACGCCGCACCCATCTGACCCGTGCAAAGGGCAGCAGGCATCGCTACGTCGAGTCGACGGCTGCGGCCAGTGCGCGTACTGCCGGGGTCTCGTTGGCTGTCCGCCATACCAATGCCCATCGGCATGACGGGGCATCGCGGATGGGGACGTAGACGATTCCCGGCCACGGGTAGAAGCTGATGGCTTCACCGGCCGACCCCGAGACGACTTTTCCTGCCGCGACAGTCGACAGTATCTCGTGCCAGCTGGTGACGGTCGGCCCGCGAGGGATCGAGCGTCCGGACGGGGTGTGGAGCGGGTGGAAGACCTCCTCCATCGAGCGCGGCAGCGCCGGAAGGTCCACCACGGTGCAGTCGCCGAGATCCTCCAGGCATACCGACTCCCGTGCGGCGAGCGTATGGCCGGCGCTCATGGCGAGCAGGATATTCGACGTGTGGACCACCGGCCCGACGGTCAGGTCCGGTTCGTGCAACGGCAGCCAGACCAGCGCGACGTCCACGTCGCCGGAGCGCAGTTCGTCGAGCGGGGCGGTCGGATGAATCTCACGCAACCGCAGATCGGCAGCGGGATGACGCGCCCGGAACCGGTCCAGCACCGCGTTGATCGTCCAGGCCTGCGCACCCATGCAGCCCAGCCGTAAAACGCCGGTCACCGTGCCCGCTGCCGCGGCGGCGTCCTCGATCGCCTCGGTGATCTGCCGGTATCCGGCACTGAGCTGTTGATTCAGGTGCACACCGAGTGGCGTCAGCCGGACGGTCCTGGTCGTGCGGTCGAATAGCGCGGCCCCGACGCGCCGCTCCTGCTTCTTGATCGACTGGCTGACCCGGGCCGGGGTGATCCGCAGCCGCTCGGCTGTGCGGCCGAAGTGCAACTCCTCTGCCAGCGCGAGGAAAATCTCGATGTCGCGCAGCTCCACCAGCCCTCCCGATTGCCTCCGTTTCGCTTAACAGTACGGTGCCGAGGTTGTCGTTGATCCACTGGCCGAGGCGGCGGACGCTGGTGGCACAACTCGATCAACCGGCGGGCACCTCGTGAGCCGCGCGACGTCGATCCACCCATCCACGGAGACTCCCTTGAACCGATACACACCAGACCGCCGCCGTCTGCTCGGCGCCGCCGCCGGAACGATCGCGACCGGACTGATCGGCGTGCCCACCGGTCCGGCGCATGCCGCCGCGAGCGGTGATCCTGTCGCCACACTCCGTCGTCACGCCAACCCGCTCGGTGACCTGAGCAACCTCGTACGCGTGGTCGGCGATGCCCGAATCGTCGGACTCGGCGAGGCCAGTCACAGCGCGCACGAGTTCTTCACCCTCAAGCAGAACATTTTTGAGCGCCTCGTCGCGGCCAAAGGGTTCACCACGTTCGTGTTGGAAGCCAGCTGGCACACCGGGCTCCTTCTGGACGACTACGTGGTCAACGGCGTGGGTGACCCAGCGCAAATCATGCGTGAGGAGTTCCAGGGCCAGTACATCTTCTGGAACACCCAGGAATACCTGGACCTCATCACCTGGATGCGTCGCTACAACACCGATCGCCGTGGACAGCACGCGCTCCGCTTCGTCGGCAACGACCTCGGCTACCCCGGTCCGAGACCCTTTGAGGAGGTGCTCGGCTACCTTCGTCGCCATCGGCCCGAACTCGTCGCTCGAATCGAAGCACTGTACTCGTCGCTGAGGCCTGCCGCCGCCGTCCAGGCAGGCCCGTGGATGGGCCATCAGCTCACCAAGACGCTAGAGGCCCGCCAGGTCGACGCTGATCACGCCACCACGGCGCTCAGCCTCGTACAGGACCACGGCCGACCCATCCGCGCGGACCACCGCGACAGTCGAGCCCACGCGTGGGCGGTGCAGAACGCCGTCGCGATCGGGCAGAGCTTCACCGCGTACGCGTTCCCGGACACGCAGTTCTCCGAGCGGATGCGGTTCCGTGACCGCGCGATGGCCGACAACACCGCTTGGTGGCTGAATCACCATCACGGCAAAATCCTGCTCGCTTCCAACAACGGCCACGTCGCATACACCAGCGACGACCCCACCGAATTCCCGCAGCCGGTCGGATACTTCCTTCGCGAACAACTCGGTCCGGACTACATCAACATCGGTGTGACCTTCGGCCGGGGCACCGTGAACGCGTTGCCCGACTTCTTCACCGAACAACCGCAGACCTACACCGTCACGCCGGCGCCGCCCGGGCACAACGAGCACACCCTCGAACAGGTACACCGTCACGACTACGTCCTCGACATGCGCACCGTCCGGCCCGCGGCCCGCGAATGGCTCGGCATCGCCCGGCCCACCCGCTCCTACGGCCTGTACTGGTCCACCGACGACCCGCTCACCGCGCTGGCCCGGTCGTACGACATCCTTATCCACCTGCACGACGTTCGGGCAGCGCACCTGCGCTAACACGAACACGCGAGCGCCGACCACGGCGCCGAGGCGGCACACCCGGTCTCGGCGCCGAACGACAACAGCACTGGCACCCGACCGCTCAGTCGAAACGAACTTCCCAGACGTCGGGGACGCCGTCACCTGCGAAGCTGTCCGCCGCTAGCCTCGGCGACGCCGTGACGCCAGGTCTGCGGCCGCGGTCCGCCAATGCGGATAGGCGAAGGTGAATCCCGCATCGGAGAGCCGACCCGGGGCGACCCGCCGGCTCTTCAGCAGCAGTTCGGTGTCCGACCGCATCGCGAACGCCCCGACCCCAGCCATCCATCTGCTGGCCGGCAGACCAACCGGCATCCGCCAGGCCGAACGCAGCTCTCGCATGAATTCTCGCTGTGGCAACGGGCCGGGTGCGGCCAGGTTCACGGCCCCGGCGAGGTCGTCGCGTTCGATCAGGAATCGGATGGCGCGGGCGAAGTCCTGGTCGTGGATCCACGAGACATACTGCCTACCGCCCGCGACCGGTCCGCCGAGTCCGAGCCGCGCAAGCCAGCTCAGCACGTCGAACACGCCACTGCGGTCGGGGCTCATCACCATTGCCGACCGCAACGCAACCTTGCGGGTATAGGGAGTTGCCGCCTGTTCCTGCGCGACTTCCCAGTTTTGAGCGATCTTGACGCTGTACGCCCAGTACCCGGGCACACCGTGCTCGCCGCCGCCGATCAGACCGCCGTACTCGTCGTTGGCCGCGTCAAAGCTGTGTGCATAGATCGTTGCGGTGCTCATCTGCAGCCACACCTTGGGTGGCCGGGCCGCCTCGGCGATGGCCTCGCCGACAACCCGCGCCGACTCCACGCGCGAGCTCATCATGGCTTCGAGGTTCTCCGCGGTGTACCGACAGCTCACACTGCGCCCCGCCAGATTGATGACCACATCGCTGCCGTTGATCTGCTTGGCCCAATCGCCAAGGGTGGAGCCGTCCCAGTGAACCTGACGCTCACCCTTCGGTGAGCGCGTCAACAGCACAACGTCGTGACCATCCGCGGTCAACGCCCGGTCCAGAATCGTGCCGACCTGCCCAGTCCCACCGGGAATGACGACCTTCACAGCCCCTCCTCATCCGGCTTCGTAATTTGAACATGTTCAACCACGCTCTGAGCGTACCGCTGTGCCGGGCCGACGACCTTACGCGCCGACGCCGGTCGCGCTTGAAATGGAAGCGTGGTCAGGGGCGTGCCGGCCGCAGCATCAGGCTGGCGGCGGCGGCGAAGAGGACCAGGACGGCGGTGGCGGTCAGGCTGACGCGTAGACCGGACAGCAGGCTCGCTCAGCTGGCGACGACGGCGCCGTAGGAAACCGCAACGCAGAAAGCGCCTGCTAGCCTGCCGCAAACTCTGTAGTCGCGGTCAGAGCCTCCTCGGCAATCCTTCTCCGAGGAGGCTCTGACCGCTGTTGGCGGATAGGTTTGGCTATCTCACAGGCGCGGGTCCTGCTGGACCTTGAGGGCGTTGAGGATCGGGTCGTTCTCGCCCTTTTCGCGGCTAAGCTCGATCTTCAGATCGCCACCGGCGTGCTCGACGATGACCGTGTTCATGTCCGCGGTCAGCGCACCCACCTTCGCCTGCACGTCGTGGTCGTAGAGCGCGACCTTCCCGTCGACCAGCACATCGAAGGCACGCTTGCCCGCCTTGACCTTCTCGATCTCCGCGAAGTCGAGGGCGATTCGGTACTTCCCGGCGGGGGCGTTCTTGAACACGTAGCTGAACGTATCGCCGGTCCGCTGGGTGCGGAACAGCGCGTCGTCCTCGGTGCCGGCGATGTCGGCCCTGGTGGTACGCGCCTTGCCGCCGACGTAGCCCCAAGGCCGCGAGCCGAGCTGCTGGTCGGGCGACCAGAAGAAGCCGTCGGTGCCGACGTACCCGGATCCGCCGACGTCGACGCCCTTCCAGTAGGCCGAGGTCGCCAGGCGGACCGGCTTGAGCTGGGCCTCGTCCTTGCCGGTGTTCGACGCCACGAGCACGTCGCCGACGAGCACTCCGGGCTTGACGTCGGCGTTGTCGGCCGTCGCCGTGACCGTGGTGGACGCGCCGACCGCCAGCTTGACCGTGCCGGTTGCGGCCGCGCCCGTGAGGGTCAGCCACGGAAGGTCGGCGGCCTCGTGCCCGCCGTCGCTGGTGCGCTTCTGCTCGCTGATCCGCACCTCGAGCGGGGCCGATCCCTTGTTGGTCACCGTCACGTCGGCGGTCGCCTTCTGGTCCGGGCCGACGAGCCAGTCGAAGTCACCTCCGGTGACGGTGGCGACGCCCGTGGTCAACGCCGTGTCGACCACCTCGGCCTGATCCTTCTTGGCGATGGTCACCGGGTGACTGGCGGTGACGTAGTTCGGCGCGGACACCTCCACGATGTTTTCGCCAACCAGCGCCTGGGCCTTCCACCGGCCCTTCGCGTCGGCAGTGATGACCCGCTCACCGCCTGGCCCCTTGAGCGTGATGATCGCGCCCTCGATCGGCTTGCGGTCGTTCGCGTCGGTGACCGTTCCCTCGATCGTGCCCCCGGCCGGGAGGGTGTACTCCAGCCCCAGGCCGGCCTTCAGGATGGGCTGGTTGAAGGAGTACTGGCTCGCGGGGTTGCGGTTCAGGCTCTCCAGGCCCACCGTCGCCGACGACCCTCGGGTGAGGGGGTTGTCGCCGCCGACGCCGTCGCCGTACCCGATCTGGACCCGTCCGTCCGCGATCAGGGTGACCGAGAAGCTCACGCGAGCCGTCCGGTCGCTGTAGAAGGCGACGTTGCGCCACTCGATCACCTGCGCCGCCAGCCCGTCCACCTCGGTCGTGCCGAAGTAGATGCCTGCCTCGTCGTCGACGATGAGGTCGGCCCAGAGCGGATAGATCGCATCGATCGGGTACGGCGACGGCAGTGCGGTGTTGTTCCCCAGCGTGCTGGCGCGGTCGAAGGCCAGCGTGCCGTTCGTCGTCACGCACACCCCGTCCCAGGCCGTGTCGTAGAACGGGAACAGGAAGCTGGTGTCGAACCACAACACGCCGCAGGAGTCATCGCCGTGCCACCCGGACTCCTCCGTTCCCTGGCGGTAGAACCCGTCGGTCACCTTCATCGAGTACGAGCGACCGGCGGGCGCCACCGGCACCGATCCCGGCGCCGGCTCCTCGGGCTGAGGCTCCGGTTCCGCCTCGTCCGCGCGCGGGTCGAGCGTCACCCGCAGCGCGGCGATGGTCGGAGCCTTCAGGCCCTTCGAGCCCCGTAGCTCCACGGTCAGCGGACCGCCCTCGTGCTTCACGACGGCGGTACGCCAGTCGGCGACGTTCGGCCCGACGGCTGCGGCCGGGTCGTACGCGTACTCCGTCAGCGTTCCGTCCACGAGGACGTCGAACACCCGCTTGCCCTTGGCCACCTTCTCGATCTCGGCGAACCCGAGATCGATCGCGTAGGTGCCCTTGGGCGCGTCGGGGAAGCGGTAGAACAACTGCTTGTCCGGCGTGGTGCGCTGCGACTGGAACAGGGCGTCGTCCGTCGTGCCGGCGATCCCGGCCGTCGTGGAGGCGACCTTCGTCTTCCCCTCGTAGCCCCACGCCTTCTTGCCGGCGGGCTGGTCGGCGGACCAGGTGTAGCCGGAGCCGTCGGTGAACTTCGCGCCGCCGGCGTTGACGCCGACCTGGTACTTCGTGGTCGTGAGCGTCACCGGGACGTAGGTCTTGGACTGGCGTCCGGAGTCGGACCTGACCACGATGTTCGCGCCGAGGACTCCTGGCTTGGCGCCCTTCGAGGAGATCGAGACCTTGACGGTCGTTGACTTGCCCGGGGCAAGGGTGCCGGCGGTCGAGGAGAGCGACAGCCACGGCAGGTCGGTGAGCAGGTCGTCCTCGACGTCAACCAGCACGACGTCATCGGCGACCTGGTCGGCCGCCCACAGCGCACCGGTCGAGTCGGTTTCGAGGCCGCCGCCCTGGCCCGCCTTCTGGCCGGGGAACCACCACGCGTTCACCAGCGAGCAGTCGTCGGGGTCGACCTGCAGCAGGCGGGTGGGCCGGTTCGAGGTGAGGTCGGTGTACCAGATGGTGTCGGACGCCTGGTTGTAGGCCAGGCCCATCACCTCGGGCAGCGGCGGGGCGCAGAAGGACAGCAGCGCACCCGGGTTGTCGTGCGACGTCCCGGCGACGGTCCCGATCATGCCGTTCGCCCGGCCGCCGACGTAGAACACGTCCTCCTTCGGGTTGTAGGCGAGTCCGGTCAACTGCAGCGTGGACCAGTCACCCTTGACCTGCCGGGTTTCCTTCCCGGTCTTCCGGTCGAAGCAGTGGATGTAGCTGGCCGGGCTGTCCTCCATCTGGCACATGTCACCGGTCTTGGTGTCGAGCGCCATGTCGAACGCCCGGTACGCGGGGTTCCACGACGCGTCGAAGACCTTCCCGGTCTTCCTGCCCGTCACCGTGTAGGCGGTGTTGGTCCGCGCGTTGTAGTCGTGGACCCAGACGTCGCCGTCGTACCCGACGCCGGAGGGCTCCTTCTCCGCGATCGTGCCCGGAATGGCGATCCGGGTGATGACGTCACCGCCGGAGGTCGCGCCGACCTTGCCGGCCGCCTGTGCCTCCGCGGCCTTCGCCGTCGCCACCTTGCCGTCGACGTTCGACGGCTTCATGCCGCTCGCACCGGTCTTCCACGCGGTGAGGTCGATCGTGCTGTCCGCACCCTTCCCGGTGCGCGCGGTGGCGCCGGCGGCATCAAGGTCGGGGTGGCGCGCGGCCTCGCCCAGGTTGTACGTGAGTGGGGCGGAACCGTTGTTGGTCAGCGTCAGCGAGCCCACACCGTTCTGGTCGGTGCCCAACACGGCGTCGAGGCCGTCGGCCTTCAGGCCGGCGACGCCCGTGGTCAGACGCGCGTCGATCTTGGCCTTCGCGTAGAGCTTGCCGAGGGAGAAGGGGTAGTTCGCGGTCGTGTAGTTCGGCACGTCGACCGTCATGGTGTAGTCGCCGACGGGGAGCTGGCGATGCACGATGCCGGTCCCGTCGGTCGTGACGGCCTCGACGAGCCCACTCTTGTTCGTGAAGGAGACCTTTGCTCCGGCCACCGGCAGCCCGTCGTTCTTGTCCACGACGGTCGCGTCGAGGTACCCGAAGTCAGGCATGTCGTAGGTGACGATCATCCCGTCGTGCAGCACCGGGGCGCTGTCGGAGAACCGGATGCCGTCGACGCCGGCCCAGCCCTGTATGCCGGTGATGCCGTGAGCGCCGGCGGTCACCGGGTCGTCGGTCCCGATGCCGTCGCCGTAGCCGAAGATCACGGTGCCGGAGCGGGTGAGCGTGGCCGAGAAGCTGACCGGCTCCGTGTACTCCGACCGGATCGGATAGGCCCAGAGTTTGGCGTTGCGGAACTCGACGACGAACGCGTCCTCGCCGTTGACCTTGGTAGCTGCCGTGAAGACTCCCCCGCCCGGGGCGAACTCGACAGGAGATTGGACGTAGAACGGGAAGATGCCCGCACCGCCGCTGCCGGGTCCGGTGCCGGTGTCCGGGGAGATCACGCCGCGCAGGCTGACACCGAGAGTGTCGTGGCTGCCGTTGTAGAGCGCGATCGGGAACGGCAGCTGCACCGTCGCCCACACGCCGCTGGTGAAGGCGACCGGGGCGGTGCCGCGCAGGTATTCGCCCTCGGAGACGGCGCAGCTGTAGCCGCCCTTGTCGACGACGAGCCCGACGGGGATCTCGCGCGACTCGTTCTGCGCGCCGACGGTCAGCGGGAGGGTCGTGGGCGAGAAGCAGGCGTTGGGCTTGACGTTCAGCGTGTACCCGCCCTCGGGGACAGCGCTGATCGTGAACGCGCCGTTGGCATCGGTGCGTACCGGCTTCAGCGGCGTGTCCTTGACGGAGACGTCGGCGTTCGGGACGGGCTTCTTCTTGTCGTCGACGACTCTGCCGCTGATGTCGTGCCTCGCGGCGGCCGTGAGCGGCAGCTTGACAGAGGTGTCCTGGCCAAGGGTGATCGTGACGTTGGTGGTCGCGGTCAGGTAGCCGAAGACCTTGGTGCTGAGCTGGTAGTCGCCGACCGGGAGGTTCGTGGTGAACTTACCGTCCTTGTCGGTTCCGATCGACCGGCTGAACGGTCCGCTGATCGTCACCTCGGCGGCGGGGACCGGGGCGCCGTTGGCGGTGACGACACCGGTGAGGGTGCCGCCCTTGCGCGGCGCGAGCTCGAGCAGTCGGACGAGGTCGAGCCGACCTTCGCCGTACTTGTTGTTGAAGTCGGCGGTGCCGCCGCACTCGGTGTCGTCGACGTCGACGGCCGACTCGCCGAGCAGGCGGCGGGTCTCCTCGACCTGCCCGATGAGGGTCGGGTCGTAGCTCCACAGCGCCGCGACGGCGCCGGCGACGTGAGGGGCCGCCATCGAGGTGCCGGACATCTCGACGTAGCTGTTGTTCGGGTAGGACGATCGGACAGCGTCGCCCGGAGCGGAGATCTCGGGCTTGATCCGGTCGCCCTCACCCTCGCCCTTGCGGGAGAACGACGCGAGCGTGCCGTCCGACGCGTAGGCGCCGACGGAGTAGGCACTCTCGGCGGAGCCGGGCGAGGAGACGGTGTCGCAGGCCGCGTACGGCGTGGTGTTGCCCGATGACCAGACGCTGAAGATGCCCGCGGCGCTCCAGGCATCGTCGATGGCCTGGAAGAAGTCGTTGAAGGCGTGCTCTTCGGTTTGGCCCCACGAGTTGTTGATGACGTGCGGGCGCTTCGACGGGTCGGGGTTGCTCCCGTGGACGTCGGTCGGGGCGAGCAGCCACCAGCCGGACTCAAGCAGCGACTCGACGCCGGTGCTGTCGCAGCAGCCGTTCGTCGCGATCCACTGCGCGTCCGGGGCGACGCCGACGTGGTTGGTGCCGTCGTCGCCGACCATGGTGCCCATGGTGTGCGTGCCGTGTCCGTTGTCGTCGCACGGCGCGTCCGTGCACGTGCCCCGGGTGGCCATCCAGTTGTAGTTGTGGTCGACGGTGCCGTCGGGCTTCGTGCCGCGGTACTGGTGCATCAACGCGGGGTGGTCGAACTGGACGCCCGAGTCGAGGTTGGACACGGTGATGCCGGCACCGGTGGCGCCCATGGCCCAGGCCTCGGGGGCGTGGATGGCGTCCAGACCCCACGTGGAGGTGCCGTCCGCGGCGGTCTTCGGGGCGGCGGGGCGGGCGGCCTGGTCAGCCGGGCTCTTTTCGTCGACGGGCTTGACCAGTGCGACCTGCGGCGTCGCGTGGATCTCGGCGACCTGCACCTTCGAGGCCACGTTGAGGGCGAGCTTTTCGTTGCCCCCCTTGACCAGCACGGTGTTGGCGATCGGGTAGGAGGTGTATTTGACGCCTGCCCGGTCGAGTTCGGTGGAGACGGACGCCAGGGACTTCTTCGCCGCTGTGGTCATCGCGTCGTAGACGAACTGTCCGCGAGCGGTCCAGTCGGTGATCTTCTTCGCCGGCTCAAGGTCGGCTCTGGTGTCGAACGTGATCCAGAAGTCGGACGCCGGGGACGTACGGAAGCGGTCCTTCAGGTTCGAGGCGATCTTGTTGGCGGCGGCGCCTGGATCCGGCTCAGCGGCGGACGCCGGTGGTGCCTGAATCATGCTCAGGCCGACCGCTGCGGCAAGCGTTGCCGCGAGGGTTCTGAGTTTCATGGGGGTCCTTCGGCCTACAGGGGTTGGTAGGGGTCGTGGTTCTTGTGGTCGTCGGCACCGTCGCCACCGTGGGCGTCGCGGGCTTCGGGGGCGCTGACGCGCGGCTCACGAGGCAGTTCGGGAGGTGGCGGGTGCTCGATGGCGGCGTCGTCACGTGCGACTGGACGCTCAGACATGCATCGCCCCAGGGCTATGGATCATGGAGCAATGCTCGGGGGGATCAGTGGCCGTCGCTATCCAGCGGATACGTCAATTTTCACGACGGGACGTCGAGGGAGTCCTCTTCTGCGAACACTCCGGCCTCTACTGCCTTGACCGCGAGCGCGGTTCGGGAGGTCACCTTCAACTTGCGCATCGCCGCACGCAACTGTTGATCCACTGTGGCCGGCGACTTGGCCAGGATCCGGCTGATCTCCCGGTTCGTCTTGCCGGCGACAACCAGTTGGACCACGTCCAGCTCGCGCGGTGAGAGCTGGTCGCCGTACCCTCGTCGGCCGCCGCGCCACAGTCGCGGAACCTCGGCCCCGTGTTCGCGAAGCCGCTGTGCGACACGGTCTGCGTCGCCGCGGGCTCCGAGCCTGAACAGTTGCTCGTACTGTGCGGCCAGCAGCTCTCGGCCGTGTTCGATCTGGCCTTGCGCGATGAGCGACTCGGCTTGACGCTCGCGGGCGAGCATGGCGTCGTAGGGGCGCGGCAACGCGCTCCAGGCGCGGGCAGCCCGATCGTATGCCGTCGCCGCGCGGGCATGGTCTCCTGCTGCGGCCAGCAGTAGGGCACGGCATACGGCGAGCGCGGCGCGGGGCGCGGGCGCCGTACGGCCGCGCAGTCCTCTGGCGAGCTGGTCGCCCAGGCGTGTCGCGGTCTTGAGGTCACCCGCGGCGAGGTGCGCCTCGATCCGAGCGGGGACGAGGTCCGTCGCCCAGATCCAGATGCCCTTCCTCCGGACGGTGTCCATCGGCTCGTTCGTGATCTGCAGCGCCCGGCCGCTGTTCCCGTCCGTCAGCCACAGTCTGGCCAGCGCGGCGGCGGCCTCCATCGTGTCGTCGGCTGCGCCGAGGCGGGCGGACTCCTCGAGGACCAGGCGGAACTGCTCCTCCGCTGCGCGCCGCCGTCCCGCTGCGGCTGCCAGCCGGGCCGCGAGCCGGATGCTGCCGAGGTAGTGCGCCGGCCGGTCCCGGTCGGCGTCGGCGAGGGCCGCGCTCTGTTCCGCGAGACCCTCCCACCGGCCGGTGAGCCACGCCAGGTTGGCCTGTTCGAGTCGGACGTTGTGTTGCAACCGGGACGCCTGCTCGGTCTCGGCGATGTGCATCGCCACGGCGAGGTGTTTGTCCGCGTCGGCGTACCGGCCCCAGATCAGTGCGCCGGTCCCGACGTTTGCGTGGATGCGGGCCACGTCGAGACGCTCCGCCGAGGTCGCGCCGTCGACGGGCAGGCCGGCGACGACGTCCCAGGCCTCCTCTTCGCCGAGCATGAGCAACGCGGCGGCTCGGTTGCCGGCCAGGTTCAGCCGTTCTGCGGGAGAGTCGAATTCGGTGGTGAGCTCAGCGGCGCGATCCAGCCAATGCCGATGGGTCGACGCCGGCCACGGTCCCGCATAGGCCCATCCGAGGTAGGTCATCGCCCGGGCCGCCTCGACCGGGTCATGGTCGAGGTTGGCCACCGCCTGCTCGAGCTCGCTGAGTGCGGCCTGCGCCTCGCCCGCGGTGATCAGGAGCCGGCCCAGGGGGTTGCGGATCTCGGCCTGCTGGCGGGCGGAGAGACCGGGGGTCTCCAGCACCGAGCGCAGGGTACGGATCACCCGGTGGTGGACCTGATCGACCGGTTCGCGACGGCCCAGTGCGGCAACGCCGGCGATGCGCGCTATTCGTGCCCGATCCGCCGGTGGCAGCACGGCCCACGACAACAGATCGACCAGCATGTCGACGGCCTTGGTGTGGTCACCCGATGCGATGGCCAGCTCGGCACCCTGCTCGGCGAATCGCGCCCAGGACTGCGTCTCGCCCGCCTCACGGAAGTGGTGGGCAAGGCGTGCGACGGGCGGCGGGTGGATGTTCTCCAAGGCTCGGCCGGCCAGCAGGTGGAAGTGTCTGCGGTCGGTCAACGGGATCGCCTCGTAGACGGCCGTGGCGGCCAGCACATGCCGGAATCGCCACTGGCCGCGGTCGTCGGCGTCCAGGACCCCGGCGTGGGCCGCTTCCGCGATGGCGCCTCGACACGTCTCGGGTGACAGGCCGGCGGTCACCGCGATCGTGGCCACCGATGACCGCCCTGCCAACGTGGCCGCGGCTCGCAACACCTGCTGCGCCGCCGGCGACAGACGGCCCACCCGCTCCCGGGTGGAGTCGCGCACCGTTGGCGGCACCCGTAGCTCGCGCAGCTTCAGCCGGACCCACTGCCCGTCGCGGAAGACGAGGTCGGCGCGGTCGCACATGAGGCGAACCGATTCCTCCAGCGCCAGAGGAACGCCACCGGTCCGCTCGTGCATGAACGTCGCGAACTCCTGCGAGATCGGGTTGCCATCCAGCATCGAGGACACCAGCGCCGCTGTGTCGTCGGGTCGCATCGGCGCCAGGGCGATCCTCAGCTGGGTCACGCCGGCGGGCAACCGGGACGTCAGCCGCAGCAACAGCGACCCGTCGTCCACCTCCTCCGGCCGATAGGAGACCACGAGGCTTGGCCCGCCCGTTTGCTGCCGGGAGGTGACGAACAGCAGGAACTCCAAGGTCACTTCGTCGGCCCAGTGGGCGTCCTCGAGCACGAGAACGTCGACACGCAGAGCCCGCAGCAACTCGTCCAGGGCGCGGAACAGGCGATGCCGGGCTGCCTTCGCATCGCCCAAGGGCTGCAGTGCGGGCGGCAGGTCCGCGGACCATTCAGGGAAGAGGGGTCGTAACGCACCCGCAAGCGCGGTGAGCGGCAATCCCGACACCGGGCGGTCGATCCCGCGGAACGCGTCGACGATCGGCCCCAAGGTCAGCGACTCGCGAAGCGGCGGGCACACCGAGACCAGGGCGGTGCGCTGGTCCGGCGCCGCCAACCACTCTCGCAGCAGTCGGCTCTTCCCGATTCCCGCCTCGCCCTCCACCAGCACGATCGCCGGTGGCCGGGCCAGGGCGCTCCGGAGCGCCGCCATCTCCCGATCGCGACCCACGAAATCCGGCGTGGAAACTGTCGGTGAAGTCCCGTCGTCCTCGGGCGAGAGGTCGATCATGCGTGATGATCTCGCTTTTCGACGCTCAGGCGCAAGTACATGGCGGCGACTCGCGTGCCCTCGAACTCCACGACACTGCGGCGCTCGCCGCCGCTACACCCGGGGACGCAGCTCGGCCGAACGGGGCAGGGGGACGACCAGAGGCGTGCCGGTGGCAGGGTCGGGCACCACCATCGCCCGCAAGCCGAAGACGGTTTCCAGCAACTCGGGGGTGAGAACCTCGGCCGGAGTTCCGGTCGCGACGATCCGGCCGTCCTTCATGGCGATGAGCACGTCGGCGTAACGCGCTGCGAGGCTCAGATCGTGCAGGACCATGACGACGGTGCGGCCCCTCTCCTGGTGCAGGCGACCAATCAGATCGAGCACGTCGATCTGGTGCGCCAGATCGAGGAAGGTCGTCGGCTCGTCGAGCAGCAGCAGATCCGTGCCCTGGGCCAGGGCCATGCTGATCCAGGCACGCTGCCGCTGGCCACCCGAGAGCGCATCGACCGGGCGGTCGGCGTAGTCGAGCATGTCGGTCCATCGCAGCGCGTCGGCGGCCAGCGTCTCGTCGTCGCGGGACCACTGGCGAAACCAGCTCTGGTGCGGATGGCGACCGCGCATCACGAGGTCGGCGACCGTCAGCCCGTCGGGCGCGGTAGGTGACTGTGGCAGGACGCCGAGGGCGCGGGCCACCTCCCGGGTCGGCAGCCGGTCGATCCGGTTGCCATCCAGCAGCACCTGCCCCGACGTCGGCCGGAGCAGCCGGCCGAGCGCCTTGAGCAGCGTCGACTTTCCGCAGCCGTTCGGGCCGATGATGGTGGTCACCCGGCCGTCGTGGATGTCGACGTCGAGGCCGTCGATCACCGTCAGATCCCCGTACGCGAGGCGCAGGCCCTCGCCGCGCAGCCGGGCGTTCATCCGCTGGTCCTCCTGGATCGTCTGAGCAGTAGCCAGAGCAGGTACGGGGTGCCGATCATCGCGGTGAGCAGGCCGACGGGCAGCTCCTTCGGCGCGATCACGATCTGGGCTGCCAGATCGGCGCCCACGACGAGCAGCGCGCCGAGCAGCGCCGAGGCGAGCAGTGGCGGTCGGCTGCCCCCGCAGAGGCGTAGGGCGACCTGTGGCACCAGGAACGCCACGAACTCGATCGGACCGGCGGCGGCCACCGCGGCGGCGGCGAGCGCGGCCGCGAGGGCGACGACGAGGAGTTGGGCGCTCTGCAGGCGTAGACCCAGCGCACGTGCGGTGTCCTCACGGAACTGCAGGACCCGCAACGCTACCGAGGCGGCCATGGCGAGCGGCAACAGCACGGCCAGCGCCGCCGCGAGCGGCCGGACGTGCGCCCATTCGCGGCCGGCCAGAGAGCCGGTGATCCAGATGGTGGCGCGGGTCGCGTCGACCAGATCGGCCCGGATAAGCAACCACGAGGTGATCCCACCGAGGATCTCGCCGACGCCGAGCCCGATCAACACCAACCGGTAGCCATCGATACCGCGGCGCCAGGCCAGCAGGTAGATCAGGGTCGCGCTGATCGCCGCGCCGCCGAGGGCGGCCAGTGGTACGCCGTAGGCGCCGACTGCCCCGCCGAGCACGATGGCGGCGACCGCCCCGACCGCGGCGCCGTTGGTCACGCCGAGCACGTCGGGGCTGGCGAGCGGATTGCGGGCGAAGGTCTGGGTGAGCGCTCCGGCGACCGCGAGGGCGGCGCCGACCAGCAGCGCGCACAGCACCCGGGGCAGGCGGAGGTTGAGCACGATGTGCCGCTCGATGCGGGTGCCGCCGCCGGTGAGCACCTCCCACACGGCCGGTGGGGTGATCGGGAAGTCGCCGTGGCACACGCTGACCACGGCGAGCGCTACGGCTCCGAGGAGGGCGACCAGCGTGACGGCCACGCCGCGGGCGGGCACCGCGGCCGACACAGGTCCGATCCGGATGACGGTCCGGCCGGGTAGCGCCAGCCCGGCGGGCTCGGCTGCGGTCGATCGGGTGAGGGTGTCGTTCACAGCTGCACCAGTCTGACCCGGCGGACCAGCCAGATGAAGAAGGGTGCGCCTGCCACCGCCAGGACGATGCCGGTCTGCACCTCGGCGGGCCGGGCCACGAGCCGTCCGGCCACGTCCGCGAGCAACACGGCGACCACCCCGAGCAGCCCGGCGAACGGCAGCAGCCAGCGATGGTCGGGGCCGGTCAGGGCGCGGGCGAGGTGCGGCACCACCAGGCCGACGAAGCCGATGGGGCCGCACGCCGCGGTGGCGGCGCCGGTGAGCAGCATGATCGCGGCGACGCCGACGACCCGGGCCAGCGGAACGCTCTGCCCGAGGGCCCGGGCAACGTCCTCGCCGAGCCCCAACGTGTTGAGCGCGGGGGCGTTCGCCGCGGCGAGCACCAGGCCGACCGCGATGAACGGGATGACCTGCCAGGCCGTGTCGAGGTCCCGACCGGCGAGCGACCCGACCACCCAGAAGCGGAACACGTTCAGCGTCTCCGGAGAGGTGACCAGGATCGACGAGGTGAAGGAGAAGAGCAGCGCGCCGATCGCCATTCCGGCAAGCGCCAGGGTCACCGGCGTGGGGCCGTTGCGGCCTCCGGAGCCAACGGCGAAGACGACGACGCTGGTGACCAACGCACCGGCGAAGGCGAACCAGATGTACCCGCCGAACGAATCCACACCGAACACGGCGATGGCGACGACCACGGCGAACGACGCACCCGCCGACACGCCGAGCAGGCCCGGGTCGGCGATCGGGTTGCGGGTGTGGCCCTGGATCAGGGCGCCGGCCACGCCGAGGGCGAGCCCGACCGCCACCCCCAGCACGGTACGCGGCGCCCGCAGTTCCCAGACCAGGGCGCTGGCGTCCGAACCGTCCGCGCTGAGCAGCACACGCCACACCTCGCCGGGGTGCAGGGTCTGCGCGCCCAGCCCGAGGCTGAGCAGCACCGCCACGACGGCGAGCAGGAGCAGCCCGAGCAGGCCGACGACCCGACGCCGCCGGCCCGACCGCAACGCCAGGTCAGGCGTCGACGTCATGGTGGTCCAGGTTGACGATGCCGCGCTTCCAGTAGCCGTCCACCTCGACGTGGTCGCGCGGCAGGCCCAGCGCCCGCAGGTGCCGCCGGATCGGCTTGAGCGCGGTCGCCTCCCCGGCGACCCAGACGAAGCCGGCACCCTGCGGAGCACGGAAGTCGGTCAGCGCGGCGCCGAGTGACTGACCCGCGCCGCGGTGCAGCCAGGTGAGCGTGGTCTCCGCGGACCGCGCCAGGTCCTGTTCCTCGGCGACGTCTGCCACCTCGGCGAACGCGTACACCGGCACGCCGGCCGGCAACTGCTCCAGCCAGGCGCCCAGCGCGGGCAGCGCGGTCTCGTCCCCGGCGACGAGATACCAGTCGAAGGTCAGCGGATTCACGTACGAACCGCGCGGTCCCAGCACGCCGAGTCGCTGGCCGGGCGCGGCGGCGGCCGCCCAGGACGCACCGGGACCGTGCCCGTGCAACGCGAAGTCAATGTCGATCTCGCGCTGCTCCCGGCGAACGTACCGGACGGTGTAGTCGCGGAAGATCGGTTGCGGCGCATCGGGGCCGGGCGGCTCGAATCCCTCCGGGCCGAGCGTCGGCAGCAGCGGCAACTCCGTGCCGGGGGCCGGGAAGAAGACCTTCACGTGGTCCTCCGGAGCGGCGTAGGCGAACGTGTCCAGGTCGTCCCCGGTGAGCGTGACCCGGGCCATGCGCGGAGTGATCCGCTCGGCGCGCACCACCGTGAGCAGACGTGGGACGAGATCGTGCCAGACGAGTTCGATCTCTCGTACCGGGGAGCTCATGGCATCTCCTTGTGGAAGGTGGGACGACCTCGTTCACGCGAAGCGGGGTGGATACCAGTCAGGACGCTGCGGCCGCGGCGGCGACCTTCGGCAGCACGTTGTCGATGAAGTACGGGGTCGACAGCGGGCTGGGGTTACGCAACGACAGAAACTCGACGAGGTCCAGCGGCACGTAGTGCCCGCCCCGTACGGCCTTCAGGTTCTTGAAGAGCGTGTTGGCCTCCAGGGCTGTCTTGAACTGCGGCTCGGTTGGGTAGACCAGCACCACGTCGGCGTCGATCGTCGCGATCTTCTCCAGGCTCAACGTCACCGCGAAGTCCTCGCTCTTGAGCGCCTTCACGGCCGGGGTCAGCTCCATCCCGAACGAGTTGAACGACTTCACGCCGGTGTCCTCGGGTGACCGGAGCACTCCGATGGTGCCGGCCTCGAACGCCTGCGAGAGGCTGAAGGTCTTGCCGGCCAGGGCCGGGTACTGGGTCCGGACGCCGGCGACCTTCGCCTCCACGTCCCTGATGATCTGCTCACCCTGCTCGACCTTGCCCACCAGCTTGGCCACCTGTCGCAGAGTGATCTGCCACGGGTCCTCGAACGGCCCGGTCTCGTAGGCGGTGGTCGGCACCAGCGGGGAGAGGGCCTTGTACTCGGAGTCGACGTAGTAGTCGCCACCCGCCAGCACGAGGTCGGGGTTCAGCTTCGCGACCTGCTCGGCGTCCACACCGTTCTCGCCGGGCTCGAGGAGGGCCGGCTGGCCGGTGAGCTTCGGCTTGGCCCACGGCGTGATGCCGCCGTCGTGCACCGAGGCGCCAATACCGACCGGCTGGATGCCGAGTAGCAACAGGGCGTCGAGATCGGCGTCCGAGAGCGCCACGATGCGCTGCGGAGCCTTGTCCAGCTTCGTGGTGCCAAGCTTGTGCGTGACGGTCACGGGGTAAGCGGCGGCAGCCGAGGACGACGTGCCGGCCGACGGCGTGCTCGGCTCGTCGGTGCCGCAGGCGGCGAGCGAGCCGCCAACGAGCGCCAGTGCGAGCGCAGAGGTCAGGACGCGGAGTGTGGAAGACACAGAACTCACCTTCACTTATTAGGTTTGGCTAACCTAAGACACCCCCATCGCGCGCCACAACCCCGGGTCCATCCGCCCCAGCCGAGCCATGTTGTAAAGTCCCGCCGCCGAAGCTGGCGCCCCGCTCGCGCGGGGCGCCGACGTCATCGGGACATGCGCGAGAGGAAGATGCCGAGACCGGCCAGCAACAGGCTGATCAGGCTCGCGCCGGCGCGTACCGAGTTCCACCACGTCCAGCGGGACGAGTAGGAAGCCCACACCCGGACCGCCTCCGCAGGATCGGTCGGCACGCCCGCGGCGTCGAGCGTGTCGTTCATCGGCACGTTGACGACCACCGTCGGGATGAACGCGCCCACCAGGTACACCCCCGCGGCCACCAGGAACAGCACACCCGCCGTCCGCTTTCCGAGGATCAACAGGAGCACACCGGTCACCGTGGCGGCAACGAGCGGGCCGAAGAACGTGACGAAGAAGAGCGGATTCTGGATTTTCTGGTTGATGCTCGTCATGGCCCGGATCGCGGTGCCGGCGTCGGCGGCGTTCAGACCGGGCATCACCGCTACCGAAAAGGCGTAGTAGACACCGGTGATCGCACCCGTCACCGCCAGGGTCACCGCCGCCGACCAGGCAGCCAGGGTGGCGTTCATGCCCGGTCTCCACCGGGCGAGGCGTCCCACGCACCAGCGGCGGCGGCGTCCCGGGCATAGTCGGTGAAGTCACGCGGCCCGCGGCCCAGCGCCCGTTGCACACCATCGGTGAGCTGTGCGTTGCGGCCGTCCAGGACCTTGCCGAACAGCTCGGTCAGCACCGCCACGAGCTCCGCCGGCACGTCGTACCCGGCCAGCACGGCGGCGTACTCCTCGGGCGAAACCGATCGGTAGCGGATCTCCCTCCCGAGCGCGTTGCCGATCTCCGAGGTCGCCTCGGCGAAGGTGAGAAGCCGAGGGCCGGTCACCTCGTAGAGCTGCCCCGCGTGCCCGTCGTCGGTCAGCGCCGCGACCACGATGTCGGCGATGTCGTCGGCGTCGACGAACGGCTCCGGCACATTGCCGGCCGGGAGGATGACCTCGCCGCCGCGTATCGAGTCGGTCAGGAAGTCCTCGCTGAAGTTCTGGCTGAACCAGCTCGCCCGCACGATCGTCCAGGCCACTCCGGAGTCCTGGATTACCCGCTCACTGAGTTTGGCCTCCTCCTCGCCCCGGCCGGAAAGCAGAACCAACCGTTCGATCCCGCCGGACACCGCCTGTTCGGTGAACGAGCGGATCGTCGCGAGGGCGTCCGGCGCGACCAGGTCCGGGTAGTACACCAGGTAGACCGACGAAACCCCGTCCAGTACGGGTGCCCAGGTGTGCTGGTCGGTCCAGTCGAACGGCGGCTCGCCGGAGCGGGAGCCGACCCGTACCGGCCGGTCGAGTTTGGTGAGCCGGTCCACCACCCGGCGGCCGGTCTTGCCGGTGCCGCCCAGTACGAGGATTGGCTGCTCATCAACGTTCTTCGTCATGCCAACCAGTCAAGTCGAGGGCGAGCGCACCGGGAATGGGCGAGACTCTCGGTCCCATGTCCCAGCGTCTCGACCGCCCCGTCGCAGGGCTAACCTGAGCGCATGGATGCGCTCGCGGGGCTGCTGGACGGGCCGAGGGCACGCGGTGCGTTCCTGATGCGGTCGGTGTTCGACCCGCCCTGGTCGGTACGGATCCAGGATCGCGCGCCCCTCACCCTGGTCACCATGCTGCGCGGCACGGCGTGGGTGGTGCCGGACCGGGGTGCTCCGGTGCCGCTGCGCCCCGGCGATGTCGCGATCATCCGCGGCCCGGAGCCGTACACGATCGCCGACGACCCGGCCACGGCCCCGCAGGCGGTGATCCATCCGGGTGAGCGCACCACCACGCCCGCCGGGGACGAGTTGTGCGAAGTGATGGACCTGGGTGTCCGGACCTGGGGCGAACGCGCTGACGGGGCGGCGGTGCTGCTCAGTGGCACGTACCAGTTGCAGGGTGAGGTCAGCCAACGGTTGCTGCGGGTCCTGCCCCACGTACTGGTGCTGCCGGCCGGAGCCCTGGACAGCCCGCTCATCCCGTTGCTCAGCGACGAGATGACCAAGGACGAGCCGGGGCAGGAGGTGGTCCTGGACCGGCTGCTCGACCTACTGCTCATCGCCGTACTCCGGGCCTGGTTCTCCCGGCCGGAGGCGGCGGCGCCGGCCTGGTACCGAGCGCACGGCGATCCGGTGGTCGGTAGGGCCTTGCGGCTGCTGCACGACCACCCGGCAAAGCCCTGGACGGTGGCCACCCTCGCGGCCGGCACCGGTATCTCGCGGGCCGTGCTGGCCCGCCGGTTCACCGACCTGGTCGGCGAGCCTCCGATGGCGTACCTCACCAACTGGCGGCTCGCGCTGGCCGCCGACCTGCTGCGCGAACCGGACGCCACCGTCGGCGCGGTGGCCCGCCAGGTCGGCTACGGCAGCTCATTCGCACTCAGCGCGGCCTTCAAACGGGTACGCGGTCTCAGCCCGGCCGAACACCGGCAGACCATCAGGTCGCCCGAGCTCACTCCACTGGGATGACCGTGCCGAGGCTGGCCGTGGGCATCCGTTCCGCATTGTGGACTGTCCTCCGGTCAACCTGACTGCGGCCGAGCATCGGCGTGGTCGGAGACCTGTCCCGACTGAACGTCTTCTCCTCCCTCCTCGGGATTGACCATCGAAGACGTCCGATGTTAACTGCATGTCAACGATGTAGATCGATGTTCATCTCGTCGCCGGGAACCCGGTGCGATGGCAACGATCCACGTCATCTCGACATCGCCCTCGTTTCGGCGGACGTGGGCAGACCGGGGGCACTTCCCGGGGTGCGAGACATCCGCACGGACGATCCAGAGGAGATCGTGTCGATGAAGATGACGTCGCCGCTTCGAATCGCGCCCGCTGCCCTGCTCGTCGGTGGTCTGGAACGACAACGGCCTGATTGCCCTCTGACGCCGGAGCTGGCGGGCCCGTGTGGGCTCGTCGGCCGTGTGTGTCGCCCCGAACGCCGGAGAATCCCATGATCAGTAAACCGCGTCCGCGTTGCGCCGCGGCCGTCGTCCTGGCCACCCTCGCCAGCCTGCTGCCGATCCTGCTGGGGGTCACCGCCGCCGCACCGGCAGCGGTCGCGGCGCCGCCCGCGACCACGCAGTTCGAGAAGGTCAAGCTCGACGGTGGGCTCTCCATGGGAGAGCCGATCGAACTGTCGGTCCTGCCCGACGCCAAGGTGCTCTACATCAACCGGGGCACCAGTTCCGGCGGTGGGCAGGTGCGCCTCTACAACCCAGCCACCCGTACGACGACTGTCGCGCTGACCCTTCAACTGGACGCCCGGTTCGAGGACGGCCTGATCGGCATCACGACGCACCCGAGGTTCGCCACGAACCGCTGGGTGTACCTGTTCTACTCGCCGGCCGCGACGCCGCTGGTCAACCGCATTTCGCGGTTCACCTTCAACCCGAGCACCCTCGTGCTCGACCCGGCGAGCGAGACCCGGCTGATCGAGTGGCCGACCGAACGCCGGCTCTGCTGCCACTCGGCGGGCTCGATGACCTGGGACAGCAACGAGAATCTCTACTTCGCCGTCGGCGACAACACCAATTCCGGTGGAGACTCGGCGGGCATGGCCCCGATCGACGAGCGGACGAGCCGCGACGCCCAGTACGACGCACAGCGGACCTCGGGCAACACCAACGACCTGCGCGGGAAGATCAATCGCATCCACCCGGAGGACAACGGCACGTACACCGTTCCGACGGGCAACCTCTTCGCCGCGGGCACCAGCGGCACCCGTCCGGAGATCTACGTGATGGGGGTGCGCAACCCGTACCGCGTGTGGGTGGACCGGAAGAGCAGCAACACCCTCTACTGGGGTGAGGTCGGGCCGGACGCCGGAGCGACGATCGCGAACCGGGGGCCGGCGGCGTACGACGAGTGGAACCGGGCCACCGCGCCGGGCAACCACGGTTGGCCGTACTGCGGCGGCCCGAACGTCGCCTACAACGACTGGGACTTTGCCACCAACTCGCCACGCGGCTGGTTCCCGTGCGGTGGCAGCACCGGCCCGGTGAACAACTCGCCGCGCAACACCGGCCTCCAGCAGCTGCCGCCGACCCGGGGCGCCCTGGTGTGGGAGCAGCACGGCGGCAGCCGGGAGTGGCCGGCCCTGGACAGCCCGGGCGGCTGTGGCTCACCCAACCACGCCGAGGTCTACCACTACGATCCCAGCCTCGCGTCGGACGTGAAGTGGCCGCAGTACTACGACAACAATTTGATCATCACGGAGTACTGCCGTAATTGGATCAAGGCGGTCCAGTTCGACAACGGCAACGCGCGCACCGGTACCCCGACCGTCATCGAGCCGGTACTCGCCGGCATGTCCTTCGTCCACCCGATCGACATGGAGTTCGGGCCGGACGGATCTCTCTACCTGCTGGAGTACGGCAACGGCTACTTCTCGGGCGACACCGCCGCCGGCCTTTACAAGATCAATTATGTGGCCGGTGGCCGGTCCCCGACCGCCGTCGCGTCAGCCACCCCCGACAACGGCGTCAGCCCACTGACGGTCAACTTCTCCAGCGCGGGCAGCACCGACCCGGACGGTGACCCGCTGACCTACGCGTGGGACTTCGACAGCAACGGCACCATCGACTCCACCGCCGCGAACCCCACCCACACGTACGCCAGCAACGGCGACAAGCGCGCCCGACTCACGGTGTCCGACGGCACGGGCCGGTCCGGCACCACCCAGGTGGCCGTCGTGGTGGGCAACACCCGGCCCACCGTGTCCCTCAACGGCATTCCCAACGGAGGGCTGTTCTCCTGGGACGAGAACCTGACCGCCACCGCCACCGCCGCGGACGCCCAGGACGGGACAATCCCGTGCGCGAACGTAACGATCCGGGCGGCCCTCGGTCATCAGGAGCACGCGCACGAGGAGGGCCAGGGCACCGGCTGCGGCTTCACCGTCAACACCGGACCGGTGCACGCCGGGCCGGACTCGGTGCTCTTCTTCCTGCTGCGGGCCGGTTACACCGACCGGGGCGCCGCCGGCACGGTGCCGCTCACCGCCGAGAAGGACGTCACCGTGTGGCCCAAGCAGTGGCAGGCCGAGCACTACGTCTCGCTGCACGGCCCCCAGGTGATCAACGCGGGTGGCGCCGAGGGCGGCCGGCGGCTCGGTGACATCCAGAACGGTGAGTACGTCCGGCACCACGGGGTGAGCCTCAAGGGCATCACCGGCGTACGGGCCAGGGTCTCCTCGGACAAGGCCGGCAACGTCGCCTCCTTCCGGTACGACTCGCCGACGGGTCCCGAGGTCGCCCGGGTCACCGTGCCCAACACCGGCGGTTGGGACAGCTACACCGAGATCAGCGCGCCGGTCACCAAGCCCGACGACAACACCCACGATCTGTACGTCGTGTTCAGCGGCGGCAGTGGAGGAGCCCTGCTCGACCTGGACAGCTACACGTTCACCGGCGCCGGGGTGAGCACCCCGGCGAGCGGCCCCCGCACCGGCCCGATCCGGGGCATGGGCAAGTGCGTCGACGTCAACGCCGGCGGGACCGCCGACGGCACCAGCGTCCAGATGTGGGACTGCATCGCCGGCGCGACCAACCAGCAGTGGACGCTGCCCGGCGACGGCACCATCCGCAGCCTGGGCAAGTGCCTGGACGTGAAGTCCAGCGGCACCACCAACGGCACCCCGATCCACCTGTGGACCTGCAACGGCACCGGGGCCCAGCAGTGGGTGCCCGGCACCGCGGGCAGCCTGCGCAACCCGCAGGCCAACCGGTGCCTCGACATCCCCGCCTCCACCCCGACCAACGGACGGCAGCTGCAGATCTACGAGTGCAACGGCACCGCCGCGCAGAACTGGACCCTGCCGTGACCTGCCCGTCCACTGTCCCGCAAGGAGCCCCCATGCGCAGACGCGCCATCATCGCGGTCGCCGCCGCCGTGGTCGCCGGACTCACCGTCGCCGCCGGAGCGATGACGGTGGCCCCGACCCCGGCCGAGGCCGCACCGCTGAGCAAGGTCCTGGTCTTCTCCAAGACCGCCGGTTTCCGGCACTCCTCCATCCCGAACGGCATCGCCGCCATCCAACAACTCGGTGCGGCGAACGGCTTCACCGTCACCACCACCGAGGACGCGACCAGCTTCACCACGGCCAACCTCGCCCAGTACCAGACGGTGGTCTTTCTCAGCACCACCGGCGACGTGCTCAACGCCGGCCAGCAGGGCGCGTTCGAGGCGTACATCGCCGCTGGCGGTGGCTTCGTCGGGGTGCACGCCGCCGCCGACACCGAGTACGACTGGCCGTGGTACGGCGGCCTGGTCGGGGCGTACTTCGACTCGCACCCGGCCACCCAGCAGGCGACCGTCCGGGTCGAAGACCGGGCGAACGCTTCCACCGCGCACCTGCCGTCAACCTGGACCCGCACCGACGAGTGGTACAACTACCGGGCCACCCCCCGCTCCGCGGTCAAGGTGCTGGCCAGCCTCGACGAGTCGTCGTATTCCGGTGGGTCCATGGGTGGCGACCACCCGATCACCTGGTGCCATGCCTACGGCGGCGGACGCTCCTGGTACACCGGCCTCGGCCACACCGAGCAGAGCTACAGCGACCCGAACTTCACCCGCATGCTGCTCGGCGGCATTCAGGTGGCGGCCGGGGCCGTGGCAGCCGACTGCCGTCCGGAGCCCGGCTACACCCCGCTGTTCGACGGCACCCAGGCCAGCCTCGGGCAGTGGCGGCAGGCGGGGCCGGGCGGCTTCACGCTGGCCGACGGCACCTTGACCTCGAACGGCGGGATGGGGTTGCTCTGGTACCCGGTGCGCACCTTCGGCAACTACTCGCTCAAGGTCGACTGGATGATGCCGGGCGACGACAATGGCGGGGTCTTCATCGGGTTCCCCGATCCGCAGGGCGACCCGTGGGGCCCGGTCGATGCCGGTCACGAGATCCAGATCGACGCCACCGACGGCGACCCGACGCGCACCACCGGCAGCGTCTACAGCTTCCAGGCACCGAACCAGGCCGCCCGTGCGGCGGCGCTCAAGCCACCCGGCGGCTGGAACACCTACGAGATCGCCGTACACGGCCAGCGGGTCGAGATCTGGCTCAACGGGGTCAAGATCAACGATTACGTCAGCAGTCGGGCCATCGCCAACGGCTACATCGGGTTGCAGAACGACGGCGCCGGGATGGACATCAACTACCGCAACGTGCGGATCAGGACGGACGGCCCGAGCGAACCGCCCGCCACCGACCTGGCCCGGGGCCGGCCGGCGACGGCGTCCAGCGTCGAGCCCGGCAGTACGCACGCAGCGGCCAACGCCGTGGACGGCAACGCGGCAACCCGGTGGGGCAGCGCGTACACCGACCCGCAGTGGATCACCGTCGACCTGGGTGCCACGTACGCGATCAACCGGGTGCGGCTGGCCTGGGAGACGGCCCACGCGCGGGCCTACCAGGTACAGGTGTCGCCAGACAACGTGGCCTGGTCGCCGGTGCACACCACGACCACCGGCGACGGTGGCGTCGACGACCTCACGGTCACCGGCACCGGCCGCTACCTGCGGGTGTACGGCACCCAGCGGGCCACCCAGTGGGGCTACTCGCTGTGGGACCTCAACGTCTACGGCACCTCCTCCGGTGGCACTTTGCTCTCCCGGGGGCGACCGGTCACCACGTCGAGCGTGGAGCCGGGCAGCGCGCACGTGGCAGCCAACGCCGTGGACGGCAACGCGGCCACCCGCTGGGGCAGCGCCTACGCCGACCCGCAGTGGATCTCGGTGGACCTCGGCGCCTCCCACACCCTCGACCGTGTCCGGCTGACCTGGGAGGCGGCTTACGCGCGGGCGTACCAGGTCCAGGTCTCCCCGGACAACGTCACCTGGTCGCCGGTCCACACCACGACCAGCGGCGACGGCGGGGTGGATGACATCGCCATCTCGGCCACCGGCCGCTACCTGCGCGTCCAGGGCACCCAGCGGGCCCTGCCCGCGTACGGCTACTCACTGTGGGAGTTGGAGGTCCACGGCACCTGAGCCGGTCGGTCGCGAGCGATGTAGCGGCAGGCCCAGCAGGCAAAATCACGAGCGAGCGGGCACGTTCGTCATGGCTGCGGTGAGGGCGAACCCGAGCGCGGTTCCGACCGACCAGGCTTCGACTTCGCGGCCAACGATGTGCTGTCCGGTCGAGGCGCGGCAGGTGCGTCTCGTCTCGCCAGTTCTCGGCGTGAGGTGATGTCGAGCTTGCGAAAGATCTTGCGTAGGTGATAGTCCACGGTGCTGGGGCTGATGAACAGTTGTGCCGCCACTTCGCGGTTGGACGCGCCGTTCGAGACCCGGCGCGCGATGTCGCGCTCCTGGCTGGTCAGGCAGCAGCTCTGGGTGAAGTGGTTGGTCGAGTCGTGCAGGGCCAGCGCGCTGCGCAGTTCACGGCGGGATGCGACGCCCAGCCGGTGGAACACCCCGCGTAGGTGATGTTTGACCGTATGGGTGCTGATGACCAGGTGCGTCGCGACTTCGACATTGGTGGAGCCTGCCGCCACCAGCAGGGCGATCTGTTCCTGTCGTGGGGTCAGTACCGCACGGGAGAGGACTCGGGCAGGCTCGGCTACGGCGCAGTGCATGGTGCTCCTCGGGCGAGGGTTCGGGGTCTCGACGACCATCCGATCGCACCGCGGTGCACGACGAGTGCAGACTGAGTGCTCGCCCTACCGGCCTACGACGCGCCCCTCATCAAGCTCAGCCGGGCCCGGACATACGCGACCATGGTCCGGTATGCCTCGGCCTCCTCCATGCCGGAGAACTCGATGAGTTCCCGGAAGCCGTTGTCGGCGATCAGGTTCTCGAACTGCTGGCAGCCCCGTTCCGCGCGAACCTGGTCGCCAAGATCGAATGCGGCCCAGGCGAGGATCGCCGCGACGGCACACCGGGGGCCGTTCGACTCAGAGACGCCTTCCGTCAATCCCCACTCCGACACCTTCACCGCTCGTTCGAGCCGGCCGAGTTTCCAGGACGACTCCGCGATGAGCTGTGCGTAGTAGATCTTCAGGTGATCGAGGTGCTTCGCCACCGCAATGGCCAGCCCCTCGTCCGCGACCCGTGTGCCAGCCTCGAACCGATCGGACCCCAGAAGCGCTCTCGTGAGTGTCAGCAGCGAGACGGCGAGCAGTTCCTGGCGCCCCGTCTGCCGGGCAAGACCCACCGAGCGTTCACCGTACGCGTTGGCGGCGTCGTGGTCGCCACGCGACAACGACAGCACGGCGAGGTTGCGCAGGACCTCGGCTTGTCCGGCGAGTTCTCCGGCACCTTCGAAGATGGACAGGGCTCGACGGAGATATTCGTCGGCCTGTGGCAGCGGGGCGAAGACCTCGCCGACGGTGCGAAGAAGTTCGGCCTCCATCAGCGGCTCACCGAGCACGCTGACCAGATCGAGGATCGCGAGTACGGTCTGTGTCCGGCCCGCGGGTATGGAGTTGCTACCCGGTGCTGAGGCGGCGAGGACCATAGCTGCCGCGTCGCGCCCCAGGCCATGCGCGAGGGCCAGATCGATCGTCGCCCACAACCCGGCCCGTTCCCGTGCATACCACGCGGCAGCCTGTGGCACGCTGTCGAACGATTCAGGCGTCACATCCGACGGCGGTTCGCTGACGGCGCCGACTGGCTGCCGGTGGTGCCTCGCGTACGCGGCGCGGGCCGTGTGCAGGTAATGGATGATGAGACGCCGCTCGTACTCCGGTCGTTCTTGATCCTCGTCGAGGAGCTCACCCGCGTAGGCCCGCAACAGGTCGTGCAGGACGTACCGCCCGGACTGCGGCTCGTCGAGCAGATTCGCGGTCATCAGTTCCATGAGCAGTTCGCGTGCCTGTGCGCTGCTGACTCCGACGACACTGGCCACCGACTCCAGCGAGATCCCTGGACCCGGATGGACGGCGAGGGCACGAAACATCTGCGCCGCTGCTGGATCGAGGGCCCGGTACGACCACGAGAACACCGACCGGACATCGTCGGACGAGTCCGTGCTGGACAAGGCGTCGAGTCTGGCGGTCGGCGCCGAGACGTCGCTGAGGACCGCGCTCAATGGCAGGGCCGGGTTGAGGGCCACGCGGGCCGCGACGATCGCCAGTGCGAGCGGCAGCCCGGCACAGAGGTTGATGACCTTCTCTAACGCGTCCGGGTTCGTGGTGGCGCGACGGGCGCCGAGGCGGTTGATCAGAAGCTGTCGGGACTCGGCCCCGGTCAGCCGATCGACTTGCAGGTAACGTGCGCCCTCCCGGGTGACCAGGCTCGTCATCCGGTTGCGGCTTGTCACGATGACCAGACAGCCCCGGGAGGCTGGCAGCAGCGGGCGGACCTGATCGGAGTCGCGCGCGTTGTCCAGAAGAATCAGGAGGCGACGACCGAAAAGGCGACTGCGGTAACGAGCCGCCTGCGCGTCGACGTTCTCCTGCGGTGACGAGACCGCCGGCTCGCCCAGGGACGCGAGCAACGTGGCGAGCGCCTCCTCCGACGACATGACGCGTCCGTCCGGATCGAGACCCCTCAGGTTCAGGAACAACTGGCCATCGGGAAACTCGCTGGCGATCTGGTGGGCCCAGTGCACGGCGAGCGCGGTCTTGCCGATGCCACCCATGCCACCGAGCACGGTGATCACGATGTTCGCGTCGCCGAACGCGTCAGACAGTTGGTCGTCGAGCACGGCGGCCACGTCGTTTCGGCGGACGAAGCCCGCGACCTGCGGCGGCAACTGTGCGGGCCGGGGAGCATCCGGCGGGCGCAGTTCCTCCTGCAGTGTCCAGCCGCTGGCGAGGAGCTCCCGATACGCCTCCCGCAGCTCCGGCCCCGGGTCCACCCCCAGTTCCTCGGCGAGACGTTGACGGGTCCGCTCGAAGACCCGCACCCCTTCCGCCCGGTGACCGGTGGCCACGTACGCGCGCATCAGGCACGCCTGGAGCGCCTCGTCCAGCGGCGCTGCGGCGGCCACGCTCAGGAGGGGGGTCAACACGGCGCCGGCCATGCCGTGGGCGATCGCTGCCTCGCTGGCCGCGAGCGCCACCGCGACGCGCTCCCGTTCGATGGCGACGAACTCCGGCGAACTCAACGCGCTGGTCGGAAGGTCGGTGAACGCAGGGCTGCGGCCAAGCTCCAGAGCGGTCAGGTACGCCCGTACGCCGGCCACGACGTCTCCGCCGGCGAGCGCCTCGCGGGCCCGCCGCACCAACTCGCGATACATGGCCAGATCGGAGTCCTCGGTCGCGAGGGTCAACCGGTAGCCCGTACCGGCAGGTAGGAGGTAGCGACCGGTCTCGCGAACGTCCAGGTCCGGTTCGAAAATCCGCCGGATGTGCCCGACATGCCGGTGGACCTGGTTGGCGGCGCTGGGCGGCGGTTCTTCGTCCCACACGCCGTCGATGATGTTGTCGAGGCTGACCGCGTCTCCCCCGGCGGCGAGGAGCTTGGCCAGGATGATCCGCTGGCGAACCGGACCGAGATCGACATCCGAGCCGTCCCGCCGGCAGCCAAGACCGCCGAAGACCTTGAACTCGCAGTGGGAACGCGGCGCGTCCGGGAGCCTGCGGTCGGGCGTCGTCACGATTGACATCCTAGTGATGAAAGGGTAGCGGCTTCGCTTTTCGGCCCAGCCTGCGGCTTGCCCCGGGTCGACCGCATCCCCCATCTCTCGCTGTCCGTCGAGTCGGTCGACAAACACGAGGACTACGCGATTCGGGTGATTCGCTAAACGCGCCATATCCATACCTTTGGCAAGGTTCCCAGCCCGGAACGCAAGCCCAAGGAGTGCGCATGCCCCGTGTCACCGTTGGCTCAGAGGGAGCCAACCCGATCGAAATCTATTACGAGGATCACGGCACCGGCACACCGGTGGTACTCAGTCACGGCTATCCGCTCAGCGGGCGAGCCTGGGAGAAGCAGGTCTCCGCACTGCTCGCAGCCGGATACCGCGTGATCACGTATGACCGGCGGGGCTGGGGCAATTCCAGCCAGCCCGCTGGTGGATACGACTACGACACGTTCGCCAGCGATGTGGACGTGCTGCTCACGGAACTGGACGTACGCGACGCCATCCTCGTGGGTCACTCGATGGGAACCGGCGACGTCGCCCGGTACCTGGGTCGCTATGGCACCGGACGGGTCGCGAAGGCCGTACTGATGTCGCCGATCCCGCCGTTCCTCCTGCGGACCGACGACAATCCCGAAGGCGCACCGCAGTCGTTGTTCGATGGGTTCATTCAGGCCGCCCAGGCGGACCGGCACGCGTGGCTCAAGCAGTTCCTGGAGAACTTCTACAACCTCGATGTCTACGGCGGCTCGCTGGTCAGCGACGAGGCGTTCCAGGCCAGCTTGAACGAGGCCGCGGCCGGATCCCCCGTCGCCGCGGTGGCCTGTATCCCGACCTGGCTCACCGACTTCCGAGACGACCTGTCCAAGATTGACGTGCCGGTACTCGTGATTCAGGGCGACCAGGACCGGGTCCTACCCATCGGGGTGACCGGCCAGCGGCTGTCCGCCTTCATCGGGGATTCGCGATTGCTCGTCATCGAGGGCGGGCCGCACGCCATTGCCTGGACCCACTCCGATCAGGTCAACGCCGCCCTGCTCGACTTCTTGCAGCAGTGAAAGGAAACACCGTGAAACTGTCCTTCCGGCGGCGCCTCTTCTACGTAGGCGCGGCCATCGGTGCCCTCACCCTGACTGGCGCCGGCATCGGCACCGCGCAGGCCTCGACGGGTATCGGCTCCCTCCATTCGCACCCTGCGGCGGCCAAGCCGACCGTCGTGCTCGTGCACGGCGCGTGGGCGGACGGGTCCAGCTGGGACAAGGTGACAGCCAAGCTCCAGCACGACGGCTACCGGGTGGTCACGCCGCCGAATCTGCTGTCGGGCGTGGAGAACGACGCCGCGAATCTCCGCGCATACCTGGACACCATCACCGGACCGGTCGTCCTCGTCGGGCACTCCTACGGCGGCACGGTCATCACGAACGCCGCGCTGGGCGACGAGCAGATCAAGGCTCTGGTGTACGTCGACGCGTACATCCCGGACACCCACGACAGCGTGTACTCGCTGACCTCGGCCCAGCCAGGCTCGGTCTTCGCGGCTGACCCGTCCACCCTCTTCGACCAGGTCGCCATCCCCGGCGCCGAGGAGGGAAATGCCAACCTCTACGTGAAGCCGTCGATCTTCGGCAAGGCGTTCGCCGACAAGACCATCCCCGCCAAGGACGTGGCGGTACTTGCCGCCCGGCAGCGCCCCCTGGCCTCGAAGGCCCTGCTCGACGAGTCCGGCGAGCCGGCCTGGCGCACCATCCCCTCGTGGTCCGTGATCGGCAAGCAGGACGCCGTCATCCCTGCCGCAGAGCAGATCGCCATGTCCAAGAGGGCGAAGGCACACACCGTCGAGATCAACGCCCCCCACCTGTCGATGGTCACCGACGCGGGCGCGGTCACCAACCAGATCGAGGCGGCTGCCAAGGCAACCAACTGACACAACGACCGGCCGTGGCATCGCTCACCGCGATGCCACGGCCGGCCTCTCGCAACTCCGCATCTTCGAGGTGTCACGATCATGATCGACACAACGTCGCCGACGTGGGGGTGTCGCGCGCCGAGGATGTCCCAATATCGGCGATCTGGAGTGGATCAGGATCGCCCGGTGCCCGCCATCCGCCCTGGCAGCGCGACGGCTTGACCGGCACCATCGACGAATCCAGGTATCCCGGTCAGCGTGACCGCGTCGGCCGGTTCGGCCCACGCGGCCACGGTTGCTGCCGATGTCACGAGATCCCGTCAGGCCGTCGCCCGGGCCGCCTTCAGGATGACCTCGGTGACCTCGTCGGGATGCGAGATCAGCCCGAGGTGAGAGGCATCGATCCGGGTGATGTCGGCTCCCGCCCGCTCCATCATCTTCTCCTGGCTGGCCGGCGGGATAACCCGGTCCTCGGTACCGATCACCGCCCATACCGGGATCGTCTTCCACGCCGGCTCGGTGGCCGGCTCTGCCAGGGCGTTCGTGGCCAGGGCACTCTGGGATACGGCGAGCACCTCCGCCTGCCGCCGAGGCAGATCGTTGGCGAAGCCGTTGATGAACACCTTCGGCAGGACGTACGTGTCAACCGCACCTTCCGGGGCACCAGGGAACGGCACGAGCTTGAAGACGCTGGTGGGGTCGGTCAAGGCCGGCTCAAGCACCGAGCCGGAGCCGGCGGTAAGTTCTTCCACCGTCTCCCCCTTGTCCGGGGCGAAGGCGTCGACGAACACGAGCGCCTTGACGTTGCTGTTGCCGGTCGCGGCGTCGCTTGCCACAAAGCCGCCGTACGAGTGGGCCGCGAGCACGATGGGACCTTCGATGGTGGACAGAAAGTCCTTCAGGTAACCGCTGTCGATCGTCGGCCCCCGGTTGGGTTGCGGCGCAACCTGGACCTCAAAACCGCGCGCCTGGAGTCTGCGGACCTCCCCACTCCAGCTTGAGCCATCGGCCCAGGCGCCATGCACCAGAACGATTGTTGGCTTGCCGTCATGCCCCTCGTCGGGAGTTGGTTGCACACGACCGTCCGCGAACACGTGTGGGGCGGCTGAGCCGAGCACCGTCACCAGCGTCGCGGCGGCGAGCGTTGCCGCGATGGTCTTCGGCCGACGTAGCGAGATACCGAGCATGTCTCTTCTCCCTCGTTGGTCAGTGGCTTCCGAACGCAGACAGATGTGCATGGCTGCCAACGTGACCCCGCCGAAGCCGCAACCGGGAAGCACCGCCGAGCGGCGCGTGCGCCGATGGCGGCCGGGCTTCGGTGCCGCGATGGCTGCGTGATCGCCCAACCCTCACCGTACTGATGGTCGGCGGACATCTCGGATAGAAGAGGAAAATCACTCAAGTTTCACCTTGCGGGAGGACAGACCATCAAACGGGGCTCCCCTCAACCGCGGGCGCCGCCCTCGCGCTGCCATCGGTCCTGCCTACTGAACGCGGCCCCCAGCCGGCCCACGAGCTGCACCACCCAGAAGGTGGCTACGCTGCCAGATCGGATGCCGTCGCAAGTCACCGCCGCCTACACCCGATCCCCTGTGGTGCCCAGGATGCGCGGCGCGGCTCGCGGCCGCCCAAGACGCCCCGAACCCCGGGTTGGAGATGCCCAACGATGAGACAGCGCTACGCCAACCTGGTCCGCATCCGCACGCTGGACCCCGAGCTTGACTGGCTGGACATCTACCAGACCATGCTGCGTCTGGAGTTCCCGTGGGACATGAAGCTTGGGCTGAACCTGGCGTTCAACCGGTCATTCTCCTTACCGGCCATCGCCGCGGTGCATACCGCCACCGGGGAGCTGACCGAGCGCACCCAGAAACGGATCGACGATACCGGCCTGCTGATGTACGAGATGGTGCTCAACGGATTCGACCAACCACGCGGTCGAGACGCGCTGCGCCAGATCAACCGGATCCACCGCCCGTACGACATCCCCAACGAGGATTACCTCTATGTCCTCGGTTGCCTGGTGGTCATCCCTACGCGGTGGCTCCAGAGGTACGGCTGGCGCCAACCCTGCTGCCATGAGCGGCGGGCCACGCACCTGTTCTACCGGGAGCTGGGTCAGCGGATGGGCATCACCGACATCCCCGGCTCCTATGAGGAGTTCGAGACCTGGTTCAACGCGTACGACGCCGGTCACCTGACACCCAACGACGATGCCGCGGCCATCGAACGCGCCACCCGGTCGTTGATGCTCGGCCGGATTCCCAGACCCCTCGCGCCGCTCGGTGACGGGCTGGTCAACGCCATGTACGACGATCGACTGCGGCGCGCGACTCGGGTCGTCGCACCGGCGCGGCCGGTCCGAGCCGGCCTGCACCTGGCGTTGAAGGTTCGCGCCCGACTGCAGTGTTGGCTCGGAGCCCCGCAGAAAACGCCGTTGTTCTCTGACGGAATCAACACCAGGACGTACCCCGGCGGATACGAGATCAACAAGCTCGGGCCGCAGACCGACGAAACGTGATCGAACGCGTTGCAGATGATGGCCCGAACGTAGGGAGCTATCCGCAGTGGATGGCAGTCGAGGCCGTGACCGGGATCGAACCGGTGTACGCGGTTTTGCAGACCGCTCCCTTACCACTCGGGCACACGACCAGGCAGAAGCGCCCGCGGAGGGAATCGAACCCCCGACACCCAGCTCCGGAAGCTGGTGCTCTATCCCCTGAGCTACACGGGCATGCGTGGGAGCGGAGAGATTCGAACTCCCTGAGCGCGAACGCACCGGGGTTACAGCCCGGCCCACCTCACCATCGGTGGCGCACTCCCTTGGGGTGACTGGCCGGTACTGACCCGGCGTCTGCGGGACCACGACCCGCGGCTCTACCATTGAGCTACAGCCACAACTACGGCCCGAAGGCCAGTACCCGCACCTGGACTCGAACCAGGGCAACCCGCTGTGTGGGAGCGGTGCTCTGCCGCTGAGCTATACGGGCGCGGCTCCGGTGGCTGGGCTCGAACCAGCGCCTGACGGATTAACAGTCCGTTGCCCTACCGACTGGGCGACACCGGAATGGTCGCGCGTGCGGGGCTCGAACCCGCTTCATCGCCTTGAAAGGGCGAGGGCCTACCCATAACCGAACGCGCGTTGCGTGCCCCGAGCTGGTGTCGAACCAGCGACCTCCGCCTTGTCGAGACGGCGTTCTCCCGCTGAACTACCGGGGCAGGGAATAGGGGGCCGGTCGCGGAGTGTTTGCCGCGCTTACGCCTGGCACTCCCTGTGCCAGGACCGACCCGAACGGATAAGGATGTGGTGGCGGGGGCGGGATTCGAACCCGCGATCTCCGGCTTATGAGGCCGGCGAGGACAACCGAACTCCTCTACCCCGCAGTGGGCCGCCGGGGACTCGAACCCCGAACCCTCTGATTAAAAGTCAGCAGCTCTACGCCATTGAGCTAGCGGCCCGTGTTGTGCCCCGCGCTGGAATCGGACCAGCGACACGCAGTTTAGGAAACTGCTGCTCTATCCCCTGAGCTAGCGGGGCGTACCTTGTGCCTCCGGGGAATTTCGAAATCCCGCCCCTCCGATTAAGAGTCGGATGCTCTACCTCTGAGCTACGAAGGCTTGGCGGAAGGTTGACGAGTCGAACGCCAGGGCTTGCACCCCCCTCCGGTTTTCAAGACCGGCTGGCCCCCACGGGCCGGAACCCTCCAAGCTGTGCGATTCGTCGGCTGGCCCCGCCGCTACGTCTGCCAGACGTGCCCGGGGAGTCGAACCCCGGCAACACCCACCGCCCCCGGGTAACCCCAGACCGGCGACATACCCGGTGGCGATCCGGGCCTTGCGAATCAACGTCGGGTAGACAGGATTCGAACCTGCGAGCCTCCCGGTCCCGAACCGGGCGCGCTACCAAACTGCGCCACTACCCGTAGACGGCGCGGGACTTACGCGCCGCGCTCACAACTACTACTCTCCGGTGCGTGCCCCCGACATCACCGTCCCCCTGGGCCTGGGCCGGATGGGGCGCGCTCGAAGCCCTCGGAACGCTCGCCGCCGCGCTCGTCGCCCTCTCCGTGTACCTCAGCGAGGTTCGCCGCCGCCGCCGCGCCGAGCGGAGCACGGTCCGAGTCTGGGCGTCCAAGGAAGCCGACGAGACCGTGATTTACATCGCCAACGATTCCGCCGTCCCGATCGTGGATATCACCCTCGACGCCTTCTATCAGGAGGATTTCTGGTCAAGCTGGCTTTCGGGTGGAGTGAGATGGTCTGCAATCGGGTGGCTCGCTAGGGGTCCAGCCATCGTCCACCCGTCTCAAACGTTGGCCCTTAAGCTGAATTACCTGAGGCTATATGGCGTGAAGGAGGCAATCAAAAGGCTACCCGAATTGACCCTTCTGCAAATGCGCTACGAAGCGCGTGCGGAGCCGAGGAGGGTGGCGAGCTTCCGCCGCGTCAAGAATCCCCCTACGAAAATTCGCATCGTCGGTTTCGGTGAGTTGGAGCAATGCGTTGGGCAGTACCCGAAGTCGGGATAGCCGGATTCGAACCGACGACCTCTGCACCCCCGGTGCAGCGCGCTACCAACCTGCGCCATATCCCGAAAGAGCCCCCGGCGCGAATCGAACGCGCGACACCGAGATCCGTAATCTCGTGCTCTATCCACTGAGCTACGGGGGCAATGTGTTGCGGCGAGGGAAGCCGGCCGGTACGCCGGGTTCTGTCCCACCCCGGCGACCCGGTGGTGGGGGCGACCATCCATCTCGGCCTACCGTCGCCGGCAGGCTCTAGCGGCCAACCCGCACGCATCAGGCGGGCCGCCCGCGTGCTGTTCGGCCTTGCTCCGGGTGGGGTTTACCGTGCCGCCCCCGTCACCGGAGGCGCGGTGGGCTCTTACCCCACCGTTTCACCCTTACCGGCGGTGGTGCTGCCGGCGGTCTGTTCTCTGTGGCACTGTCCCGCGCCTTTCGGCGGGTTCCCGTTAGGAACCACCCTGCCCTGCGGAGCCCGGACGTTCCTCGGCGGCCTGGTGGCCGACGCGGTCGCCTGGCTGGCATTCTCGCTGCGTGCCGACGGCTGGATTCGAACCAGCGGCCCCCGACTTATCAGGTCGGTGCTCTTACCGGGCTGAGCTACGACGGCTTGGCGAAGGGTGAGGGATTCGAACCCCCGGCGGTGTTACCCGCTCCGCATCAGCAGTGCGGCGCCATCGACCAGACTCGGCCAACCCTTCAAGGGCCTTCAAACGACGAAGGCCGCGTACTTCTCGTCTAGGACGATGCTCGATCGAACGTTCCGAACGACCGCGAACGGGAGTAGGTATGTGGTGCCGGCGGCGGTCGCCACGAAGAAGTAGTCGACCTCGTCGTTCGTGTAGGGAACCTGCCGAACACGCCCGCGCGAGTTCAGCTCCGCTGCTGCCTGATACGAACTGCGCAGCAGTCGGACCCGATAGCGGCCACTCCTGCGTTCCACGGCCGCCGTTGTCTTGACCTGCACCCGCTTCAGCCCGTCGTCCGACTCGGCGATGAGGTCGTAAACCGCCGGCTCCAGTGGTACCGACACGTTGTACCCCCGGTCGAGGAACCAGCGAGCCGCAATGCTGAGCCCCGATCGGCCGTCGGGCGCAGGCGGGCGCGAGAAGTGGTGCGCCTGCGGCGGTACCGGCACGGAGCTGTTCTGCCGGCCGAGGTGGGACACATCCAACCCAAGCTCCGTGGCGGTCCTCTTGACGAACGTCTGGGGATAGGTCCGGCTCTTGCCCAACGCTTCCATCACGTCGGCCCAGCAGGAGGCGGATTTGACCGCATCACGGACCTGCTCGTCGGTGTACGTGCGCTGACTTCCCACGGGTATAGCTTACAGTCCAGCAGGGCAGCGCCATAGACCGCTCATGCCACCCCTCCGTGCGCGCTGACGACGGGACTCGAACCCGCGGCCTTCCGGCTGACAACCGGATGCTCTTGCCACTGAGCTACGCCAGCTTGGTCCCGGCCGGTGGCCGGGAGAGTGGAGACGAGGGGGGTCGAACCCCTGACCTTCTGATTGCGAAACAGATGCCCTACCACCTGGGCCACGTCCCCATGATGTTGCTGCGTACCCGGAGCGCGATTCGAACGCGCACTGTCCCCGCCCTGAACGGGGTGCCTCCTGCCGTTGGGCTACCCGGGCATATTTTGGCGTGCCGACGCCCGGTGTCGATCCGGGTGCCCCTCCGTTATGAGCGGAGTGCTCTGCCGTTGAGCTACGTCGGCGAGGAGAGCCAGCGACGGGAGTTGAACCCGCTGCCTCCGGATTACGAAACCGGCGCTCGGCCTGGTGAGCTTCGCTGGCGTGGAGCCGGCGGCCGGGATCGAACCGGCCCGCTCGCGCTTACAAGACGCGTGCTCTGCCAACTGAGCTACGCCGGCCTGGTGCCCCCGACACGATTCGAACGTGCGCTGACGGCCGCCTCACGACCGTGCCTCTACCGTTGGGCTACGAGGGCTTGCGCTCCCAGGCCAGGATTCGAACCCAGCTCCCCGCATCCAGAGTGCGGTGTCTTACCGAATAGACGACCCGGGAATGGTGGCCGGCGAGCCGCGGACTCGCCGGCCGGCGATCAGCGCTGCACCGTACTGGACCAGGTGGGGACCGACGGCTGGAACCGCAGCTCCATGCCCGCCTCGGCGGGGGTCAGGTCGCAAAGGCGCAGGATCTTTGGCATCGGGAAGACGCCGATGAGCCTGTCGGGCTCGGCTTCGTGGATCTCGGCGACCTGGCGCATGAGCATCCGGATCGCGTGTCTGACCGGGACCCGGTGCAGCGGTCCCAGGTCGGCGTTGAGGACCATAACGGCGTCCACCGGGCCCTCCTTTCTCTCGTGGCCGGTGGCGCTTGGAGCCGCCGGCCGGAGTCGAACCGGCGACCTGCTCCCTACCATGGAGCTGCTCTACCGACTGAGCTACGACGGCATGGTGTGCTGAGTGCCCCGAGCGGGATTCGAACCCGCACTGTGCGCAGTTTGAGTGCGCTGCCTCCTACCAGTTGGGCTACCGGGGCATGCTTCCGCAGGTAGCGGCATCAGGCCTTGATCATCCACTGAGCGGCAGTAAGTTCCGGATCGGTAACTCCCGCGGCGACTTCCCCCACTGGTCGAGTGTGAGCTCCGGGAGCAGGAATCGAACCTGCGTCTGTACCGGGATCCAAAGTCCCGTCGCCCTTGCCAGCAGAGCATCCCGGAACGGTTGAGCGGTCGGCGGGCACCGACCCCGCTTCTTCGGTTTGGAAGACCGACGTGTCCGCCAAGTTCACCACGACCGCGTGGCGTTTTGCTTGCGTAGGCCGTACGGGGCTCGAACCCGTAATCTCCTGGCTGAGAACCAGGTGAGCTGCCAGCTTGCTCCAACGGCCCATGGAGCCGGCGGGGATCGCGGTCGCGCATCCACGATCGCCGCCAACGTGCCCTCCGGTCTGTCGAACCGGCGCTCTCTTAGCTGAGCTACAACCCCATGGTCCGGGACCGGGGTGTCGAACCCCGTGTCTCTCGCTCCCAAAGCGAGCGGGTCAGCCGTCTCCCTCGTCCCGGAGGTGGTGCCCCCGGCCGGCCCATGCAGGCGCCGGCCGGGGTTTTACCTATGCCATCCACTGTGGAGTTGAGAATCTGCGACGCCGCCGGCCGCAGCCGGGACGAAAAGCAGGGGCGGCAGGACTCGAACCTGCAACCTTCGGTTTTGGAGACCGGTGCTCTACCAGTTGAGCTACGCCCCTATGAAGTTGTTGCCAGGTAACGAAAAAGCCGCCCTATCCCTGTCGGGGTGGGCGGCTTCGCAGCTTGCGCTGGCGCTATTCGCGCCGCCACCCCGGCTTCCAGTTCTGCTCACTCACGCACAGATCGTGGGTTCGCCCAATCGAGGGCAGCACGCCACCGCTGCGCGGCATGAACCGCGTGGTTTCGGTGTAGGCGTACTGCAACACGGGGAACTCCTTGGGTTGGTCGGGACGGCCTTGCTCATTCAAGGTAGGCGCTGTGCCGATCGGATGGCAATGGATATTCCGAGCTGCCTTCATGTGACTCGCAGCCGCGATGTGCCCATATTTCTGGACAGGGCGGGGGGCTTCGAGCAGCTCGTCCAGCTCGGCCATCCGGGAACGGCATGCTACTGAAGCCGAGCGCGGGAGCGGATCAACCCTCGACAGCGGGTCGGCTGCGCACCACCAGCTCGTCGATCTCCAACCGGCCGACGCGCAGCTCCCGCACGACCGCCCGGCGGATGACCAGCCGCCCAACGACCAGCACCCCGACGGCCACGGCGCCGACGGCCAGGGCCCCTACGGCGAGGGCGCCGAGCGACGCCGCCCCCGCAGCCTGCGCGCCTGTAGCCACCGCGCCCGTCGCCACCGCGCCGTTGGCGCGCGTCCTGGTCAACCGCATCAGGCGAACCTCTCGCTTCATGCCCCCATTGTCCGTGCACCGTCGGCCACCCGCGCCCCACAGATCCCGGATGTCACCCCACAGTTCCATCGTCGCCGGTACCGCCCGGCGTCATTCGCTGCATCCATGCGTCGAAGGCGCCGGCATTGGACGGCAAGTCTCGTCCCGGCGCGAACAGCGCCGGGACGAGCGCTCGGTTCACCACCGTCAGCGGCCGTATGTCTCCAACAGCCGCAGCCACACCTCGCTGACGGTCGGGTATGCCGGAACCGCATGCCACAAGCGGTCCAGCGGGACCTCTCCGACGATGGCGATCGTCGCGGCGTGGATCAGTTCCGCGACGTCCGGACCGGCGAGGGTGCAGCCGACGATCACCTTCCGGTCCTCGTCGACGACCATCCGGGCGTGCCCCTTGTAGCCATCCGCGTGCAGAGCGGACCCGGCCACGGCGCTCAGGTCGTAGTCCACGACTCGGATCCGCAGCCCAGCCGTTTCAGCGGCGGCCGCCGTCAGGCCCACCGAGGCGATTTCCGGGTCGGTGAAGACCACCTGCGGCACCGCACGCTCGTCAGCCGTCGCGACGTGCCGGCCCCACCGGGCGTCCTCGACCTTCTCACCCTTAGCCCGGGCCACGATCACGTCGCCCACCGCCCGCGCCTGATACTTACCCTGATGGGTCAACAGCACCCGCCGGTTCACGTCACCCGCCGCATACAGCCACCCACCGCCGTCGACGACGCGCAAGGTGTCGTCGACCGCCAGCCAAGCACCCGGCGCCAGGCCAACGCCGTCTAGGCCGATGTCCTGAGTGTTAGGTGTACGGCCGACTGCCACCAGGACCTCGTCAGCCTCGACCCGCTCGCCGGAGGCGGTCTCGATGTGGACGGTTCCGCTGTCGTCGCGCTTGACGGATACGGCCTCCGCGCCGAGGCGTACCGACACACCGGCCTCGCGCAGCGAATCCGTGACCAGTTCACCGGCGAACGGCTCCACCGACGGCAACACACCGTCGCGAGCCAGCACCGTCACCGAGGACCCCAGGGCGGCGAACGCGGTCGCCATCTCGGCCGCCACCACGCCGCCACCGATGATCGCGAGCCGGCGGGGAACCGACCCGGCCGAAGCCGCCTCGCGGCTGGACCAGGGCGCCGCCTCACGTAGACCCGGGATATCCGGCAACAGAGCGCTACTGCCGGTCGCGACGACCACCGCGTGCCGCGCGGTCAGCCTCGTCGTGACACCGTCGACGCCGGTCACCTCGACAACCCGGGGGGAACTGATCCGCCCCTGACCACGGTGCAGCGCGATGCCAGCCGAATCCAGCCACGAAACCTGCCCGTCGTCCTGCCAATGCGACGCGAAGGAGTCCCGCCGACCCAGCACCGCAACCGCGTCCAGGTCTCCCGTCACCGCCTCACGCGCACCCGGCAATTGGCGAGCCGCCCGCAACGCGGACGCGCTGCGCAGCAACGCCTTGGTTGGCATACAGGCCCAGTACGAGCACTCGCCACCAACCAACTCCCGCTCGACGATCGCGGCGGTCAGCCCACCCTGCACGACCCGGTCGGCAACGTTCTCCCCGACCGGACCCGCACCGATCACGACGACGTCGTACTCGACGGCGGTCATGTTCAGTTGCCCTTAGCGGCACGGCCGAGGCGGATAGCCGCGATGAGGAAGAAGATGGCGCCGGGAATGGCGTAACCGGCCGCGTTGGTCAGCGACGGGTGATCCGCAGAGGCTCCGACGATGAAGGACCCGCCAGCCAGCACCGAGATGCCGCCGCTGATGATCATCGGCCACTGGCCGCCCATCTTCCGACGGGTGACACCGACGATCAACTGGACCAGACCGGCGACGACCGCCCAGGCACCCCACACCCGCAGGACAGCGGGAACACCGGACGCGCCGGCGACACCCACGCCGACCGCCGTGACCAGGCTCACCGCGATGTTCACGTACAGCAGGGTCGGCGAGCCGGTGGTCCGCGACGCACGAAGGTCGTAGACGGCGGCGCCCACGTCGAACAGCGGGTAGAGCACGAACAGCGTCACCGCGAGCGGGCCGATCTCCTTGGCGGTAGCGATCGTCACGAGTGCCCACACGATGGCGAACGCGAAGCGGACGAAGTACAGCCGCCGCAGTGCGGACGCAGTCTGGGAGATGCCGGGCAAAGCAGCAATGGTGGTCACGGGTGACCCTTTCAGCGGAGGGGTAGAGAGACCGAACGTTCTGTCTTCCCGAGCATGACAGACTCAACCCGTACCGTCAAGACCGAACGTTCTATCCGCTAAGATGGCGACATGACGCCCACCGCACCCGGTGCCCGGCCCTCCGAGGCGCGCCACCGGCTCCTCACCACGGCAACCAGGATCTTCTACTCGGAGGGCATCCACTCCGTCGGCGTCGACCGGATCATCGCCGAGGCGAAGGTGACCCGGGCGACCTTCTACCGGCACTTCCCGAGCAAGGACGATCTCATCCTCGCCTACCTGCGTGAAGTCCATCAGATGGAACGCGGCACGATCGACGCGGCCATCGCCACCGACTCATCGCCGGCCGGTTCACTCCTGGCCATTGCCGGCTCCATCGCTCAGAACATCCAGTCCCCCGGGTTCCGTGGATGCGCCTTTCTGAACGCTGCGGCGGAGTATCCCGACACGGAACATCCCGTGCGTCAGGAGATCATCGCCCACCGGCAATGGTTCCTGGACACGCTCAGCATGCTGATGGCACAGGTTCACCAGGAAACGGCGGACCCTGCCGCACGCCATTTCGTCATGCTCCGCGACGGCGCCATGGCAGCCGGATGCCTTTTCGACCCCGCGTTGGTGTCCGAGACCTTCCTCCGCGGCGTCGAGGGCCTTCTTCTGATCAATGCCGAGCGCCAGTCGACCGAATCCGCCGGCTAGCACTACAGCAGCCCGAGTGACGCCGCGTTACGCGGCGAGGCGGGCGATCACGGCGATCGGTCGGTCTGCATCTGCTTCGATCGTGGTGGCGTTCGACACGAAGATCCGCATGGGCGCCCGAGTCGCATGTCCACGTGGTCGCAGGTCCGCCTTTGCCGTGCGGTCACGCCTCGGAGTCGCGAACGTCGGATGCCTCCCGCGCGATCGGCGAGGAGGAAACCTCCAGCGGCCGTCCCCGGCTGCGCAACGCGTCGAGGAGCGCGACCAGGGTCAGCACCCCGGCCACCACGCTCAGCCCGACCATCGGCGCCCACCGCGCCAACAGCGGCGTGAACAGCAACAGGACTACCAAGCCGATCACCCGGGACCGGGACAGCCGACCGAAGATCTCATACTCCAGCCGTATACGAGCGACGAGAAACAACGCCGGCCCGCCCACCACGAACAGGAGCCAACTGGGCCGCGGTTGCCCGAACGGATGATCGATCACCAGCTCGTAGCCGACCGCCGTGGCGAGCACGCTGAGCACGATCAGCAGATGCGTCCGTTCCGACGCCGTACCCAGCCGACCGGGCATCACCGCCCGATCCAACGCATCGCTCAGCAGCAGACCGGCGCGGTGGAAGTAGATCCGCCAGAGCAGCGCGCTGGTGGCGAACGCGACCGTGAAGGCGGCTGCTCGCTCGGCGGAATAGTCCGCGCCGCTGAAAACCACGCCGAGGACCAGAATCGACTCACCGAGTGCGATGAGAAACATCTGCTGGTAACGGTCGGCGAGGTGAGTCCCCGCGATCCGCCAGTGGGACACCTTCGAGACCCCGAGCCACGGCAACGGCCAGCCCAGGCCCCAGGCGAGATAGTCGACGGCGAGGGCGGCGGCCCACAGCGGCAGGCGAAGTCGGTCCGGACCCAATGCGCCGGCCAGCCACAGCGGCGCGCTCACCACAGCCCACCCGGCAAGCCGGAACGGCACCAACCGCCGCGGGTGGCCACGCAGCGCGGCGGCGATCACCAGCGGCCGCACCACCATCACCATCAAGTACGCGGCCGCAAACGGCAGCGCCCGCTCCTCCATCGCGCGCGGCAGCGTCACCGCCATGATCAGGCCGGCGAACATGGTGCCGACCACGACGGCCTGGATGATCGGCTGCTCTGGTTCGTAGCGACTGGTGATCCAGGCGGTGTGCGACCAGATCAGCCAGAGCGCCAGAAAGAGCAGCAGGGTACGACCAACCCCGACGACGAGCGCCCAGCCAGTGTCATTACCCAGGTCGGCGAATCGTTGCGAGACCCGAGTGAGAGCCACCACGAAGGCCAGATCGAAGAACAGCTCCAGGAACGTCGCGCGACCTGAACTGGTGGGAGGACGCAGCAGTTCGGCACCCCGCCCCGCCGCCATCGCCCGCCCCCGTCCGCCCCTTGCTGCACCAACGAGCCGCCGCCAAAGGAGTTGCGCCAGCTCTCATCCCCCGCAGTGACGCGAAGACAGGTTGAATCGGCGGCGCCGGGGCACTGCATCGGCCCTCGAATCAGCCCCGAGCATGTCCGCTGATCATGCTGCCGTACCGGGAAACACCAAGATCCCCGTCAGGGTCAAGCTCAGGGCAGCGCAGTGACAAGTTCTGCTGACGGAGTGCGGAGTTGGGTGTCCTTGCTGGGCGGTGTGCCGAACATGCGGCGGTATTCGCGGCTGAACTGGGAGGGGCTGTCGTAGCCGACGCTGAGGCCCACACCGGTGATGTCTGAGGGGCGGCTGGCGAACAGGAGCCGGGCTTCCTGCAGGCGGATGCGTTTTTGGAACTGGATGGGGCTCATCCCTGTGACGGTCTGGAAGTTGCGGTGGAACGCGGAAACGCTCATACCGGCGATGTCCGCCAGGTGCTCCACGCGGAAGGCGGTGGCGTAGTTCTCCCGGATCTGACGCACGGCGCGGTTGATGTGGGCCAGTCCGCTGTCGGCGAGACCGAGCTGACGGATGGCGACTCCCTGCTCGCCGCGCAGGAGATGCCAGAGGATTTCCCGCTTGACCATGGGCGCGAGGATCTTGCGGTCTGCGGGCTGCTCCAGCAGCCGCAGCAGGCGCACGATGGCGTCCAGCAGTGGAGGCGGGGCCGTGGAGACGGCAATGCCGGGTGATGCGGTGCGTGGGGTGGCCGGCAGGTCTCGGGGGTCGGCTTCCAGGAGGAGTTCGGCAAGGGCTGAGGGGGCGAGAGTCATGCCGAAGCCGAGGGTGGGCTGCCCGGTGTCCAGGACATGGCCGGTGACGGGGAGGTCGGCGGAGGCGATCAGGTACTCGCCGGGCCCATACTCGTAGAGGCGCTCGCCCAGGGCGAGGCGTTTGCCGCCCTGGGCGATGACTGCGAGCACGGTCCCGGACATCCCGGCCGCCGAAGTATTCGGATGAGTGAACCTGCATACCTGGATGCCGTCGATCGCCGTGCTCATGTCGGGCCGCGCGTGCCGGTTAAGAAGCTCCCGCATTTCGTCCAAGGCAGGCATGAACCCATTCTTGCACGAATCTCCACACGTGGCCGCTGGCCGGGCGGGATCGGGCAGGCATTCAGAGGTTCTGGCCTCCGGAGACTTCGATGTCCTGGGCGGTGATCCACCGGCCTTCCTCGGAGACCAACATGGCGATGACCATGCCGATGTCGTCGGGCTCGCCGACGCGGCCGAGAGTGAAGGTCTTCGCCAGTTCCGGGATGATCTCCGGGTTCTTGCTGAATGCGTCGTCGGCGAAACGGGTGACGGTGGCTCCCGGTGCGACCGAGTTCACGCGGATGCCGCGGGGACCGAACTCCTTGGCCATGTAGCGGGTGAGCACCGCCACGGCGCCCTTGAGAGCCGCGTAGACGGAGTATCCCGGCGCCGTCACCTGGGGCAGCGTGGCGTTGCTGGTCAGGTTGACGATGGCGCCGCCGTCGGAGAGGAGCGGCAGCAGGGCCTGGGTGAGGAAGAAGGGCCCCTTGAACAGGCCGTCCGTGAGCCGGTCGAACTCCTCCTCGCGGGCGTCCTCGATCATCGCCATACCGGCGAATCCGGCGTTGTTGACCAGGTGGTCGAAGGAATGCCGCTGGAAGGTCTCGCGCAGCACCTCGGTAACGGTCTCCCGGAAGATGGTGAATCCCGCCGTGTCGCCGAGATCCAGGTGCAGCGCCACGGCAGTGCCGCCCTGCTGCTCGATCCGCGCGACGGTGTCCTTGGCGCCCTGTTCGTTGGAGCTGTAGGTCAAGATGACGCCGGTACCGCGCCGGGCGATCTGCAGGGCGGCGCTCTGGCCGATGCCGGAGCTTGCACCGGTGACGACGGCTACCTTCATGGTGTGTGCCTCCTGGGCCTGAGGATTCGTCGGAATCCGTGGGATGTGTGTCTCTTCCAGGAGACCGCTGTGCCGGGTCCGCGAAAAGAATGATCCTCTTCGCCTCTTGCCCAATCCTCTTGGATGAACGGGGGCAGGAGGCCGCGTCAGCCGTCCCCCCGTCACTGCCTGCCCGTGGGCAGGATCGTGCAAGGATCCGCCAGGATGCCCCTAGCAGCCTTCCCGGCGTGACGGTTGACTTGCCCAAAAGCCATTTCCGTGAGGCACGAGTGAGGCAGCCGACCATGACCGAAACCGCGGACAGAAGCTACGACGTGGCCGCGGTCAGGCGCGCTCTGGCCATCGGCCCGGGCTCTCCGCGCGAGGCACGCACCATCGACATCACCACCCTGGGCCGGCGCACCGGTCGCCCGAGGCGCATCGAAATCTGGTTCCACCATGTCGACGGCCGCTGGTACCTCAGCGGGATGCCGGTGCCTCGAAGCTGGCACGCCAACCTGTCGGCACACCCGCACTTCACCTTCCACCTCAAGAACGGCATCCACGCGGACCTGCCGGCCACGGCAGTGCCGGTCAAGGATTCCGCGGTGCGCCATCGCGTACTGTCTGCGGTAGTCGCCCTGCAGGACCAGCCCGGCTTGCGCATGCGCGTCACCCAACGCCAGCGCCTGGAAGACTGGCTCGAGCACAGCCCGCTGATCGAGATCGTTTTCGACGACGAACGGCTGCGCCCGCCGCTGAGCTGACCACCTGGGCGGCGTGGAGCGGCAGTTTGCGCGAGCATGGCCACGGCCCTGGCCGCCTCGTCGGCCGCCCTCTCCCTGCAGCTGGGACCGGCGCGCGTCAGAGTCTGGGTGCACGCCGGCGCCGGATTCGGACGGCCGCTTCACATAACCGAGCGTCCTCTCTCGCCAGGCCGGTTACTACGTCCCCACGGCGGTCGACTTCGGACCGATTGTGAGGTGAACCTCGGTGAAGGCCAAGGCAGTGGCACTCAGGATTGCGGTTACCGTCATGACGGCCGCGAGCGGCTCAGTAATGTTGGCCGGGCCGGTAGCGGCAGCGGGTACGTGCAGCAAGCACTGCTGCTGCGGCAGTTCCAACTCAACGTCGGTCCGAAGTGCAGCGGCTCGTCCAGCCGGGCCGTGAACGGCGGGTTCTCGGTGGCGATGGCCTGTAGTTCGCCGACGGCCTTCCTCGAAGCCTTCGGCGCCAACCTCTCCGACGCCGCCGGCGAAGCGCGGCTTTTGGAAGCGCTGGATCCGAGGAGGGGTTGCACTTACACCTCGCTCCGCCAGGTGTCCAGCGGCCATCAGGTGGTGGACATTGCAGCTCGCCGACGGTCTTCTTCAGTGGGACCGGGGCAACCATGACCGGCGCGGCACAAAACGCCCGCCTCGCCTCCGGCGTTGGCTGATCCTCAACCAGCGTGGTGACCGGGTGCGGGGCTCTGCCCGCTGCCCGTCGGTCTCGACACGATCGCCCGTGAGTCACCGCCATGCGTCTGTCGTCGGTGCATGCCGTCACTCGTTGCGTGGAGCTGGGGTTTGCGGTTGAACCGACGCGCCGGGGTTCGTCGCCGCGGCGGAGGTCCGGCGGGATCGGAGAAGCTGGATTCCGATCGGTAGGACGGAGACCACGACGATGCCGATCAAGATGATCTCGATGTTGGCCTTGACGAACGCGATCTGGCCGAGGAAATAGCCCAGCACGGTGACGCCCCAGAGGGTCCCACCGACAATGTTGTAGATGAGGAACTACGACAGCGGAATCTGGCGGGCGCCATCACCGTAGGACTTCCCGCGATGAATGCCCGCCTCGCACTCGATGACGGGATGCTCAGAGCCATCGCGACATGGTTGCGCCACCTTCCGAGCCAGCGGCCGGGAGCGGTCGCCGCACCGTCGTGCCCAACGGCCGCAACGCCCGCTGAGGGCATCCCACGTCCGCAAGCTGCCGATGTAGGCAGGCCGGGGCCCGCCCGACGGTCGAGTCAGCGGCCGAACGAGACGGTGGCAGCGGACGCACCCTGTCAGGCAAGCCGGTGCGGCATCGGGTTGCGTCAGTGGCCCGGCCGGGGTTCCGACGTGACGGGTTGGAGACGGCTGCGGGCCACCAACTCGACGGTGAGGACGACGGCGACGGCCTCCACGGCGAGGAGCCCGACGAGGACGACCAACTGCGTTACGCCGGCGGCGAGCGGGCTCGCTCCCCCGAGCAGCACCCCGACGAACGCGCCGGGCAGGGTCACCAGGCCCACCGTCCGGGTCTGGTCGAGTGCCGGGACCAACGCCTGCCCGGCCGCCGGACGACACACCAGCAGCACAGCGTCGCGGGGCAGCATGCCCAGGGCCAGACCGGCCTCCACCTCACCACGCCGGCTGGTCAACTCGTCGAGCGCGCGGCGCCCGGCCAGCGACGTCGCGGTCATCGCCCCACCGATCAAAATCCCGGCGACCGGAATGATCGCGATGCCACGCATCGGCACCAGGCCCGCCACCACCAGCCCCGCCACCACCAGCATGCTCCCCGCCACGATCGGCGCGCCAGCCCACCAACCCCGACTGCCACCCGTGACCCGCCGCCCGGACGTGACCGTCGCGACCACGCACATCAGGACCACAAAGGCAGCCGTGGCCCACAGCGACACCACGATGCCCGCGATCAACAGGGACACGGCACCCAGTTGGATCGCAGCGCGGACGGCGGCGACCACGACCTGCCGACCGTGACCCAGTTTTCCGAGGGTCACGACGGCCGCCGCTACCAGGGTCAGGACTACCAGCGCGACACCGAGCTTCGGGCCAACCACGAGCATCGTCGAGGACATGCCAACAGTTTCCCGCCGACGCCCGGCCGGGGTCGCACGCGCCGCTGGCCGCCGCGGTCGCGGCGGACATGCCGCGCTGTCGATTACCCCGGCCTGGCGGGAGCGTCGAGCAGCCAGCGGGCGGTGGCTGACGACGTTGCCCCGGACATCGGGTTTCCCGCCGGCTGCCAATCAGAAGCGCCGGCTGTCGTACAGCGCGGTCGTGACCACGCTCGGCCGCCTCCACGAAAAAGACGCCGTCACCCGCGCCCGCGACGGCCCGGCCTTCCGGTACGTCGCGGTCGTCAACCCCTCTGCGCTCGTGGCATGGCGGATGCGCAGACTCCTCGACACGGACGCCGACCACGCCTCGGTACTCCGCCGATTTGTCAGCTCGCTCACCAAGCAGGACGAGGAAACACTGCGCCGGCTGCTCAGCGACCCCGACCAGACCTAACGCGGGCGCAGACTGGCCGTGGTGAACCGTCCCGGACCTGACAACGTCAAACGATCCGGCCACGGCCCCGACCTGGCGGGGGGTCGGCTACGCGGTGCAACTGTCTCTGGTTACCGGTCGAGGTGGGGTCGTATGCTTCGGGCCGTGAACGCCACCGTTCGTGATTGCTCTGACATGCTGCAGGTGCTGCTGGCGCTCCCCGGCCAGATCTGATCACGCTCGACCTGAACATGCCCCGCATGAATGGCCGGGAGGTCCTCGCCGCAGTCAGGGCTGATGAGGTGCTCAAGGCGATTCCGGTAGTGGTGTTCACGACCTCCGCCGTCGACGCGGACGTGCTGGGCAGCTACAGCGCCCACGCCAACGCCTACGTCACGAAGCCCATCAATTTGGACGCGTTCGAGCGCGTGGTCGGCGAGATTCACCGGTTCTACAGCGAGATCGCCGCGTTGCCGCTGCCCGGGGCAGTGTGAGTCCGGGCAGCAGCGACGCGCCGGCGGGGGTTCCGCTGACCTGCACCTCCCCGCCACCGTCGACGGCTTTCACGCACCCGTTACGACCACGGGTCGATTCTTGACACGGCAATAACGTCCGCCGCTCGGCCGCCTGCTCGGGCACATGGCTACCCCTACGTGCGCAGCAGGCCGGCGTATCGGCGGCGTCAATTCTCGGCCGGCTTTCGTATCAGCGGTGTGAAGAGTCTTGTGGCGCATACCCCGCGCGGGATGTGCTCGTCGTCGGAAGGACGACTCCCGGCCGAGCCGGAAGGAACGACGGTAGCCAGATCGACCCGATGCACCCCGACGGACTCGCGGGTTCGGGCCGATTCAGCTTCGAACCCGCCGCAGCGTTCTTCTATCGAAGAGAGCCCAACCCAACAGGTGACAGCACACCGGCGTTGAGGAGCCAGATGAGTGAGGTCTCCCGGACCGCTCTGGTCACCGGGGCCAGCAGCGGCATCGGTTTCGAGGTCGCGTGCGCGTTGGCGGCCCGCGGCTGGCACGTGCTGCTGCACGCCAGGACCGAGGCCGAGGGCCGCGACGCGACGCGGCGGCTACTCGACGCCGTCGTGACATCGGCGCCGGTCCAGCCGATGATCGCGGACTTCGCGCAGCTGTCGCAGGTGCGAGCGCTCGCCGACGCGGTGGTCGCCGAGTCCGCCGGGCTGCAGTTGCTCATCAACAACGCAGCGATGGTTGGCCCTGCGCGCAGGGCAGAGACGGTTGACGGCAACGAACTGTCGTGGCAGGTGAACTACCTCGCACCGTACCTGTTGACAAGGTCGCTGCTGCCGGCGCTGCGCGACAAGGGCGGCGCGCGCGTGGTCAACGTGTCGTCTTGCCTGCACCGGATGGGCGACCTGCCGTGGAGTGATCTGAACCGCACCGGGCGGTACGCGCCGGTGACCGCGTACGCCCAGGCCAAGCTGGCGCTGACCATGTTCGGGGTGGCGCTGGCCGACAGGTCCTGGCCCGAGGTGACGGTCGCCAATGTTCACCCGGGGGTGGTGGCAACGCGGCTCCTCAGTGTCTATGGCCGCAGCGGTGTCCCAGTGATCGACGGGATGCAGGCGGTACTGCGAGCGGCCACCGGCAGGGCGCCGGTCAACGGTGCCTACTACGAGGGTTGCCTGCCTGCGATTCCGGCGCCGCTCGTGACCGACGCAACGGCGGTGCAGCGCCTCTGGCAGCTCAGCGAGCATGCCGTCGGGGCGAGCGCGAGCAGACGTGCAGCGTGAGTCCAGTGACACGTAGCAGCCAGGTGTGCCACCTCCCACCGGCGCGCCGGTATTCGGAGGCGCGGCGAGGAGACCTTCCAGGTGAGCGAGCCGGCGGCGGCACGCTGCAGTTGCGGTCACAGGACGCAGAGACCGGCTCGAGTGATAACGGGGCAGCCTCACCCCTGTGCCACGAACCCTGTACGTAGAGTGTTCCCGCGAGCTCACCGCCAGATGGATTCGACAGCCGAGAGGACGTGGAGAGTCGGATGCTCGTTGCCGTCGTCGTACACCCGACCAGACCGCAGGCCGCCGAGACGGCGGAGATGGTGTCGCAGATCTGCGCCGAGCACGGTGCGACGTCGCAGGCCCTGAACGTCTGGCAGGACGAGCAGAGCCCCGCCGACGTACTGGCCGGCATGGCGCAGCGTCCCCAACTCGTCGTCACCATCGGCGGTGACGGAACTCTCCTGCGCGGATTGGCCGTCGCCGTCGAGGCCGACGCACCGGTCCTCGGCGTGAAGGCCGGCCGGGTCGGTTTCCTCACCCCGTTCGACGCGACGGACCTGCCGAGGGTGCTGGGCGCCGCGCTCGCCGGCCGCGCACCCACCCAGGAACGCATGCTGCTCACCCTGCGGGCGTCCCGGCCGCTGCACGTCCCACCGGAGCTGCGCACCTTGCTGCGCTACGGCCGCGGTCCCGATCCCGTCCCGCCCCTTCCCCGGCCGGGTACGCCCGACGAGGTGGGTTGGGGTGTCCCGCTGGGTTTGAGCGCCCTCAACGACGTCGTGTTCGAGAAACTCGGCCGGGACCGTCAGACCAGCGTGGCGGTTTACTTGTCTGGGCGGCTGTTCGCCACCTACTCCGCCGACGGCGTCATGGTCGCCTCGCCGACGGGCTCCACCGCGTACTCGTTCGCCGCGGGCGGGCCGGTCTTGTCGCCGCGGCTCAATGCGCTCGTGTTCACCCCGGTCGCCCCGCACATGGCGTTCAACCGCAGCATGGTCACCGCCCCGGACGAACCCGTGGGCGTGCAGGTACTCCCGAAATCGGGCCAGGTCGCTGTCGTCGTCGATGGGCGCGTACACGGAATCCTCGACCCCGGCGACTGGGTCGCCGTCTACCCCGCCCGACGCCGGGCCAAGCTCATCGTCGCGGACGTCGACGACTTCTTCGGCCGACTCCGGGACCAATTCTCGCTGGCCGATGCTCCCGCCGCCCGCGCCGACGCCGGTAGCGAACCGCCCCTGCTGGTCTACCCGCCTGACCTACCGGTACCAGAGGAGCTACAACACCTGCACCTGCCGTCGAAATCCGGTCCCGCCTGAGCTTCGCGGCTCAAGCCGGCCGACCGACTCACCGCAACCGCGCCATCGCCAAAGCCACGCCGCCAAACCCCAACGGCTGCGCCGGGGCCCGCACGAGTGAGGCACAGCCCGCAGGCAGGCGGACGGTGCGGATACCTTCGTGGCTCTTTCAACGCCCCACGCTCGATGCACAACCTCGGCCGCGCGCGAGACAGGCCCCCGCGACGGAGGGTTCCGCTGCGGGGGCCCGGCAATGGCGTAGGCGTCAGTTCGGGGCGTGTACCCCATTGGCGGCATAGTCCCTGGTAGCACCGCGGACGTACAGCTGGGTCGATGACTGGTTGCCGGAGAAGTACTGCTGGATGGAGCCGGCGAACGGCGTGCTGGAGGCGTTACGGCCGTAGACGTCGGTGTAGACCGTGGTCGGGCCGGTGTTGCGCACCATGAAGGTGCCCGGCCGGTACTCCCGCAGTGTGCCCTTGAACGGCGAGCGCGGATCGTCCCAGGCGAGGTTCTGCCCGGCCTGGCGGGCCTGGTTGCAGTAGTCACCACCCGCGAGGTTCGTGTAGCAAAGGTCCACGATCCGGCCCAGGTTGTTCGGCTTGGTCGGGTCGTAGTAGCGGGACGGGTTGACCACGTAGAACAGCGGCGCGAGACGGAAGGTCAGCCCGGAACCGGTCACCTGGACGTCGGAGAACCAGAAGTCGTCCATGTCGGACACGGTAAACGGCACCGGTGTTGGCGAGAGTGGGTCGTTGTGGGTGCGGCCTTCGCGGATCGCCTGCACACATCCCGGCTCGGTGATCAGCCGGCCGAGCGAGCGGGTCTCCGACGGCGAGTCCGCGGGCACCGGGGGTGCGACGTTGATGAACTGACCGCCGAAGCCCGGGCATTCGCTGGGACTGAATCCCCCAGCCCGCCCGAGCGGGATCATCGCGTTGTACCGGGCCTCGACGACCTGGCCGTTGGTCTGGGAGCAGCGCTGGTTGAAGAGCAACTCGTGGACGTTGTTGGTGAAGGCGTCCGGGGAGTGGGTGCCCTGGTGGAACTTGAGCAGTACGTCGCAGGTCGCGATCGTGGTGCCCTGTGGCGGGAAGAAGCTGGTGCCGTTGTCGCCCTGGATCACATTGACGTTGTTGACCGTGAGGACCTTGTGCCCGACATGGTCCTCGTGCCGGTGGCTGTGCTCGGGCATGCTGTCCAGCATCACCTCGCTGGTGTAGCCGAACGCCGGCCAACCGGCGGTGGAGTACAGGTCCGAGGGCCGGGGGTCGTCACCGTGATCGTGGCCGAAGTTGCAGCCGCTGGGGTCGCGGTTCGGGTGCCAGGTCGGGTATACCTTGCCGTCCGGCCCGTACATCCAGTAGCGGGCGTGGATCTCGACCGAGCATTCGCCGGCCCGCGGCTGGTACCCCCTCTCGTTGGCGGTGGCGATCAGGGTGTACGCCCGGCTGGTGACAGCTCCGGCCGGCGGGAGCGCCGTGCCCCAGGTCGGGCTGCCCGGCGGTGCCGAGGTCGGCGGCGGGGTAGGCCCGGTGGTGGGGCTGGGGCCGGGCGAGCCGGTGCAGGTGGTGCCGTTCACGGCGAAGCTGGTCGGCACGGGGTTGCTGCCGTTCCAGGACCCGTTGAAGCCGAACGAGACGCTGGCTCCGGTGGCAATGCTGCCGTTGTAGCTGGCGTTGCGGGCGGTGACCGCTGCGCCGTTCTGCGACACGGTGGCGTTCCAGGCCTGGGTGACCCGCTGGTCGGCGGCGTAGCTCCAGGTGAGCGTCCAGGAGCTGATCGGGTCGCCGACGTTGGTGACCGTGACCGTGGCGGTGAAGCCGCCCTGCCACTGCGAACCGACTGTGTACAAGACACCGCAGCCGGCGGCGGCTGCCGCCGCGTTCGCGGAGACGGCGATGGCCGTGCCACTGGCGGCGACCACGGCTGTCACGGTCACGGCCGACCATAGCCTCGATCGGGGACGTTGTAGACGCATTGCTGGACCTCCAGGCGGTGGGTGGGGTGAATCGACGGAAACGTGGCGCCCCGGCGGGCGGCCGTGCCGGACGGCAGTACCGGGGCTGCCTGCTCGGGTCGAGCGCGAGCCGCACCGGTCACCCGTGCCGCCGGGAGGAACACCTGGAGGGGTGGCGTCGAATTGTGTTGATCGATCTAAATATTCGTTGCAGCCGGACCGCTGGCCGTGCCTGGTTGCCGCGCACGGCCAGCGGTCGTTCTGTGCGGTCTAGCCGGCGGTGCAGGAGGTGATCTGGGGTCGGGCGCTGGAGTTGCCGTTTGTCATGGTGGTGAAGCCGAAGGTGTTGCCGCTGCCGTTGGATCGCATGGTGAGCACGGTGCCGTTGCTGTTCAGGCTGGCGCTGCCGCTCCAGGTGGTGGTGATTCGTTGGGGTGCGTTGACGCTGACGACCACGGTCCAGGTGCTGGCGCCGTTGACCGTTACCGCGGTGTTGTACCGGTCGCCCCAGACCGTGCCTGGCGAGGTCTGCGCGGTGCAGCTACCGCCCGGCGGCGGAGTCGTGGGCGGCGGAGTCGTCGGAGGCGGGGTCGTGGGCGATGTGGTCGGCGGTGTGCTGGTGTTCAGGCCGAAGAAGCGGATCGCCTCGGCGGCGTTCACCGGGAGGTTGTGCGACACACCCTGCATGCTGATCGCCTCGACCGAGGCCTGTCCGCCACTGCCGCCGTACCGCGTGCGGGTGTAGCCGGACTGCGGCGTGTCGGTGAAGGTCGGCGTCTGGCTCAGCCCGTGCAGGTTGGTCCACTGCTTGATTTCTTCACCGAAGTTCGGATAGCGCAGCGTCTCGTCGTTCGTGCCGTGCCACAACTGCATACGTGGCCGCGCGCCGGTGTAGCCCGGGTAGGCATTGCGAACCAGGTCGCCCCACTGCTGGGCGGTACGGGTGATCTGGCCATTGGCGCACTGGCTGTTCCACGTCGAGCCGCCAGTCGTCGCGAAGCAGCCGAACGGCACACCCGCGAACGCGGCGCCGGCCTTGAACACGTCCGGGTAGAGCCCGAGCAGGACATTGGTCATCATCGCGCCGGACGAGGTGCCGGCGGCGAAGATGCGGTTGGGGTCGGCGTTGTAGCGCTGCTGCACGTAGCTAACCATCGACCTGATCGAGACCGGGTCGCTGCCGCCGTCGCGTCGCAGGGCTTGTGGGGAGTACACGTCGAAGCACTGGCCGCTGCGGGTCGCCGACGGGTAGATGACGATGAAGCCGTACTGGTCCGCCTGCTGGGCGAACTGGGTGCCGGAATAGTAGGCAGGCCCGCTGCCGGTGCAGTAGTGCACGGCCACGAGGATGCCCGGACTGGCTTGGACCCGGTCCGGCACGTACAGGTGCATGCGCAGGTTGCTCGGGTTGGTGCCGAAACCGGTGACCTCGGTGAGCGTGGCCGCGGATGCCGGTGGCGCGATGGTGAGCGTGGCGGCCACGAGCGCGGTCGCGAGGCCCGCCGCGCCGATCAGGAAACGTCTGAGTCTCATACGGTTGGTCCTTTCGAACCCTCGGATGGCTGGTGGCGGCGCTGGCCCCGCTGGCCGTGCGTGGTTGCCGCGCACGGCCAGCGGTCGTGCGGTCTAGCCGGCGGTGCAGGAAGTGATCTGGGGTCGGGCTCCGGAGTTGCCGTTTGTCATGGTGGTGAAGCCGAACGTGTTGCCGCTGCCGTTGGATCGCATGGTCAGCACGGTGCCGTTGCTGTTCAGGCTGGCGCTGCCGCTCCAGGTGGTGGTGATCCGTTGGGGTGCGTTGACGCTGACCACCACGGTCCAGGTGTTGGCGCCGTTGACCGTTACCGCGGTGTTGTACCGGTCGCCCCAGACCGTGCCTGGCGAGGTCTGCGCGGTGCAGCTACCGCCCGGCGGCGGAGTCGTGGGCGGCGGAGTCGTCGGAGGCGGGGTCGTGGGCGTGGGCGATGTGGTCGGCGGCGGGGTGGTGGGGTTGGGCGCGCCACTGTTCAGCGCGGCGAGCACCGCGTCGTACGCCGCCTTCTTGGTGCCACCACTGTTGAAGAGCAGCGGGCTCTCGCCGGAGCGCCACGAGTCCGAGTCGCGGATACCCCAGACCGTGATTCCGGTGCAGCGGGGCACGGCGAGGCAGTCGTTGGTCACGTTGCGATACGCGTCGGCGGGCGCGTTGCGAATGTCGAGTTCGGTGATGTGCACGTCGACGCCGAGGGCGGCGAAGCTGGAGAGCGTGGTGCGGAAGTTGCTGGGGTAGTTCGAGCCGCCGGTGAAGTGGGCCTGGAAGCCGACGCAGTCGATCGGCACGCCGCGAGACTTGAAGTCCTGGACCATCCGGTAGACGCCCTGGGTCTTGGCGGCGGTCCAGTTGTCGGTGTTGTAGTCGTTGTAGCAGAGCTGGGCGTCCGGGTCCGCCGCGTCAGCGGCCCGGAACGCGGCCTCGATCCAGTCGTTGCCAGTGCGCTGCAGGTTCGAGTCGCGACGGCCGCCGCCACTGCCGTCGGCGAACGCCTCGTTCACCACGTCCCACCAGGTGACCTGGCCCCGGAAATGGGTGGCGACCTGGGTGACGTGGTTGAGCATGGCCTGGCGCAGCGTGCTGCCGCTCAGGCTCTGCATCCAGCCGGGCTGCTGGGAGTGCCAGGCCAGGGTGTGCCCCCGGACCTGCATGCCACGGCTACGGGCGTGTTGCACGATCCGGTCCGCGTTGCCGTACGAGAACTGGCCCCGCTGCGGCTCCGTCGCGTCGATTTTCATCTCGTTCTCGGGCGTAACCTGGTTGAACTCGCGGTTCAGGATCGTCGTGTATGACCCGTCGCCGAGCTTGCCAGCGGCCACGGCGGTGCCGAAGAAACGGCCCCGCTCCGCGGCCGACGCACCCAGGGTGGTGGCGGCCTGCGCCGAACTGGTCACCACTACGGTGGCACCGGTAGCGAGCAACAGGCCCATGGCGCCCAGCAACAGCCGGGACGGCCGGAACCGTCTCAGCGATGCGCGCCGATGCGCTTCAACCGGTTGGTTCATCATCCTTGTATGCCTCTCTCGGGCGGCTTGACAGGATTCACGGGCTTAGGACCGCGGAGCATCGTTGGCCTTTGCTCCGCATTCGGATCTCCGAACCGGCGTGCGCTGGGATCGTCGGATCTCCCCTGCTGCCGGCCACCGCCGGCCGTGCGCGGTTGTCTGGAAGGGGCCGCGCACGGCCAGCGGTCGTGCGGTCTAGCCGGCGGTGCAGGAAGTGATCTGGGGTCGGGCTCCGGAGTTGCCGTTTGTCATGGTGGTGAAGCCGAACGTGTTGCCGCTGCCGTTGGATCGCATGGTCAGCACGGTGCCGTTGCTGTTCAGGCTGGCGCTGCCGCTCCAGGTGGTGGTGATCCGTTGGGGTGCGTTGACGCTGACCACCACGGTCCAGGTGCTGGCGCCGTTGACCGTTACCGCGGTGTTGTACCGGTCGCCCCAGACCGTGCCTGGTGAGGTCGACGCGGTGCAGCTACCGCCTGGCGGCGGAGTCGTCGGAGGCGGGGTGGTGGGCGGCGGGGTGGTGGGCGTGGGCGAAGTGGTCGGCGGCGGGGTGGTCGGTCCGTCGGTGAGGACCGGGGTCTGCCAGTCGCGCCACTCGGCCAGGTTGCCCTGCTTGCGGCTGGAGATCCGGATCGTGCCCGCAGCGTTGCCGGTCTTCAGTAGGTGCTTCTGGATGTTCTGCTGCAGCGGGGTTCGCCATTCGGAGCGGCTGGCGCAGTGGGTGCCGTCGGAGACGTCGGACCAGTAGGTGATGTTGTCCCCCGCTCCGAGGGCCTTGTAGATTTCGGCGCCGGCGAGGGCGGCGTTGCTGCCGGAGCGGGCCGCGAGCCAGTCGATGTGCGGGTTCTCCATGATGAACAAGCCCCGGGGTGCGACGAGGCCGATCACCTGATGGGTGTCGATCGGCAGTCCGCTCGGGTTGCCGGTGTAGGAGCTGAACGCGTCGCCGAGCCAGGGCTGCTCGCCGTAGGCGCTGGACAGCGGTTGCGAGCCGGATTCGCCGGGGATGCCGCGGAAGATCGGGGCACCGCCGGAGCCGGACTCGATCGGCATGGTCAGCGCGATCCGTTGGTCGAACGCGCCGATCACGAACGCGCCTTTGCCATAGCGCGAGCAGCCGGTCACCCCGGTCGCGTCGGGGCGCAGGACGGTGCCGCCGGCCTGTTCGATGACGTCGATGATCCGGGACACTCCCCAGGCCCAGGCCATCAGAATTCCGGTACTGCTGTTGGCGCCGTAGAGGGTGTAGAAGGCGCCCTGCTTGTTGTTGCGGGGGGTGCCCTCCCGTCCGACGGCGAGGGGGTCGTAGTTGATGACCGCGGCGCCGGCGTTGCGGATGGTGGCGGTGTCAGCGCCGAATCCACCCAGGACGACGACGGCTGGGAACGGGCCGGTGCCCGACGGCAGTTGGACGCTGGCGGAGAAGCTGGCGCTACGGCCCTGGTCGGAGACGTTCACCTGGATGCTCGTGCTTGAGACGGTGCCGCTCACGGTGGCCGGCTTCGGGGGCTTCTGCCCGTACACGGTCCGCTCGGCCAGTTCGCGGGTCTCGGCCCGCCGGCACCGCCACTCCGTCTTGCTGGTGATACGCGTGCCGTCCAGCTTTCGGAACGGGTCGGGCAGCCGGGAACTGGCCGGTACGGACGTGTTCGGCACCGGACAGTCGATGCCCTCGTCTTCGACGGTGGCGGCGGCGTGCGCGGGTGTGGTGGGGCCTATGACGGCTGCCGTGCCGGCGACGGCGAGCACCGCCACCGCGAGCGCGATGACCGCCGACCGTATCTTCGAGCGGCTTGGGCTGATGGTCATGGTGAGTTCTTCTCCCGGGTTGGCGGTGGATGTCGGATTGGCCTCGATGCGGTTGGGGGGTTACCGCGACCGGTCGCCGCGGACGGCACGTGCGCGGCTGCGCCGTGTGCGGGTCAGGGTGTGAGCGGTACGCGAGCTGGCGGTGCCGACGGGACCGCGGCGCGCGCAGCTGTCTCGGTCCGTGCCAGGGCTGACCTCGACCGGTGTGGCGCCCATCGCGGCCTCCTTTACAAGCGACGGTGCGGGTGCGGGTGCGGGTGCGACCCGAGGCCGGTTGAGCTGGGGCATTGACCTCGATCTGGCACCCGTAGGGCGACAGGTTACGGAGAAGTTTCGTCGGATTCAAGCCCGTGAATTTCCCTGTCGACCTGGCCTTCTGCCGCGAAACTCCAGGCCAGACCCCGGATGTGCGCCGCCAAATTCTTCGCAACTTTCGACCAGATGCCGCAAGTTGCGGCGATCCCGAGGCCACCGAAGGCCGGTTTCAGGTCTATGAGTATCGACCGGCGCGATTGCGGCCCGCCCCGACTTCACCACTGGTGACGACATTAGATCTCGGTTGACCTGCAAAGATGCTGCGGTCATCCCGACAACCATCGATACCTGAGGCGGGCAAGCGTCGGCGAGGAGCAGAAATTTCGGGTCTAGGAAATTTCGACAAAGTTTCGTAACCTCTGCCACAGACAGCTGGGAACCCCCATGAGGTCCGCGACCGGCACCCCTCGAGGGCAGCATGAGCCGGCCCGCCGCCTCGTCCGACCCGGAGGTACAGATGCGTAGAAGATCGTCCAGACCGCTACTGGCCGTTTTCGCCGCGGTCGTGGTGGCTCTCAGTGCGCCATTCCTCGCTGGTGGCGCGGCCAGCGCCGAGTCCAACGGCGGCGTCCGTGTGATGACGCTCGGTGACTCCATCACCGACGGTCTCACCGTGCCCGGCGGCTACCGAATCGGTCTCTGGCAGAAACTCGTCGCCGGCGGTCACACCGTCGACTTCGTCGGATCCCAGTTCAACGGGCCCAGCAGCCTCGGCGACCACGACCACGAAGGCCACTCCGGCTGGCGCATCGACCAGATCGACGCCAACATCGTCAACTGGCTTCGCACCACCACGCCCCGCACCGTACTGCTGCACATCGGCACCAACGACATGTTCGGCAACGCCGCCAACGCGCCCGCACGACTGTCCACACTGCTCGACCGGATCACCAACACGTCGCCCGGCATCATCGTGTTCGTCGCGACCATCATCCCGTTCCCCGCGGCCGATGCCGCCGTGCGCACGTTCAACGCCGCGATCCCCGGCATCGTGCAAGGAAAGGTCGCCGCGGGCAAACGCGTGTACCTGGTCGACATGTACCGCGCGTTGACCGCCACCGACCTCGCCGACGGCGTGCACCCCAACGCCGGCGGCTACGAGAAGATGTCCACCGTCTGGTTCAACGCGCTGCGCTCCGTCCCGGACAGCCTCACCAACGGCACCCCCTCGCCGAGCCCCACCACCCCGGCTCCGCCGACGACCCCGCCGCCCACGACTCCGCCTCCGGGCGGTAGCTGCACCGCGCAGACCTCACCGGGCACGGTCTGGGGCGACCGATACAACACCGCGGTAACGGTCAACGGCGCCAGCACCTGGACCGTGGTGGTCAGCGTCAACGCACCCCAACGAATCACCACCACCTGGAGCGGCAGCGCCAGCCTGAACAGCAACGGCACCGTGCTCACCATGCGATCCAACGGCAGCGGCAACACGTTCGGCTTCACCACCATGACAAACGGCAACTCCGGAGCCCGACCCCAGATCAACTCCTGCACCGCCGGCTAGGGCCTGTTTCGTAAGGGCGGTCGAGCCGAGGCGGAGTCCAGGCGGCGGTCCGGCAAGGCGCGGTCTCGTCCGGATACCGGTGTCGTATCCGGACGGAACCGCAACGCCGCCGGTCGTCGTCCGGGCCCGCCGCAGGCCGGCCAGTCCTTATGAAACAAGCCCTAGTACTCCGACGCCCTGCCCGTCGACCTCTCAAAGACTGTTGCCGCACGAGCCAGTGGAGTGAGATGTGAAGAAGAACCAGGTTGTAATGGTGGCCGCAGCGACCGCGTTGGCCACCGTGGCGGGAGTCCTGACTGCCCCGCCGCCCCTGCTGGCCGCAACGCCTGACATCACCGTCAATACCGCCTCGTCGTACCAGACGATCGACGGCTTCGGGGCCGCGACGCCGATCTTCAATGGTTCCGGTAGCCCGTGGACGGACAGCGAGACCCAGACACTCGTCGGCATGGGCCAGGGGCAGCTCGGCATGTCGATCGTTCGGACCGTGGTGTCGCCGGTGTCGAGCGAGTGGAGCCTGTACGCGAACAGCCTGAAAATGGCGAAGTCTTACGGCTCCGACGTCAAGATTCTTGCCTCGCCCTGGACGGCCCCCGCAGCATTCAAGACAAACAACAGCAGGATCAACGGCGGCAAGCTCAGGACCGACTACTACGACGACTATGCGGAGCACCTGAACAGCTACGTTCAGTACATGAAGGGCCAGGGCGTCCCGATCGACGTGACCTCGGTCCAGAACGAGCCGGACTGGCACCCGGACTACGATTCCATGGACTGGACCGGCACCGAGTTGCGGAACTTCGTCCGCGACCAGGGCACCAGGATCAGAGACACAAGGCTCATGGTCGGCGAATCCTTGAGATTCAACCGCGCGTACACCGACCCCACGCTGCAGGACGCCACCGCGCGCAACAACGTCGGCTATGTGGGCGGGCACCTGTACGACGCCGAGAACAGTGGCAACCTGTCCTCCTACCCGCTCGCGAACCAGTACGGCAAGAACCAGTGGATGACCGAGTGGAACCTGCACGCGGCCGACGGGAACGGTTCGAACATCTGGGGGAATCCCAGCAACGCGGCTGTCTGGAACGAGACCCTGGACAACATCATGCGGACCGTACACCGGTCGATGGAGGCCAGTTGGAGCGCATACATCTGGTGGTACGGCCGCCGCTTCTACTCCTTCATCGGTGACGGCGACTCGCAGTACGGGACCACGAAGGGCGCGGTCCTCAGACGCGGCCAGGCATTTTCGCAATACTCCAAGTACGTCCGGCCCGGCGACAAGCGGGTCGCCCTCTCGAAGAGCTCGAAAACGTCGTCCCTGGAGGTCACGGCCTACCAGGGTAGGGGCAAGGTCACGCTGGTGATCCTCAACCGTTCGAACAGCGCGGTCGACAGTGCCGTCGTCCAGACGCCACAGAGCATCTCGAACGCCGAATACACCGTCACCTCACAAGGCCTGGGCGCCGCAGCACAGCCGGTGAGTCTCGGCGACGGACAGGCGACCATCAACATCCCGGCGCGGAGCATCTCCACTCTCACCGTCAGCGAAGGTGCCGCCCCGACCGACCCGCCAACCACCCCGCCGGCCGGAGATAGCTGCTCGGCGTCGGTGACGCAGGGCACTGTCTGGGGCGACCGGTACAACACCTCGGTGACGGTCAGCGGAGCCAGCAACTGGACCGCGGTCGTGAGCATCACCTCGCCGCAGCGGGTCTCCACCACCTGGGGCGGCGGCAGCTTCACCTGGGACAGCAGCGGCACGGTGGCGACGGTGCGGTCCAACGGCAGCGGCAACACCTTCGGCTTCACCACCATGATGAACGGCAACTCCGGCGCACGACCACAGATCAGATCCTGTACCGCCTCCTGACCACACCAACCCGTGTCCGATGACCGATGCCGAGCCACCACCACTCGTTCGCAGCAGCCCAAACGATCATCGTCCCACCGCCGATGACGCTCGGCGCGACTCTGAAGCTCGCGCAAGCCTGGCTGCGTTGGGGCCTGATGTGGGAGTTCATGGTGCGGTCTCCGGGGGCACGGGTAGGGCAGCTGGGCGTGGCCGCAGACGTCGATCTGGTCCGAACGTTGTGGCGCCGGAGCTTTGATCGAGTTGGGCCGTTGGACGTCCTGCTAGCGTGCGCGGATGCAAGATCTTGGATCTGTGGCTTGGCCGCCTGAGCCGATCAGGACTGAGAGGCTCGTGCTTCGTGAGACCGAGGCCCGGGACCGTGCGGCGTTCATCGAGCTGCTTGCCTCGCCAGAGGCGCATACCTATCTCGGCGGGCCGCGCCCGCGCGACGTGCTTGAGCGCGAACTGCCCGAGGTGCCCGAGCGGTGGCCGGGAAGTTTCGTCGTCGACCTCGACGGAATAATGATCGGCCAGATCCTGCTCAGGAGACCGGCCAGGCACCGCCCGGCTGCTATGGGGAAGGTTGATCTCGGTTACCTGTTTCTGCCACGGGCGTGGGGACTCGGGTATGCCGTCGAGGCGTGCGCGGCGGCACTCGGTTGGCTCGACAATGTCCTTCCCGGTGAGCCGGTGGTGCTCGCCACCCAGACCGCTAACGTCGGCTCGATGCGCCTCGCGGCGAAGCTGGGCTTCACCGAGGTAGAACGGTTCCATGCCTGGGACGCCGAGCAGTGGCTCGGCATGCGGTCCCCGGTCACGCCGTCCAGTTGAGTTGCAGCGGAACCGCCGGGGGTACCGGCTCGTCCGCCTGTCTCGCCAGCAACTCGGCCAGCGGAGACGCCGACCGGACGCCGTGGTTGCTGGCGCTCATCTCACTGCGGAAGAGAGGCGCCCTCGTCCGACAGCGCGACGCGGCGTAGGTGCTCCGCGAGCGCGCCGGCGGCCCCGGACGCCACCTCGACTTTCGTTCCCCAGGCCAGCAGGTGGCGCCGGCGTGACCAGGGCTCCTGGAGGTCGCACATCGCCAGCGGCTGGTTCGGGTCGACGGCACGACGCGGGACGACGGCCAGCCCCGCACCAGCGGCGACGAGCGCGATGACGGTATTCAGGTTGGCGACGCTGGTGCGGTACCGGGGAACCGGGGCGTGGGCACCCACGTGCTTCTCGATCCAGCGTCGCAGCGACGATCCGGCGTCGAGCCCGACGAGCGGGTGCTCGGCGACCTCGCGATAAGGCATCGCGGTCCGCCCGGCGAGGATGCCGCCGGCCTGCCCGATGACGACGAGTGAGTCGTCGCCAAGGGCTTCTGTGTCCAACCCACAGCCACGCGCCTCGTCGTCGAGGACGATGCCCAGGTCTGCCTCGCCGTCCGCGAGCATCCGCACCGTACGAGGGGTGCGGCATTCGGCGACGGTGACGTCGACGTCGGGGTATTCCCGGAGGAACGAGACCAGGGCCAGCGGGATCAGCCGGTGCATCGCGGAGCCCCCGGCGAGCAGGACGAGTGGTGTGGCCGGAGGACGCCGGTAGCTCGCGACGGCACCGTCGAGCCGCGCAGTCTGGGTGAGGACGTCGCGGGCGTGACGGGCGAGCGTTGTCCCTGCGGGGGTGGGGCGTACCCCCCGCCGGCCCCGGATCAGCAGCGCCACTCCCGCGCTCTGTTCGAGCGCACGCACCCGGGCACTCGCCGAGGGGAGACTCAGGTGCATCCGGCCGGCGCCCGAGGTGATCGAGCCCTCGGCGACGACGTGCAGGAAAAGGCGTAGGTCGTCCAGGTCGTAACGCACCCCGCCGAGCCTATGGCACAGCCTGAGGCTGCCTACGCCGATAGCGCATTGTGCGGCGTCACTGGCGCGGTGATGCTCGGCCTTATGCCGGACATAATGCTCGTGATGTTCGCCGGCCTCGCCGCTGGGGCGCTGAACGCCATCGGCGGCGGGGGGACGTTCGTGGCACTTCCCGCCATGGTCGCCGTCGGCGTACCGCCGGTCACCGCGAACGCCTCGACGACCGTCGCCCTCGTACCGGGGGCCGTGGTGAGCGCCTGGGTCTACCGAAAAGAGCTCGCTCCGGTCGGGAAAACCTCCCTGGCCGCGCTCACCTCGGCCAGTGTGCTCGGCGGCGGGCTCGGGGCCGGGCTGCTACTGGCGCTTCCGGCCGCGACGTTCGACGCAGCGGTGCCGTGGCTGCTCGCGTTCGGCACGCTGGTCCTCGCCCTCGGACGCCGGCTCGCTCGTGCCCTGAGCACCGCGCTGGGCCGGCCACTCGACCTGGGTGCCCGTGCGGTCCTGCTCGGGCAGTTCCTGCTAGCGATCTACGGCGGATACTTCGGCGGTGCCGTAGGCATCCTCATGCTGGCCCTGTGGGGAATCGGCCTAGGTCTCGACGCCGCGACCAGCAATCCGGCCCGAATCACCCAGGTCACTGCCGTCTACCTCACCGCGACCGCCCTCTTCCTCGTCGCGTCGGACGTCCTGAACGACCCGCTCCCCCTTGCCACGATGCTGGCCGGCGCGGTGGCCGGGGGCTTCGTCGGCGCCCATGTCGCGCGCCGCCTCCCCGCCCGGCTGCTGCGCGGCATCATCCTGGCGTCCGCCGGCACCATGACGACCCTCTACTTCCTGCGCGGTTGACCCAGCGCAGCTCGACCGCCCGACGCACCTCCACCGTCCGACCCTCGGCCCGGCCCTTCGGTAATGATTGTGCTGAGCCAGGGCGCGACACGGACTTGACGCCGGCCCAATGGCGGCCCCGGTCCCGACGCCGCCTCCTGCGCAACGCGCGCCGCGACCATCGGCCGAAAAATTCTGCGCCACCGGGCGTCGATGAGACCGTAGTTGACCCGCAGGTACAGAACGGTCTACAGTTGGCCGCATGGGACGACCCATGCAGTTCGATGCGGACGCCGCGGTCGAGACGGCGATGGGGCTCTTTTGGCGCAATGGGTACGCGGCTACAACGCCACAAGCGTTGACTTCCGAGCTCGGAATTGGCAAAGGAAGCCTCTACAACACCTTCGAGAGCAAACACAACCTGTTCCTCCTGTCGCTTGCGAGGTACAGCGCATGGCGAATGAAATTCCTCTCGGAGAACTTCTCAAGCGCCGCGCCGGTTCGCCTCCAGTTGCGAGAGGCGGTGGAGGTTCTTACGGGATACGGCGACCACGATCGAGGCTGTCTTCTTGTCAACGCCTCAGCCGAGTTGGGAAGCGCCGATCGAGCGGTGACGGACGTCACCGATGGTCTGTTCGTCGGGATTGAGGATGCCTTCCGTCAGGCAATCCAACGTGGACAGCGCGACGGAGAATTGAACACGGTGCGCGACGCCGCCACGGAGGCGGGCGCGCTACTGACAACGGTAATCGGCACGAGCCTGCTAGTGAAGGCTCGGACGGATCAGAGCCGCGTGCTCCGGATCATCGACGCGACGATCGAGGACCTCTAGCGAGCCCGCGAGCCCTCTGCCCGATCCACACACGGAACTCTAATCTCCGTGCGGAGATGCCGCGCGGAAAAAATGGGGAAGAAGCGACCTATCGTGTCGGTAAGCACGACCGGGGCGGCAGGCAAGCCGTCCAGTGAATACAGCGTCAACGACTGGCTTGTCGACGAGATGTACGAGAAGTTCCTGCTTGATCGCGACTCGGTGGATCGGTCTTGGTGGCCGACCCTCGAGAGCTACGAGCCGGTGGTGACAACGAACCAAGAACACGACCCTTCGCTGGCAGCCGCAGACGGCCGATCGTCTCGGACGGCGTCCACACCGATCAGATCAGAGCCGTTTCCCACGGACCCGCCCGAGACGCGACGTGCGTCCGCCCAAGCGACCGACGAAGTGCGGGATGCCGCGACCCCGTTAAGGGGAACGGCGAAGAGCTTGGCGCTCAACATGGACGCCAGCCTGTCCGTGCCGACCGCAACAGGCGTCCGGACGGTCCCGGCCAAATTGATGGTCGACAACCGCACGGTCATCAACGACCATCTCCGCAGGAGGCACGGGGGCAAAGTCTCCATCACCCATCTGGTCGCGTGGGCGGTGGTGCGGTCACTCAAGGAACTCCCGAGCCAGAACGTGTACTACCAGGAGATCGACGGACGGCCCTCGGCCCTCACGCCCTCTCACGTCAGCCTCGGCATCGCCATTGACATCTCGAAAGCGGGCGGGGACCGATCCCTCGTCGTCCCCGCCATCAGGCAGGCCGACGCCATGAGCTTTGACGAGTTTGTCGCGGCCTATGAGGAACTGGTTTCCAGGGCTCGTGCGAACCAGCTCACCGCGGGCGATTTCGAGAGGGTCACGATCTCGTTGACCAACCCGGGCGGAGTAGGAACGAAGCACTCCGTCCCCCGGCTGATGCGCGGCCAGGGTTCGATCATCGGCGTCGGGGCGCTGGATCTCCCGGCCGAGTTTCGAGGAGCGTCGCCGAAGACGCTGGCCGCACTGGGTGTTGGAAAGACCCTGACCCTCACAAGCACCTACGATCACCGCGTCATCCAGGGGGCCGGATCCGGCGAGTTCCTCAAGCTGATCGACGAGCACCTGACCGGCGGTCACGGGTTCTACGATGCAATCTTCACTGCGCTCCGCATCCCGTATGAGCCGATCCGCTGGGCTGCTGACCTCGGGACCGAGGTCAAGGGCGGCGTGGACAAAGCAACCAGGGTGCAGGACCTCATCAACTCGTTTCGGGTCAGCGGCCATCTCATGGCGGACGTCGATCCGCTCGATTATCGCCAGCGGTCTCATCCGGACCTGGAGCTGGCCAGCCACGGCCTGAGCCTCTGGGATCTCGATCGTGAGTTTGCGACGACTGGAATCGGTGGAGGGACATCGGCGCCGCTACGCGAGATCCTCGGAGTGCTCCACGAGTCGTACTGCCGCACGACAGGCATCGAATACATGCACATCGCCGATCCGGCGCAACGGCACTGGTTCCAGGCCCATGTGGAACGGCCATACGCCAAGCCGTCGAAGTCCGAACAGCTTCGTGTTCTCGGCAAGCTCACCGAGGCTGAGGTTTTCGAGACGTTCCTGCAGAAGAAGTACGTAGGGCAGACGCGCTTCAGTCTGGAGGGCGCTGAATCACTTATTCCACTCCTGGACACGCTCATGAGGCAGTCGCTACGCGCCGGCCTGGAGGAGGTGGCGATCGGCATGGCGCACCGCGGCAGGCTCAACGTGCTCACCAACATCGCCGGGATGACTTACGGGCAACTCTTCCGCGAGTTCGAGGGAATGAACAGCGGAGACGAAGGCTCCGGCGACGTCAAGTACCACCTCGGGAACGAAGGTACCTACCGCAGCGTCGAAGGCGAACAGATCCCGGTGTCCCTCGCGGCGAACCCCTCACATCTCGAAGCCGTCGACGGCGTGCTGGAGGGAATCGTGCGCGGCAAGCTGGATCGTGGAGCCCACTTCGGCATTCTCCCCGTCCTGATTCACGGCGACGCCGCATTCGCGGGTCAGGGCGTCGTGGTGGAGACACTGCAGATGTCGCAGCTGCCCGCGTACCACACAGGCGGCACGGTCCGGATCAACATCAACAATCAGGTCGGGTTCACGACGCTCCCCGAAGCAGGCCGAAGCTCGACATACTCCACGGACGTGGCGAAGACGGTGCAGGCGCCCGTCTTCCACGTGAATGGCGAGGATCCGGAGGCGGTCGTGCGAGTCGCAGAACTGGCCTTCGCTTATCGCCAAAGATTCCACCGAGACGTCGTGATCGACCTGATCTGCTACCGCAGGCGCGGCCACAACGAAGCCGATGAGCCGTCGATGACCCAGCCCCAGATGTACGACCTCGTCGAGGCCAAACACTCGGTGCGTGAGCTCTACGCCGAGGCGCTGCGCCGGCGCGGCGACATCAGCGCGGATGAGTGCCAGGCGTCCGACCGTGACTTCCAGGCTCGGCTGGAACGCGCTTTCGCGGAGACCAAGGCGGCCGAGACCGGCACGATCACCGTGCCTCCGGAGGGCGCCGCAAGCGTCGCAGAACTCGAGCGGATGATGGCACGTGAGCACGAGGCGGTGACCGAGCCCGAGACGACCGGGGTCTCGACCGCGACAATCGAGCTGATCGGCGACGCGTCCGTGAACAAGCCCGACGGGTTCACGGTCCATCCGAAGCTGCAGGCGCTGCTCGAGAAGCGCCGTGAGATGAGTCGTTCGGGTGCGGTCGACTGGGCCTTCGCCGAGGTTCTCGCGCTTGGCTCCTTGCTGGCCGAGGGTACTCCGGTGCGAATGGCTGGGCAGGATACGCGGCGCGGCACCTTCGCTCAGCGTCACGCGGTCCTTCACGACCGTGCCACCGGCGACGAATGGTCGCCGCTGGCGAATCTCACGCAGGACCAGGCGAGGTTCTGGGTATACGACTCTCTCCTCAGCGAGTACGCGGCGCTCGCGTTCGAGTACGGGTACTCGGCCGAGCGTGCGGAGGCCCTTGTCCTGTGGGAGGCGCAGTTCGGAGACTTCGTGAACGGTGCGCAGATCGTGATTGACGAGTTCGTCTCAAGCGCCGAGCAGAAGTGGGGTCAGCGTTCAGGCGTCGTGCTCCTCCTCCCCCACGGCTATGAAGGCCAGGGGCCGGATCACTCATCCGCGCGAATCGAGCGCTTCCTACAGCTCTGCGCGGAGGAGAACATGACGGTCGCTCAACCGTCGAGTCCCGCGTCGTATTTCCACCTCTTGCGCCGGCATGCTCATACGCGACCTCGCCAGCCGCTGGTTGTGATGACGCCGAAGTCGATGCTGCGGATGCGCGCCGCCACGAGCAGCCTGGACGAGTTCACGAGCGGCCGTTTCGAGCCGGTCCTCGACGATGGGCGTTCGACAGATACCAGCGCGGTGCGACGGGCGGTCCTCGTCTCGGGCAAGCTCTACTACGATCTCTTGGCACGACTCGCGATACGGCCCGATCCCAGCATCGCCATCCTGCGCATCGAGCAGCTGTACCCGCTCCCCGTCGATGAACTCAACCGGCGCCTTCAGGCCTACCCGAATGCTGAGATCGTCTGGGCGCAGGAAGAGCCCAAGAACCAGGGCGCATGGACCTTCCTGCTCTCCGAACTCGCGCCAAGCCTGCCCCGACCGCTCCGGCTGGTTTCTCGGACCGCTTCGGCCGCTCCCGCGACCGGCTCGGCCAAGCGACACGCACGCGAGCAAGAGGATCTCGTCGATCGCGTCCTGTCATGAAGTCGGCTCAGGCGGACGGAAACGGGAACATGCGGCCGGCTACCGCGTGCCGACGCGACGGGTAGGAGATGGATCGCTCGTCAGCAGTATCTCTGCCCCGCGTCGAGCCTCACCCGCTGGACTGGCGGCGTGCTGGACCGCTGCCGTCGCCACAGACCCCTCGACCAACAGATAGATGACGCTCGCGACGTCAACTGTGTAGCCGGCCTCGGTGACGATGCCAGTGACGAGCTTGCGGAACGCTCGCTGATGGTGACGGACCTCCGCCGCTATAGCGGGGTTGGTCGGACCGAGCTCACCGTATGCGTTCATCCAGGGGCACCCGCGGAAGTCGGGTTCACGGAACCACTCGTCGAGGTAGTCGAAGATCGCCAGCACCCGTGGCTGCGGTGGCTGGGCACCCGCAACGTAGTCCTCGATGGCGGCCATCATGCGGTCGTGGCGCCGTCGGAGGAACGCGACGACGAGGTCGTCTTTGCTGGGGAACAGCTGATATATGCGCCTGAGTGGCAGCTCGGCAGCAGACCGGAGCTCGTTCATGTTCACCGCTTGGATGCCGCGCGAGTAGAAGACCCGCTCGGCAGCGTCGAGTAGTTGCCCACGCATGACCTCTTGGGCCGCGGTCGCTGCTGGCACCGTACCCCTCCCTTGCCGATGAGAATGACCATTCTCTAGACTACAGGCCAGCGGCGAGAATGGTCATTCTCATGGTGCCAGCCGCAAGCTCGTCCGCCCAAGGCGCTCGAGCCACCATCGATCGGCAGGAACCGCAGCATGAGCTCTCAGGTCCACCCCGCCCCGACAAGTTCGGGCCTCAGCACGAGCCGCCTTCGCGTGCTCACCTTCATCCTTGCCACCGCTTCCGGCCTGTCCGTGGCCAACATCTTCTACTCGCAACCGCTCCTCGGTCTGATCGCGCAGGCCTTTCACACCACCGAGAGCTCGGCCGCGGCCGTGGTGACGGTGACCCAGCTCGGCTACGCGGCCGGGATCATCGTGCTGATGCCCCTCGGGGATCTGATCGAGAACCGCGCCCTGGCGTCGCGGGTCCTGATCGTGACGGCGATCGCGGCGGGACTGGCCGCGATCGCCCCGAACCTGCCGATCTTCCTCGTCTTTTCGGTGCTGCTTGGTTTCACGGCTGTCGTCGCGCAGATCGTGGTCCCGTTCGCGGCGCACCTGGCACCCGAGGCCCAGCGCGGCCGGTTCGTCGGACAGGTCATGAGCGGCCTGCTGCTGGGAATCATGCTGGCTCGCACCGTCTCCAGCCTGCTCGCCGACCTCTGGGGCTGGCGCTCCGTCTACGTCGTCTCGGCAGTGCTGATGCTGATCCTGGCGGTGGTGCTGGCGACAACACTGCCCAAGCGCAAGCCGGACCACACCGATGGCTACCGCAGCCTGATGGCCTCGATCGTGAATCTGATCCGGACCGAGCCGGCATTACGTCGGCGCGCAGCGCTGCAGGCTCTGATGTTCGCGACGTTCTCCGCGTTCTGGACGCCGATCGCCTACGAGTTGATCAAGGAGCACCACCTTTCCCAGACCCAGATCGCGATCTTCGCCCTGGTGGGCGCTGCGGGCGCCGGGGCCGCGCCCATCGCCGGGCGCCTCGGCGACCGCGGCCTCGGCCGACCGGCCACGGGCGCGGTCTTCGCACTCGCCACGGTCTCGATGGCGATCGCCGGGCTCGGCGCGCACAACCTCGTCATCCTGGCGATCGCCGGTGTCCTGCTCGACCTCGCGGTCCAGGGCAACCTGGTTCTCAGCCAACAGGAGATCTATCAGCTCAGACCCGACGCTCGATCCCGGATCAACACGGTCTTCATCGGCAGCGTCTTCTTGGGCGGCGCAATCGGATCGGCGTTGTCAGGGTTGTTGTTTGGCCACACAGGATGGTCTGGCGCCACCGCACTGGGAGTTGTTCTGTCGATCACCGGGTTCGGTCTGTGGTGTGGTTCGGAACTGCTACGCCGCAGAGCTACCAGTTCCAATGGGACACGCTCGACGCCGCTCTCGACCAGGTCGTGACCTGGAGCCACGCCCCCGCGCCGCTGCACGCCACAGGATTGCCTGCGAGAGCCCCTACAACCAGCCAGAGTCGCCAACATGCCTGACGATACGACGCTGGCCTACCGCATCCCATCGATCCACAGTTCCGCGCAATGGTCGCGGATACCCGTGCCGAAGCCCAGCTTCGGCGAGGTCCTGATCCAGATGGCGGCGGCCGGGCTGCGTCGTACCGATCTAGGGATCATGGACCATGGCGTGCAGTTCGTGCCGCACAAGGACCGCCCCTACACGCTCGGGCACGAGAACGTGGGTTACGTGGTCGCGCTCGGCCCAGCGGTCACGGGACGTGGTCGTGGGCGTTTGCCGGTCAGGACGTTGGTGACGGCGCATAGTGGCGAGCAAGGTCGGTAGCGAGGGCGCGGAGGTGAGCCCTGACTTCGGTGGGTCCGTGCACCGTGATGGCGTTCCCGAACGGCAGCAATGCTCGCACGTCCTCCAGGTGCAGGAAGCGAATTGTCACCTGATGGCCGGTGACGGATTCTTCATGGTCGTCCCGGACGAGTCGTAGGCCAAAGATCCGTTGCGCTCGCTCGATCTGGGTCTGGTCGATGGTGGCGTCGACCTCGATCGCGTGGTTGTGCGCCCACTGGTCAATGAGCGCTGCAGCGACGGTGGCCAGGGTCTGGTTCTCGCGGATCCGTCGTGGCTGGTCGACTTCTTTCCACATCGTGATCCGTTCGAGTCGGTACATCCGTGGCACTCGGGCACAGTCGGCGACGAGATACCAGATGCTGGCCTTGGCGAACAGCCCGTAGGGATCCACGATTAGCTCGCGTGGGCATGACTCGCGTGGGCTGTCGTACTCGATTCGTAGCCGGAGACCTCGCCGCACTGAGCCGATCAGCGAAGCCGGAGTCGTACCGGACGCTGGTGTCTGGAGCCAGGGACGGCTGTCCACGTGCACTACGTCGGGGAGCGGCAGGAGATCATGAACTCGACTTGACTGGGTAGCGGCGATCTTGGCGAGCACGCGCCGACTTTCGACCGATGCGTCGAGCTCCGCACGTTGCTTTTCATCCAGCCCGATGAGCGAGAGATGATCACGCTCGTCAGGCGTGAGTCGCGTGAGGTCGAGCCCGGACCCGGGCAGCATGGTCACCCCGCCGAGGCGGCCCCGGTGTGCGGTCACCGGCAGACCGGCGTCGCGGAGCCAGTTCAGGTCCCGGTTGATGGTTCGAAGGGAAACCCCGAGCGCCGACGCAAGTTCCTGGGTGGTCGCGCCATCCCTCGACTCGAGAAGCAGCATCAGGGCGAAGAACCGGTCCGGGGTCACACACCAAGTTTCTCAAGAAATTGCGACACGATGCGGCGCATATTCCGGCCAGGCTGGTGGATGCGTACCTACGACCAGCGAGAAGGAACAACCATGACCACCTCCGTCGTGTCCATCGTCTACGTCAACGACGCTCCCGCCGCAGCTCGTTTCTACGGCGACCTCCTCGGCATGAGCCCTTCGCTCGAGACTTCGGGATACATCACCTTCGACCTCGGGCCAGGCGCTGACCTCGCTCTGTGGTCCGGTCAGTTCGAGGACCTGTCGCCCGACGTACCGCGTACCAGTGAGGTTTGCCTGGCCATCGAGGGTGGACGACCCGACGAGATCACCTCGATCTTCAAGCAGTGGCAGTCCAAGGGCGTCACGATCCTGCAAGAGCCGCACGACGCGGGGTTCGGCCTGACCTTCCTCGCAGCCGACCCTGACGGGAACCGTATCCGGGTCGCACCGAAAGACTGAAGGTGCACAATGCGGCAGGCGCGCATGTCAGGTGTCACGCCTGCCGCTGCCTGCCTACGAGAACCGTCTCATCATTCGTCCCCCACGTCATCGTGGGTACGAAAGAGGACGTGTATTGCGGAGATCTGCGACAACGAATCAACCCCGGGCTCATCGCCCACTAGCACTGCAAATGCGGTAGGCGAACCGAGTTCGACTCTTGTTCGTAGATCCGCGCGTGGCGGACGTTGATGTTGATCGGTGGCATGGGGAGTTGGACCGCATCGAGCCACGCAACGTCAGCGCGAAGTGTCGATGACCGAGCCGGTGATGGCTTCAGCGGGTGAAGTGGATCGCCTCGAACGTCTGATCCAGCAGGTCGCTCAATGCGTGCGACCCGTTCCCGACGGTGGCAATCGACACGTCCTCTTCGAGCCAACTGTTGGCTGGAGTGCTCTGCTGCGGCGTGTGCGTCCGACCTCGGTCAGACGATCATTGCGGTCACGCATCCGGACAACCGTGCCTCCCAGGCCGTCTGCCGGCCGGCTCGGCATGACGCACCTCGGCCGGACGACGAGCACTACGACACGCCGAACGAACTCTTTGAGAAGCTGGCCAATTGTTTGGCAAAGGCCGTCACGACTGTCTCCGCCGCTCGCCACCGCCGTGGGAGTGGCTCAATTAGAGGGAGCGGGTTTCCTCAAGGATGACCCGGCCGCCGACATCGATGGCGTCGTTCGGACCTGGTCGAGTCAGGATCTGCGATCCCTTGCCCTGCATGATGTCCAGCGCACGGCGTAGCTCGGCGGTGAGCACGATCGCGGACGCTCCGGTGGCTTCATCCTCGACGATGGTGTCGCCCCGGCGGGGAAATCCCCTGGTACGCACCCGGCCGGCGGCACGGTCCTGCCACGCCCACGCGTACAACCACCCATCACCTGGCGGCGGACACGGCAGCGCGTCAACCTCCTCGGCTGAGGCGTACTGCTGCATGCGCCTGCCGGGCACCCACTGCGCGCGACCCCTGATCCAGGTGAACTCGCCGTCCTGCCAGGTTGGCACCGCGCCCGCCGGCGGGCGCAGGAGTTCCGGCCTTCCCCGGAGCCGACTCAGCAACCAGGACGCGCCGACCAGGGGATGCCCGGCAAACGGCAGCCGCACGCTCGGCGTGTAGATATCGACTACCCCTGTGCCGGCATCTTCGACGAAGACGGTTTCGCTGAAGCCCAGCCGCGCGGCCACGGCTTGGCGGTCCTGCCCAGCGGCCACGGCATGGCCGTCAAGAACAACGCCGAGCTGGTTTCCGTACTTACCGCCGGGACCGCAGAACACACGAAGTACATGGAGATCCGTCACAAACGATGCTAACCACAGCAGCCTTGCTGAGCGGACACCGGCACCGTTCGCTCATCTGCATGAGCGGACACCGCCCCCGCGGCGGACTCCAGCAAGCTCACCCGCAACGCTTCATATCGATCAGCAGCAGGCCTGCTGGCGTGGCATTGGGCGAGCCGTGGCACCGGCCGGCGGCAGCCATCCTGGGAGCAGTGACCGCCTCGTCCCGAGTGATCGGGAAGCGCACCAGCATCTCGTGCAGTACCTGCTCGACGAAATCTCGAGCCTTGCCGGACATGCGCAGACGCAGCTCCACGGCGTACTCCCTCGCTTCACCCCACCAGATGCCTAAGACCCGATCAATCAGTTTGGCCCTTGGCGGACGTCCGTCCCCTGTTCGATGAACGCTTTGAAGTCCTGCATGTGTTGCTGCGACTGCTTGCGGAACGAGCCAGGCATGAGCAGCGCCACCAGCCGCATCAGGAGTCCGTCGAACCGGAACTCGCTCTCGCTCTCCCACAGTGTCGTGTTCGGACCGGCTTCGATGATCCGGTCGCGTTGAGCCTGCCACATGCCCTCGCCGACGATCTCGCGGTCGTAGTGCACGACGACCGAGCTCGGGATGGAGTGCAGGTCTGCGGGATCCACGCGTGTGATGGTCTCGGTAGCTTCCATCCTCTGCTTCCCCATCTGGATCACGACTCGCGAGGTGGTCCCGAGGTGGCCGTGCACCCCGTTTGTCGGCTCGTGCAGCACCAGGCCCCGCAGCCACTTTGGCATCTGCGCCGGGTCGGATATCAGCTGGACCACCTTCTCGCGGGGCAGGTCTATCTCGATCGAGGTGGTGTACTTCATCGCTCGTTGCCTCCGGGGACGTAGAACGCCGTGGTGGCCTCGACCGCGGCCGCCACGTGATCCGGATCGCCGCCGGCGGCCAGGTGAGCTTCGCCCCATGCCACGGCGCTACGCCTGGCGAACTCGCGGCCCGCGGGCGAGGTCTGGAACTCCTCGTGATCGGGGGCCTCGCCGTCGGCTAGGAACCGGGCCAGGGTGAGGAGATGCAAGTCCCAGCCCACGCCACCGGCACCGGGGCCGTAGGTCGGAAACATGGGCTCCCCGACTGCCGCTGCATGAACCAGTTCGAACTCGGTGCCCCCGGCAGGGCTCGGGGACAGGAGCACCTCGACCTCGCTCGTACCCGGCCACTCGTCAGCCTCCGGCCCGAAGAGCCAGGACACCCGCAGCCGCCGCGGCGGGTCGCAACGGAGAATTTCGCCGTGCTCACCGCCGTCCAGTTCGAACGACCCCCCGAGCCGAAGGTTGCCGGTGACTGGCTTCAACCAGCGGCCCAGCCGCTCGGGGTCGGTGATGGCGTTCCACACCTCGTCGACCGGTGCGTCGTAGCAACGCCGCAGCTCAATCGTGTACGCGTCGGCGGCGGGCAGGGTCGTTGTGCCCATCGTCCGGCGCACAGCGGCCAGTTCATCCAGTACGTCCTTCATGCCATGTTCCTTTCGCTGGCGGATCGGCCTTGCCAACACCTGGGGTCCGGGATGCACGCCTGCCACGGGTCAGCTCAGTTTCCAGGGCATCGAGCCGCTGATCCCAGAACCCGCGAAACCGGTCCAACCACACGTCAACCTCGCTCAGCGACGTGGGGTCGACGGCATAGAACCGGCGAGCCCCCTCAGCCCGGACCGACGCGAACCCGTTCTCCCGCAGAACGCGCAGATGTTGCGAGACAGCCGGCTGGGACAGTGCGAACTCGGCCCGGATCACGTCTGTGATCGCCCCAGAGGTCTGCTCACCGTCGGCGAGCAGCTCCAGAATGCGCCGGCGCACCGGGTCTCCGAGGATGTCGAACGCGTGCACGACCCAGGATCATACCAGGTACAACTTATATAAGTCAGAACTGGTACTTACGCGTCATCGGCGGTTTCGACGTCCATCGACATCCGATAGGCACCATCGATTCTGGAGTCGACAGAGACCGACATCCGGTGTCAGCTGAAACCGACGTAGCCAGCAGTTCAAGGCCGCTCAGAGCACCCCGCTGCTCCCCCAGACCGTGCCTCGCACCGGGCCGCCAACGATCGCGGGAACCCGCTCACGATCGCCGCGCCCCGTCAGCAGCAGATATATCGAAGGAGAGCCAGCGGGTCACACGTTCGTCGCCTATGAGGGCAAACGAAGGGGCCGCGTCGTCGCTGCGGAGCTCTCGCGGGATGACGGCGCGGCCCTTCAACGTCACGGGGTACCTGCCCCGATCTTGCCTTACCTGGGAAGTGCCCTTAAAGGCGTGCTGGTGAAGTCCTCGATCTGTTGCAGCAGGTCGCGCCCTTCGGCCGCCAGGTCGGAGTGCGATCCGGCTTGGTCGCCGAAACTACCGGTCGTCGGTCGGTACGTCCTCGAGGTGCTCGATCTCGACGACATGTAGTCCCCTGCCGTCGACCGGCAGTTCCTCGTGGATCTGGTCGCCTCGGTCGCTCATCGAGGCCTTCGACGACCACCAGGGATCCCGTACGCAGCGGCCCCGCCACAGCAGGGTCGTCTCGGTGGGGCTGACGAAGTAGCCGGCCAGGCCCCGCCGGGTACCGAGGGCGATCCCCGCGCCGGCGGCCGCCAGCGGCTGGCCGGCGACCGCCGCCGTCACGCCGAGGTCGACGAAGGCCTCGCCGTCGGAACTGCCCGAGACCACAGTGATCGCCGGTCCGCCGCGGGCCACCTCGCTCACCAGCACCCAGCCCCGCTCCCACCTCCCGGCCCGGTGCCGGGCGAGAATCCGCCGGTCGACCTCGGCGAGGTTGGCCAGGCTCTGGACGGTCACCTCGTCGGCCTTCAGGACGAACGCCCCGGCCCGGGAGAACCGGATCCGCAGCCCGGCGTTGCCCTGGGCGATGCCGCTGACCGTGGGGTCGCCGTCGGCCGCCAGCCAGGTACTCACCTGGGCGCCGTCCTGCGAGGCGTAGTCGTAGCCGGTCGGAACGCCGGCAAGGTCCGGCGTGAAGGGGATGCCGAGTGCGTCCAGGGTGGTGTGCTTCACCCAACCCCCGTCGTCGAAGACACCGACGTCGCCGAGTTCCATTCGGGCACCGGGCAGCCAGACCGGCAGCCGGTCGAACCGACCCCGGGTCTCGTGCCAGAGACTGCTCAACAGGCTGGTCATCGGGCGCCTCCGTCGGCGGGACCGGCGTGCGTGGGAACCGGCTCGATCCGCAGGCCCGCGTACGCGTGGATGGAATACAGCAGTCCAAGCGGGTTGCCGCGGTCCTGCAGCAGCCGCCACTTCGCCTCGTGCAGTGCCTGCCCTACGTCGTGCCGCTCGACAAGTAGGTTCAGGTAGAACCACTTCGAGATCTCCGCGGCGATCCGGTCCGGCACATTCGCGATGGTGCCGATGATGCCCCGGTTGCGGTTGTGCCGGAACGGTTTGTGCAACGATGCCGCGCTCGTCGGGTCCATCGCCACGGTGCCGCAGCCGTTCAGGAACACCAACGGCATGTCCGGTCGTGACCCCGGTCGGGCGGCTATCATCTCGGCGGCCCAGATCCGCATCATCTCCTCGGCGAGTTCCTCCAGCGGTACCACCAGCTTTCGACCCTGCTCGTCGGAGAGGTGGTAGGCATACCGGGTGGTGTCGCCGTCGGCTGCCTGGCAGTGACAGGAGAAGTGCACCACCTGGTCGAGCGGGCCGTCCCGGTTGTGGTCAAGCCCCAGCGCCGGGTCGCAGAGTTGCTGCGCCAGCGTCGGTGCCGCCGGGTCGTCGCTGTCTTTCGGGTACGGCCCCTTCAGCAGGAACAGGGCATCCTTGCCCCGGAAGAAGCCCACCTCCTGCTGTACACCCGGGAAACTGGCGTCGTACACCATCCGGATCGGGAGTCCGTCCCAGCCGTTCAGGGAGGTGGAATCGGGCACGTGGTCCGGGTCGCGGCGTTCGACGACAGCCGCGAAGCCAGGGAAGGCCAGCGCGGCCCGTTCCAACTCTGCCTGGTTGCCGGCCCGCACCGTCGACGTCGGCGCGAACAACGGCAACAACTCCCAGGGGAAGTACTGGTCCGTCTCGGCGATGGCGTGGATCAACGGGGTACGGCTCTGCCTGCTCTGCCAGGTCGGGCAGGCCGCCTGCAGGAACAGCGACAACCGGGGGAAGTCCCGTTGCGGGTCGTGTAGCACGTCGAAGAGAAATATCCGCCCGGCAGCCGCGAGGTTGCCGAGCGCCTCGCCCGCGGCGTCGGTCGCCACCGGCCAGCACTGCCGACAACTCGCGGCTATCCGACCGACTCGCTTCCCGAGCTTGGCGCAATGTTCGCGCACGATATCCGCGTCGACCAGTTGGATGTCAGTCGGCGCCGGCCCGCGGGCCGCGGTGAGCCGCAGGCAGATGCCCTTGTCGGTGACCGTGGTCCGGGCCGTCACCTCAGGCGAGCGGAACAGTGGCAGGTCCACCCACGCTCTCCTCCCCGGTTACCGCCAGCAGCCGGATCGGCAGTGACTGCACAAGCCGACCCGACGACAGCAGGGTGATTCGCAGTTCGTTCGCACCGGGCTCGCCGATCCGCAGGGTGCTGTCCAAGCGGGCCAGTCCGCCCTCGACCCGGCAGGTGGTACGCAGTTCCGGGTCGGACACGTCGACGAACGGCGCGTCGACCAACAGAGTGAGGTCGACGTCGTCGGCCCGGACGCCGGTGCTGACGGCGAGCGGGCGCCAGACCCGCGGGCCGGCTAGGGCGGGCCGCCGCCCCGGCTCGTCCGCGAAGGCCGGTTGCCCGGTCGCTACGAGCACCGTGAGGTGGCACAGTTCGCCGACCGGGATGCGCCAAGTCGGCGGCAGCTCCTCGTCGTGGGCCGTTTCGGCGCCGGTCAGCCCGGCGCCGAGCGCACCGCGGAACGCGACCGGTTCGGCCGGGGTGAGCGTCAGCCGGAGCTCATCCTGCACCCGGTCGACCACCTGGCTGCTCAGGCGGGCCGCCAGGCGATCGGTGACAGCCGGCGACAAGTTGACCGGACCGCCGCCCATCGGCATCGGACCGCGCCCCGGCCATCCGTCGACCGGGACGACCACCGGCAGTCCGACGCCGGGCGCCTCGGCCCCGGCCGGGGCGACCTCCTCCAGCAGGCCGAGCACCGCGCGCAGCCCTGCCCAGTCCTTCAGCTCGCCGAACGTCATGGCGGCGTCCATCAACAGCTGCCGCCCGCCGGTCCGATCCCCTGCGCGCAGCCGGATCTCGCCCTTGACCCGGGTCAGCCGCGCGGTGAGCGGAGCCAGTACCTCCGGCTTCTCGCCCGATCCCTGCACCGCGGCCAGCTCGCCCTCGGCCGCGTGCGCGACGTGGTCCGCCTCCACCGGCCGGCCCATCGCCAGGATCGCCCGGGCCAGCAGGCACTGGGTCCGCACCGTCCCGAGCGGGTTGCCCATCTGGCGGAAGGTCAGCAACGCGTGGGCGGCTCGCCGGACCGCGGTCGCAGCGAGTTCCGGGTCGCGACCGTCGCCGCCGCCGGTCCCGTCCTCGTACTGGTCGAGCGCGAGACGTGCGGTCCGGTACCGCACGTTCGCGACCCGGCGCAGGTCCCCGTCGACCAGCCGGGCGGCCTGACCGAGGTAGTCACTGGCGGACTGCCAGTCCCCCCGTCGGCGACCCGCCTCGGCCAGGGAGAGATAGATCCGGTAGCGGGTGGCGTCGGAAAGCCCGGGGTCGAGCAGTTCGTCGTAGACGGCCTCTGCCGTGTCGACGTGGTGCGCCTCGGCGAACAGGATCCGGATCAGTCGCTGCGCCGGTCCGTCCCCTATGGTCTCGGCCCGGGCGAGCGCGTCCTCCAGCTTCTCGACCGCGCGCTGGTACGCGGCGGCCTGCAGGAATCCCTCACCCATCTTCCGCAGGGCGATCGCGATCCGGCGCTCGGCCTCCTCGCGCGCCGCCGACCGGTCCCCGAGCAGCCGGTGCGACAACGCGATCGCCCGGTCCAGGTCTTGCTCGGCGTCCCGGTACCGTTCGACGGCCACCAGGAAGGTGCCCTTGGCGAGCAGCACGTCCACCTGGGCGAGGACGTTGCCGTCGCGCTCGGCGGCGCGGGCCGCCTGGGCGTACGCCGCCAGAGTCGCGGCCGAGCTCACTCCCTCGGCGACACAGCCGTCCAGCCAGGCGCCGACCCGCCAGCGCAGCTGCGTGCCGAAACCGGTGTCCGGCAGGGCCGCGGTGTCGTCCAACACCCGCAGCAGGTTGGGGTACTCGGCCCGGACCCAGGCCTCCGGATGGTCGGCGATCCGCTGCGGGTACTTCGAATCCGGCGCGAGCCAGTCCATCGGCCCGGCGTACACGAAGTCGTCGTGCAGGACGGCGAGCACCGCGCTGACCACCTGGACGTAGGCAGCGGTGAGCTGGTCCAACGCCCACTCGCGCTCGTGCGCCGGAATCCGGGCGGCCTGTGCGCTGGCGAACAGCCGGACCAGCGGGTGGAGCCGGTACCGGGCCACCTCCGACACCTCGTCCATGCCGAGGTCTTCGAGCAGTTGGGCCGCGGACAGCCGGTCGACCAGGGCCTCCACCTCGGCCGGCGGCAGGTTCATCAGCGGACCCAGCACCCACGGCACGAAGGTGGGCGACGGAATCAGCGCGAGCATGGCCAGCGCCTGCTGTTCCTTCGGCAGCAGACGGCCGTACTCAGTCTGGAGGTGGGCCCGCAGGGACCGACCGGGGCGGTCCAACCAGCCGAGCCGGGACCGCGGCTCGCGCAGCAGCCCGGCGATCTGACAGATGTCGGCGCCGTCGTTGGAGACCCGCTCGGCGGCGGCCCGGACGGCGAGCGGGAGCCGTCCGCACAGCGACACGATCTCGGCGGCACATTCCGGCCGGACGCTCTCGGCGGTCCGGGAGACGGCCCGGAAGATGGCCAGCGCCTCGTCGTCGTCTGGCAGGCCCAACGCGTACGACGGTTCGGCCAGCGGGTCGGACCAGGTCATGCCGCGCCGACAGGTGATGATCACGGCGGCGGCGGAGTCGCTCGGCAGTACGTGCCGGACCTGGTCGGCATTGCGGGCGGCATCCAGGATGAACAGGATCCTCTTCTTCGCCGTCAGCGACCGGAAGACCATCGCCCGGCCGACCGCTGTGTCGGGCATGTCGCTCCAGCCCAGCGCCAGAAGGAGCTCCTTGAGGATCTCCATCGGTGTGCGGGCGGCGCCACCGGTGCCGAGGTTCACGAACAGTTGCCCGTGCGGGTAGCGCCGGGCCAGCCGCCGGGCCAACTCGTCGGCCAAGGCGGTCTTGCCGACCCCCGGCATTCCGTGCAGGAGCAGGATCACCGGTCCGGCGGCTCCGCGTCGGTCCGCCGTCCGCCGTCCACCACGCCGGAAGATCGACCGTACGCCGCCGGTGCGAGCCGCCCGTTGCACGTCGTGCAATCCCTGCAGGTCGGCCAGTTCACGCTCGCGGCCCCGGAAGAGCTCGTCGCGGGGCGGCAGGGTGGGCACCACCTGGTTGCGCCACCAGCCCAGCCATTGGGCCAACCGGAAGCGCGGCTCCGTCCGGTCCCGGCGCGGTCGGGCAGGCTTGGCGCGCTTGCTCTTGCGGGCGGAGGGCGGGTCCACAAGCGACTGCTCGTAACTGGCCTCCGGCGACTCGACCAGGATCACCGCGGCCGCGCCGAACGCGCCTATCACCAGCAGCGCCGCCAGTTGCAGGTCGGCGGGAATCTTGTCGTAGACGGTGCCGAGCACGCTGGCCAGCACGGTCACCGCAGCGGCGATCAGAAGCCGGAACCGCCTGAGGCGTCGGCGTGCCCGCCGGATCAACCAGCGTAACGACAAGGAAGCCATCCCATCTGGACCGGTTGGAGAGCATCAGATTCCCGCTCGGGTGCCGGCCGGATCGGTCGGCTGCCGGCCGACCGCGGCCAGCCACTCCCGGACACCCGGCAACGGTCTCAGCGGTTGAGCGGGCAGTGAGGACTCCACCTCAAACAGCAGCCGGCCTGCCCGCCGTACGCCCTGCTCGTCACCGAGCTTCGAGAACGCCTGTTCGGCAGCGGAGAGCAGGTCGACCGCTTCCTGGCCGCGCCCGGCCCGGTGGTACGCCACCGCCAGCCAGGTCGCCGACTCCGCCTCGATCCAGCGGTCCCCGCAGCGGCGGAACGTCCCATGACACTCCTCCAGCTCCGGGGCGGCCCCGTTGAGGTTCCCGTCGGCGAGGTGCGCCCGGCCCAGGGCGAGCCGCGCCCAGCCGCTGCCGTAGCGGTGCCGCAACGTGGTGAACCCTTCCAACGCCGCGGAGCTGAATTCGCGGCTCTGGTCGTACTTGCCGAGGTCGAGGAGGGTCAGGGCGCGGTACAGCCGGATCCACGGCCGGCGGAGCCGCTGCAAGCCGTCGGGGTCACCAGTGAGCAGCTCGGCCTCGGCGAGGGTGGTGGCCGCCGCCGCCAGCTCCCCGCACTCCCGCAACACCTGCGCGTACGCCAGCAGCACCGCGGGCAGTTGCCGCACGCCGGACGGTCCCGCGCCCGCACACAGCCGTCGAGCCTGGTCGAGGTACTGGGTGGCCGCCTCCAGGTCCTTGAGCGGCGCCTGGAGAGCGGTCAACTCGGAGAGCACCCGGATGTGCTCGTCGCGGTCGTCGGCGTTCCGGACGCTGCGCTCGGCGGCGAGCAGGTCCGCCTCGGCCTGCGGCAGTTGGCGTAGCCGCCGGCGCAGGCTGCCGCTCACCCGCAGTGCCCGGGACAGCGTGCGCGGCGACTGACTGCCGCGTTTCCCGGCGTCTTCGGCGTAGGTCATGGCCTCGTCGATCCAGCCGAGTTCGGCGTTGACCTCGGCCAGCGCGGCGAGGGTCAGACCTTCCTCGCTGGCTAGCGCCAGCGCCCCGGAGTCGCTGCTGGAAAGCGCGGCGGCGCGTTCCCGGCAGAACGCGAGCGACTCTCGGGCGGAGTTCAGGGCGGCGTCGAGTTCGCCCCGGTCCAGGAACGCGAAGACCGTCCGGCGCAGGAAATCGTCGGCGTTGCGTTCGTTGCGCCGGCGCCGTCCCTCGGAGAGTCCCCGACGGGCGCGCTGCTGCTGCGGCCGCGTCAGGTGGCTGCCGAGATGGGTGGCGGCGTAGGCGTGGACGTAGACCGGTACCCGGAAGGTCAGCAGCCCGGAATGGTCGTCCACCCGACGTTCCACGAACCGGGCTGAGGCGAGGTGGTCGAGGAACCGGCCGGCGACGTTTTCGGGCATGGTGCGGTCGGCGAAGGCGCCGTTGAACAGCATCGCCAGCATCCACCGCTCGACCCGGCGCCGGTCGGTCAGGCCGAGCAGGACCAGCGCCTCCCGCTCCTCGAGGGTGAGCAGGGCGAAGGCCAGGTCGAGGATGCCGGAGAAGGCGACGACCTTCTTTCGTTGCGGATCGGTGGCCATGTCCCGCATGCGCCGGACGGCGATCTCCAGGGTCCAGTTCTTGCGTACCGCGAGCACCGCCCCGGCCATCTGGATCGCCACCGGATAGCCGGCCGCGGCGGCCACGATCTGCTTCGCCTCTGCCGGTTCGGCGCCGATCCGGTCGCCCCCGACCAGCCGGTCGAGCAGTGCGGTGGCCGCCTCGTCCCGCAGCGGCTCCAGCGCCACCGGGAACTGTCCAGGGAACCCGGGGACCGCGCCGCGGGCGGTGACCATGGTGAGGCACCCGGGGCCGGCCGGCAACAGCGGTCGGATCTGGTCCGGGTCGCCGACGTTGTCGAGGATGACCAGCACCCGCCGGCGCCGCGTCCAGTCCCGGTACCAGCGGCCGAGATCCGCGCGCTCCGGCATGACCTCCCGTGGCCCACGTAGGGCCCGCACGAACGTCTCCAACCGGTCCTCGGTCAACTGGTCGTCGGAGCTGTCGAACCGGAGCATCAACTGCCCGTCGGGATACTGGTCCGACACCAGGTGGGCCATCCTGATCGCCAACGCGGTCTTCCCGACCCCGGGTTCACCGTGGATGACGATCAGAGCGTCGCCGTCCCTGTCGGGCCGGGCCAGGTGGTCACACATCTCATCCAACTCACGGTCCCGGCCAGCCAGCAGGCCGGGCGGCGGGGGCAGTTCGGCGGGCACGATCCGCTGCCGTCGCGAGCTGCCGGAGGCCAGGTCAAGACCGCCGGGCACGACCGCCATCGCGGGAGCCGCCGCACGGCGGCGACGGATCAGCGTGTGGATCATCCGCGCAACGAACGCACCGACGACGATCGCGGCGACCGGGGAGAGAAAGTCGTACGTCAAAGTGCTGGCGCTGGGGAAGCCGAGTGGTAGCGCGAACAGGATGGAGTGTGCCGCGTTAACCGATCGCATCGCCACTCCTCGGTTGAGTCACTACATCATGCCGCTCCGAGGCGAACCAAAGCCAGGTCGTTGGTCCCTTCGGGATCGATAGTGGTCGTCGGGGACGAGGCACATACGGTCTAATTGAGGAGCCGCGATGGCCCTTACGGCCAATTGCGTTGCGGAGGACATTTCGCCGCGCTCCGGGCTGATTCCGGGGTCCCGCCGACCCCTGGTCAGCCGATCACCGCCGGTTGAAGTGCCGCCAATTGCGCTACCGTCCCTGTTCGGCGAGTTCGTAGCGGGGCAGTACGGCCAGGTCGTCGAAGGTCCGCGAGCCGGCGAGCCGCAGGTTGATCCGGTCCTCCGGGACGCGACGTTCTTCGGGATGGCTCGCATTTACAGTAGACAGCTCAGAGCCGGCCGGGCGTACCCCACAGGCCCACCGGAGAAAAACCCGGGTCCGGTGTCGCCGGAAAACCTCTCGATCTGAGCGACGGTGATCGACCACAATGAACTGTGGAACGCGAGCGGCTGGTGAGGTTGAGCAAACGGATGTCGAAGGCACTCCGGCACGATCCCGACCGGTCCGGCCTGGTGCTCGACCCGGCCGGTTGGACCCCCGTCGACGCTCTGCTCGCCGCCCTACGGATCGAGCGGGCCGAGCTGGACGCGGTCGTCGCCGGCAACGACAAGCAGCGGTTCGCTGTCGAGCGCGGCACCGACGGGGTGCTGCGGATCCGGGCCAACCAGGGCCATTCGATCCCGGTGGACCTCGGGCTGCCCCCGGTGACCCCGCCGGACCGGCTCTATCACGGCACCAGCGCCGGTGCGCTGGAGTCGATCCGGGCCACCGGCCTGCACCGCGGCGGCCGGCACCACGTCCACCTCTCCGCCGACACCGAGACCGCCCGCCGGGTCGGCGCCCGACGGGCCGGTCGGGTCGTGATCCTCACCATCGACGCGGCGGCGATGGCCGCCGCCGGGCACGTGTTCCACCGCAGCGCCAACGGCGTCTGGCTCACCGACGCGGTCCCGGCCGGCTATCTGCTCGACTGAGCCCTGGCCCGGGCCGCTGTTGCCGGCGGGGGGCGCGCAGCCTCGAACGGAATGCGGCACGAGACATCTGGCGCGGCGACCCCGGGCCGGGACAGGGGACGGTGCCCGGGTCCGTTTGATGACTACACGATCACTCGGGGCGGTGGCTGTGCGTAACTTCACGGAATGCAGCCGAATCATTCACCCACCGGGCAGACTCCTCGGCCCCCACTAGTGCCCGTCCAATCCGGTGCCCCCACGGGGCCTGTCCATCCCGACGAGCCGACCCGCCCGCCACGGGACGCCACCGCTGACCCTGCACGGGCGCAACTATCAGCACCGGTCCCGGATCAGACACTGTCCGCGCGTCTGGCGCACTGGTTCGCGGCCGAGCAGGTGGTCGCCGATGTCGTGAGAGCTATCGAAACCGAATACGCCATGCCACTGACGGTGGGTCTTCTCCACACGCCCGTCGGCAGCGACCACGTGCCGGGCACCAACACCATCGTCCTGTCCCCGAAGTACGCCGAGCCAGAGCTCGTCGCCGTCGCGGACAAGCTGATCCTGTACCGATTGGCCACAGCATTCGAGCACCTCGGCGTAAACACAACCACCGAGGAGGCGCTTCTGAGGCACAACAACGTTCAACAACAGCTGTGGCGGTTGGCCAATCCGCCTCAGAAGCCGCCGTCCGCGGACGTCTACCGGTTCTACCACGGCACCAACCGGTGCAACTATTACGGCGACGGCATCCAGGCCACGGGGCTGATGCCGGGCAAAGCCGGCAGCGACATCGGTTGCAAACGCTGGGAGAAACACGACGTCGCCAGCGAGAGCAAGGACAAGGGCTGGAACACCGTCACCCTCGACTTCGACCTGGCACTGTCCTACGCCCGGCAGCACACCGAATGGGCCATGGGGAAGAAACGTGGCGAGCCAACCCTGCGCGACGTCGCCGACGAGGGCGGGATCGTCCTCGCCTTCGACATGCCGAAAAGCGCCCTCGACGGCAACGACGCGTGGCGCCACGACCACAGCGGCGACCCAAACAACTTCCAGACCAAGGAAGAGATACCGGCGGAGAAAATCCGGGTGGTGGAGGAGTTGGGTATCCCAGGGCCGTTGAAGGCCGTCGCGCCACCGCCGATTTCCACCCCGGCCCCGAAGGCCACGAGCAACTCGGCGGCGGGCGCCGGGCGACGCCGCTACGCAGGAGCGCCACCCGGGAGTTGACCTCGTTCTCCATCTGACGCGAGCTGAGACGCTCAGGGCCTGGGCACCAGCCGGAGGACGCTTTCCCCATTGACCCTCGCGGCGTCGGCATGGAGGCGGCCAGGTTGTAGTAACCCGACACCGCATCCCCACCGATCACGATGGTGTCGACGGGTTGCTCCCGGGCGTGCCGGATGGTCGAACCCTTGCGGCCGTGAAGGTAGCCAACCCGGGAACGGCGGTTTCACGGTTCGTTGCCGTCCCGTCGGTGGTCAAGTCTGCGCTCAGGCATCCGTAAGAGCACGGCCAGCGGGCCCCACAGAGACGACGTTCTAATCCTGGCTTCAGGTTGATCGGGGAGGATGAGCGGCAAAGCATCGACTGGAAGGGGGCGGGCCGGCGTGCGGATCCTGATCGCGGATGATGACGGGGCTATCCGTGGGTCGCTGGAGCGGGTGCTCCAGGTCGAGGGTTACGACACCAGCACCGTCGCCAACGGTCTCGCCGTGCTCGACGGGGTTGGTGGGGCGGGCGGTGACGCGTTGGATCTGCTGATCCTCGACGTGATGATGCCTCGCCTTGGCGGGTTGGAGACCTGCCGGCGGTTGCGGGCCGCGGGTCGGGATCTGCCGGTGCTGATGCTGACCGCCCGTGACCAGGTCTCCGACCGGGTCGCAGGGCTCGACGCGGGCGCTGACGACTACCTGCCCAAGCCGTTCGCCACCGAGGAATTGCTGGCCCGGGTGCGGGCCCTGCTGCGCCGGCGCACGCCGGCCGACGGGGAGTCGCAGATCCTGTCGTTCGCCGACGTCCGGGTCGATCCCGACAGGTTCGAGGCGTGGCGTGGCGGGCGGCCGCTGCGCTTGACCCGGACCGAGTTCTCCCTGCTGGAGGTTCTCGTGCGCAACGCGACCCGGGTCTTGACCCGCGACGCGCTGTTCGAGGCGATCTGGGGCTTCGACATGAGCGCCACCGCCAACAACCTCCAGGTATACGTGAGCTACCTGCGCCGCAAGATGGAGGCCGAGGGTGAGCCGCGATTGATTTACACGCTGCGCGGCCTGGGATACACGTTGCGGGAGACTCCTCCGTGAGCAGGCCCGCCGGCCGGGAACCGCGCCGGCTGACCCGATGGTGGCGCCGGCGGTCCCTGCGGACCAGGCTGACGGTGATCGCGGCGACGGCCATCGCGGTCAGCGTGTTCGTGGCCTTCCAGGTGGCCAGCGAGCTATTGGACTGGGAGCTGCAGGACACCGCCGAGGATCAACTGCGCGCCGACTCCCGCGTCCTGGCGACGGACGCGGAGCGCGCCGGTGTGGAGCAGGTCCAGCTACCGCCGTATCCCGGGTCCGGCCGGCTGGTACGGGTCATCCTGCCCGACGGCTCGACCCGGACGCCGGTCGGCCAACCCGCGCTGCCTCCGGTCAGCGGGCGCGCCGGGCGCGTGGCGCAGGGCGCGTCGGCCGACCTGATGGAGTCGAACGACAGCGACGAGGACGGCTACCGCATCTACACGCTGCGGGCGGGCGACGGCGCGGTCCAGGTGGCCCGCGTCGCCGACGACAGCCCGATCAACCGGTTCGGGTTCGGGATGTTGCTGATCGGGCTGCTCTGCGTGGTTGGCGGCGCCCTTGTCGGGCGGACCGTGGCACGGGCCGGGCTGGCACCGATCGACCGGCTGACTGCCGCAGCGGTACGTGTCGCGCGCACCCGGGTTCTCGACGCCGACATCCCGGATGAGGGCGGTGGGGAGATCCGGAGGCTGATCCAGTCGATCAACGAGATGCTCGCCGCGCTCCGGGACTCCCGGCGGGCCCAGCGGCTGCTCGCCGAGGACGCCGCCCACGAGCTCAAGACCCCGCTCACCAGCCTGCGCCTCAACGTCGAGCTGCTGATCCGGCTCGATCGGCGCGGCACCCTGGACAGCGCACTGTCGGCGGAGAGCCGGACCCGGTTGCTCAACGATCTCGGCGCCCAGGTGGCTGAGTTGAGCACCCTTGCCGCTGAGCTGACCGAGGTGGCGCGCGGTGACGTCAGCGACGAGAGCACCGAGCTGCTCGACCTCACCGACGTGGTGGTGGCCGCCGCGACCCGGGCGCGTTCCCGCGTGCCTGACATCGAGGTCGCGCTCGACGTGACCTCCGTGTGGGTGAGCGGGCGTCCCGCTGCGCTCCAGCGGGCGGTGCTAAACCTCATCGACAACGCCGGCAAGTGGTCCCCCGCGGACCAGCCGGTCCAGGTCCGGCTGCGTGCCGAGGGCGCGTCGGCGGTGCTCGAGGTCGACGACGCCGGGCCGGGCATCGACGCAGTCGACGTACCGCGGGTGTTCGACCGGTTCTACCGTGCCGACAGCGCCCGGGGGTTGCCGGGATCCGGTCTGGGGCTGTCGATCGTGCAGCGGGTCGTCGACGCCCACGGCGGCCGGGCCGCTGTCGCCCGTTCCGTACGCGGTGGCGCGCTGCTTCGGGTCGACCTTCCGGCCGCGGCCCCGCCCGCCCCGATCGCGCGCCGCACCGTCGGGGAGGACACCGCGGCGCGCTGACCCCGTCTCGGCGGTGCGGCGCAGGACAAGAGACGGCCGCCTTCGGGCATGACCCGGCGCCGTTCACCTTCGGGGCCGGACACCGCGGTGCGCCGACCCCAGGCCCGGCGCGTCGCGCAGGACCGGAGGGCGGCGGCCGTCGGGCCCACGAAAGGACACGGGACGGGCTGGATGCCCGTCCCGGATCTCGTCCGTGCCGCCGCGCTCACCGTTGCAGCGCGGGATCCTCCTCGTCGGCGAGCGTCTGTCGACCGATCGGCGGCCCTGCCGCTGGACGGGACAGCCGGCTCGGCCACCAGATCCGCCGGCCGATCAGGAGGGTGAGGGCGGGCACCAGGACCGACCGCACCAGCAGGGCGTCGAGCAGCACGCCGAAGGCGACCAGGAACCCGACCTCGATCAGCATCACCAGCGGAAGTGTGGCGAGGACCGCGAACGTGGCCGCCAGGACCAGCCCTGCCGAGGTGATGACGCCACCGGTGACCGACAGGGCCTTCAGCATGCCCTCTCGGGTGCCGAGACGCACGGTCTCCTCCCGGGCCCGGCTGGCCAGGAAGATGTTGTAGTCGACGCCGAGCGCCACCAGGAACAGGAATGCCAGCAGCGGCACCGAATAGTCGATACCTTTGAACCCGAGGATCGTGTCGAAGACGAACACGCTGCCGCCGAAGGCCGCCGCGAACGAGACGATCACAGTCGCCATCAGGACCAGCGGGGCCACGATCGCGCGCAGCAGCAGCCCGAGGACGATCAGGACGACGGCGAGCACCAGCGGGATCACCCGCTTCTCGTCGCGTCTGGTGGTCACCTCGGTGTCGAGGTTCTCCGCACTCGGCCCGCCGACGATCGCCCCCGCCCCGTTCACCGCGTGCACAGCGGCGCGCACCCGCTTGATCGTGTCGTACTCCGCGGCGGTGTCCGGGGCGTCGGTCGGGAACACGGAGATGTCGGCCCAGCCTCCGACGGTCTGGCCCGGAACGGCCTCTGCCACGCCGGGAGTGCGCTTGACGATGTCGACCACCCGCTCCTGGTACGCCGGCCGCGTATAGATCGTCATCGGCTGGCCGCCGAGCTCCGGGAAGTGCTGGTGAAGAACGGTGAAGCCGGTGACGGACTCCGGCGCGGACAGGAACTGGTCCTGCTCTCGCAGGGCGCCGGTGTTACCCGTCAGACCGATGGCGAGCACGCCGAGGACTCCGAGCGAGCCGAGCGTGGCCACCCACCGTCGGCGGCTGATGCCGGTGCCGAGCCGTCCCCACAGCCCCGGCTTGTCCTGCACGGCCGTGCTGAACCGCGGGATGGCCGGCCAGAAGATTCGCCTGCCGAGCACCACGAGCACCGCGGGGAAGAGCGTCAGCATGGCCACCAGCGCGCACAGGATGCCGGCGGCGCCGATCGGGCCCAACCCGCTGGTGCTGTTCAGGTCCGCGACGAGCAGGCAGAGCAGGCCGGCGACCACGGTGGCCGCGGACGCGACAATGGCTGGCGCCGAGCCGCGTAGGGCGTGGACCATCGCGACCCGGACGTTCTCGTGGTGGCGCAGTGTCTCCCGATATCGAGCGATGAGCAACAGCGCGTAGTCCGTGCCGACGCCGAACACCAGGATCGTCAGCAGCGCCGAGTTCTGGTCGTTCACCACGACGCCGAAGCCCTTGACGAGCAGGTAGACAGTCGCCATCGCAGTCAGTGCGGCCGCGCCGACGACCACGAGCGGGACGAACCACAACACCGGGCTGCGGTAGGTGAGGATAAGCAGGACCGTGACGACGACGACCGTGGTGAGGAAGACCTGCAGGTCGATGCCGTCGAAGACAGCGTCCATGTCGCCGTCGATCGCGGCCGGGCCGGTCACGTCGAGTTCCAGGCCGGTGGGGCGGTCCTTCGCGGCGTCACGCAACGGGCCGACGATGGCCTCCGGTGCGCCGTAGGTCGTGCTCACGTCGAGGGTGAACATCATCGCCTTGCCGTCGGTGGAGAGTCTTGTCGCCGTGCTCTCGTCGTCCTCGCCGGCCGCCGCCTTCGGCGGGTACCGCTCGGCAAGGGTGTTGTGGTGGCGCTCGACCGTCGCGCGGTCGGCGTCGGTCATGCCGCCGGCGCGGTGGTACACAAAGACGAACGTGTTGTCCTCGCCGCCGGGGAGACTGTCCTCCAGCACCGCCACCTTGGTGGACTCGGCGCTGGCCGGCAGGGTGTCCACGGCTCTGTCGGTGGTGACCGAGCTCAACTTTCCGCTCAACGGCACCATGACCGCCGCCAGCGCCACCCACAACCCGATCACCAACCATGGCACCCACCGGCCTGCCAAGCGACCGGGCGGCGCTGCCTTGACTGCCATCACTAGCTTCCCCCCATACGGTTAGTTCGCTCATCTGATGCCGACTTCGTACCGAGCGAATCTGAGACGACCGTTAATGCGCCGCTCAGGCCGGGTGGCCGAACCAGGTGACGAGCCCACGCCCCGGCGCGGTGGTGTCCAGACCCTCAGCCGTGGGCAAGGCCCAGGCGACGCAGCCGTCGGGCCGATCAGCTACGCGTCGACGCACGTTCCGTCGCCGAATGCCGGCTCGGCCACCGGCGCGTGCGCCACCGCACCGCGCGCGGCGACGGAAGCGGCACCGCCCACCGCCGCCCGTCATGTGGCGATGGCCGGGACAGACCAGGGGCGCAGGGACCTTCGAAGGTCCCTGCGCCCCATCGTGCGCGGTCTACCCGATCAGCTGTAGACCTCGAACTCGAACAGCGAGTAGCCCCAGGCTGTGGCGCGGGTCGTGCCGTTGATCCGCACATATCGGCCGGTGGCGGCCAGCGCGGTGTTGTCGTCCACGGCACCGTCGCCACCGGCGATCGTCCGGGCTGTGGTCCAGGTTGTTCCGTTGGCCGACGTCTGGATCTGGTACCCCGAGCCGTACGCCCCCTCCCAGGTCAACTTGACCCGATTGATGGGGTACGACTGACCGAGGTCCACCTGGATCCACTGCGGGTCGGCGAAGGCACTCGCCCACCTGCTGGTCAGCGAACCGTCGACCGCAGCGGAGGCCGGGAAGGCGACCGACTCGGTGCTCGACGCAGTCGCCGGCTTGTTCAACGCCAGGTTGCCTGCGGGCGGCTGCACGACGCCGCCCCCGTAGACCTCGAATTCGAACAGGGAATATCCCCAGGCCGTGCCGCGGGCCGTACCGTTGATCCGCACGTAACGACCCGTGGCGGCCAGCGCGGTGTTGTCGTCCACCCCACCGTCGCCACCGGTGACTGTCCGGACCGTGGTCCAGGTTGTCCCGTTGGCCGACGTCTGGATCTGGTACCCCGAGCCGTACGCCGCTTCCCAGGTCAGCTTGACCCGGTCGATAGAGGTCGACTGACCGAGGTCCACCTGGATCCACTGCGGATCGCTGAAGGTGCTCGCCCACCTGGTGGTCAGCGAACCGTCGACCGCAGCCGAGGCCGGGAATGTGCCGGACTCCGTGCTCGACGCCGTCACCGGCTTGTTCAACGCCAGGTTCCCCGACGGCGGTTGTGTGGTGCCGGAGGTGAACGTGAAGTCGTCGATGTCGAACAGCGATCCCGCGCCGCCGGTGAACACCAGGTACAGCTGGTGCGTTCCGGCGGGTGGGCTGATCGTCCCGGTGACGTCGGCCCACGTCTCCCAGCCACCGGTCGGGGCGACCTGCACCGTGCCGGCCACCGGGCCGGTCGGTGAGTCGACCCGCACGGTCAGCGTGCCACCGACGCCGGCCGAGGCGACCCGCGCCCTGATACCGGTGACGCCGGCCAGGTTGTACGGCGTGAAGGAGATCCAGTCACCGTTCTCGATGTATCCGATGGCGTTGCCGCCGTGGGCGCTGGGCTTGGCGGCGAGCTGGACGCCGTTCATGGTGCCGAAGTGCTCGGCCTGCCGGGTCCGCGGCTGCAACACGTGCTGGTCCTGGACCGCGACCCCGCTGACCGGGGTGTACACCGCGGCGAGCACCCCGAAGATGTTCGCGGACGCGTCGTGCTCACCGTCCACCGTGGTCTGAATCGACCCGGTGCAGCCGTTCTTGCTGGTGATCGGGTGACCGTGACTGTCGTGGCCGAGGATGTAGTTGAGCTGGACCCGGTTGCAGTCGATGGTGCCGGCGTTCGGATCGGTGACCCTCACCTCGTAGGGCACCAGGTCGCCGAACTGGAACACCGATCCGTCGGCCGGTGTGATCAATTGGATGGATGGTCGGCCGACCCCGATGACGGTACTGGCCGTCGAGGTTCTGCCGCCGGGGTCCCGTACCGTCAGCGTCGCGGTGTACTCGCCGTTAGCCGGGTAGGTGAATGTCGGGTTGGCCGCCGTGGAGTCGGTGCTGCCGTTACTGGTGAAGTCCCAGGCGTACGTGATCGGGTCGCCGTCCGGGTCGTTGCTACCCGCCGAGCTGAACTGCACGGCCAGCGGCGCCGCGCCGGAGGACGGGGTGGCGCTGATCTGCGCGATCGGCGCCCGGTTGCCGCCGGTGTTGTACTCGATCCGGTAGAGGGCCGAGTTGGCGTCGCCGCCGAACCAGGTGGTGCCGTAGTCGAGCACGTACAGGGCGCCGTCAGGCCCGAACTCCATGTCCATGATCGCGGTCCCGGACCACGGGATCGGCTCGATCGCGCCGGCCGTGCCGTTGGCATTCAGGGTGACCGCCTTGATCCAGCGACTGGTGAACTCCCCGAGGAAGACCTTCCCGTTGTACGACGCCGGGAACTTCACGTCTGAGGCCAGCGCTGGGTTGAAGTTGTAGACCGGACCGCCCATGGGCCCGCCGCCACCCAGCTCGGGCCGCCAGGGCCCCTGCCCGCCGTAGGGCAGCCAGGCCGCCTGCGACGGCGGCAGCGTGGTGATGCCGGTGTTGTTCCGGGAGTTGTTCGTCGGCCCACCGGCACAGTTGTACGGGCCGGACGAAGGCCCGCTAGGGAACGTGAACTCCTGGTAGGGGGTGTTGTAGTTGGAGCAGTACGGCCAGCCGTAGAAGCCCGGCTGGGTGATCCGCTCGAACGAGACGGTGCCCGCCGGCCCGCGCTGCGGGTCGGCAGAGCCGGCGTCGGGGCCGTAGTCACCGAGGTAGACGATCCCGGTTGCCTTGTCCACGCTCATCCGGAACGGGTTGCGGAAGCCCATGGCGTACACCTCGGGCCTGGTGTTCGCCGTTCCCGGGGCGAACATGTTGCCGGCCGGGATGGTGTAGCCGCCCGTGGCACCCGGCTTGACCCGCAGCACCTTGCCGCGCAGGTCGTTGCTGTTGGCCGAGGTGCGCTGCGCGTCGTAGGCGGGGTTGCGGTCGGCCCGCTCGTCGATCGGCGCGGACCCGGCCGAGTCGAACGGGTTGGTGTCGTCACCGGTGGACAGGTAGAGGTTGCCGGCGGCGTCGAAGTCGATGTCACCGCCGACGTGGCAGCACAGCCCACGGCTGGTCGGCACGTCGAGGATCGTCACCAGCGAGGCCGGGTCGATCGTGTTGTCGTCTCGCACGGTGAGCCGGGCCAGCTTGTTGGAGCCGTTGAACGGGGCGAACTGCGCCGCCGTGCCGGTGGACGGAGCGTCGCCGCCCGGCGTGCTGAGCGGCGGCGCGTAGTAGACGTACACCCAGCGGTTGCTGGCGAAGTTCGGGTCGGCCTTGATGCTCTGCAGACCCTCCTCGTCGTGGCTGTAGACCGGCAGCGTCAGGGCGACTTTGGTGTTGCCGTTGACGTCGGTGTACCGGATGACGCCGTTCCGCGAGGTGTGCAGCACACCCCGGTTGGGCAACACGGTGAGGCCCATCGGCTCACCGGTCTCCGCCACGCCCTTGGCCAGGTTCACCTGGTTGAACGTGCCGACGGGGGCCTGCACCGAGCAGTTGCCGATGTTCTGCGCGGCGTACCTGATGCCGCCGAGCAGGTGGGTGCGGAAGTTGGCCTCGGTGTAGCTCTCCTGGGTATGGCCGAGGCCGGTGTACCAGGAGCGGCCGCCGTCGTAGGGCCGGCACCACGAGATCGGGTGGTCGCCGTTCATGGTGCCGCCGGTGTACGTGGCCTCGTTGAGATTCGCGAGGACGTGCACCTGCGAGCGGGGGTTGGTGCGGTAGTTGTACAACTCGTCGGTGCGGTTCCAGTTCACCGGGATGCCCGCGTTCGAAGGGTGGGCGGTGTCCTCGATGCGGACGGTGGCCGGCTGGATCGCGGGGTGGCTGGAGAAGTAGGCGCCGACAAGGTTGCCGTACCAGGGCCAGTCGTATTCGGTGTCGGAGGCGGCGTGCACGCCGACATAGCCGCCGCCGGCGCGGATGTAGCGCTCGAACGCGGCCTGCTGGGTCGGGTTGAGCACGTCGGCGGTCGTGGACAGCCAGATGACCGCTCTGAACCTGGCCAGGTTCGTGTCGGTGAACTGGGCGGCGTCCTCGGTCGCCTCGACCGTGAAGTTGCCCTGCGTGCCCAGTTGCTGGATCGCAGCGATCCCTGCGGGGATCGCGTCATGCCGGAACCCCGCGGTCTTGCTGAAGACCAGCACCGAGAAGTCGGCTGCGAATGCCGGGGCGACGTTGACGCCCATCCCGGCCAGCACAAGAGCGACGATTAGCAGCATTCTGCGAATCATGATCGGTTGGTTACCTCTCGTGAGGAAGTAGCCGAAACGTGCGCCGATCACGTCTCGAACGTGGCCGCGGTGGGCGGCCCCGCGGGTAGGTCCCGGGACGCGCACAGCGGTGTCGCGTCTGTCCCGGCGGTGGAGGGTCGTCGGCACGTCGCGCCTCGGTGAGGTCGCGCTGCGCCGTGATGGGGATGGGGGTGGGGGTGGGGGTGGGGTCGGGTGGACGTGAGCGGCTGTTGACGGTGGCTGGTCAGGGGTGCAGCGCCGCCATCTTCTTTGACCTCTATTCTCGGGAGAGCGCTCTCTCATGGAGGTTTGGAAAAGTTAACAGATTCATCATCGTCCAACAATGGTTCCATCGACCGCCGTGAAATCCGACTGCCGAAGTCCGCCCCGTCCGGCGAGCGCGCGGCGGTGATCGACGGGACGCTCCGATGACGTCCTGGCCGGGGCGGGCCTGTCGATGCTCCAGCCATCACTCATCAACGACTTGATCAACGGCCGGACTCCTCCGGCCGCCCCGCACTCCGCGGGAAACAGGATGCCGCGGCGACTCTGACCTGCGGAAACGAGGAGCCGCAGCTAGGGGTGGGTGCAGTTGCGCGTCGTTCGATGCCGTTGGACGCAGTTCATGGCTGTTCAGTGCAGGGCATTGCTCCCAACCCGCTCCCCCAAACCGGGCTCTCCAGGCCGCCAACCGCCTGTGAGCTGCCGGCCAGTGTTCGGTTGGCGCCTGCGCCAGCTCGCGCGGCCGCATCGGTCGATCGGGCAGCACGCTCACGATCGCCGCGCCTTGTCAGCGGCAGATCAGTGGGTCCCGCCAGCGCTGCCGAGGTGGAGCGACGTAGCGCATTCATCGCGGCCATGAGCGGATACTCAGGGACAGAAACGCTTCAGCGGCTGCCCACGACCGGTGCTCGGGTCGACAGGCATGAGTGGTGTCAGTTGGCCGTGGGAGACTCTCGCGCCGTGGACGTTGACGAGTTTTGGGCGGTCGTGGAGTCGGCCGGGGCGGGTCTCGACGGGCGGACCGGCGACGACGGTGAGGCCGTTGCCGCGGCACTGGTGACGCGTCTAGCCGCGACATCGTTGGAGGGCATCCTCGAGTTCCAGGAGCTGTTCGATCAGCTCCATGACGCGCTCTACCGCTGGGACGTGTGGGCGGCTGCGTACCTGATCGGCGGGGGATGCTCAGACGACAGCTTCATAGATTTCCGAGCGGGAGTCATCGCGCTCGGGCGCGAGTGGTACGAACGTGTCCTGGCCTCCCCTGACGGACTGGCTGACCATCCCGTGGTACGACAAGCGGCGGCCGAGGAAGACGACGGCGCACTGTTCGCCGAGGCGGTGAACTACGTAGCCAGCGAAGCCTACGAGCAGGTCACGGGTGGTGACGACGACGCCTTCTACGAGGCGATGAAGACCCGCCAGCACGCTGCGGTCGGCATCGACGAGGCCCACGAACCCGACATGGGTGAGGACTTCGACTTCGACAACGATGACGAGATGCGGCGGCGGCTACCCCGGCTGGCCGAGCTGTTCCTCCGCCCGGGCGAGGATTGATCTCGGCAGCTGGGCCCGGACGCTTGGAGACGGTGCGCACCTCTCGACATCTGGTTCAGCGGTGGTGGGATTGCCTCTCGGACAGTTTTCCCACGGAGGCGTCTTTCTGGGAGGGGTGCTTGTTGGCGAGTGCTGAGCGGGTCGCGTGCAATGACGCCAGGAGTTGCAGCCGGTCCGCGTCGGCGCTGCCCGGCTCGGCGGTGAAGACGAGCATGACGGAGCCGGGATTTCCCGGCAGGGGGTAGGTGTCCCAGTCCAGGACGATGTCGCCTACCCCGGGAATCCGGAAGGTCTTGGTACCGCTGACCGATTCGCGTACGTCGTGCTGGGCCCACAGCCGCCGGAACTGAGCGCTGCGGATGCTCAGCTCGCCAACGATCGCGGTGGCGCGTGGGTGGGTGGGGTCGGTGGCGACGGCGGCACGCATCATGCCGATGTAGTCGAGGGCCTGCCGCTCCCAGTCCGGGCAGCTACGCTCGCCGGTCAGCGTGTCATCGAACAGCAACAGGAGCATGTTGAGCCGGTCGGCCTGGTAGCCGTCCGGGTCGCCGAGCAGCGCCTGCGCCATCGGGTTCCAGTCGAGCAGGTCGAGATGCCGGCCGAGTATGACCGCAGGAGTGTCCATCACCCGCAGCAGGCGCCGTGTGCTCTCCGGCACCCGCTCCGGATCGCGGTCCACCCGGGCGGGCATCGACCGGCGGGCGGCGTGGGCCAGGGTGAACAGGTGCCGGCGTTCCTTGTCGTCGAGGCCGAGAGCGCCTGCAAGCGCGTCCAGGACGTCGTCGGACGGGCGTACCTCCCGGCCTTGCTCGATCCGCTGGTAGTAGTCAGTGCTCAGCCCGGCCAGCAGGGCCAGTTCCTCGCGCCGCAGGCCGGTGACCTTGCGCCGGCCGCCCGGCTCCAGGCCGACGTCGTGCGGACGCAACCGACTACGCCGAGCGCGTAGAAAGTCGCCCAGCTCACGAGCATACGGATGAAGGCTGTCCATGCCGCAAGTGTGCAGCGGCACGGACCGCCGAAGGTAGGCCCCTCAGACCTAGGCAACCGAGAATGACGGAACCCATCGGGATCGCTCCTAACGTCGATGGGGCCAGTGCACCGACACCTCCAGGAGCAGCAGATGACCGGATGGACCACCGACCACATCCCCGACCAGCACGGTCGGGTCGCCGTCGTGACCGGCGCGAACTCGGGCCTCGGCCTGGTCACCGCCACCGAACTGGCCAGCCACGGCGCCCACGTCGTGCTCGCCGTTCGCCACGCTCCCGCCGGCGAGGACGCCGCCCGCCGCATCGGTGGCGACGTCGAGGTACGCGAGCTGGACCTGGCCTCCCTCGCCTCCGTGCGGACCTTCGCGGCGAAGCTGGCCGGCGACCACCCGACGATCGACCTGCTGGTCAACAACGCCGGCGTGGTGCTGCTTGGCCCACGTCGCACCTCCGCCGACGGATTCGAGCTGCACCTCGCCACCAACATGCTGGGCCACTTCGTACTGACCGGTTTGCTGCTCGGCAACCTGGCCGCGGCGCGGGAAGCCCGCGTCGTCAGTCTCAGCTCGATCACCCACAAGAACGCGCACCTGGACTTCAACGACCTGATGTTCGAACACGACTATCGGGCAGCCACCGCCTACGGCCGGTCCAAGCTCGCCACCACAATCTTCGGCATCGAACTGGACCGCCGCCTGCGCGCCGCCGGAACGCCGATCGTCAGCGCCCTGGCCCACCCCGGTCTCACCCGCACCAACCTGACTCCGCGTGCCTGGGAACACCGTGGCCGATTCGGGCGACTGATCGCGTCGGCCGGTCTGCTGGCAACCCAGCCGGTGGCGCAGGGCGCGCTGCCGCAATTGCGCGCTGCGACCGAGCCCGGTGTGCGGGGTGGCCAGTTCTTCGGCCCGTCCGGGCTCTGGGAGACGCGAGGCAGAGTCACCGAGGCCCGGCTCAGCCAGGAGGCCGCCGACCCGGCCGTCGGCACACGGCTATGGGAGGCAGCCGCGGACCTGACCGGCATCAACTACCTCTGACCTACCACGGTCACCGGCTGGCCGGCGGCAATCCGCAGCGTCGCTATCAGCCGCCGCACCTGCCTTCGCGCGGCTGCCAGCCACCCGAGGTCTATCGACAGCTCGGACTCCGACTCACCTACCAGACCGAAACGCAAACGGTGCGCGCTGCAGTGGATCTCAGCGCACACCGTAGGATAAAGATCTGTGTCCGAGGGGCGACACGAACCATTCCCCCACCGCCAATGACACTCAGCGCGACTCTGAAACTCGCGCAAGCCTAGCTGCGGTGGTGACCCCATCTTCGGGCGCGCCGAAGAGGGGGTCAGGGCGTTGCCGGTGGGATCGGCGTCCCAATTCTTGGAGGATATGCCGCTTCGAAGTTCGGCGTCCAGAGTGCCGGGCGGCGCTAGCCGTCTTGTGAGCTGCAAAAGCCCCGTCCGATGCCACCGTCAAGGGCCAAGTCTCACGGCTGTTGGTCAAGCTGGGCAGCAGCAACCGCACCGGAGCCGCCCTGCTGCCCCACCAAGCCGGCCTCGCCCCACGCTGAAGCCCCACAGCATGTCTGGTGACTCCGGCTCTTGTCCGTTAAGCAGGTGCGCCGATGATGCCCCATGAAAGGATCAGCGATCCGCCGCCGGTGAACGAGTTAGACCCTCCCGGCCATGAGCCCGCCCGCGAGCAATGCGGCTGCCGCCCAGGGGGTCAGTCCTCGTCGCCCTTCTTCTTGTCGCGGTCCATGGCCAGGTCGAGCGCGAGGACGCTGCCGATAATGAGCAGCGGGTCGACGCCAGAAGTGACCTGCACGGCGTAGGTGTCCCGGATCGTCAGCCACCGCTTGGAGACCGCGGCCACCTCGGTGCCGTCACGTTCGATCACGTACTCGTGGTCGAACAGGTCACCCTTCATCTCCAGGTCGTCGGGCCCCGGCACGTCGATGGTGAACTTGTCGCGGAACGGCGTGAGCAGATTCTTGCGGACCTCTGCGGCCTTCTCGCCGCCGATCCGGATCTCGTACGTGGGACGCAGCGCCACCAGGTGCCGGTGCAGCGTGGCGACTTCATGGCCGGAGGCGTCCTCGATGACGACCTTGTTGCGGACGCTGAGCACCTTGCCGTCGACGTGGAAGACCTTGGTGCCGTGCTCGTCGAGCACGTCGAAGTCGTCGCCGATCGAGAAGAACCGCTCCTTGATGACAAACATGATTCGATTCTCCCCCACCACGCCCAGAAGTGCCGGCCGGCCGGTACCGCCGCCGTCGCCTCGGTCCGCTCTGCAGAAATGACACCGGAGACGCCATGAGTTGGGATGTTCTTATCTTCGACGCCCCGGCCGACGCCAGGTCGGTTGACCAGCTTCCGCAGGACTTCATTCCGCCGCCGTTGGGAGCCGGGCCGGATGTCAGGCGGTGGTTACGTGAAAACCTCCGGGACCTCGACCTCTCGGATCCTGCTTGGGGGCGCATGGTCGGCCCGACTTGGCACATCGAGCTCAACATCGGGTCGCATGACCCCGTTGATTCGATCATGTTGTACGTGCGTGGAGGCGGCGACGACGTTCTGGCCGTTATCGCGCGGATCGTCGCCACGGTCGGTGGTCGCGCTCTCGACATCTCGACCGGCGAGTTCCTGACCGGCGAACCCACTCAGACCGCTGGCTGGCACGGCTTCCAGCAGTACCGGGACCAGATTCTGCGCGGCAGCTGACGCCCGCAAGTCCGGCTGACGATGCGCCCGGTCAGATGTTCACGGTCACGACGGCGGTAACGCCTCGCGGCGCCCGGATCACGAGGATCAGTGCGTCTCGCCGGTGCCGTCGAGGTGGAGCGGCAGGACTGCGGCGGTCGTCACGGCCAGGTCGCGGTCGAGGACCTCATCCCGCGGGACGAACACCATCGCGCGGCCCTCGCCGACCACCACATCTTGTTGCCGAGCATCGGTCCGGCCGCGGAAAACGTGAACAGTCACCGTGTGCGGGAAGCCAGCCTCGTATGGGCGCGGGCCGCTCCACAACGCGCGTAACTCACCTGTCCTCAGGCCCGTCTCCTCCAACAACTCCCGGTGCGCCGCCTGTTCAGGCGTCTCGCCCGGCTCGACATGACCACCTGGCAGGCTCCACTGATTCGGAGAAGCCGAAGTTTGATCATCGCGATGCTGCAGGAGTACCGCCTCCGAGGAATCGACGAGAAGCACCAGCGCAACTTCATAGGTCGCCATGGCGAGATCGTCCCAGGCCCGCTGCCACCTAAGGGTGCAGCAGACCGACCCGGTGCCGGCTAGCTGCTGCTAGAACCGCGCGGGTCGCCAGGACGGTCCCGCGATCTTCGGCGGTTTGGTCAACGTGGGGATAATGGCGCGCCAGGTGGCGTGCCAGGCGCTGGGAGGAAGTGCCAAGGTGGCGCACACCTCGCCCGCCAACTCATCCGGGCTGCGGCCACGCCACGGGGTGTCGACGAAGACCTGGTAGTCACCACCGATCTGAAGGGCCACCCGAAACAGCTCCTGATCGCGGTAGTCGTTGGCGACCCAACTGGGTCTGAGGCCATAAGTGAGCAACCAATCGCGGTCCACGTCCGTCAGGACACGCCGTCCGGCCGCACGCTCAAACGTCTCCCACGAATGATCCGCGGCCACCCGTGCGACTTCCACGTCGTACTCCGCAGCTACGAACGACACGCCCCGCATCATGGGCACCTCAAGCGACCAGTCCCAATGCACCAGATCGCCATCCCGCGCGATGGTGACGTCAGTGGATCCACAGCCGTACACACCGCAGTCGCATCGGGCGATCGCAACGGTGCACGGCCGGGAGACCGCGACCAGACGATTAGTGGGAACAAGGACGTCGTACGGGTCCATCCCGAGACCCGCTCCGGCAGAGGTCATCTCCGTACCGTTGACCCAGACCTGCACCTGGAATCCGCCGCCTGCGCCGCCGGGCACCGGCGATACCTCCAGACGGAGAAAGTCGACTCCTGGCCGGCGGGTGACCCCTCCGCCTGGCGCAAGTGCGAAGCCCGGAGGAACAGTGCCCGGGTAGGGGATCTCAAGTTCCTCGAGCGACTTGGTCACGAGTTCGCCGACATCCCAGGACGAGTCATGCACCGAAGCGCCGGCGAGTTCGCGCAACGTCGGCGAGTCCAGCCCGTCGATCAGCGCCTGGCAAGCGGCATGGATCGTGTCCGCCAAGCCGTACCCGGTGTCGGGGTTCCAATGCGCCACAGCGTCATACAGGCGCTGCTCCGCGGACCCGCTGCCCTTCTCAGTCACGCCAACCATCATCCACAGCCCCTGAGAGGACCGCATCACGGTTTCACGTCTGCCGCCCTCGGGTCAGCCGCACGTCGGCGAGCCGCTCGTCACTCGGCCCGACGACCTAGGCCGCCAGTGCTGACGCCTTCGGGCCCGCCGAAGAGGTCACCGTTCAGGAAGCCCTGCTCAGAGGTTCCCAGTGGGATCCGGTTCTCAGCTCGCGGGATCCGTACCGACGCCACCGCGACGACAGCCAGAGCCGCGAATCGATGCGGACTGGCCTCGTGATCGGCACCGGCAGGCGCCAGTTCAACAGCCGGCACCAGCCAGTCGGGAGGCTGGAGGCTTGACCTCTTCGGTACCCACTGGGAGGTGACACCGCACCAACCGATCTCCATCACCGCAGGTCAAAACGCCTGGTCCCTGTCCGGCATCGGAGAGCACTTCGGACGCGGAGACCTCTTCGCCAACCTGCACCCAATCTGCTCTCAGATGCAAAGCCAGGCCAACCAACGGCTCCTTACAGCCTTGACCTGCGCACACTCCCCCGCCAGGCGACATAGAGGCTTGTCGACCGCTGCGCGAAACCGCAGAGCACTCCGCAGGAACCAGGACGCCGCACCAACTCTGACCTGCGGCAACGTGAAGCCGCAGGCAGGGGTGGGTGCGGTTGAGCGCCGTTCGACGCCGTCAGACGCAGTTCAAGGCTGTTCAGGGCATACCGCTGCTCCCAACCTGCTCCCCCAAACCGGGCTTCCACCGGGCCGCCGACCGCCGACCGGTCGTCAGCTGCCGGCCCAGTGCTGTGAATGGCACCAGCGCTGGCTCCCGGAGCCGCATCGGTCGATCCGACAGAGCACGCCCACGATCGCTGCGCCTTGTCAGCGGCAACCTGTTCCATTGAACTGCGACCGTGGTGTCAACGCCAGTCTTCATGCGGCGTCGACAACCGCGTGCAGGTGCGCCTCAAGGAATTTCTCGCCGGTCAGCCCAAGCGCGCTGCCGTCTGGGCCCAAGACGCCATGCTGTGGGCCGACCTGCACCTCCGTTGGACCACCACTGCAGACAGGCCTGCTGCGGTAGCCCTCGAACGAACCGTTCTGGACGCGTTGGCCGCAACACCGCTCTGGAACCGCGCGCGATAGCCCTCCCGATGTGTCGGCTCATCCACTACCGTCCGGGCTATGGCGGCCAGAGCGGCGGGAGCGTTTCGTCGGACGCCGATCGAGCGGTCAGACCAGCGGGTCGCATGGGACCGGACAGACCAGGCCTTCTTCGCTGCCGGAGCGTGTCACATCCTCGCTTGGGTCTGCCGGGATTCCTATCCAGACAGGTCCATCCAGATAGCCGGGGTGCGCCTCCCGGGCCAGCGGCAGGTCTTCCACACCTACGCGGCCTGGGACGGCTGGGCGTTCGACCACTCAGGGTGGAATCTTGAGCCTCAACTACTGGCGGTCAACACAAACTTCGAAGGCCAACCGCTAGAGCGCCTCAAGATCACAGATGGTCTCGCTGAATTCTGCCAGAAGCACCACCACCGCATGCCGAACCAGTACTGGCATGACCCGTGCCCCCGCGCCCGCGACTACATCGGCCGATACATCCCACCCTGGGCATAGCCCTCGGGCACTCGCACCGGCAACGCACACCTGCCGAGCGGGCACCGGCCGTTTACGCGCACGGTCAGCGGCAGACCCGCTCGCCGGTGAGAGCCGTTGCGCCGATGCTGCGGCGAGGTTGAATAATCCGCGGGTGGATGTTGCCGATCTGCTCGCTCGGGCTGCAGGCATTTGTCCCGGCTGATGTCGTCAACGAGGCCGGCGTGACGGTGGTGGACGTACGCGAGTACCTCGACCACGACGAGTGGGAGGTCGCGCTCGACCTCCTTGCCAACCTCGACACGGGTTGGCGACCGCCGACCCCTTGGTGGGATCTGCTGATCGACAGCGCCGAGCTGATGTGGCTCTCCGACGCGGCAGCGTGGTGCCGTTGGGGTCGGTGGGAGAGCCTCCACGGGATCGTCCGCGCGGAGTTGCGGCTCCTGTCGCCCACCGAAGGTGGCCGGCGAACACCGATCCCGGGCAAGGGCATTCTCCGACCGCTGTGGGACCTCGGCCGGCGTACGGCCGCGGGCGACCCCGATCTGCTCGTGGCACGCATCTGGGTGGAGTCCGCGCCAGCGTTGCCACCAGGCGCCACCGGGTCGGTCCGCCTGGGCCCACTGTCCCCAACCCTCTGGCGTCACCTGCAGCCGGGCATGACGATCACCATGCACGAGGGCCAGCCTGAGGTAGGGACGGCCACCATCATCGAGGCGTCGAATAGGCGCTGACATCAGCACGACCGAGGGCCGACTCAATCGGGTTGGGTGACACTGGAGCGCGCGTTGTCTGCGGCAGATCCGTGCATGAACCACAGACCCTGTTTGCCTGCATGCCGTTTTCCACCGCCGGGTGATCGCGTGGCAGGGTGACCGGATGATTGACAGCGGTGGGGCGTTGGAGGCTGTGGTCCGGCATGCCGTGGAGCTTGAGGACGATTACGACGACATCGCGCCAACCGTCGCGGCCCTGACGGCGTCCGGGGACACTGCCTTGGTGCCCCGGCTGCAGGAGGTACTGGACCGGTTCCTCGACGAGGGGAACTTCTACGGCCGGGACCTGATTGCCGGTGTCTTGGCTGGCATCGAAGGTGTGGCGGCGCTGCCATTGCTGCTACGCGCTTCGGCGCGCGATCTCGGGGACGACCAGGACAGTCTGCAGGCCGAGATCATCGAACTGCTGCACACAGAACGGGCGACCAGCCGGCGTGTGGTACGTAATCTCGCCACCGGTGATACGCCGGAGCTGCGCCGTGTGGGGCTGTGGGCGCTCGGGTTCGTGGTTGAAGCACAGGATGTCGACCTGCTGGCCGCGGCCGTGACCGACGCCGACCCGGAGATCAGATCCATGGCGGTCGGATCGATCCCTGACCCAGCCGGCGACGACCGGGCATTCGCCGCACTCGTCCTGGCGTTGCGCGACCTGAACGAGCAGGTACGGGTATCAGCGGTGAGCAGGCTTGGCTACACCGGCCGGGTTGACGCGGTCGCACCGCTCGTTGCCCTCGCGGCCGACCCGACACCGCGGGTACGGTCCATGGTCGCCTACGCACTCGGGCGACTCGGCAGTCACGAGGCGACCCCGGCCCTGCAACGGCTCCTCCACGACCCCGACCGGCACGTCCGCGAAAACGCTGCGGAAGCCCTCGGCTCAGTCGGAGGGCCAGCGGCGGTCGATACGCTACTGGCGCTGGCTGCCGACCAAGACCCACAACTGCGAGTCCAAGCCGCCAAAGCGCTGGCGAAGGCGGCTGACTCGGATCCCCGCGTGGCGCCGCAACTCACGATGCTGGCACGAGACGGCGAGGCCGCAGTACGAGCGGCGACCCTCAGCGGACTCGCCAGCGCCGAAGGCGGGCCATCACTCCGGGGGCGACTCCTGGTCGAATTGGCGGACGACCCAGACCCAATGGTCCGTCAGCGCGTCGCGGTCGTGGCACGACACCTCGCGCCCGACGCTGCCCCGGACATCCTCCACCGGTATACCCGCGACCCCGACCAGACCCTGCGCCAACTCGCCGCAACCGAACTGGGCCGACTAGCCAACCTCACCGCTCGCTGACCCGGCAGCCCACAGTCAGCAATCTGCTGGCGAGACTGTCGGGCGCCGCGGTTCCGGCCGCCCTGGTCGCGCTCGGCGCGTCGATGCACCGACGGCGCTGTCGCGGGCCGCGCCGGCCAAGCCGGCCGAGCTGGCCGTGATCACCGCGCTGAAGCTCGTCGCACAGCCGGTCATCGCGTACGCGGCCGGGCTGGCCTTGCACCTATCCGCGCCGCAGTTGCTCGCCGTGGTGGTGTGCGCGGGCCTGCCGACAGCGCAGAACACGTTCATCTTCGGCCAGGAGTACGGCGTCGGCGAGGCGGTGGCCAACCGCGCGGTCGTGGTGACCACGACGCTGTCGCTGGCCACCCTGGCCGCGGCCGCGGCGCTGCTCGGGTAGGTCCATCAGCCGACTCGTCCAGCAATATGGTCAGTCACGCCGACCATGGCGCTGGCCGGCCAGGTCTGCAGCCACGATCATCGCCTGATGATGCGGCGGGCAATCTCGATGCCGCACTGGCCGTGGGAGTGTACGGACGGCTAATGCGCCATGTCGGCGGCAGATGTTCGCATCAGGTTGCGTGTTACTAGAAGCCGCGGAAGATGCCTTCGGCGTTCGCATTGCCGGCAAACTCTTCCCAGTCCATGTTCGAAATCGTGAGGTTGTTCTGAACCGACCACGTCTCGGACGGCAGGACTCGGAACGTGGCACCGTACTGCGACCCCTTGCCCTGGTCCTCTAGATCTTCCACGTAGTCGTAGAGGTTGACCACCAGGATCGGCCGATCAGGGTGGGTCAGTGCCTTCGTGTCGACGAGGAAGGCAACGGCATGATTGAAATCCGCGGGCACCACCTCCAGGAGCTGCGACGGCGTGATCCCCTCGAACGCACGATCATCGACGAATGCAACGGAAGCGGTGAATCCGTCTTCTGTCTGCGGTTCAACGATCGCCGCCTGAATCGCTGTCCATTCCTGCGGATGGGCAAAATCGGTACGGATGACAAGGGAAACGTCGGAACTCTGGTGCCACATGCGCTCATCCACGCACGGGAGGATAGGCCACCGGCAGCATCGAACGCACTCTCATCGACATGAGCGGACGTCGCCCAAGTGACGGCCGGGAGCACCATGGCTGACATCTTCGGACCGCCGAAGAGGTCTCCAGACTGAAGGGCCTGGTCATGGCGTCGTCCGTGGGATCGGTGTCTCGGGTGACGGAACCACGGTGAACACCACGCCCAGCGAGCTACCGCGAAGAGCGACGCGCTGTTCCCGGCAAGCCGCACATCCCTCCAGATACGTGGCTACTGCTGACGGAACCGGTTCCGCGCGGCAGTGACCTCTTCCGGAAACGATCCGTCGTCGTCCACCGGTATTCGAGATGTGGCGACCTCGGTCGTCACTCAGTCTGTCACTCGCGGTGGCCGGCAGCCTCTCAGCGGGCTACGGCTACCCTCACGCCATGCAAGCCCTCTTGGTTGATCTGCTACCGATGACGCTGTGGCAACCTGCCAACCTCTACGCCGGAGGGCGACTGCACTTCTGCGTAGGTTGGAGTGACGAGCGGACCGTCGAGTGGCAGGGGCGTCAGATCCTGGCGGGGAAGCCCGGCGGCGCTGCACGGATCAATCAGCGCTACTTCCAGCCCAAGCAAGGTGACTAGGGCAGCGGCCGATGCTCAGCTTGCGAATCGCGTTGATCTACACGGGGCGTAGCGACATTCTGGGGGCAGGCGGCGCGCGGCGTGTCTGCATCGCTGATCGGGCGTCCCGCGCTGCCCCCATACTGACCGCTGCATCGGGCACGCTACGGGCACGGTCGTCTGACGTCGAGGAGGGTCGTCATGGCGTTGGTCAAGAAGGGTTCTCGGCTCATAACGGTTGACGGAGTCACCTACAGGTGGCGAGTGCGCGGCAGACCAACCTATGTCCAAGGGCTGTGTGAGCGACCGCTCGCTGTCGCTGTAGAACAAGTCGGTTGCAAGGGCAGGGTGCTGCTGGTCAGCATGCCTCAGGACCATCCAAGTAACTGGATTGGCGGGTCGGCCGTGCCCGTTCTCCCGTCGGCGGTCGCTGCGATTGTCCGCAAGGCATTGGCCGAGGGATGGCAAGCTACCCCGTCAGGCACAGCCTTCCTTATGACTGCGCCTGTGGGCTGATGACACGACGCTTCGGTGACCGGGCCACGTTTGCGGTGGAGATCGGCGAGGTCGAGCCGCACCAACTCCGCGTCGTCGACCTGTGGGCGGCTGGCAGGAGGCTGACCACCGAGGACAACTACGCCTTCCTCCCGTCCTTCATCCGCGTTATGCGGTCGAGCGCGGCGCAGGTGCGCCGACGCGACGTCAAGCCCTGTCCCTTCCCGGGCCGCACCGGACGAGTTCTTCCGGCTGCTCCACGCAGACGACACGGAGTTTCGGGAGCAGTCCTGGTTCATGCAGTGGGGCGAGACCGTCGACACCGTCTCCACGTGCGCCCACCTGGACGACGTTCTAGTGATCGTCTTCGCGATCTGGCGGCCGGACCATCCCTTTCCGGATGACCTAGGCAAGGTCTTCGTCGCCAGGATCCCCCCGGACGAGTTCGTGGCCACCGTCGAGGAAGCAGCCGATCTGCTGCACGTCGAGTTGGGTTAACGTCGAACTGCCCCGGTGACCGAACCGCCACCCGGTACGGCGTCAAACTCACCTTGACGGCTCGTTCGAGCGCCGGAACGCCTCGTCCCGCTAGGAGGCCGTGGTGGGGATGCGGCGCGCGCATCTCGTGCAGGCCCCCGCCTGCCGGCAACACCGGCCCGCGGGGTCGCGGGGTCGCAGAGGCTTCGGGGTCGAGCGCGGCCCATGACGCCCTTCGGGCTCACCGAAGAGCTCTCCAGCCTGAAGGGCCAGGTCAGAACGTTGCCCGTGGGATCGGCGTCTCGAATGACGGAACTACGGCGGACTCCAGCAGGCTCACCGGCCACGCTCCACATCGATCTGCAGCACGTCTGCAGACGTGGCCTTAGACGAACCGAGACGTCGGCCGGCGCCAGCCACCCCGAGCAGCAACGCCTGAGCACTTCGACCTCTACTGGGAGGTTACGCCGCACCGCTCGACCTCCACCACCCCAGGTCAAAGCGCCTCGTCTCCGCCCGGCACCGGTGAGCACTTCGGGCGCAGAGACCACTTCGCCAACCTGCACCCAATCTGCTCCCAGCTGCAAGGCCAGGCCAACCAACGACTCCTCACCGCCTTGACCTGCGCACACTCCCATGCCAGGCGACATAGAGCGCTGTCGACAGCTACGCAAAACCGCAGAGTACTCCGCGGGAAACAGGACGCCGCACCGACTCTGACCTGCGGCAACGTGGAGCCGCAGGCAGGGGTGGGTGCAGTTGAGCGCCGTTCGATCCTGTTGGACGCAGTTCAACGCCGTTCCGGGCACCCTGCTGCTCCCCGCCTGCTCCCCCGAAACCGGGCTCGCAGCGGGCTGCGAAGCGATCGTGCGCCGGCTTCCCAGTGCTTTGGCTGGCACCAGCGCTGACTCCCGCAGCCGCATCGGTCGATCGGGCAGCAGACTCACGGGCCTTGTCAGCGGCAGATGCACGCACCGTCTCGACAGCCCGGGCGTCGTTGTCGCTCACAGCAGCCGAGCCTAGCCGGGTAGCCGAGGGCCGAGCACCTTCTCAAGAGCAGATGCCAAGACGTGAACCAAGGGTTGGCCGCTGTCATCCGGCACCTGCTCCAACTCTTCCGCCAGCGCTTGAAAGAGCGTCTCCGGTGTCAAGGCAGTCCATAGCTGAGGACTGTCGTAGGCCGAATCACGCAGGTTCCACACAGCATCGACGAGCTGTTGCCTCGTCTCCGCCGCACCAAGCCTTCGCAGCCCGAGGGCTAGATCGTCCATCGGCCGATGGTAAAGGACGGTTCTCGCACCGATAGAGAATTCCGAACCGCCCTACCTCAGCGGCCTCAACGCGGCACGACCGGAGGCACCTGCGCCTGGACACGCCGCCGCTGGTAGTCACGAAGAGTGACGGGCACTCGGTGCCGACACGCACGGTCGGCGGCAAATCCAGATGTCGGATCCTGACGGTGGCAGGCATCATCATCGCGTGGATGCCCGCCGAACGATCGTCCTGATCGATGACCTCCGTTCGTTCGCGGATGGTCGCAGCGCCGAGGTGGCCCGCACCAGTGCCGCCGGAGTTGACCTCCTCGATCGGTACCGGTACCGGCGCCTGGACGAACTGTGGCTGGACCACGACCTCGGCGGGGACGACACGATCTGGCCGGTCGTGGAGGTCCTGGAACGGGCCGCCTTCGACAAGCGCCCCTTTGACGTCGGCGTCATCAACGTCCACTCCGCCAACCCGGGCGGCGCCGCAAAGATCGCCCAGGTCCTACGACACTGGGGGTATCCCGTCCGCGTCGCGTCGGGCGCCACGGATGTCGGCTATCTCGACGGCCCCGCGTGAGCTGATTGGCACGAACGCACCGCCCAAAGGCTGTCACACTCGGACGGCGCCAGATGAGCGCATGCGGGATCACTCGTGCACGCCTCTTCAGATGGCCGAGCCGGCCGGGTCACGGCAATGTTCAGGGTTGATCACCAGAATGGTGGACGCGTGGCTCGCCGCGAACACCCCGCAACCACGATTGGCGAGGAGAAACCCATCGACAGCTCCGACATCGTTGGCTGGCGCGACCGGAAGCGTCGACGTCTCAGCGGCCCGGCGGTCTAGCCCGATGATGCGTTCCGTTGCGGACCTACCCGGGTGAGGGTTGCCCCGCCCGCGGCGATGCCCAGGTCAGGGCGATCGCGTAGGAGCGGGTACAGCACGGGGGTCAGGTGAGGCCACCGGTACGCGGCCTCGACCAGGACGGTGACCGCGGTCGCGGTCCAGTCCGGCGGCTGCGGCCCGCCTGCGGTGAGCAGGCCGGTGCTCGCGGCAGGTGTCCAGTCGCGTTCCAGGCTGGTGACGCTCTTGTGGTCGTGGCCGGGGGTGGACAGAGCGATGAGGTCTTCGCCGAGTCGGTCGGGGTGCAGCGGTGCGAATACGGTGCGGGTATCGCCCGGCGGGTAGCAGGTGCTGTGACCGTCGATGAGCCGGTCCGCAGCCGTGGTGCTGCCCGAGCGGGCAGGTCAACCGCGGACGTGCAGGGGCCTGGGTTACAGGATGCGGGTTAGCTCGTGCATCGCGGCGAACTGCGTGTCCGGACGTGGTGGTGGCAGCCGCAGAAGGTCATCGGCGTCGCGGTCGCGCTGTTGGCTGCCCAGCACGATCTCGGCGCATTCGAGTGTCGGGTGCTCAACGAAGGGGACGACCGCGTCGACTGGCAGGTGCGGCGCTGCGACCAGAAGCTCCCGCAACTGCGGCGCCGCGGCAAGGCCCTGGAGGGCTGCCGGATGGCGGAGGTGACGCAACCCGAGGCAATCGGCCCGCGTCAGTAAGGTGCTGGAGCCGAAGTCCGGAAGCCGTTCGACGGTGAGCGTTTCCAGCCACAGCCACAGCAATGCCGGCAGGTGTGTCACCGGGGTGAGGTCGCTGAGCTTTCGAACCCGGCGCAGCGCCAGGTAGCGAAGTGTGGGGATCTGAGTGAGCCATTCGCTGTTCGTCAACGAGCCGAGGGTCAGCGCCAACGCCTGCAGGTTAGGCAGGGCAATAACGGGCAGGACGTTGTCGACGGGAAGCCGCCACAGCGACAGGTCCCGCAAGCCCGGGTTGGCGTGCAGCAGCTCGGGAAGACCACGCCGGTGCTCAACGATCCTCAGCCGGCGAAGCCGACGAAACTGGGCAACCGGAGCGAGGTCGAGAGGTCTGCGGGTCTCGCCGATGTCAAGGAACTCCACCTCAGCGCTCAACTGATCCAACGGGGTCAGGTCGGTCAGGTGCCACAGGCCCGCGACGCTGAAGCGGCGAACATGTGGAAACCAGCGCAGGAATCGCAGCGTCGCAAGGTCGCCGTCGAACCCGTAGACCCGTAGCAGGACCAGCGGATGGTCCCCCAGGAGCGCGGCCACCGACCGATATCCCGCTTCGGTGAGCGGCTCTTGGAACTGGACGACATCCGCATCTCCCAGCCGGGCGCGGAGCTGCGCGACGTCGACCGGACTCCGCACCTCCACGACACTGCCCATCCCCGGCATGATCCTCCACCACCTACCGCCCGCGGCAACCGGAGCAGGCTGGTGATCTGAGCCGTCGGTTGGCCACACGCGTAGCCGTAACGAAGTAGGCTGATGGCGTGTCTCGCCGGCGGTCTACTCAAAAGAGGACACGGAGGCGTTCGTGGGCAACTGCGGCCACCGCCGCAGCGTTGGCAATGACGGAAGCCTTGAAGGTTCTTGCTGGGTACTCTGACGTTCCGACTCCCGTGCAGGCCGCAATCCTGGGCGCAACCGCGATCTCTGTCGCCTCACTGGCGTTGATCATGACGCCGCCGACGACGTTGCCAAAGAAAAAAGCGGTGGCATGAGAATGTCATTCATCCCTTCCCGGTCATTGGGACCCACCCACCATTCGCGAGGTTAAACGGTGTCCTCTCGTCGGCATACCCGCGCAGCTCAGCCGGGTTAGGCGCGGTTCGGCACCAGAACGCCTGACTGCGTGGTCGAGTTGCGATGATTTGCGGTCATCCGCGCGGCGCTCGGTCCGCAGGAGCGTCGCGACGCTGAGCTGCACGGCTCGGCGGCGCGGGGATGATGCCGTCAGTACGAGTCGTGGTCGCCGCAGTCGCAGCCGCAGCCTTGGATTTGCGGCGGTGGAGCGTGAGAGTCATGACCAGCACGGCCAGCGCTCCGACGATCAGCCCGAGGATCGCGCTGGCCACCGTGTTGACGAGCCAGCCGACGAGCCAGCCGAGAACACCCGTGGCGTCGTGGGCGGCGACCTCCACGTCATGCACGGCCTCGTACAGGAAGTGCAGGTTCAGCTCGTTCATGCCTAGCAGCAGGATGTGCCCGCCCACCCACAGCATCGCCGCGGTGCCGACTACCGTCAGCACGGTGAGAACCACCGGCATCGCCCTCACCAGACCGCGGCCGAACGTGGCGACGGCGCCGGAACGTTGCGACAGGCGCAGCCCGGCGTCGTCCATCTTTACGATCAGGGCCACCACGCCGTACACCAGGACGGTTATGACGACGGCGACGACAGCCAGGATCGCCAGGCGGGACCAGAACGCCTCATCGATCACCTCGTTAAGGCTGATGACCATGATCTCCGCCGAGAGGATCAGGTCGGTTCGTACCGCCCCGGACACCAGTGTCGTCTCGTCCTGCACCTTCTCCTCGCCCGCGCCGTGGGCAGCGTGATGGGCGATCTTGGCCCACACCTTCTCCGCGCCTTCATAACAGAGGTAGGCGCCGCCGAGCATGAGGATCGGAGTGAGCAGCCAGGGAACGAACTGACTGAGCAGCAGCACCGCCGGCAGGATGATGAGGAACTTGTTGCGCAGCGACCCCAGGGCAATGCGCTTGATAATCGGCAGCTCGCGTTCGGCCGCCAGGCTCCGCACGTACTGCGGCGTGACGGCAGCATCGTCGACGACGACGCCCGCGGCCTTGGCGCCGGCCTTCGTGGCGGCCGCCCCGATGTCATCGATCGACGCGGCAGCGGCGCGAGCCAGCACCGCCACGTCATCCAGCAGGGCAACGAGTCCACTTGCCAAGGGACGGTCCTTCCAGGGTTACGCAGAGTCCGAACTGGCCCATTCTCGCTCAGGTCCCTGCGCGCGACACGCCACCGCCCGGTCATATCTCGGGCCGGAGCTCGAGGTGACCGGCTATCGCGCTCAGCCGACGACCCACCACCACCGCGCCCCGGCCCGCGCCAGCCATTCCGGAACGACACGCCTGACCACTTCGACCTCTACTGGGAGGTCACACCGCACCGCCTGATCGCATCGCCGCAGGTCAGAGCTCTCGTCTCTGTCCGCCATCGGTGAGCACTTCGGCCGCAGTGACCTCTTCGCCAACCTGCGCCCAATCCGCTCCCAGCTGCAAGGCCGGGCCAACCAACGGCTCCTTACCGCCCTGACCTGCGGACACTCCCCTGTCAGGCAACATAGATAGTTTTCGACTGCTGGGTAGAACCGCAGAGCACTCCGCGGGAACCAGGACGCTGCACCCTCTCTGAGCTGCGGCAACGTAGAGCCGCAGGCAGGGGTGGGTGCAGTTGAGCGCCGTTCGATGCCGTTGGACGCAGTTCAAGGCCGTTCAGGGCACCCCGCTGCTCCCAACCTGCTCCCCCAAATGGGCTCGTGCCGGACCGTTGGCCGATAATCGTCACCGTAAACGCACCGAGCATGCTCTCTGTCAGTGTGCTATGCGCGACTAGCCTACGGTTACTGGAGCCGCCTCCGTAACTGCCGGTGCTTAAGGACCCCTCGGCGCATCCATGGCCCTCCGACCCGAGGAAGACACAAGATACAAGCCGTGGCGCCGACTATTCTCAACAGTTGATCCAACGCGCTGGGCGCAGTCGGGAGCCGTTGATGGAGCCTACGACGAGACCGTTGTCGGCGATTCCCCAGCCGAAGGGGTCTCGGACACCGGGGATGGCGCCGCCTAGGGCGACGAGCCGGTCGCCGTGGTCGACGGCTCGGTCGCCGAGCACTGTGCCTCGACTGTTGACGTCCTGCGTTGATACCAGCGCCGGGTTCACGGCGGACGCCACGCCAGTCCGCAGGTCCCAGCGCACCAGGGTGCTGTCCCCGCCCTCACTGCCGGTGCCGATGCTACCGACTGCCCAGGTCCCCCGGGCCGCGGCGATCCCCGACCACCGGGCCCCGGGGGCGGTGAGCCGGTCGGTGCTTGCGTCGGGATGGCGTACCCAGCCGAAGCTGCCGGCGGTGCCGATGATGGTGCCGTCGTCGAGGATCTCCCTCGCGCTAGCGTAAAACGGGGCGTCGATCACCTCGACGGTGCCCGGCCGGTCGGCGGGCCAGAGCAGCGGCAGGGTCGACTCGGTCTGCTCAACGGCGCCCAGGCCAACGATGTCGCCGCGTGAGTTGATCCCCAGCGCAAGGGTGTTGGAGACAGTCGGCAGAACGGGTAACCAATCCAGGCGCCCGTTGCGGTAGCGCCAGGGGCGGTAGACGTTGCCGTCGAAGGCATTGCCGACGGCAACGCCGTACCGATTGATGTCCTCGACTTGCTGCGGCGCTCTTATGGTGACGACGGTGAGGCGGGGTTCGTCCCACACCCCCGGCCTGGGTCGGCGCGGCGTTCCGGCCCAGAGCAGCAGTAGCGGCTGCGAATCGGCGTCATCGGTTCGGTAGCCGATACCGGCGATGAACCGACCAGTCGGGTCGACCGTCAGAGCTCTACCGTTCATGTCCGCTGGTAAGGGCAGTGGTCGTAGCGCGCAGACCGGGACGGGCCGATGCTTCGGCTCGGCCATGGCAACGCCGGGCAGGCCCAGTGTTGCGGTGAGGGCGCCAGCGGTCAGACTGACCAAGAAGCCGTTCCGAACAGTCCGGGCCATCTCTACTCCCAATGACGTGCGGTGGTGGCGTGCTTACCGAAGCACGTCGATGTCACCATCGGAAGAGCTGCCTACGGCTAGGCGGCGCTGATTCCCGACACCGCACAGCCGCGCCGCTGCGGAAGCCGCCCTTGCATCAGGCTGTTGAGGTGATGAGTCCGCAGTGAGGGGATCGGCAGGCGCGCCCCGCCCTATTCGATCCTCGAGTAGGAGGACGTGTGCCCGCCCGAGTTGGCTGCGACCCACGCTATCGGCGGCATGAGCGGACGGGACGATAGTGTTCATCGAGAGACCCTCTCACTAGTCGATCTAGTGCGGCGCAGGCGACCGAGGGCGGTCGATCATGCTCGGTTGCGGTCTCGGCGCCCAAGCCGGGCCGAATTGCGGAAAATGGCGGCAACGGTCCGGAGGAATGGTGATGCGGCGGTTCGAGGGCAAGGTCGCGCTCGTCACGGCCGCGGCTCAGGGCATCGGGCAGGCCGTCGTCCGGCGGATCGCCGCCGAGGGCGGCGGGGTGGTCGTCACGGATCTGCAGCAGGACGCGGTGGCAGCGCTGGCCGACGAACTCGGCACTGAGCACGCGCTCGGGGTCAAGGTCGATGTCACCTCACGCGCCGACATCGACGCCGCGATCGCCGCGGCGGTCGGGCGTTTCGGCCGGCTCGACCTGGTGGTGAACAACGCGGGCGGCTGCATCATCACCTCGATGCCGGAGGACACCTCGGACGAAGACTGGCACCGTCAGCTCGACTTCACCCTGCTCAGCGCCGCCCGTTGCATCCAGGCGGCCATCCCGCACCTGGTGAAGACCCGTGGCAACGTCGTCACGATCAGCTCGGTCAACGGTATCTCCGCCTTCGGCAACGTGGAGTACGCCGCGGCGAAGGCCGGCCAGATCGCGATGTCTCAGAACTACGCCGCCCGGTACGGTCCGCTCGGTGTGCGCTTCAACGTTGTCGCCCCCGGCACCGTCCGGACACCCAATTGGGAGTCCCAGCCGGGCGCGCTGGAGAAGCTCAAGTTGATGTACCCGCTCGGCCGCGTCGGCGAGCCGGAAGACATTGCCGCGGCGGTCGCCTTCCTCGGCTCCGACGACGCTGCGTGGATCACCGGCCACACCCTGCCCGTCGAGGGTGGCGTGCTGACCGGCCCCAACCCGACCAACCTGAGGCCCACCTGACACCCTCCATCTCCGAGCATCCGCACATCGACATGAGCGGACGCTGACCTACCGCCTCCGGAGGGCATCGCTGACGGCTTCGGGCACGCCGAAGAGGTCACCAAGCAGAGCGGGGCGCTTGGGAACACGACTGGCTGTCGGGGCCTCTGCGTCGCTGTGCACGACGACGTCCAGGTCGTCCAACTCGGAGGCAACCTGTAGCGCCGCCTGCTCGATCTGCTGCTGCTGGATTCGCACCGACTGGACGGACGTGGCCAGGTCCCGCAGCCGGGCGAGGCCGGCGGCGTCCAGGGGCCGGGTCGCGCAGGGCGTCGAACGCCGCCACAATCTGCGTTCCCAACTGGCCCAGCGCGTCGAGGTCGAGCCCGTCCAGGCTCCCAGGAATACGCCCTGGTCAACGAGGTCGAACACCCCCGCAACGTCTACCTGCGCGAGGACGGCCTCACCGACCCGCTCGACGAGTGGCTGGCATCCGCGTTCACCCCGGACCACCTCGACCAAACGATCACCGCCATGTGCGACGCCCAACCAACGGACACAACGCCACAGACGGCCGCAGCGCAGGCCACGCTCGCGGCCTGTGACGCAAAGCTCGCCCAGTACCGGGCCGCCCTCGACGCCGGCGCAGATCCCGCACTAGTCACCGGTTGGATCACCCAAACCCAGGCCGAACGGACACGAGCCGAAGCCGATCTTCAAACGACCCAGCAGACAGAGCCACGCCGGATGAGCCGCTCCCAGATCGCCGACCTAGTCCGAGCGCTCGGCGACATCGTCGCCGAGCTGCGCGACGCCGACCCGGACGACAAAGCCGAGGTCTACCGGCAACTCGGACTCCGACTCACCTACCAGACCGAAACGCAAACGGTGCGCGCTGCAGTGGATCTCAGCGCACACCGTAGGGTAAATATCTGTGTCCGAGGGGGGACTTGAACCCCCACGCCCTATACGGGCACTAGCACCTCAAGCTAGCGCGTCTGCCATTCCGCCACCCGGACCTACACGTTCAGCCTACCTCGCCGACCCAGATGATCTTTCCATCCGATGTCGGCACGGCGGGCCGCACGGGGAGTTACTGTACACGCCGCCCGTGGATCATGCACATCGCCTTCCGGCACCCCTCACCCAGCGCTTCAGCCGCTGCTCAAACCGCCTCGCAGGCGCTCGTCGACACCACGCCGGGGCGTGTCCGGCTAGCGTTCGGCGCCCCTCTGACGGCAGCATTGCCACGTGTCCCATCCCTCCCCCCTGGCAGCCGCTCAGCACCGGGCCCTCGCCCTGCGCGCCGCGGGCGACCTCAGCGCCTCCCGGCAGCTGCTCGCGGAGGCCGTCGGATCCGCTCCCCCGCCGTACGGCGTCGACCACCCCGAGGTGCTGCACACCGCACACCTGCTGGCCCGGCTGCACCGCGAGGCGGACGATCCGCTCGCCGCCCGCCGTGTGCTGGAGGAGGCGTTCGCGGCGGGCGAGCGGCGCTGGGAGCATTCGGACCCGGTGATGCTCGCCCTCGCCTTCGAGCTCGGCGAGCTGGCGGAGGAGCTGGGCAACCGGCACGAGGCCCGCCGCAACTACACCCGCGTCGCCACCGCCGGGCCCGCCACGCTCGGGGAACACCACCCGGCGGTACGTGCGGCCCGCCACTATCTCGGGCAGCCCGCGCCAGCGCCGAACGAGCAGCACGGCCCGTCGTCGACGCCCGGTCCGGACCGGGCCGCCACGGCGACCGAGTCGGCCACCCGGTCGGCCCTGGCCGGCCCGACCTTGTCCATGGCGACCCTGGCCGCGATGCGGCCCTCCGCTGGCGGCCCGCCGGCCGCCACCTCACCGTGGGCTCCGCCGCAACCGCCGGCCACACCCCGAGCAACCCCTCCCGGAGTACGCGGACCCGCCGCGCCCAACAACATCAGCGCAGAGCCCGCTCCGGCTTTTCGGCTGACGCCCGCCCAGCCGGCACTCTCCTCGGTCACGCCGACGCCGACGCCGCCCGGCCCGCCGCCCGCCGAACCCAGGCCCGCGGTGCCGCCGCGTCAACGCGCCAACCACCAACCGCCGGGGACTGACCGGCCAGCAGCCGGCCAGCCACCCCAGCCGCGAGCCGAAGGCCGGCCACCCCAGCCGCGAGCCGAAAGCCAGCCACCGCCGTCGTCCGGTCAGCGGCCACCGCAGCGACCGCCGTCCGGGCCAGCCGTAGCGCCCCGTCAGCGCGTGGGCGACCAGGCGAACCACCCGCCGCTCGACGTGCGAAACCAGCCGTCCACCCCAGCCCCGGCGCCGACCGCCACCGCGCCAGCATCGGGGGTGCCGGCACCAGGCTGGGACAACCCCACGATCCAGGTACGACAGATCGAACCGCTACTCGCCGAGGAGGCTGCCCGAGCCGCAGCCGGACCGACCGGGGCGGGTGGACCGGTCGACGCATCCGGCGCCGAGGCGACGTCGCCGGGCTGGCAATCCTCCGCCAACAGTTATCCAGGGCCGGCGCATCCGGTGAGCGGAGCACCGACCCACCCGGTCAGCGCGCCACCCGGCCACCCGTACCCGGTCTCGGGACCACCGGCCCAGCCGTACCCGGTCTCCGGACCACCGGCCCAGCCGTACCCGGTCTCCGGACCACCCGTCCACCCGTACCCGGTCTCGGCACCACCCGCACAGCCGTACCCGGTCTCCGGTCCACCCGGCCAGCCGTACCCGGCCTCCGGGCCATCGGGCTACGGGCCACCCGTGTCCGCACCACCCGGGCACACCTATCCGGTGTCCGCCCCGCCCAGTTCCGGGCAACAAGTTTCCGCGCCGCCCTACGGACAACCCGTGTCCGCGCCTCCGGTGAGCGCGCCACCTGTACCGCCGTGGGGGATGACCGCGCCGCCGTGGAGCCTCAGCGCTCCACCACAACCCCTGCCGGCTCCCGGTGCCGACTCCGCTGAGCGATCTCCAGTGGACGCGGTTGACGCTGGCGTGGACGCTGAGCTGGGGCTGGGCAACGCCGACGCCGCAGTGGTGCCGACCCGGCAGGCCGGGGTCGCGCCGATCGATGAGACCGTGGTGTTCCCGTCCGTCCAGCTGGGCAGTGGCCCGAGCAGTGGCGACACCAGTTCGAGCCAGCCCATCACCGCACAGCCGAACCAGACGTCCGCACAGGCGAGACCTGTCGCGACACAGCCGAACCAGACACCTGCACAGCCGAGCCCGGTCGCGGCATCGGCCGCGCCGACTCCGGCCGCCTGGTCACCGGAGACCGGCGCCGGCCCGGCGGGGCCGTGGCCAACCGCCCCGCAATCGACGCCGCAGTACCACCAGGCCCAGTACCCGCCCCAGGGCCAGTACCCAGGCCAGGATCAGTACCCAACCCAGAATCAGTACCCGATCCAGCAGCAGTACCCGACCCAGGCGCCGTATCCGGGTCAGCAGTACCCCCCGGTGCAGGACGCGTACCGGCCGGCGTACGCCGATGAGGGCGGGTCGGCGGGCCGCAGCCGGGCGACGCTGATCGGCGCGTTGGTAGCTGCCGGGGTGGCCGTCGTGGCGGTGGCCGGCCTGGGCGCGGTGGTGTTGACCCGCGACGATTCGCCGCCCTCGGGGACTAGGCCGACGGCGGCGGGACCCGCGGCGGCCGGGCCCCCGCCCGGGGATCTGAAGCTGCGCGATGATCTGACCACGATCACGCTGACCTGGACGGACCCGTCCGGCGGCGCGGTGCCGTTCATGGTCGCCGCTGGTCGGGCCGGGCAGCCCCTGGGAGTGATGGCCACCGTGGATCCGGGCAAGACCAGTTACACGGTCAACGGGTTGAACTCGCGGGTGGATCACTGCTTCACGGTGTTGGCGGTCTACTCCACCGACAGCTTTGCGACCTCGGCACAGGTCTGTACGGCTCGGCAGCGCACCGTCCCGTCGAGCGGCGAGCCCTCGGCCCGACCGACGCCAAGCTGAGGCGAGTGGAGCTGAACCGAGCTGAGCTGGGCGTCCACACCGCACACTCTCGGTATCCACAGGGGTGACGGTGCGGGTTCCCCCGTCACCAGCAGCGCCATATGATGGCACCCGGCTCAGGGGAGGGGTCGCCGCGAGGCGCGCCACCTGCCACGACTCAGGGGAGGCAGCCGGCTGTGGCCAACATCGACGACGCCGTACGGACCGACGCCCCCCGCCCCCGGTCCCGGCTTCGGGGTGGGCTGGTAACTGTTGGCACGGTGGCCGCGCTGCTGGCCGCCATGGGGTTGACCGTCCTCGGGCTCGGCGCAGCCGACAACGCGGTGGCGAACTACGACGCGAGTTCCTGGCTCTGGAGCACGGCACGCAGCGAGCTGGCCCGGGTCAACGGGGTCACCGCCCGGGTGGACACCCGCACCGAGATTCCCAATGCCCGTCAGCACCCGATGCAGATCGCCCAGACCGACCGGCTGTTGATCCTGCGTGACCTGCAGACGGGGCAGATCAGCTCACTGGACCTGGCCACCCTGCAGCTCAGCGCGACCACCAAGACCACTCCTGGCCTGGGTGTGAGTGTCGCCCTGCACGAGGATTCGGCGTTCGTCGTCGACGCCGTGCAGGGCATCGTGCGGCAGCTCGACCCGCGGTCGCTGACCCCGGTCGGCGAGCCGGTGCGTTATCCCCCGGGCATCACCGGCGGCACCTTCGACGGTAAGGGTCGGCTCTGGATCGCGGTGCCCAGCGAGGGCACCGTCTCGGCGATCACCGCCGCCACGTTGCCGTCCGCGCCGGCCTCGGCCGCGCCCGCCGGAGCAGGGCTCAGCCCGAAGCGTGTCGAGGCGTACGACGTCGCCGAGGCCAGCCACGAGCTGGTGGTCTCCACCCTGGACGACGGTGTGGCGGTGCTCGACCGCACGGCTGGGAAGCTGGTGCGGGTGCAGCGGGGCGAGGTTCACCCGACGCCGTTGAAGCTGTCCGGTCCGGCGGCGCTGCCGGCGCGCACCAGCGGGCAGCGGATCCCGGTCACCGTGCCCGCCGAGCGGCGGGTGCTGGTGGTGGGTGACGGTGGTGAGGAGCGTGCGTTCACGGTGCCGGGCGAGGGCGACCGGCTCAGCCCGGCGGTGGCCTGGGCGGACCGGTTCTACTGCGCCGACGAGGCCACCGGCACGATCTACGCCTTCGACGCGGGCGGGCAGCTCGTCGAGACCATCCGCGGGCGGGCGAACGGGCCGTTGGAGCTGGAAGTACGGGAGAACCACCTGTTCATCAACTCCCCGGACGCGGCGACCGCTCGGGTGGTGGACGACAAGCACCAGGTGCGCGAGGTCAACAAGTACGCCAATGACGTGCTCGGCGGTGACCCGCCGCCGGTTGCCCCGCCGCCGCCTCCGCCGAAGAAGCCCCGGGTGGGCAAGCCGAGCGCGCCGCGCAGCGTCACCGCCGCCGCCGGCAACGCTCAGGCGCGGGTGAGCTGGCGGCCGGCCGCCGCCAACGGCGCCGAGATCATCAAGTACGTGGTGGAGGGCGCCGGTCAGCGCCTGGAGGTGGGTGCCAACCAGCGTGCGGTGGAGGTCAAGGGTCTGACCAACGGCGAGACGTACCGGTTCGCGGTGCACGCCGTCAACGCCAAGGGCGACGGTCCGTCGCGCAACAGCAACCCGGTGACCCCGACCGCCGCGGTGCCCGACCCGCCGGCCAGTGTCACCGCCCAGGAGCGGCCCGACGGCACGGTGCTGGTGAAGTGGCCGGCGGCGAACGGGCAGGGCAACAAGATCGCGAGGTACGCGGTCACGGCCAGTTCGGCGGGGGCGAACGCGCCGGCCGGCGAGTCGACGAAGACCGAGCTGGTGGTGCCCGCCGGTGAGTTGGAGTTCGGCACCCAGTACGCGTTCACCGTGGTGGCGGTCAACGACAAGGGCGCCGGGTCGGCGGCGTCGCCGGTCAGCAACACGGTGGTGCCCTTCGCGGCGCCCGGTCGGCCGCTCGACCTGAGCGCCGGCACGGTCGCCAACCAGCCGGGTGCGGTCACGGTGCAGTGGTCGCCGGCGGAGGCGAACGGCCGCCCGGTGACGAAGTACCTGGTGGACGTTGGCGGGCGCGTCAGCGAGGTGACCGACACCCGCACGACCGTCACCGGGCTGGGCAACGGCCAGAACGTCACGGTGAAGGTGAAGGCTGTCAACGAGGCGGGGCCGGGCCCGGAGGCAACCGCCACCGCGCGTACGGTCGCCGAACCTCGGGTCACGGTGACCGGCTCGTCGGCGACGGCCACCTCGGCGACGGTGACGTTCACCGTGGACGCCGGCGGAGGTCAGGCCACCTGCTCGGTGAGCACACCGGGTGAGCCGGCGAAGGCCGGGGCGTGCTCCAGCATCACCATGTCGGGCCTGGCGCCGGGCACGGCGTACACGCTCACGGTGACGGCCACCAACGCGGCCGGTAACGGCACGGCGACGAAGGCGCAGGAAACGCTTCCGCTGTACGGGATCGCGACCTGCAACAACGGGCCGGACGGCGACCAGCGGACCTACTGCAACGCCGAAGTCGACGGCCGTAACGGTAACGAGGTCTTCAGGGTTACGCGGCAGGACAACGACCAGCAGGCTGGTTGGGCGAGGCCCGGCACCCGGCTGATGGCGTACTGCAAGAAGGCCGGTGAGGACGTCGACTCCTGGATCTACAACAATCAGAAGCGCAGCACCTGGTGGGTGCAGGTCAACTTCGGGGGTGGCAAGAACTACATCCCTTGGGCCTGGCTCAACCTGGAGGGCGGCGACAACATCAACACCCTGCCCACCTGCTGAAACACCAGGCAAGGAGCACCACCGACCGTGAACACCCACGAGCCGCTCACCCAGCCGGAGGTGCAGGGCTTCGCCGCCCTCGCCGCCCGGCTGGCCGAGAACGTCAACGCGGTGGTGCTCGGCAAGCCGCAGGTGGTCCGGTTGGCGCTGACCGCGCTCTTCGCGCAGGGTCACGTGCTGCTGGAGGATGTGCCGGGGGTCGGTAAGACGACCCTCGCCCGGGCCATCGCCGCCACGGTGAAGGGTGAGTGGCGGCGCATCCAGTTCACGCCCGACCTGCTCCCGTCAGACGTGTCCGGGGTGACCATCTTCAACCAGGCGAGCAGGGATTTCGAGTTCCACCCGGGGCCGGTCTTCGCCAACATCGTCATCGCCGACGAGATCAACCGGGCGTCGCCGAAGACCCAGTCGGCGCTGCTGGAGGTGATGGAGGAACGCACCGTCACCGTGGACGGGGTCCGGCATCCGGTGCCGTCGCCGTTCCTGGTGGTGGCCACGCAGAACCCGGTCGAGATGGATGGCACGTACCGGTTGCCCGAGGCCCAGCTGGACCGCTTCCTGGTCAAGCTGTCCGTCGGCTATCCGGACGAGGCGGTCGAGGTGGAGGTGCTGCGCGGCGCGACCGTGCGTTCCCCGGAGGCGCTCGCCCCGGTCACCGACACCGCCACCGTCGGGGAGATGGTCCGGATGGCCCGCCGGGTGCACATCGCCGAGCCGCTCTACGCGTACGCGGTCCGGCTGGCCGCCGCCACCCGCACCCACCCGCAGGTGCGGGTCGGGGTCAGCCCCCGAGGTGTGATCGCGTTGACGCGTGCCGCGTGCGCGTACGCGCTGATCGACGGGCGGGGCTGGATCATGCCGGAGGATCTGAAGGCGCTCGCCGAGGCGGTGTTCGCGCATCGGCTGCTGCTCACCCCGGACGCCCAGGTGCGCGGGTTGACCGCCGCGGAGGTGCTGCGCCAGGCCATCGCCTCGGTGCCGGTGCCCCTGCCGTCGGGGCAGCCCGCTCCGGTGCAGGGCTGACCGGCAGCAGCGGCATGGGGATCACCGCCCGCGGGGTCGGGCTGCTCATCGCCGCCGTCGTGCTGCTGGCGGCGGGTTTCCGGTTCGCGTACCCCGAGTTGACGCTGCTTGGCGCGGCGGCCGGCGCGGCCGTCGGCTACGCGGCGCTGGTCGCGGCCTGGCGGCCCCGGCTGACGGTGACCCGCCGCGCCGACCCGGACCGGGTGGCGCGCGGCGAGCCGGCGAGCATGACGTTGACCGTGCGCAACACCGGCCGGCTGCGGTCGGCGAACCTGCTGGCCGAGGACCGGTGCGGGGAACGCACCGTGCCGGTGCCGGTGTTGCGTCTGCGGCCCGGTCGGGACACCGAGGTCCGCTACGACGTGCCGACCCATCGACGCGGAGTGGTGCCGGTCGGGCCGCTGCGGGTGACCCGCCGCGACCCGCTGGGGTTGGTGGCGCTGGCCCGCCCGTACGGCACGACGGTGCCGGTCTGGGTGCACCCCCGCATCCATCCGCTGACGGCGGTGCCCCGCGGCTCGGGGCGCAGCCTCGACGGCCGGGTGGACGGGGTGCCCCACGGGTCGATCACGTTCGACTCGCTGCGGGAGTACGTGGTCGGCGACGAGCTGCGCCGGGTGCACTGGCGGACCAGCGCCCGGGTGGGTGAGCTGATGGTGCGGGAGAACGTGGACACCAGCCTGCCGCGTCTGGTCGTCCTGCTGGACAACCGGGCCGCCGCGCACCCGCAGCGGGTGGGTGGGGTGGCGGAGTCGTTCGAGTCGGCCTGTGAGGCGGCGGCGTCGATCGTCACCGCCGCGCACCGCGCGGACCTGCCGGTGTTGTTGCTGTTGGTCGCCGCGCAGCCGGACGACGGAACCGAGGCGGGGACGCCCGGCGGGGACGCGGACGTCGGGCCGGCTCTCGGACCGCTGGACCGGCTCGCCGCCGCCGCACTGTCGGGCGACGACGGCGCGGTGCGCGCGGCAACCACCCGGCTGCGCCAGGACCGGCTCGGTGACACGCTGATCTTCCTGACCGGGCCGGGTGGCCGGGACGAGCTGGGGCACGTCGGGGCGCTGCGCGGGGCGTACCCGTCGGTGGTGGTCGGGGTGTTCGGCGCGGCCGAGCCGACGCCGCCGGGCGCGGCCGGTCTGGTGGTCGTCGACGCGGCGGACGGCGCGCAGTTCGCCGCCGAGTGGGACGGGGTACGCCGGTGGTGACGGGCGCCGTGCGGGTGCTGCGGGCGGCGGTCGTCCCGCTTGCGCTGATCGGGTTGACCGCGCTCGCCGGGGTGGTGCTCGGCCGGGTGTACGCGGGTGATCTGCTGACCCGGCTGGTCATCGGCGCGGCGGTCGGTTCGGTGCTGGTCAGCGTGGCCGCCCGGCGGCTGCCGTCCTGGCTGGTGGCACCGGTGTCGGTTGCCGCGATGGCCGGCTGGACACTCTTGTCGCTGCGGCTGGCCGCCGCCCACGCCGAGATTCCGGGCGGCCTCCTGGAGATCACCGCGGACGCCGCCCGCAACGGCATTCCCCGGCTGCTCACCGCGATGATCCCGGTGGAGCCCACACCGGACACGGTGCTGGTGCCCGTTGTCGCCGCCTGGCTGGCCGGGCTTGCCGGCGCGGAGGTGGCGCTGCGCGCCGGCCGGGTGCTGTTGGGCTACCTGCCGGCGGCGGGGCTCTACGCCGCCGCTCTCTACGTGGTCGGTCCGAATGCCGCGCCGGCGGTCGGGGCGACGTTGGCGTTCGTCACGGTCGCGGCGGTCGGCCTGGCGGCGCCCGCCAGGACGGCACCGGCCGGCGGGGATCCGGCCGCAGATCTGGCCCCCCGGGTACGCGCGGCGGTGCGGCTCCGGCTGGCTACCAGCGCGGCGCTCGGGGTGGCCCTGGTGGTCGGGCTGGTCGCGCTGCTCGGCCCGGTCGTCGCCGACCAGGTCGACGGCCGGCCGGTGGACCCGCGCCGGTACGTGGAGCCACCGCAGGTGCAGACGCTCGACGAGAACCCGTTGATCCGGATCTCCGGCTGGGCGTTGCATCCGGAGCAGAAACTTCTCGATGTGCGCACGGAGCGCTCCGGTGCCCAGGCCGGCGATACCGCACCGAGCACCGGGCCGGCCACCGACGGCGAACCGGCGGCGGACGACACGGGCGCGGGCGTTCGGGTCCGGTTGGCGGTGCTCAGCGACTACGACGGGGTGACCTGGCGGGTCGGCGCGACGTACCGCAACGCCGGGCGGATCCTGCCGGCTGCCACAACGCCACGCGACAGCACGGTGCGGACGGTCCGCCAGCAGGTCACCGTGGCGGAGCTGAGCGGTCGGCTCCTGCCCGCCGTGGCGACACCTCGGGAGGTCAGCGGGGCGCGGGTGGCGTACGACCAGGCGAGCGGGACGTTGATCCGGCCGGAGGGGTTGACGCCGGGCCTGCGGTACGAGGTGACCTCCGCCGAGGAGCACCCGGATTCGAACCTGTTGACGACGGCCAACGTGCCGGCCGGCGAGGAGGTGGCCCGGGTGCTGCGGGTCGCCGACGGGGTGCCCGACCCGATGCGCAAGCTGGCCGCACAGCTCGCCGAGGAGAACGGGGCCCCGTATTCCCGGGCTCTGGCGATCGAGCAGTTCCTGGCTGAGCACTACCGGGTGGTGGCGGACGCGCCCAGCGGGCACGCGTACCCGAACCTGGGTTTCTTCCTCTTCGGACCTCGTAACGGCGGCGGGCAGGAGGGCACGTCGGAGCAGTTCGCGGCGGCGTTCGCGGTGCTCGGCCGGCTTTCCGGGCTGCCGACCCGGGTGGTGGTGGGTTTCCGGGCTCGCGGGCAGGGGCCGGTGCTGGCCGGTGACGCGTTCGCCTGGCCGGAGGTGCTCTTCGACGGGTTGGGTTGGGTGTCGTTCGACCCGCTGCCTCGCCCGAACGAGGAGCCGAGGCCGGTGGAGGAGGATTTCCGCCCGACGCCGGAGGATCCGCCGCCGTCGGAGGCGCCGGCACCGACCGCCGAGCCGAGCGCGTCGCCGGAGCCGGTCGCCGCCGCCGAGGGGCCGCCCAGCCGTGGCGGTGTGTCCACCCCGGTGCTGGTCGCCGGGGGCAGTGGCGGCCTGCTGCTGCTGGTGGGGGCGCTGTTGCTGACCCTGTTGGCGATGCGCCGCTCGCTCACCCGCGCCCGGCTCGTCCGGGGTGACCCCGATCAGCGCATCGCCGGCGCCTGGCGGGAGGTCACCGATGCGCTGCGGCTGGCCGGTCGACCGGTCGGTGCTGACCTGGCGGCCACCGAGGTGGCCGGGCACGCCCGCACGGCCCTCGCCGACGCCCGCACCACGTCGGAGCCGGTGAGCCCGGCCGTCGACGAGTTGGCGGCCCTGCTCAATCAGGTGGGCTTCGCACCCGGCGGCGCGACGGCCGACCAGGCGGCCCGTGCCGCCGAGGTGGCCACCGCCTACGTGGCCGACCTGCGCTCCGCCCGCCCCTGGTGGCGGCGCCTGCTCTGGTCCGTCCACCCCGCCCCGCTGCGCCGCGCCCGCCGGATGCGTGCGGGTTAGGTGGTCAGCCGGCGGATGAGTTTGCGCATCCCGGCCTGCCAGCCGTCCGGGTCCTCGGCGCGGCGACGCGCGTAGTCGGCGACCTCCGGGTGCGGCAGGATCAGGAAACGCTCCTCGGCCAGTCCGGCGATGGCCGCGTCGGCGACCTGGTCCGGGGTGAGCACCGCACCGGATGCGGCGATCACCCGGGCGCCGAGGTGTCCCTCGACGATCCCGTCGGCGAGCATCGGGGTGTCCACCCCCTGCGGGCAGAGCGCGCTGACCCGGATGCCCCGGTCCCGGTAGGTGATGGCCAGCCACTCGGCGAACCCCACCGAGGCGTGCTTCGTCGCCGTGTACGCGGCGTCGCCCACGGCGGTCAGCACACCCGCCGCCGAGCACGTGTGCAGCAGGTGGCCGCCGCCCCGTGCGAGCATTCCGGGCAGCACCGCCCGGGCCGAGTAGACGTGGGCGAGCACGTTGACCCGCCACGCCCGGTCCCAGTCGGCGTCGTCGACCTCCACTCCCCCGCCGGTGGTCACGCCCGCGTTGGCGCAGAACAGGTCGATGCGGCCGTACCGCTCCTCGGTGTCGGCGACCAGGTCGCGCACCTGTTCCTCGTCGGTGACGTCGAGTGCGATGGCGTGCGCGACCGGGCCGATGCCCTCGGCCACCGCGTCCGCCGCCTCGGCGTTCAGGTCGGCGACCACGACGGCGGCGGCGCCTTCGGCGGCGAAGCGGCGTGACAGCGCGGCCCCGATGCCGCCGGCGCCGCCGGTGACGACCACGATCCGGTCGGTGAGGTTCACGCGGACGCTCCTGCGGGGTCGACGCCCAGTTGGGCGATGAGGGTGAGCAGCGCGGTCGCGCCGCCGGCGGTGACCTCCGGGGTGGGCAGCAGCGCGAGCACCGGCACATCCACGCCAGCGTCGGCATAGCGGCGCACCTCGGCACGGCACCGCTCCGGTGAGCCGTGCAGCACCAGGGCGTCGACCACGTCGTCGGGCACCGCCGCGCTGGCGCCGCGCCGGTCGCCGGCGGCCCAGGCCTCCCACATCGGCGCAAGGACCTTGTCGCGGCCGAGCCAGCGGTGGAACTCGGCGTATGCCGGGACCGTGAGGTAGCTGGTGATGAGCCGGCGGCCCAACGCTCGGGCGTACGTGGTGTCCTCGGTGGGGCAGACGAAGATCCGGGCGGCGACCTCGAAGCCGGCGCGCCGGTCACTTAGCTCGGCGAGGGCGCGCGGTACGTCGTCGGCGCTGAGCCAGTTGAGGATGACCCCGTCGGCCTCCGCGGCGGCCAGCCGGAGCATCCCCGGGCGCAGGGCGGCGAGCAGGATCGGCGGCGGCACCGCTGGTGGTCGTTCCAGCGTGAACCGGCGCACGGTGAATGTGTCGTAGGCCTCGTCGACGGTCTCGCCGCTCAGCGCGGCGCGCAGAAAGCGCAGCATGTCGCGGGTCCGCCGGAACGGCTCGTCGAACGGCACGGAGTTCCAGTCCTGCACGAGCACCGGGGAGGACGCGCCGATCCCGAGCGAGAACCGGCCCGGCGCGGCCTCGGCCAACGCCGCCGCGCTCATCGCCAGCAGCCCGGGGCCCCGGGTGAAGACCGGCGTGATCGCGGTGCCCAGCCGCAGCCGGGGCTGCCACGCCGCGGCGAGCGCCAGCGGGGTGAACGCGTCGGTCCCGGCGACCTCGGACGACCAGACGTCGGTGAACCCGGCCCGGTCGAGGGCCGCGTATCCGGCGTCATGGTCGGTCAGTGCGAGGCCACCCAGCGGTACCGTCATGCCCCATCGATTCGTCACCGATCGATCGTGCCCGTTGACGGGGCACGCGAGCAAGATCCCCGGACTGGGCAGAATCGCCGGTTTCCGGCCGTCCGCCCCACCGGGGGTGCTACGACTTCGGGGTGGACCGGACCGACGGCGCGGGTCGCTGACCATGGGTTCCAGGGCAGCGGGACGCCTGGAGCCGTTCGCCGCGTCGTCCCCTCCCGGCCGGGCCACCTTCCTGGAACTCTTCTTCGACCTGGTCTTCGTCTTCGCGCTCACCCGGATCTCGGCGCGCGCGTTCGAGGAGCTGACCCACGAAGGCGCCATGGGGCAGGTCGGGGCCGCCATCACCAGCAGCGGCAAGACTCTGCTGCTGTTGCTGGCGCTCTGGGCGGTCTGGCAGGGCACCGCGTGGACGACCAGCCGCTACGACCCGCACCGGCTGGCGTTGCAGGCCGTGGTGATCATCGCGCTGGTGGGCAGCATGCTGATGGGAGTGGCGATCCCCCGAGCGTTCAGCGCGACCGGGCTGATGTTCGCGGTGGCGTACGTCGTCACGCAGGTGTCCCGGCCGCTGATCCTGGCCGTCGCGCTCGGCCCGCACCCGTACCGCCGGTTGAAGGTGCGCATGGCGGTGGTGTTCGCCGTCAGCGGGGTGCTCTGGATCGGCGGGGCGACGCTGCCCACGGATGGGCAGGTGTCGCTCTGGACAGCGGCGCTGATCCTCGAGTACGGGGCCGCCCGCTTCGGTTGGCCGGTCCCGGGTCTGGGCCGGTCGACGGTCTCGAAGTGGGAGATCGCCGGGGAGCACCTGGCCGAGCGGTACCAGCAGTTCTTCCTCGTCGCGCTGGGCGAGACGATCCTGGTGGCGGGTTTCGCGTACAGCGCCGAGCCGTACGGGTCGGGGCACGCGTGGGCGTTCGGGCTCGCGGTGGCCACCTCGATCATGCTGTGGCGGATCTACGTCCAGCGCGCCGGTCAGATCCTGGGCGAGGCGGTCGTGAAGGCCCGGCATCCCGCCAACATCGGCCGCTCGGCTGCCGACACCCACCTGGTGATGGTGGTGGGCCTCGCGGCCACCGCGGTCGGTTACGAGCTGATCATCGAGCATCCGCTGAAGGAGATCCCGGGGCCGTGGCTGGCCATGGTGCTCGGCGGGCCGGCACTGTTCCTGCTTGGCCGGGCCCGCTTCGAGTACGAGGTGTTCGCGCGGGTCTCCCCGTCGCGGTGGATCGCCGTCCTGGTGCTGGCGGCGGCAGCCGTACCGCTGCTCGCCCTGCCCGGTGTGGCCGCGACCGCCGTCGGGGTGGTGGTGTTGGCCGCGGTCGCGGTCGCCGACGTCCGCCGGGCGCACGGTGCTCCCCCGGAGGCCGCCGCGCCACCCTTCTGAGCCATTCGAGTACGACGATGTCGTGCCGACACGGCCGGATAGGCTCGGCGGGTGACCTTCTCGCTCGTCGCCCGCTCCGCCGACGGCCGCCTGCACGGCGTCGCCGTCGCCAGTAAGTTCCTCGCCGCCGGTGCGCTGGTGCCGGCCGCCGCCGCCGAGGTCGGCGCTCTGGCCACCCAGGCGCACGTCAACCTCGCCTATCGCCCGCAGGGCCTCACCCTGCTGCGCACCGGTGTGGCCGCCGCCGACGTGGTGGCCGGGCTGATCGCCGCCGACCCGGAGCGGGAGCACCGCCAGCTCGGCGTCGTGGGAGTCAGCGGTTCGGGCGCCAGTTGGACCGGGCCGGCCTGCCATCCGTGGGCGGGCGGGCGGACCGGCGACGGCTGGGCCGCGCAGGGCAACGTGCTCACCGGCCCGGAGGTCGTCGACGCCCTGGGTGATGCCTGGTTGGCAGGGTCGGCGCTGCCGTTCGCCGAGCGCCTCGTCGCCGCGTTGCGCGCGGGCGACGAGGCCGGCGGCGACCGGCGGGGCCGGCAAAGCGCCGGCCTGCTGGTGGTCGAGCGCGGCGGAGGGTACGCCGGCGGCAGCGACGTGCTGGTCGACCTTCGGGTGGACGACCACCCGGAACCGGTCGCCGAGCTGAGTCGACTGCTCGCGGTGCACACCATGCTGTTCAGCCGGCCCGACCCGGCCACCCTGCTCGACCTGAGCGGCGCGGTCGCCGACGAGGTTGCGGCGTTGCTCAGCGCGCTGGGTCATTCCGTGGCGGACGACGGCACGGAGGCGGCGTTGATCTCCTGGGCCGGGCTGGAGAACCTGGAGGAGCGGCTCGTGCCGGGGCGGATCGACCCGGTGGTGTTGACGCATCTGCGCGGCGTCGCGCCGCACGTCCCCGCACCCCGTCTCGCGAGCTGACCCACCCAGGCCGGCGCCGGCGACGGTCGGTGCCGGCCCGGTGCAGGGTCAGCGGCCGAAGGCCAGCCAGCGGAAGCTGGCGGCGTCGATCGCGGCCTTTTCCGGGGCGGTCAGCGCCGCCCGGCCGGTGGTCTTGCGGATCAGGGTCAGCTCGTCCCAGCGCAGCGCGGCCGGTGTCGGTGTCCCGCCAGTGAGCAGGTCGGCGATCACGGTGGCCGCCTGTGGGGTGAGCCATGGGGGTCGGCCCAGCGCGGCGGCCAGGTCCAGACCGTGCACACCCACCTCGACGACGCGGGTCCGCAGGAACTCGGTAAGGAGCATCGCGTCGCCGTGTCGGGTCCGTACCACCCAATCGGTCGGCGCGGCGGCGACCGCCGCGTCGGTGGCCCGCCAGGCCCGCTCCAACTCGGTCGCCAGCGCGGCCCGGTCCACCTGTAGCGCGTCGCGTCGGCCGCCGGCGATCCGGTCGGCGTCCACCTGCGCGGTGAACTTCGCCCCGCCGAAGTAGCCGGCGGCGTCCACCTCCGCGTGCGGCGGGGCCGGCGCGGCGAGCATGTCGGCCAGCCGGCCCACTCCGGTACGTACGTGCGCGATCAACTCCTGGACGGTCCACGGCGGGCAGTCGGTGGGTCGGTCGAGGTCGGCGTCGACCAACTCGGCAAGGATCTCGGTGAGCAGCGCGCACTCGGCGGAGAACGCCACGCGGACGGGGTCCACCGGCCCGCTCAGCCCTTCACCCGAGGCACCAGCCGGTGTACGACGGTGAGCACCAACGCCATCACCACCGCCATCGTGCCGGCGATGCCGGCGGCGCTGCCCGCGTACCCGACGAACAGTGGTCGGCGGGTGAGGTCATCCGGTCCGGTGTCGCGCAGGTCGACCAGCCAGGCCAGTGCCAGTCCGCAGGCGACCAGGGCGAGCACACCGCCCACCCCGAGCACCAGCGCCGCGATGCGGTGCGCGTCGCCGGGCGCGACCTCGGCCTGCTCCCGCTGGTTGATCAGCAGGAGCAGCCCGGCCATCGCCGCCCAGACACCCACCACCAGGTACGCGGCGACCGCGTCGCTGGGCCGGTGCCAGCCGGCGGAGAGGGTGGCCACTCCGGCGACGGCGGCATAGCCGGCGGCGAGGAAGGCACCGACCGCCCGCACCTTGGCCGGCAGCACGAGCACGAGCGCGACCGCCACCGACGCGGCCACCGTGGTGTGCCCGCTGGGCAGGCTGTTGCCCACCGCGAGGCGCTCCGGGTCGAGGCCGTAGTCGGGCCGGCCCAGGCCGTGCTTCAGCAACTGGGTCGAGAGGTTCGCTCCGGCGATCAGCAGGGTCGCGGTGATGGCCAGGGCGATCCGTCCCCGGATCAGCGCGATGAACCCGATCATCGCGGTGGCGGCCAGCAGGGAGACCACCGACATCGCGTTGAGGAGCCGGTTGACCGGGCCGTCGATGGTGTCCTGCCCGATCCGGTTGCCGGTGAGCGCCACGGTGTCCACCCACTGGCCGATCTCGGTGTGCACGGCCACCCGCCACACGGCGACGAAGGCGGCCGCCTGGACGAGGGCCAGTACGACCAACCAGACCGCGGTCCAACCCCGTGCCGTCGCGCGCATCCGCACACCGTAGCGGCCGGTGGTGCCCTGTCGACCGGTGGCCCGCCGCCCGTCAACGGTTAGGTTGTGCCAGAGGCGAGGAGGCGGTGGTGGGCGGAATCCCGGAGCGCGACAGCGGTCAGGCCGCACCCGGCCCGGACCAGCGGGTGGGTGCCGAGCCGGCGCCAGGAGAGCCGGCGCGGGCCGACTCCCTGGCGGAGCTGCTGGGCGGGCGGGGCGGCGCCATCGACGCCACTCTGCCGCCGCTGGCGTTCGCGGCCGGTTGGCTGCTAGGCGGCGAGTCGCTCTGGGGCGGGGTCGGCGCGGCGCTGGCCGTGGGCGCGGCGGTGGCCGGCGTACGGCTGTTCCGGGGTGATCGACCGCGCTCGGTGCTGATCGGCCTGCTGGCCGTCTGCGTCGCGGCGTTGATCGCGGTGCGGACCGGCCGGGCCGAGGATTTCTTTCTCATTCAGGTGCTCTCCAACGCGGCCAGCGCACTCGCCTGGACGGTCAGCATCGTGGTGCGCTGGCCGCTGCTCGGTGTGTTGGTCGGCGCGGTGCTGGGCCAGCGCACCCGGTGGCGGCGGGACCGGGCGCTGAGACGCGGGTACGGCCGGGCCAGTTGGGTGTGGACGGCGACCTACCTGGTGCGGCTCGCGGTGTTCGTGCCGCTGTACCTCAGTGGGCAGGTGCTCGCGCTGGTGGTGGCCCGGGTGGCGCTGACCTGGCCGCTGGTCGCCGCGGCGCTGGCACTGAGCTGGGTGGTGCTGCGGCGGTCGTTGCCGGCCGGGCACCCGGGTCTGCGTCATCCGGTCCTTGACGACCCGGCCGCACCGCCTCGCTGACCCCGGGGCGAATCCGGGTCGTGGCGGGCGGTGGCGGGCAAAAAAGTGGAGAGGCCGCCACGGGGGGAGCGGCCTCTCCGGTGACGTACGTTACTCCGTCGCGGACTTCGGCGTGATCCCGTGACGGCCCGAATTTCTGGGCTTTTTCGCGGTTGGCTCTAGTCCGGGCGGTGGGGTGGGCCAGCCGATCCGCTGCGTCGGCCAGATGGCTGGCCCACCCCGGCCTGACCGTGGGTGTCAGGCCGTCCGCCGACCAAGGTCCGTCGTTCCCCGGACCCGGGTCGGACCCCGGGGTGGGCGGTCCACGCCACCCACCCCGGGTCGCTGTCAGCCGTTCGGGAACAGGCTGCCGTAGTCGGCGTACGCCATGGCGACGTCCGCCTGTGCCCAGAACCGGTGGTAGTTGAAGCTGGGCTCCGCACCACCGTCCAGGTACGCCTGCACCTTGGGCCAGTCCGGGTCGTTCTTGTAGAAGGACCGGATGTCGAGGAAGCTCTTGCCGGCGGCGATGGCGTCGCCGTTCGGCATCTCCCCGGTCCAGCCGGACGGGACGTAGAGGCCCTGCCCGGTGGACGCGTTGTAGACGTCGTCGAAGCGCCGGTAGTCGCCACGCTTCTCGGTGGTGGAGACACCCGTGGCGTCACTGGCGGCGGAGAGCGCGTCGAGCAGCCCCTTGGCGGTGTCCTTGGCCGCCACGTTGCCCGACTTGGCCGCGTACGCGATCAGGGTCCGGGCGTAGGCGGCGGTGACGCCGACGTCCTGGCCCTTGGTGGTCACCGTGACGTGCAGGTTGGTGTTGGGCTGCGGGCTGGACGGGTTCCAGGTGGTCGGCTGCCCGGTCCACGCCATGTCCGACGGGATCGACCAGTTGGTGCCGAGGGTGGTGTTGGCGATCGCCCAGGGCACCCACTTGTCCAGCAGCGCCTTGGCCTTCGCGTTGCCGGTCTGCAGGTACAGCTCGGCGATCCGCTGCATCGACCAGGCCTGCATGCCGAACCACTGGTTCGACGGCGGGTCGTTGTAGACCGGGTCGACGTCGTAGAACATGCCGTAGAAGGTGCTGGTGCCGGACGGCGGCTGGGCGTAGCTGCCGTCCCAGCTGTTGGTGGCGCCGCCGGCGATGCCACCCTCGGAGGACTGCAGCCAGGTGTAGAACTCCAGCTGCCGTTCGAAGCTCTTGGTCCAGTCGGCGACCGCGGTCGACGACTGCGGCTTGAGCTCCGGGGTGTTGGTCAGCGCCCAGGCCGCGAACGGGTTCTGGTAGCCGAAGTGGTTGTGGCTGGAGCCGATCCGCCAGGACCAGTTCTGGCTGGCGTCGTACGCGCCACCCCAGGCGTAGTACCAGGACAGGAGGTAGTGCGCCGAGTCCTTGCCGCTGCCGGCGGGGCAGGTGCTGGCCCCGACGCAGTTGCCGATCTTCTTGAAGTACTTGTCGAACATCGCGTACCGCAGGTAGTCACCCATCTTGGCGGCCTTGGCCACGGTGGCGGCGACGTCGGCCTGCTTGTTCTGCGCCTTGGCCCAGGTCAGCGCCCAGTAGGCGGCCTGCACGGCGCGGGCGTCGGCGTCCGGGGCGTTGGTGTACTTCCACTGCTTGGCGGGGGCGCCGGTGTCCTTGACGAACAGGTCGAGGTAGCCGTACTGACCGCCGTGGGCGAAGGTGTCGCAGGACGGCTGCGGGACGGTCTCCCACACGGACTCCTGGGTGCCCCGCTGGAAGGTGTTGATGTACGTCGGCTTGCTGGTGCCGTCACCGCAGCGGCCGAAGCCGTAGGTGTTGTCGACGTCCAGCAACCAGTGCATGCCGTAGATGTCGCCGGTGCCGTAGGTGGACTGCAACTCCGAGCGGAGCGGGTCCTGCCCGACGGCAATGTTCGGGTTCAGCGCCGAGGGGTACTGGCTGGGCAGGTTGTACTCCGCGGCGTACTGCGGGGTGCCGGCGGAGCCTGCGGTCGGCTGGTCGGCGTGCGTCGGGATGATGTACTTCTCCATCACGGTCCAGGCGTTGTTGAACGGGGCCCAGTTCTGGGTGACCCGCCCGTAGTTCGCCTCCAGCCAGAGCCAGAAGCTGAACGCCTCCGAGGTGGTCTCGTGGCCGTGGTCGGGCGCCTCGACGATCAGCGTCTCGACCGAGTGGTACGGCACGCCCTCGGGGCTGAAGTAACCCGAGTTCTTGATCTTGCCGTACTGCTCGAGGAACTTCGCTATGTAGGCGTTGTCGCCGCCGGGGGTGTCGTTGTCGATCTCGGTGGCGGTGACCGCCAGCGAGGCGAGACCGCTGGCGGAGGCGGTGATGGTGGCGGCGCCGCCGGCGGTGTCGGTGTCCTCCGCCGCCGCGACCGTGACGGTGACCCCGGTGTTCCAGTTGCTCGGGGTCAGCGTGGCGGTGGCCGGCGAGACCGTGACGTCGGTGTCGCCGGTGCGGGTGAGTGTGACCGGCACGTTGGCCGTCGGCGCGGCGCTGAGCTTCAGGTTGAAGGTGGAGGTGCCACCCTCGGTGACGCTCACCGCGGACGGCGTGGCGACCAGCGTCGGGCCGCTCGCGGCGGTGACCGTGAACGCCTTCTCGTCGACCCCGATGCCGTTGGCGTTGTCGTACGCCCTGGCCTGGACGGTGTAGCTGCCGGCTGGCAGGTCCTCCTGGGTGTAGGCGTACGGCGCGGAGGTGTCGGTGTTGATCAGCAGGCCGTTGCGGTAGAACTCGACCTTGCTGATCGTCCCGTCCGGGTCGCTGGCGGTGGCGGTCAGCGGCACGTCGGCCGGCGCGGTGAACGGCCCGGTCGGCAGGCCGAGAGAGACCGTCGGCGGCTGGTTGGCCGGGGTGCCGTTGCAGGCGGTGCCGTTGAGGGTGAACGAGGTGGGCTTCGGGTTGCTGCCCGAGTGGGTGCCGTTGAAGCCGATGGTGGTGGAGGCCCCGGTGCCAAGGTTGCCGTTCCACGATTCGTTGGTCGCGGTGACCTCACTGCCGGACTGGCTGAACTTGGCCGACCAGCCCTGGGTGACCCGCTGGCTGCTGTTCGGGAAGGTCCACTTGAGCGTCCAGCTGCTGACCGGGTCACCCAGGTTCTTGATGGTGACGTTCGCGGTGAAGCCGGTGTTCCAGTCGTTGGTCGCGTAGACCACGTCGCAGGCGGGTGCGGCCTGTGCGGCGCCGGCGGGCAGGGTCACCCCGCCGATGGCGAGCACGGCGGCGGCGATCATCGCCACTCGACGGCGTCGTGCCAGTTGTCTCATGTGCGCGGTGTCTCCTCGGACCAGGCCGGGACGGTCCCCGGCGAGGCGCCTGCCCGCGAGGGTGGTGGTCCGCGGGAGATTCGAGGCGCCGGGAAGGTGGTCTCCCCCGGGCCCGGCCGGGGTAGGGCGGTGCGGCCCGCACGGGAGGGGGTCCCGCCGGCTGCGATCGGGTGACCGTGACCGGACGTTGTGCTGCCGGCTGCCCTCGGTGGACCCGCGCTCACGCGATGTGGCTCCTGTCGCGTCGAATCGACAGTCTGCCATGGAAGCGCTCCCACAACAAGCGCGCGCGGCACCGGATCGGCTCCTTGTTTCGATCTCGTTTTGGGTCTTTCACAAAGGCGTGACGGGCGTTACAGTCGCAACATCGGTCGATGGGAGCGCTTCCATCGACAAGGTTCCAACAAGAAGATCACCGGGGCCGTCTCTGACAGACCCGGTGAACCAGCCCGAGGGCTGACGACGGGCCAGCCCGGACGCCGTCGTCAGCCATCGTCCCGCCATACGGAGGGAGGTGGAACCAGAGCCACTCGCGTGGCCCGGCTCCCGCGCGACACGCACGGCAGGACCCAAATTCCGCCCGTGTGTGTGCAGTTACGGTGGGGACGGGGGTTGCCCTCCCCCGTCCCCACACTAAACCCCCGTACACGATGGGAAAAGAGGCCGACGGGACAGGCGCGCCGCGCCGCCCGGCGGCCTTGTTCGCTGTCCGGGGCCCCCAACCGCCTCGACCCGCCATCGCCGGCCGCCATGACGGCCAGCTGACCGGGCCGGCCACTCCTGGCCTATCCTGGGAGCGCTCCCGAATCTCGGCGGTGGCCCCGTATCCACGAGGAGAATCCATGTCGATACCTACTGGGCCCGCCGGCCCGCTACGCTTCCCCGACAACTTCGGCTGGGGCGCGGCGACCTCCGCGTACCAGATCGAAGGCGCCGCCAAGGAGGACGGGCGCGGCGAGTCCGTCTGGGACACCTTCAGCCGCGTCCCAGGGCGCACCCGCAACGGCGACACCGGCGACGTGGCCGCCGACCACTACCACCGGTACGCCGAGGACCTCGACCTCATGCGCGACCTCGGGTTGCGCAGCTACCGCTTCTCCATCTCCTGGCCACGAATCCAGCCCGACGGCACCGGCGCGCCCAACCAGCGCGGGCTCGACTTCTACCGCCGGCTCCTCGACGGCCTGCACGAACGCGGGATCGCCCCGATGGCCACCCTGTTCCACTGGGACCTCCCGCAGGCGCTGCAGGACGCCGACGGCTGGGAGTCACGCGACACCGCCTACCGCTTCGCCGACTACGCCGACCTGGTCTTCCGCGCCCTCGGCGATCGGGTACCGGCCTGGCTCACCATCAACGAACCCAAGACCGTGGTGCAGAACGGCTACCTCACCGGCCACCACGCCCCCGGCCGGCAGGACCCGGACGCCGCCTACCTGGTCGCCCACCACCTGCAGCTCGCGCACGGGCTCGCCGTCGGCGCGCTGCGGGCCAGCGGCAGCGACGGCCGGATCGGCCCCGCACTCAACCTGCACCCCTGCTACCCCGCCGACGACTCCCCGCAGGCTGCCGCGGCCGCCCGCCTCTACGACAGCTACGAGAACCGCCTCTACCTGGACTCCCTGCTCCGGGGCAGCTACCCGGAGGATCTGCTGGCCGACCTCGGTCCGCAGAGCCGGATGGTCCAGGGCGTCCGCGACGGCGACCTGGCGATCATCTCCGCGCCGATCGACCTGCTGGCCGTGCAGTACTACACGCCGATCTACGTCACCGCCGACAGCGGCACCGAGCGACGCTGGACGACCTCCGAGGCCGAGTGGCAGCAGATCTACCCCCAGGGGTTGTACGACCTGCTGACCCGGGTCACCCGCGACTACGGCCCGATCCCACTCACCATCACCGAGAACGGGCTGCCCACACCGGACACCCTGGCCGCGGACGACACCGTCCACGACGCGGGTCGGATCAGTTTCCTGCGCGACCACCTCACCGCCGTGCACCAGGCCATCGCCGCCGGGGTGCCGCTGGAGAGCTTCCACGTCTGGTCACTGCTGGACAACTTCGAGTGGGACGCGGGATACGACCAGCGCTGGGGACTGGTCTACGTGGACTACCCGACCCAGCGGCGGGTGCTCAAGAGCAGCGCCGCCTGGTACCGCTCCGTCATCACCGACGGCGGCTTCTGAACGGGCCGCCACCCGGACGGCCGGGCCCGGACGGCTCGGCTCTGGTGAGCCGGCGACCGTCCGGGACTCGGCCGGTCAGCGGGGCAGAGCCTGCTGCAACTCCGCCCGCAACGCGGGGGTGAGCATCTCCCCCGCCTGCTTGGCCAGCCGGGCCATCTCGTAGCCCACCACGCCGATGTCCGCGTCACCGGCGGCCAGCGTGGCCAGGATCGAACCGTCGCGTACCTGCATCACCAGGAAGTAGCCGCGACCCATCTCGACCACCGTCTGCTTGACGACATCGCCGTCGAACATCTGGGCCGCGCCCGCGGTGATGCTCATCAGCCCGGAGGTCACCGCCGCGAGCTTGTCCGCGTTGTCGCGGGGCAGGTGGTCGGAGATCGCCACCAGCAGCCCGTCGGAGGAGACCACCACCGCGTGCGCCACACCCGGCACCCGCTCCGCGAACGCGCTCACCAGCCAGCTCAGGTCACGCGCCTCCTGGCTCAACGTCGTCACTGTCGTCGTCCCCCTTCGTCGTGCCCCCCGGACGGCGGCACGGGTATCTCGGTGGTGTCCTCGGCCTCGGCTCGCCGCACCCCGCTGTAGAGCCGGGAAAGCATGCCGCCGACCGCCTCCGGGTCCGGATCGGCGCGGTTCGGCGCCGACATCGGTTGTGCCGGACGGGTGACCGCGCTCAACTGCGCCATCGGCACCCGCATCGGCAACCCTCGCTCATTGGTGCCACCGGTCACCGGCACTGCCGGCGGCACCGCCGGCGCGGGCACCGCCGGCGCCGACGGGCCCTGCCGCGACCACCAGCCTCCACCGTCGTCGCCGGCCGCCGCAGGGGTCAACACGTCCTCGGCGCGCACCGGCACCGGACGTGCCTGGCGCGGCACGGCGACGCCCGGGGGCCGGCCGGCCACCGGCATGTCCCGTGCGCCGATGCCCGACCCCGGGGCAGCGGCCCCCCGGGTGATCCCGGGGTTCGGGACCACTCCCCGAGCGGCGCTCGTCGCCAGCATCCGTGCCGGCGCGGGCGGATCCAGCTCCACCGCTCCCGCCGGCGCCAGCAACTCCACGGGCAACGCGAGCCGGGCGACCAGGCCGTTCTCGCCCCCGTCGAGCCGCACGCGTAGACCCAGCCGGGAAGCCAGGTGGCTGACCACGAACAGACCCATCCGCTCCACCGCCGCGACGTCCGCGGCCGGAGGGCTGGCCAGCACGGCGTTCGCCTCGACCAGCGCGGCCGGGCTCATGCCCAGACCACGGTCGGCGATCTCGATCAGCGGGGTCGCGGCCTCGACCCTGGCCGTCACCACCACGACGGTGTCCGGGCGGGAGAAAGCCGTGGCGTTCTCCAGCAGCTCGGCCAACAGGTGCACCAGCTCGCCGACGGCGTGCCCCACCACGTACACGTCGGCCACCGACTCGATGCGGACCCGCTGGTACTGCTCGATCTCCGCGGCGGCGGCCAGCAGCACCGCCCCGAGGCCGACCGGCCGATTCCACCGACGGGTGGAGTCGGTGCCGGCGAGCACCAGCAGACTCTCGTCGTTACGGCGCATACGGGCAGCCAGGTGGTCGAGCTTGAACAGGTTCTCCAACTGGTCCGGGTCGCTCTCCTCACGCTCCAGGTCGTCCAGCAGCTCCAGTTGTCGCTCCACCAACACCTGGCTACGCCGGGCCAGGTTGACGAACATCGCGTTGACGTTGCGCCGCATGAGCGCCTGCTCGACGGCGACGGTGACCGCGCTGCGGTGCACCGCCACGAACGCCTCGGCCAGCTCACCGATCTCGTCGAGCGAGCGGACCACCGCCGGCGCGACCTCGATGCCGGGCACACCGCCGGTGACTGTCTTCAGACGGTCCAGTGCATCCGGCAACTCGACCTGCGCGATTCGCAGCGCCTGGCTACGCAGCATCCGCATCGACCGGGCGACCGACCGCCCGACGAGCAACGAGATCAGCAGGGCGACCAGCAGCACCGCGACGACCCCGCCGACCACCAGCAGGGTAGCTCGCAGCTGACCGTTGCTGGCGTCGTCGGCCTGCCGCACGGCGTCGTCCAGCACGCCCGCCTCCAGCTGCCGCAGCAACTCCTGGCGCTGCTGGCTCGCCACCCACCACTGCTCCGACGGCAGCACCTCTGGCGACGCGTCGCCGGTCGTCAGGCTGCGTTCCTCCAGTTGCACGGCGGTCAGGAACATCGGGGCCACGGTGGTCTCGTCGTACCGACGGATCTGGTCGGTGGTCGCGGCCACCCGGAACGCGCCGAGCGCGGTCAACTGCTGTGCGCGCAGATCGGCGAGGAGCACCCGGTCCTCGGTGCCGTACGCACCGGCGCGGGCGGCGCCGTAGAGCTGGGCCCGCACCCGGGAGGAGAGCTCCTTGACCCGGGCCAGCTGCACGTAGCGCAGCACCGCGTCGTTCAACGCGGGTTGGTCCTGCCCGGGCGTCGGCTCGGCGAGCAGGTCGATCATCGCGCCGACGGCCCGGTGATAGTTGCTGAGGATGGTGTCGCTGCTGAGCACCGCCGGCGGGATCGCCGGCCGGATGTCGACCACCTGGTCGTACGCCTCCAGCGCCTCGGAGAAGGCGACCCGCCAGGACGCGTCGGCGTCCGCGAGGGGCTCGGCGGCCCGGCGCAGGTCCACGATGGCCCGGTCGGTGGCCGCCTGCAACGGCTTCAGGTCGGTCGCCGCGGTCTCCCGGTCGCCGCCCCTGCGCAGCCCGCCCAGCTCCCCCGCCGAGCGGTCGCGTTCCTGCTGGAGCTGGTGCACCACCGCGGTGATCTGCCGGCCGATGCCGACCTGACGGGAGAAGTCGTTCAACGCCGTCGTCCGCCCGACCAGCGCGCTCGTCTGCACGCCCGCGAGCACCAGGAACGCCATCGACGGCACCATCAGCACGGTGGCGAGTTTCGTGCTCATCCGCCAGTCCCGCAGCCGGAACGGTGACCGGCGTCGATGCGGGACGACTCGGACGTCGAAGCGGCGCCGACGGTGGTTCGACACCGCGCCGTTCGCCGGGTCGGGACCTGCCGCCACCCTGCCTCCTCCGTCCTACCGCGTCCACCGCGGTCCGGGGAGCGCAGTCCATCCAACCAGGCTCGGGAGCGCTGTCAACGGCCCGGGCGACGCGGAGGTTCAGGAAGGATACTGCGGGTGGGGACGTCCTGCCGTGGTCGGCAGAACCAGCTCGTCCGTCCGGCCGATGTCGGCGAGGTCGACCGCGTCACCGAACCGACCCAGCGCCACCAGTGCCGCGCCGGTGGCGCCGATCTCCGGGTTGCGTTGGTGCGACACCGGTCGCGGTGCGAGCGCGGCGGCGAAGGCCTGCCGCCACCACATGGAGGCTGCCACCGCGCCCCCACCCAGCACCACGCCGACCGGCTTGTCGATCGTGGACTCCAGCACCGCGAGATCCTCGGCGACCAGCTCACACAGCCCCTGCATCAGCCCGGCCAGAATGTCCACGGAGGTGGTGCTGAAGCTGAGGCCACCGAGCCGGCCGGTGCCCGCCGGCGCCAGGCCGGGCGGCCGGTCGCCACCGAAGCGGGGGTCGGCCGGTCGGCCACCGCCCGCCGGCACCAGCGCCAGCGCCGCGTCCAGCTCCGCCCCCTGGGGCAACCGCAACTCCCGGTCCGCCCAGGCGAACAGGTTGCCCCCACTGGCGTACGCCGCACCGGTCACCACGTGGTCGTGGTCGACCCGGTAACGCCACAGCCGCTCGGGGAGCCGAGGCATCGGTTCGCCGGCCGGGATCCGCTGCATCAGCCGTACGGCGGCGGAGGTGCCGACGGTGACCGCGGCCCGGCTCGGGTCGACGCAGCCCGAGCCGACATTCGACGCCCCGCCGTCACCCACCGGCGGCGACCACCGGGCCCGCGCCAGCTGCGGCCAACGGCGGGCCTTCTCGGCCCGGAGCCGGCCGTGCCAGTCCAGCTCACCGAGGGGCGGCAGGTCCTGCGGCCGCGCCCCGGCCAACGTCAGCGCCTCCTCGTCCCAACGCAGGGTGCTCAGATCCAGCAGACCGGTCCCGGATGCCTGGGAAATCGACATGGGCGCCGACTCGAGCAGCTCGCCCAGCACGTACTCGGGCAGGCCGACGAACCGGGCGATCGGTGTGCCCGACCGTTCGCGCAACCAGGGCAACCGCATCGACCAGTACGAGCGGTGCCACCAGCAGCCGGTGCGCTGGTGGAAACCGTCCGGGTCGCTCGGCCCCGCCGTGCCGCCGACCGGCGCGGGCCGGGTGTCCAGCCAGGTGATCACCGGGCCGAGCGGTTCGCCGTCGCGGTCGAGTGGGAGCACCGAGTGCCACTGGGCGGAGACCGCCACCAGGTCGACCTCGTGCAGGTGCCCCGCGTCGGCCAGCTCGTCCAGGCAGTCGACCAGGGAGGCGAGATAGCCGGGACCGGACAGCGTGCCGGTGCCGTCGTCGCCGATGGCAAGGTCGATCTTGCGCCGGGCCAGGGCGCCGGGCAACGGTCGGGTGTCCGCGTCCAGCACCAGCCCGCGTACCGAGGAGGTGCCCAGGTCGAGCGCGAGAATGTTCATCGCCGGTCAAGTTACCCGGTGTCAGGTGGGCGCCGGGGGGCGTAGGGTGGATCGTATGCTCGCGCGTCTGACCTGCTGGTGGCCCGCCAACCCGGCGGCCCACTTCCGCGCGTAGCTCCATCCACGCGGCCGCCATCGAGGCGGTCGCCCGGATCTCCCGTCCGGAGAGCCCGCCCCGACTGCGGCGCCCGGCTCGACGGAGACTCCGATGACCCACCTGACCGACCTGCTCGCCGCCGTCGCCGACGGCGTCGACCCTGGCCCCTTCGCGCTGCTGCGCCGCGACGGCGCGGACGAACTCGAGCTGTTCACCGGCCCGGTCGACACCGTCGAGCGGCTCGCGGACATCCCGCTGACGCCGGGCACCCCCGGGGCACGGACGCTGGCCCTGGTGCCGTACCGGCAGATCACCGAACGCGGGTTTGCCTGCGTCGACGACGGCGCTCCGCTGGAGTGCCTGCGGGTCCGCGAGCATCAGCGGATCGCGCTGGCTGACGCTCTGGCCACGCTGCCCGACGAACCGGTCCGCACCGTCGATGCCGCCTTCGACATCAGCGACGAGGAGTACGCGCGGACGGTGCAGCGGGTGCTCGCCGAGGAGATCGGCCGCGGCGAGGGCGCGAACTTCGTCATCCACCGCGCCCTGCACGCCACCGTGCAGGGCCCACCGCTGGTTGCCGCGCTGGCCGCGCTGCGCCGGCTGCTGGTCGCCGAGCGCGGCGCGTACTGGACGTTCGTGGTGCACACCGGCACGCGGACGCTTGTCGGTGCCAGCCCGGAGCGGCACGTCAGCGTCGACGACGGGCTGGTGATGATGAACCCGATCAGCGGCACCTTCCGCAGCGCCGGTGGCACCGCGGACCGGGCGGCGCTGCTGCGCTTCCTTGCCGAGGAGAAGGAGGTCGAGGAGCTGTACATGGTCCTCGACGAGGAGTTGAAGATGATGGCCACCGTCGCCGAACACGGCGGCCAGGTGATCGGTCCGTACCTGAAGGAGATGTCGCACCTGGCGCACACCGAGTACCTGCTCGCCGGGCGGGGAACCCGTGACGTGCGGGAGGTGCTGCGCGAGACGATGTTCGCCCCCACCGTCACGGGCAGCCCGATGGAGAACGCCTGCCGGGTGATCGCCCGGCATGAGCGCCGGGGCCGGGGCTACTACGCGGGCGTGCTGGCCCTGCTCGGCCACGACGAGGCTGGCCGGCAGACACTCGACGCGCCGATCCTGATCCGTACCGCCGAGATCTCACCCACCGGCCGGCTGCGGGTGCCGGTGGGAGCCACCCTCGTCCGACACTCGACGGCTGCCGGCGAGGTGGCCGAGACGCACGCCAAGGCGGCCGGTGTGCTGGCCGCGCTCGGCCTCGGGCCGGCGGCCCCCGCCGGCGGCCGCGGGCCGGTCGCGCGACTGGCCGACGACCCGGCGGTACGCGAGGCGCTGGCCGCCCGCAACGCACCGCTGGCCCGGTTCTGGCTGGACCAGCGGGCACCGGACGCGCCGGGGTTGCCCGGGCTGGTCGGTCGGCGGGCTCTGATCGTGGACAACGAGGACACCTTCACCGGGATGCTGGCTCACCAACTGGGCGCTCTGGGGCTCACGGTCACGCTGCGGCCGTGGCACGTCGGCGGCCCGGTCGACGCGTACGACCTGGTGGTGGCCGGTCCCGGGCCGGGTGACCCGGGCAGCCTGGACGAGCCGAAGATGGTGGCGCTGCGGAGCCTGCTGGCCGGGCAGCTGGCGACCGGCCGGCCGACCCTCGCGGTCTGCCTCGGCCATCAGGTCCTCGCCGGGCTGCTGGGGCTGCCGCTGCACCGCCGGGAGACGACCTATCAGGGGTTGCAGCGGGAGGTGTCGCTGTTCGGCAGGACCCGGCGGGTCGGGTTCTACTCGACGTTCACCGCCCGCGCCGAGGCGGACCGGCTGGTTACCGCGTACGGGCCGGTGGAGCTGGCTCGGGACGCCGGCGACGGCGCCGTGCACGCCCTACGCGGGAGCGGCTTCGCCGGGGTGCAGTTCCACCCGGAGTCGGTGCTCAGCCCGGACGGGATCGAGGTGCTGACCGAGTTGTTGAGCGACCTGCTGCCGGCGCCGCGCGCCGACGAGCTGTCCGCCGCGGGCGGACACGCATAGTCGCCCCGCCTCGGGGTAGGGCTGGATCGACCGGTGGCGTGGACGGGCCGAGAGCCCCCGCCCGCGCCACCGGTCGCGGTCGGCGTCGTCACCCGGCCCACCGGGGCCGTCACCCGGCCATGCCCGCCTTCAGCGCGGTCCCGATCAGCACCGCCCGCCGGGCGGTGAGGGCGCAGGCTTCGAGTGCCACCGAGTCCGGGGCGATCTCCCCGTTGTTGCTCGTGTGCGAAGCGCCGTACGGGTTGCCGGCGATGAACTGGCTGGTATCGGTGTATCCGGGGGTGACCACGATGCCGCCCCAGTGGTAGAAGACGTTGAAGAGCGAGGTCAACGTGGTCTCCTGCCCCCCGTGCAGGGTCCCGGAGGAGGTGAAGCCCGCGTAGACCTTGTTGGCCAGCGCTCCCTGCGCCCAGAGCGGGCCGGAAGTGTCGATGAACTGCTTCAGCTGAGCGGCGATGATCCCGTACCGGGTCGGCGCGCCGAGGATCACGACGTCGGCCCAGGACAGGTCGTCGAGCATCGCCTCGGGCACATCCTGGGTCTCCAGGTGGTGCGCATGCCAGCCGGAGTTGGAGCGGATCGCCTCGTCCGGCGCCAACTCGTGCACCTTGCGCAGGCGCACGTCGGCGCCGGCATCCCCGGCGGCTTCGCACACGGCCTGCGCCATCTGGTACGTGGTGCCGGTGGCGCTGTAATAGATCACCGCTACCTTGGTCTGGGCAGCCATCAGAAGTTCCCCTTCTCGTCTCGGGTCAACTCCCGCGACTACCCGTTGGGCCCAACCTCTAACGGCAGCGCCCACGCGCGTACCCGGTACCGGTCCGCCGGGCTCAAGTTTTCCGCAACTTCCCGACTGTTTCCGCCCCACGAGCCGTGCGGACGGCGATCCTGATGCCACCGGTGCCGGCGGGAATCAGCCGCCGCCCCGCACCGCGCACCTGAACGGGGGATCGCGCTCCGCCAGCAACGGCGCTGGCGTAGCGCGATCAGGGGCCCGCCCAGCGCGCTCAACGGCTGCCGGCCGCTGCTGTCGCCGCTCAGTGGACCAGGGCCGCCATCAGTCGGTCCAGCTCGGCCGCCGGGTCGACCGTGAGGCCGGTGTGCACCGGGCCGGTCTGGATCATCGTGCTGCGCGGCGCGGCCAACCAGTGGAACCGCTCGCCGAGCCGCATCCGGGTCGCCGGCCCGTCGCCGGAGCAGGTCCGGTCCCAGGAGCCGAGCACCGCCGCCACCTCCGGCAGGTCGACGTCGGGCGCCAGCGCGCGGACCCGGTCGGCGTCCAGGTGTGTACGCGCGGCCAGGAAGTCGCGCTGCTGACAGTAGAGCAGCACCCCGACGTTGATCTGCTCGCCGCGCTCGATGCGGGGCACCAGCCGGATCAGCGCGTACTCGAACGGGTGCCTCATGCCGCGCTCCCCTGCGGCAGCCAGTCCGCGGTGCGGGTCATCCGGGCCGACAGGTGCTCCAGGTACGCGGCCCGGGCGGCATCCGCCGAGTCGAAGTCGGCGGCGGTCAGCCATTCCGCGGGCACCAGCGCCAGCACCTCGGTGAGCAGTTCGGGGGTGACCCTCGGCGCCAACTCCGCGTCGGCCTCGGCCAGCCGGGAGGCGTACGGGGCCAGCACGTGGTCGTCGGCGCGGTACGCCCGGTGCACGGCATTGGCCGCACGCGGCCAGTTGTGGTGGAAGTAGAGCGAGGCCCCGTGGTCGATCAGCCACAACTCCCGGTGCCAGACCAGCAGGTTCGGGTTGCGCCAGCTCCGGTCGACGTTCTCCACGTACGCGTCGAACCAGAGCACCCGGGAGGCCAGCGCCGGGTCGACGGGGTGCGCCAGCGGGTCGAAACCCAGCGCCCCGGGCAGGAAGTCCATCCCCAGGTTGGCGCCTCCGCTGTTACGCAGCAGCTCTTGCACCTCCTGGTCGGGCTCGGCTCGCCCGATCACGGGGTCGATGTCGAGCACGACCAGCGGGGGCACCCGCAGCTCCAGCCGGCGGGCCAGCTCGCCGCAGATCACCTCGGCGATCAGCGCCTTGGGCCCTTGGCCGGCACCCCGGAACTTCGCCACGTACGTGCCCAGGTCGTCGGCCTCCACCACGCCAGGCAGCGACCCACCCTCGCGCAGCGGGGTGACGTATCGGATCGCGGTGACCTGGCGGAGCACGCCGCCCACCCTACTGTGGCCTCCGCCCGCGCCTGCCGGGGATCAGTCGAGCTTGTCGCGCAGCTTGTCGACCTGGGTCTGGAGGCGGTCCACCGCGTTCTCGTTGTTGACGAAGGTGGAGATGCCCGCGGCCAGCCCCAAGCCGATCAGTACGGCCAGGATGCTGAGCACCAGGCCTCCGATCGACACGCCGCGGCCGGTGACCCCCGGTCGGCTGGCCATCTTGAGGCCGACGATGCCGAGGATGATCCCGATGATGCCGAGCACCAGCCCCAGCCAGGCGAGGATCGCCGTCAACACACTGAACAGACCGGCCACCCCGAACACCAGGGCAAAGGTCGCGGCGGCGCTCGTCTTCGCCCGGCCGTCCGCCCGATGGGTCCGGGACCCGGCCGGTGCGCCGGCACCCCGGGCCGGCTCGCTTGCGGCAGTCATGAGGCTCCCTTCCGTACGCGCGGCGCGCGCACTTCCGGATGGCCGCCTTCCCGCTGCGTGGGCGGTTATGCCCCACGCGGTGCCCAAAAGAGCGTCGGTACCGGTCAGGGGGCGTCAGTCGCGTCAGGAGGTGAAGGGGTACCGCAGTTCGAGGATCGTGGCGTCGCCTCGCTCCTGCCCGACGCCGACCGGCTGCCACTCGAGGGGCGTGACCTCTTCGACCTCGACGACGGTGGGGTCGTCCTTGACCTCGACCTTCGCCGCGAGCGTGTTCGTGTTGTCACCGCGGACGAAGTAGACCTTGGGAATCTCCATGGTGAGCAGGCCCGAGGCCCCGGTGGGCTTGAAGCAGAAGTTGCTGCCACCCGGCAACGTGAGGTCGTTGCTCTGCACCAGGATCAGATCCTCGGGCGGGTTGTTGGGCCTGGAGCCACAGTCGACCAGGGTGATGTGCCCGTCGCCCTTGATCAGCTTGATGCCCCGCTGGGCCAACACCTGCGCGGCACCCGGGTAGGAGTAGTCCTCCACGATGGAGGGCGGCGTGTCCTCGGCCGACGAGGGCAGTTGACTGATGACAACGGCTGCGGTGCTGGCCAGCACCACAGCGGCGCCGCCGACGATGGCCGTCTTCCAAGAGGACGTCTGCACTTTGTCGTCAACCCCCGTGAAGTCACCCGAGAACCAGGCCGTCCGCACACTGGGGTGCGGGGCGGCGCGGCGGCACCGTTGCGGCACCAGATGGCGACGTGGGAGATCGTGCCACATCTACGTCCCGCCGTGGGTCCCTCTGTCGGGCGTGTGCCCTACCCTGGCGCAACCACCTGCGGGGAGGAATACGATGACCAGGGAACTCACGGCATCCGAGGCGCTCGATCTGCGGATGACGAGCCTGCTGTTGCGGGCGCACCCGAGCGCCCGACCCGGTGGCGTCGCCGACGTGGTCGAGTGGTTCGGCGCGATGCAGGCGCAGGATCTGGCGAGTGGCCTGTGGTCGTTGGGCGCCCGGCTGCCGGGGCGGACCATCGTCGACGTGCAGGCGGCGCTGGAGCGCCGCGAGGCTCTGCGCACGTGGCCGATGCGCGGCACCGTGCACCTCATCCCACCCGCCGACACCCGCTGGATGCTGGAGCTGACCGGCGTCCGCTCGCTGGCGGGCGCGGCGACCCGCCGGGTGCAGCTCGGGCTCACCGACGCGGACGCGGACCGGGCGGTGGACGTGCTCGGCGCCGCCTTGGTCGGCGGGGGCCGGCTCACCCGAGCGCAGTGCCTGGAGGCCCTTCGCGCGGCCGGGGTGGCGACCGACGGTCAGCGCGGCTACCACCTGCTGTGGTTTGCGAGTGTGCGCGGGGTGACCTGCGTGGCACCGAACATCGGCACCGAGCAGACCTTCGCTCTGCTCGACGAGTGGGCGCCCGAGCAACGCCACCTGGATCGGGACGAGGCGCTGGCCCTGCTCGCCCACCGCTACGCCCGCGGGCACGGGCCGGTCACCGCCCGCGAGTTCGCCGGCTGGAGCGGCCTCACCCTGACCGACGCGCGGCGCGGGCTGGCCGCCGCCGCCGACGTGCTGCACACGGTACGGGTCGACGACGAGCCGATGCACGTCGACGCGGCGCTGGCCGACATCGCGTTGGCCGACGCGCGGACACCGCTGGACGACGTGCTGGCGCTGCCCGGCTTCGATGAGTACCTGCTCGGCTACCGGGACCGCACGCTGATGCTCGACCCGGCGCACCAGGCGGCCGTGGTGCCGGGCAACAACGGCATCTTCCAGGCCACGGTGGTCCGCGCCGGGCGGGTGGTGGGAGTGTGGAAGCGCAAGGTCGGCCGGTCCGCGGTCACGGTGACGATCCAACCGCTGACGACGCTGGACGCCGCCGCGCGCGCCCGGGTGGAGCAGGCGTTGGGGCGGTACGCCGATTTCCTCGGGCTGCCTGGCCGCTACGACTGGTTGGCCTGACCGCTGCCCCCCTCCTGCGGATGTCGCGGGGGCACGGCGGGGGCCGGCGGGCGAACCCGCCGGCCCCCGTCGTGGTGGCGCTGTCAGTCGGCGAGCGCGCCGGCCGCCCGGCCCTCGTGCAGGGTCAGGTTGCGGCCGTTGGTCGGGTCGAACAGGTGGATCTTCTCCAGGTTGAACCAGACCCGGCGCGACTGCCCCTCGACCACCGGTGACTCGGCGGACAACCGGGTGACGAGGTTGCCGCCGGCACCGGCGAAGTCGGCCGCACCGGCGTCGGCGGCCAACTCCTCCAGCTCGGCGGCGCTGGCCCGCTCCCCCTCCACGGTGAAGTAGACGTACTTGTCCGAGCCCATCGACTCGACGATGTCCACGGGCGCCTCGAACTCGATGCCCCGGCGGCGGGTGTCCTCGTCGACCAGCTCGGCGTCCTCGAAGTGCTCGGGGCGGATGCCGAGGATCAGCTCGCGGGGTGCGTCCGCTGCCTCCAGCTCGCGGCGTACCCGGTCGCCGAGCGGCACGTCGCCCAGTGCGGTGTGCAGCCCGCCGTCCTGGACGGCGGCGTGCAGGAAGTTCATCGAGGGCGAACCGATGAAGCCGGCCACGAAGAGGTTTCGCGGGTGGTCGTAGAGCTCCTGTGGAGCGCCGACCTGCTGCACTGCGCCGCCGCGCATGATCACCACCCGGTCGCCGAGGGTCATCGCCTCGGTCTGGTCGTGGGTGACGTAGACGGTGGTGGTGCCGAGCTTCTTCTGCAACCGGGACACCACCGTGCGCATCTGCACCCGCAGCTTGGCGTCGAGGTTGGACAGCGGCTCGTCCATCAGGAACGCCTTCGGCTGGCGGACGATCGCCCGCCCCATCGCGACCCGTTGGCGCTGCCCACCGGAGAGGTTGGCCGGTTTGCGGTCGAGCAGCGGAACCAGCTCCAGCACCTTCGCCGCCTCGTCGACCTTCTGGTTGATGGTCTCCTTGTCCAGCTTCGCCAGCCGCAGCGGGAACGCCATGTTCTCCCGCACGGTCATGTTCGGGTAGAGCGCGTACGACTGGAACACCATGGCGATGTCCCGGTCCCGGGGAGCCTTGTCGTTGACGCGCTGCCCGGCGATGCGCAGCTCACCGGAGCTGATGTCCTCCAAACCGGCGATCATGTTGAGGGTGGTGGACTTACCGCAGCCCGAGGGCCCGACCAGGATCACGAACTCGCCGTCGGCGATCTCCAGGTCGACGTCCTGCACGGCGACGGTCCCGTCCGGGAAACTCTTGCTCACCTTGTCGAGCACGATGTCAGCCATGACTACTCACCTATCCCTTGACTGCGCCGGAGGTCAGGCCGGACACGATGCGACGCTGGAAGAAGAGGACGAACAGGATGATCGGAACGGTGATCACCACGGCGGCGGCACAGATCGCCCCGGTGGGGTCCTCGAACTGCGACGCGCCGGTGAAGAACGACAGCGCGGCCGGCACGGTGCGTGACCGCTCGGTGGAGGTCAGCGAGATGGCGAACAGGAAGTCGTTCCAGCAGAAGATGAAGACCAGAATCGCCGTGGTGAACAACCCGGGCGCGGCCAGCGGAGCGATCACCCGCCGGAACGCCTGCCCCTGGGTGGCGCCGTCCATCTTCGCCGCTTTTTCCAGATCCCAGGGGATCTGCTTGAAGAACGCCGACAGCGTGTAGATCGCCAGCGGCAACGCGAAGGTGATGTACGGCAGGATCAGCCCGGGCCAGGTGTCGAAGATCTTGAGCTGACGCTCGATCTCGAACAGCGGCGACACCAGCGACACCTGCGGGAACATCGCGATGAGCAGGGAGACGCCGACCAGCAACCGCTTGCCGGGGAAGTCCAGCCGGCTGATCGCGTACGCGGCCATCGCGCCGAGCACCACCGCGATCAGCGTGGCGATCAACGCGATGCCGATCGAGTTGACCAGCGCCCGAACGAACTGGTCGGTCTCGAAGATGGTCCGGTAGTTGTCCAGCGTCCACTCCCGGGGGATGAAGTTCCCGTCGGTGAGGGTGGCCGGCGTCTTGAACGACAGCGACGCGATCCACAGCACCGGGACCATCGCGAAGACGACCACGAGGACGTCCAGCAGACCCCAGCGCAGCTTCGCCCGAGTGGTGGTTTCGACAGCCATGTCAGCGCCTCTCCCCGTCGTCGCTGCCGGGGGCAGCGGTGCCGAACAGCTTCACGAAGACGAAGGCGATGATCGCCACGGTGATGAAGATCAGCACCGACATCGTCGAGCCGATGCCGAGGTTGAGACCCCGGAGCAGGTTGTTGTAGGCGAGCATCGACACCGACGACGTCTCGTTACCTCCGGCGGTCAGCACGAAGATGTTGTCGAAGACCCGGAACGCGTCCAGCGTGCGGAACAGCAGCGCGACCAGGATCGCCGGCTTCATCACCGGCAGCATCACCTTCGTGAACTTCTGCCAGGCGGTCGCGCCGTCGGTGGAGGCCGCCTTGAGCAGGTCCTCCGGCACCAGCGCCAGCCCGGCCATCAGCAGCAGTGCCATGAACGGGGTGGTCTTCCAGATCTCCGCGAGCATGATGATCGCCAGGGCGCTGGCCCGCTCGGTGAGCGGCGCGCCGTCACTGAACAGGTCGGCCAGGTAGCCGGTGCCGGGCGTCCAGGCGTACCGCCAGGAGAACGCGGCGACCACCGTGACGATCCCGTACGGGATGAGCGCCGAGGTCCGGACCAGGCCGCGACCGACCAGGGTGCGGTGCATGATGATCGCCAGACCCATGCCGAGCACCAGCTCGACGGCCACGGTGACCACCGTGATCAGCGTTGTCACCCCGAACGCGGTCCACCAGAACTCGTTGCTGAGAACGGTGACGTAGTTCTCCAGCCCGATGAACTCGCGCTGGTCGGGGAAACGCAGGTCGTAGCGCTGCAACGACAGCCAGAACGAATAGATGATCGGGTACGCGGTCACCAGGACCATGACGAGCGCGGCGGGCGCGCAGAGCAGCAGGCCGAGCTTGCGTTCGGCCTTCTTGTTCTCGCTCAACGGCGGCTTACGGCGGCCGCCGCGTTGGGTGGGCACGCTTGCCCGCTGGCCGGTCTTCTCGACGGCGGCCTCGGCACCGGTCGGCGCGGCGTTGGTGCTCATGGAAGCACACCCTTCGACTGGAGGGCGTCGGCGATGGCGTCGCGCAGCTCGTCCGCGGTCTGCTGCGGACGGATGCCCGACGGCGGGGACAGGATTGCCGACATCACCGTGGAGATGCTCTGGTAGGCCGGGGTCAGCGGACGGGTCGCCGGGTCCTTCAGCTCCTCCAGGATGGTGTCCTTCATCGGGTACGCCTCGGTCATCTCCGGCTCGTCGTAGACCGCCTCGATGGTGGGCGGCACGCCGTCGTTGATGGCGGAGAACTTCTGGTGCTCGGCGCTACGGATGCACCGGGCGGCCTCGAAGGAGAGTTCCGGGTGCTTGGAGTAGGAGCTGACCGCCAGGTTGACCCCACCGATGGTGACCTTGCTGGGGGTGCCCCCGTCGATGCCGGGGATCCGGGCCCAGCCGACCTGCTTGGCCAGCTCCGGGTTCGCCTCCTGCAGTGCCGGGTAGACGAACGGCCAGTTCACCTGGAACGCCCCCGCGCCGGACTGGAACTCCAGCCGGACCGGGTCCTCGGTGGCGTTGCTGAACGACGGTGAGGTCACGCCCGACGTGGCGAAGCGCCGGAGCTGATCCAGCGCCCGAACCGTGCCGTCGTCCATCACGGCCTTCGTGCCGTCGTCGTTGAGGATCTTTCCACCGGCGCTCTCGGCCAGGGTGTTGTAGAGGACGACCAGACCCTCGTACTGGGCGCCCATGGTGAGCACCTGGTACGGCTTGCCCTGGTCCTTCAACTGCTGGGCCGCGCTGATCATCTGGTCCCAGGTCGTCGGTGGCTGGGGCACCAGGTCCTTGCGGTACCAGAGCAGTTGGACGTTGGTGTTCTTCGGCGCCGCGTACAGCTTGTCTTCGTAGCGGGCGGTCTCCAGCGGCCCGGCGAGGGTGCCCTGTTCGACCTCGGCCTTGTCCTGGCCGGTCCACTCGCGGATCCAGTCGGCGCTGGCGAATTCCTGGGTCCAGGTCACGTCCAGGCCGAGCAGGTCCATCCCGGTGTCCTCGGCGGCCAACCGGCGCACCATCTGCACCCGCTGGTCGTCGGCCTGCCGGGGCAGCACCCGGTAGGCGATCTCGTACCGCCCCTGGGCCTGCGCGTTGCAGTCGTCGACGACCTTCTGCAGGTTCTGCTCGGGTGGGTAGTACAGGTTGAGCGTCGGTGGGCCACCAGCGTCGTCCGCGCCGCACGCGGCCAGCGGCGCGACCAGCGCCAACGCGGCAGCCGCCGCTCCGAGCCGAACAATCGGCCGACGTCGGTGTCGAGCCGTTTCGGGGTCCGTCATCGCCCTCCCCCTCTCTTCGGCGAAAACCGGGGAGGGGCATCCGTGCCCCGGTGCACGGCGAGACAGTTCCGAGCCGGCAAGCTGCGGAAACACTCCGGCTCGGATGCTCTGTGCGGCTACACTGCCCCGCCGCCGAAGTCGTGAAACCTGGCCACGAGCACGCGCGAACACGGCTTTTCGTTCTGGTATATCGCGACACCCACTAGTCCGGTATTATGCGTCGCATGGTAGGCGCGGAGAATCAGTCGGTTGATGAGAACGACCGGCAGACCCAACTCCTACGCGGTGCGCTGGACATGTGCCTGCTGGCGCTGCTGGCGCGCGAGCCCGCGCACGGCTACGAGCTGGTCCGGCGGATGGAGACAGCCGGCTTTGGCGCGATCAGCTACGGCACCATCTATCCCCTGCTGACCCGGATGCGCCGACTCGGCCTGGTCGCCCACGAACAGCAGGCCAGCCCGACCGGCCCACCCCGAAAGGTCTACGCGCTGACCGGGTCCGGCCGGACCCACCTGGACGCCTGGCAGAAACAGTGGACCCGCTTCGCCGACACCGTCGGCGCCATCCTCGCTCCGCTCGACCACAGCCCCACGAGGAGTTGACCATGGACACCATCGACAGTCTTCTGGGCGAAGCCGACCAGGCGTGGCGGGCGTACGGGGTTGGTTCGGCCGACCGGGCGGCACTCGGCGCGGACCTGCGCCTCGACCTGCGGGCCGCGGCTGCCGACGGGGGCGATCCGGTGCAGATGCTCGGCGACGACGTCGCCGGCTTCGCACGACGGCTCGCCGACGAGGCCGGGGTCCGACGCGTGCGCCGAGACTACGGCCGCCTTCTGAGCACCGCACTGATCGGCGCGGTGCTCGGTGCGGTGCTCGGCTACGGCCTCCTGATCGCGGTCTACCCGATCTTCGTCCGCATCGTCGACATCCCCCGCTCGATCCACGTACCAATTCATCTCGCCGTCGCCGTCTACTACGGCGTACCGGCCGCCGTCGTCGCGGCCGGAGCAGTCATCGCCGTGCGCACCCGGCTACCTGACCTGCCCAGGATCCGGAGAACAGCCCGGATCATGAGCGTCCTCATACCGGCGGCCGGCATTCTCGTCACGCCGATCACGATGGCATTCGCCTGGTCCACCGACTACAGCACGGCACCGGAGGTAGTGGCTACGGAGTTCGCCATGGTCCTGGCCACGCTCGCTGGCGCCACGGTCCTGGCACGTCGCCTGTCGCTCCGCGAGGGACGGGCTGCTTCCGACACCTCCCACCCAGACGCCACGGTAATCAGACCCGTCTGAGCTGCCGCCATCGCGTCGTCAACTCCGGGCCCTCGCCCAGGAGAGGAAGCGCTCGGTCATCCTGGCCGGCGGGTGGTCCGGGTGGAGCTGGGTGAGCTGGTTCGTCGCCTCGTTCATCAGGGTGCCGAGGTAGATGAGCAGCGCGGTCCGGCTGGCCCGGTATTCCGTCAGCAGTGCGAGCTTGGCCGGCTGGCAGGGCCACTCCTTGCCGCAACTGCGGCACCGCCACAGCGGGCGCATGGCGGTGTGCGGCACGGGCGGCCGGACCACTCTCAGCACCACCGCTGCGCGTCTCGGTGGTCTCGCCACCACATGATCGGACTCAGCACATCGACCTCCTCGGTGATCGGAAGGGCGCCGTTTCCGCGGGCCCGCCATTGGTGACAGTCTGGGGTTGCACGACTACCGTCGATACGTGCTCGCGGCATCCGTGCAGCTCAACGGCCCAGGTGGGCAGCCATGAAGGACACGCCGATCCACACTGAGCGAAGGTTGGGGAATCGATGGGGACCGTCACCGACTACGTGCTGGAGGAGCTACGCCTGTTCCGAGCGGCGACCGGGCTCAGCCAGGACGACTTCGGCAAGGGCATCGGATATTCGGGCTCGCACGTCAGTTCGGTGGAGACGGGCGGACGACCCCCCACGAAGGAGTACATGCGGGCCGTCGATGCCCAGCACGAGACCAGCGGGCGCTTCCTGCGCATGCTGGAGAGGTTGGCCCAACTCGACGCGGAGCCGGCGTGGCTCCGCGAGTGGATCGAGTTCGAGCGCGAGGCGACAACGCTGCGCTGGTTCGAGCTGGCGTACGTGCCGGGCCTCCTGCAGACCGAGCGGTACGCCCGGGCCACGCTGGCCGGCGGCCGGTTCGATGTCGAGGACGTCGACCGCATCGTCGCCTCCCGGCTGGAGCGGCAGCTCATCCTGCAGCGTCCCCGCCCGCCTCAGCTCATCGCCGTCCTGGACGAGGCCGTGCTTCGCCGGCCGGTGCTCGACCAGCCGGGGCTGATGGTCGAGCAGTGTGAGCACCTGGTCAAGCTGGCGGCGGCGGAGCATATCCAGGTGCACATCGTGCCCGCGGATGCTGGTATGTACCTGGGGATGGGCGGCCAGTTCATCCTCGCCGAGATGCCGGACGGCGAGCGCGTGACCTACGCCGACAACCAGCTCACCGCGCAGATCGTCGATGCGCCGGCGGACGTCGCTAAGCTGGCGAAGACGTGGGAGATCGTGCGTAACGAGGCGCTTCCGCGCCGGCAGTCAATCGAGCTGATCAAGGAAGTGGCGAAGTCATGGACATGCTGACCCCGCAGTGGCGGAAGTCGACCAGGTCCGGCGGCAACGGCGGAGCCTGCGTCGAGGTCGCCGACAACCTGCCGCACGTGGTGCTGGTGCGCGACACCAAGGACCGCGACGGCGGCACCCTGCACGTCGACCCGACGGCCTGGAAGGCGTTCGTCGATTACGCCAAGCAACACTGACCGTGATCGCACGCTTCAAGGATCTCTGCCTGGACGCCGCGGACCCGCTCGCGCTGGGCGGCTTCTGGGCCCGGATGCTCGACGCCGACGTGGCCGACGCCGGCGACGGCGACACCCGGGTCGACCCCCGCTCGGCACGCTCACCCGCCGAGTCGATCTGGGTCAACCGGGTGGCGGAGCCGCGGGTCGGCAAGACCCGCGTACACCTGGATCTGCGGTTGGCCGACGCGGAGCCGGCGGCGCTGCTCGCGGATGGCGCCCGACTGGCCCGCGAACCGGCCGACGAGGCCAACCGGTGGGTGCTGAACGACCCGGAGGGCAACCCGTTCTGCGCGTTCCCCGCCAACGAGGGCACCCGGCCGGGTCCGTTCGCGCTGGTCGTCGACTCGATCGACCCGGTCGCCCAGGCAACCTGGTGGACGAGCGTGCTCGGCGGTTCCGTCGAGTACGGGTCGACCGACCCGTCGGTGGTCGGCGCGTCCGGCTTCCCCTGGGACTCCTGGGTCTTCACCGGGGTGCCCGAGCCCAAGACGGTCAAGAACCGGCTGCACTGGGACGTCGACCTGGTCGACCCGGAGCCCACCGCGCTGATCGGCGCCGGCGCGACGCTGCTGTGGGAGCCGAGCGCCCGCAGCAACTGGTGGGTGCTGGCCGACCCGGAGGGCAACGAGTTCTGTGCCTTCGCACCGCGCTCGATTGGGTGAACGACCGACTACCGAGCGCGGGCGGTGTCGGCTAGCGTTTTCCTAGCGCCGCAGCCAGCGCGTTCGCCGCCGCCGTCGACACGCCTCCGGCCGACCCCAGCCTGCCCGATCGGTTGGTAATCGCGGGAACGTCCCACCGCCGCTCCCCCGGTTCGGCAGGATCGTCCCAACGAGGAGGTGCCGTCGTGCAGGACACCCGCGCTCTCGCCCTGACGTTCGAGGTGAGCGGCCTGCCACCGGTAAAGACCGAAGCGTTGTCCATCTTCGCCGCCGGGCATCGGCAGGCGACGAGGGTCCGCGACCTGCTCCGAGCCGCCCTCGCGGCGGCCCAGCGCACCGGCTGGACGCCGTTGCCCGGGCCGATCGAGGTGGATCTGGTCCTGCGTTGCCCGCCCGGGCACCGGACGGCCGACGCCAGCACCCTGCTCGGCGGCGTCTGCGCGGTGCTGCAGGACAAGAAGCGGGTGTCGACCATCGGCCTCGCCCACCTCGGCGTACTGGTGGACGTCGCCCTCTTCGACGACGACCGGCAGATCCGCCGATTGTCGTACCAGGAGGAGCCGGCGGAGGCCTTCTCGTACCAGGTGCGGGTCGCCGCCGTACCGACCGGGGTTTGACCGACGTCCGCGGTGGGGTACCGCGGACGCCGACGAAGGGAGCACCGATGTCGGAGCCACATGTCACGCTCGACCCACGTGGGCTCGACCCTGTGCAGCAGAAGCTGCGGGGCCCGTTGGAGGAGCAACTGACCTCGGCGCTTCAGGCGGCCACCGACCGGGTCCGCACCGGCTACGCCGGCGAGCCGGTCGAGCAGGTCTGTCAGCGGCTGTTGGAGGAGACCCGCTCCGGGTTGCATCCCGACATCGCGGCCGGGTTCAACCCGGACATGGACGAGTTCTGCAGGGTGGCGGTGGCGATCGTCCGGGGCGAGGTTTCCTGACCCGGCGCCACCACGCGGTCGAGGTGGTGGTCAGAGCCGGGTCCGCTACTACCCGGCCCTGACCCCGACCGCCCGACCGTTCTGCGCTCAACTCCACGGTGCGCACCCGCCGGACGCTCGGCGCGCCCCCGGCGAGACCTCACGACCAAGAGCGGTCAGAAGTGCCGCAGCAGGTCGCGGAACGCGGCCAGCCGCAGGACACCGGCGTCGGTCGGGTCCAGTTCGTCGTCCTCCAACACCCAGGTGTTCTCGTTCGGAATGAACACCGCGTTCAGCCCAGCAGCTCGCGCCGGCAGGATGTCCGACTTCGGGGAGTTGCCGATCATCCAGGCGTCGGACGGCTCGAAGCCGTGTTCCCGCACCAACCACCGGTACGTCTCGACGGTCTTCTCGGCGACGATGTGCGCGGCCCGGAAGTGGTGCAGCAGCCCGCAGGCGTCCAGCTTGCGCTGCTGCTCCGCCTGGTCCCCCTTCGTCAGCAGCAGCAGGTCGTACCGGCCGGCCAACTCGTCGAGCGCATCGGCCACGCCGGGCATCAGCTCCACCCGGTGCTCGATGAGGGCCACCGACAGTCGGTCGATCTCCTTGCGCTCGGAGTCGGTGGCCGGCCGCTCACGCAGCCGCTCCAGGCACTCGGCCAGACTGCGCAGGAAGACCTTGCTGCCGTACCCGTGTGCGACCGCGTTGGCCCGCTCGATGTCGTCGAGGATCGTCCGGATCTCGGCCCGATCGAGGGTGGGGTGGTCGAGCCACTCGAGGAAGTCGTCGATCACCCGCTCGAAGACGACGTTGTTCTCCCACAACGTGTCGTCCGCGTCGAAGATCAGCACCTGCGCCTGCCGCCGCGCCGTCTCGCCGACCGTCATAACATTTCCTCCTCGTGCCCACCGTCGAAAGGCCGAGGAAACACGATAGGCGCGACATGGACTACCGATTTCTCGGCACGATCTTTGCCGCCTGGCCGTTCGAAGCAGATCTTGAGGAGTACGGCATGGTCACGATGAGGTGGGTCACCGGCGCGGTGATGCTGGCCTGCACCGGCGCGCTGGTGGCGTGCGGAGGCGGTGCCGACAAGACCCCGGGGGCCGCAGCGGCGACGCCCACGCCGTCGGGCACGCCGTCGGGCACGGTGGGGACGCCGTCGGCGGTCGCCACCGACCCGCTGCTGTCCGGCAAGCGCGAGGTAACGATAGTGCGGGTGCAGGGGTCCGGGAGCGAGTTGGAGCTCAGTGGTCGCCTTGAGGAGGGCGGCGACACCGGCGGGCGGGTCCTGTTCGTCCCGATGCCGATCGGCGGGGACCGGTACGTGATCAAGGCATTCGGCACGAAGGACGGCCACCCCGCCAATGACGATCCGTCCTGCTGGCAGGTGAACGGTCTCGACATCGAGCCCGAGCTGACCATCGAGGCCGCGGTCTGCGACGAGGACAACCCGATCCAGCGGTTCACGATCGTCACCAAGGGCGACGGCAGCTACGCGATCGGCAGTGAGACCCGGACCCTTCAACACGCCGCCGGCAACGGGCTGATCCTCAAGGAGGCGGGTGACGCCGCACCGAGCAGCACGTTCCGGTTCGTCGACAAGGGCCCCGCCGACCGTCAGCCCGTCAACTGACCGCCCGACGCTGGCACCCGGCGCGCGTTGAGGGTCACGGCCAGCGCAGCAACCGTTGCGCGATCAACGCTTCCCGTTCCTCCTGCCCCTCGGGTCGGAGTCGGCCGCCCCGGGTGAGCATCACCACGCCGTGCAGCAGGCTCCAGCCCACCTCGGCGAGGGTGTCCGGGTCCCGGCCCTCGGCCAGCGGGGTCAGGGCCGCACGCAGCTCGGCGAAGACCGCCCGCGGCGCGGCCGGCACCCCGTCCACGCCGAGGGCCAGGTCGGGGGTCAGCGCGAGCATCGCGTCATAGACCTCCGGATTCGTGTACGCGAAGTCGAGGTACGCGCTGGCGACCGCAGGCCAGGCACCCTCGGGGTCGTCGGCGGTCTCCGCGTGCGCCTCCGCCAGATCGGCGGCCAGGTCGGCGAAGGCGCACACGGCGACGGCGGCGAGCAGCGCCTCCAGATCCGCGAAGTGCCGGTAGACGTCGCCGATGTCGATGTCGGCCCGCTCGGCCAGCCGTCGGGTGCTCACCCCCGCCCAGCCCTCCACCTCGGCCAGCTCTCGCGCGACCGCGACGATGAGGTCACGCCGGTCCTGTTCAGTGGCCTTCTCGGCAGGTCCGGGCACGCACCCGAGCCTAGGGGCGGACACCATTCGTAGTCCCCCGGTGACGGATTGGCGACTGCGCGGAATGGTCAGGTCCGTGGCTCCACGTGCCACAGCCGACCCCTGGTTCGTTAGGTGAGGAGATCACCGAGACGGGAGGGCATGTGGTCGTTCGGCGACACCGGCCCGTGGCGGATCGATGAGCGAAAGGCACCGCGACGAGCTGGTGCGCAGCGAGGCCACCCGCCAGCGGGCGACCTTTCTGGAGCTCTTCCTCGACCTGGTCTTCGTCTTCGCCCTCACCCGGATCTCCGCGCGGGTGATCGATGACTTCACCGACGGCCAGCGGGGCGTGTACGCCGGTCTCGGTCAGGCCCTGCTGCTGTTCCTGGCGCTGTGGGCAGTCTGGTCGTTGACCGTCTGGTCGACCAGTTGGCTGGACCCGGAGGCGCCGATAGTCCAGACCGTCATCGTCATGACGATGGTCGGCTCCATGACGATGGCTGTCGCGGTGCCCGACGGCTTCGGCGCGCGGGCCCCCCTCTTCGCCATCACCTACGTGAGCCTCCAGATCGGTCGCGTGATCTACTTCCACGTCGCCGGGCACGGCCGGCCGGATCCGCGGCAAACCTCCCGGGTGCTGTTCTGGTTCGGTCTGAGCGCGCCGCTCTGGGTCATTGGCGGTCTGGCTGACGAGGGCACGGTCCGCGGGCCGCTCTGGACCATCGCCGTGCTGATCGACTACACCGGGCTGCTGCTCGGCTGGCCGACCCCTCGGATCGGCGCGCAACGGATCGGCGGCCCGATGATCGCGGCCGAGCACCTGGCCGAGCGATACCAACAGTTCCTCCTCATCGCGATCGGTGAAGCGATCTTCGTCATCGGGCTGGCGTTCAGCGGCAGTGAGTTTCACGCCGACCAGACGGTCGGCTTCCTCCTCGCACTGGCGACCACCGTCCTGTTCTGGCGGATCTACTTCCACGTCGCGGGAGGGTTGTTGGATGCCGCCGTAAGCCGTTCCCGCAGCGCCGATCGGCTCGCGACCGACATGGCGTTCACCCACCTGATCATGATCGCGGGGATCGTGCTGAGCGGCGTTGGCTTCGAACTGTTCGTCACCGAGCCGCTCGGGCACCTGCCGGCGGCCTGGCTCATCGCCATCCTCGGCGGTCCGGTGCTCTTCCTCGTCGGCCGATCGGCTCTCGAATACCAGGTCTTCGCCAGAGTCTCCCGATCCCGGATAGCTGGCCTGCTGACTCTCGGCCTGCTGACGCCGGTGACCCTCCACCTCACACCGCTCGCCGCCGGCGCGGCGGCGGCCGTGGTGCTGCTCGGCGTCGCCGCCGCTGACACGAGACGGTCACGGCGGCACCCACCGGAGACAGCCACGCCCCCGTACTAGCAGCAATGCCGGCACCGGCCTCGTCGAGCCGGCCGCCGTGCAAAAACGCTGCTGGCGGGACTGGAGGTCTTGCCAGTACGGTCCGTCGTGTGATCACAGCACGTCGCGCGACAGTTGAGGATGCCCCGGCACTGGTGAGGCTCCGCGGGGTTATGTTCACAGGCCTGAACGGACGAGCGCCGGAGCCCGGCCGGTGGCAGGACGACGCGCTGCGGACCCTGCGCCGGCGCCTTGTGGATCCACAGGACACCCTGGCGGCGTACGTCACCGACAAGCCAGACGTGCCCGGCGAGCTGGCGGCATGCGTGATCGGCGTCATCGAATATCGGCTGGGCGGCCCGCTCAACCCCAGCGGTGTGATCGGGTATGTCTTCAACGCGGTGACCGACCCCGGCTACCGCCGGCGCGGATACGCCCGCGCCTGCATGGAAGGCCTACTGAGCTGGTATCACCAGCGAGGGGTGACCCTGGTCGAGCTGAAGGCCAGCGAGGCCGGGGAGCCGCTCTACCGCGCCTTGGGCTTCGTGCCGATGCCTTCCCAGACGATGCGGCTGACCATCAACTCCGGTGCGACAGCTTCTCGGGGTTAACACCAACCCGTCGATCATGGAGTTGTGGTGCCCGTTAGGCGTTATGACGGATGCTTTGTCACCCACCACAACTCCTTGATCGGCGAGGCGGCTGACCTTCGCCGTCGGGGCGGCGCTCGGCATGCGGGCGCTGCGATCCCTCGACCGGAGCGCCGGGCGATGAGTGCAAGCCGCCTATCGCCACGTGAACATGAGCGTCGATCGCGTCTATGATTCACTGGCAATGCGAGCGTGACGGGGGACACATTGCTCAAGGCGATCTTCTTCGATGTTGGCGGGACGATTCTCGACGAGTCCCGCGAGTTCGAGACCTGGGCAGACTGGCTCGGCGTTCCACGGCACACGTTCTCGGCGGTCTTCGGTGCGGTGATCGCCCGGGGTCTGGACTATCAGGAGACGTTCCGGGTCTTCCGGCCCGATTTCGATCTCGCGGCCGAGTTGGAGCGCCGAGCAGCCGCCGGCAAGCCGGAGTCGTTCGGCGAAGACGACCTCTACCCCGACGCCCGAGGATGCCTGACCTCCTTGAAGGACCAGGGTCTGTTCGTGGGCCTGGCCGGCAACCAGCCAGCTCATGCCGAGGCGCTTCTCCGCGCTCTCGACCTCCCGGTGGACGCCATCGGCACCTCACACGGTTGGGGCGTGGCGAAGCCGGCACCGGCCTTCTTCGAGCGGGTCGTTCGCGAAGGCGGTGGCGACGCCTCCTCGATCCTCTACGTTGGCGATCGGCCCGACAACGACGTACGCCCGGCCATGCTGACCGGCATGAACACCTGCCTGATCCGGCGCGGTCCGTGGGGTCACATCCTCGACCTTCCCGCCGTGTCCGAGCAGTGCCTGTTCCGCATCGACTCGCTGGACGAGCTTCCGAGCCTGGTCGCGAAGCACAACGCGGCAGGGTGAACCTCCCGGCCGGGGCCCGGGTTGGGCCCCGGCCGGGACAGCCGGTCAGCCGATCCGGCCGGCGCGCTGCCGGCGTCGGGTCAGCAGTACGAGGACGATGCCGAGGAGAGCCAGCATCGCGCCGACGGTCAACGGCGCGGCGATGGCGTCACCGGTCACCGGCAGGCTCCGCGGAACGAAGCGGAAGGTGAGTCCGCTGGAGACCCCACCATCGGTACGCACGACGACAGTCGTGTTCCCGGCCGCGCAGGCTGGAGTGCGGAAGGTCAACGAACGCCCGCCCGGCGCCACGGTGACCTCGCTCGCCGGGATGGTCCGGCCGCAGATGGTGACCACGGTGCCACCCGGAACGAAGCCGGAACCGGCGACCGTCACGGTGGTGCCGCCACCGACCGGTCCCTGCGCCGGGGACAGCGCATCGACGACCGGCGGCGCGATTCGGTACGCGAAGCCGTCCGGCACGGTGACGTCGTCACCGGGAAGTTGCACGGTCACGTCCACCGGGCCAGGCAGGCCAGCCGGGGTGACCACGGTGATCGTGGTGCCGGCCTGGTCGACGGTGAAGCCGGTGCCGGGCACCCCGTCGAACGTCACGCCGGTCGCGCCGCTGAGCCCGGTCCCGGTGATGGTCACCGTGGTGCCACCGGAGGTCGGCCCGGTCGTCGGGGTCAACCCGGTCACGGCGGCGTCACCCTGATCGGCCAGGTACGTGTAGTCCAGCTCTGCGGACGAACCACCACCAGTGGTCACCACCACGACCGCCGGGCCGATGGCACCGGACGGGGTGACCGCCGTCAGCGACGTGCCCTGCGGGTTGACCGTGACTCCGGTCGCCGGTGCTCCGTCGAACGTGACCGTCGTGCCACCGGGGATGAAGCCCGTACCGGTGATCGTCACGGTCTGTCCACCCGACTGCGGACCCTCGTCCGGTGTGATCGCCCCAGCGGTCGGAGCAGCGGCCACGTACGTGAATCCGTCCGGCGCGCCCGCGTTCGCGCCCGGGAGGAGCACGCTCACGTCCACCGGGCCGACGGGCCCTGGCGGTGTGACCACGGTCAGCGAGCTGCCGCTCGGGTCGACGACGAGATTGGTGCCCGGCGTGTCGCCGAAGGTCACGCCGGTCGCGCCGGTGAACCCGGTCCCGGTGATCGTCACCGTCGTACCACCGGTGTTCGGGCCCGAGTTCGGCACGACGGTGGTGATCGTCGGCGCGATGTAGGTGAACGTCGGCGCGGTCACCCGCCCGGCCGGGAACACCAGCTCGACCAGGGCAGGTCCGGCGGGGTTCGGCGGGGACACCACGGTGATCGTGGTGCCGGCCTGGTCGACGGTGAAGTCGGTGCCGGGCAGTCCGTTGAAGTCCACTCCCCGCACCTCGGCGAAGCCGGTCCCGGTGATCGTCACCGTCGTGCCGCCGACGGTCGGCCCGGAGGCGGGCGCGAGGTCGGTGACCACAGCAGCACTGCCGTCGGCCAGGTACGTGTAGCCCAGCGGTGGTGCCGTGCCGTTCACCGTGCTGGCCACGACCGACGCCGGGCCGATCGCACCGGCCGGGGTGACCGCCGTCAACGAGGTGCCGCCCGGTGCCACCGTGACACCTGTCGCCGGAACGCCGTCGAAGGTGACCGTGGTGCCACCCGGGATGAAGCCCGTACCAGTGATCGTGACCGTCTGGCCGCCCGACTGTGGGCCCTCGTCCGGCGTGATCGCCGCGGCGGTGGGCGTCGCCGACGGACGCTCGCAGCTGGCCTCGGCCACGATCACGGTCCCGACCGGGATCGTCGTCGGTACGCCGAGGGCGGTGCCCGACAAGGTGCCGGTGGCCCGCACCGCGACCGCGGCGGCACCGTTGACGGTGGTCGTCTCGGTCCGGGTCAACGAGACGCTCAAACTCGCGCCCAGCAGCCCGGGCACCACCACGGGCGCGCTGGCCACGATCGGTGGGCCATTCGCCACCGGCGCCACGGCCGAGCCGAAGAGTTCCATCCCGACGAGGGTCGTGCCGGCGCTGGTCGCACCGACCTGCGGGCAGGTCGCGGTGGCGGTTGCCTCGGTCGCCTCCAGCACGGCGATGCCGAGCATGGCCATGTTGAAGTTCGTGACGCTGGCGAAGGCCGACGACGAGGCCGCCGCGCGGGTGGCGGTGACCTCGACGGTGCCGGTGGCGGTCACGCCGACCGCCCCGGGCATCGCGATGGCCTGGTTGTCGGTGTCGGTGCCGCCGGCAGCCGGGGCGGTGGCCGTACCGATGGTGGTGTCCGCGCTGATCACGGGTATGCCGAGCACCGCCGCTGACAGGCCGACGACGACACCTCGCGCGTTCGCGTCACCCGGTGCCGCCCGGGCCGGTGTCCCCAACCCCAAGGTCGCCAGGCCGGCGACCAGCACCGCCGTGGATGCCGTCGTCACTCTTCGCAGGACAGAACTCACCAATTTCCCCCGTTCAGCTCGACTGACGGGCGTGCTCGGCGTGTTCGGCACCCGTCAACGATTGAACGATGACAAAAGAGACAAGTTATGGCATTACGGACGTATCACACTGGCGGTGACAGAGGCTCGTCGGGACCCCGTGCCCCGGGTCACATCGTTTGACTTGAAGCGCTTGAGGTTGGGGACGCTTCAGTCATGGCAGCGACGAAGGCGGGTCGGGAGCGGACACAACCGCCCCTGAGCATTCAGGAGATGGCCCAGCGGTCAGGCTTCAGCGAGCCGACGCTGCGCTACTACGAGAAGGTCGGACTGCTCGGCGTGGTGCCGCGCGACGACAGCAGCGGCCACCGCCGCTACGACACCCCGCTCGCCGAGCGGGTCGACGCCCTGGCCTGCCTGCGATCGTCCGGGATGAGCGTCGCGGAAATGCGCCGGTACCTGGCGCTGCTCGCCGAGGGCGACCGGGCGGCCGCCGCCGAACAGCACGACCTCTTCGCCCGGCACGCCGACCGGCTGACCACGGAGATCGAGCGGCTACGGGTACGCCAGGCGTACATGCGCGGCAAGGCGGACATGTGGGCCGCCCGGTACCGCGGCGACAGGGCCGCCGAGGCCCGCGCGATCCAGCAGGTCGAACGAACCCTTCAGGAGTTCTGAGCAACGATGGGACGGATCATGCGTAACGACATACCGCTGAGCGCCACCGACGACACCCCCGTGCTGGTCACCGGTGCCACTGGACACCTTGGCGGGTACTCCGTCGTCCGGTTGCTCGACGAGGGCTACCGGGTGCGGGTCACCGTCCGCGATCCGGGCCAGCAGGACGAGGTGCTCGACCGGATGCGGCAGATTGGCACGGACCCGAACGGCCGGGTCGAGTTCCGGACGGCGGCCCTCGCCACCGACGAGGGCTGGGCCGAAGCGGTCGACGGGGTGCGGTACGTGCTGCACCACGCGTCACCGTTCCCGTTCACCGCGCCGGAGGACGAGGACGAGGTGATCCGGCCAGCACGCGAAGGAACGCTGCGCGTCCTGCGGGCCGCCCGCGAGGCCGGCGTACGGAGGGTGGTGCTGACCTCGTCGTACGCGGCGGTGGGTTACACGGTCAAGCCCGACGGGCGGTACAGCGAGGCGGACTGGACGAACGTGGATGACGACATTCCGGCGTACCACCGGTCGAAGACGCTCGCCGAGCGCGCCGCCTGGGACTACGTCCGGGACAACGGCGGGATCGAGCTGAGCGTCATCAACCCGACCGGCATCTTCGGGCCGTTGGTGGGGGCGCGGGTGTCCGCGTCGACCGGTCTGGTGCAGGCGTTCCTGCAGGGGTCGAGGCCGGTCGTACCCCGGATGTACTTCGGGGTGGTGGACGTCCGGGACGTGGTCGACCTGCACCTAGGCGCGATGCTGCACCCGGCCGCCGCCGGCGAGCGGTTCATCGGCGTCGGCGGCCCGTCGATCAGCTTCTTCGACGTGGCGAAGATGCTGGCTCGGCACCTGCCCAGCCTTGCCGACCGGGTGCCCACCCGGGAACTCACCGACGAGGAGGTCCGCGAGGCCGCGAAGACCGAACCGGCGCTGCGGGACGCGGCCGCCCTTCGTGGCCAGATCCCGGTGATCAGCAACGACAAGGCCCGCGACGTCCTCGGCTGGCGGCCTCGCCCGGTGGAGACGACCATCACCGACACCGCCGACAGCCTGATCAAGTTCGGCCTCGTCACCGCCTGACGGCCCTGCAGGGAGCATGATCGCGCTCGATCCAGGATCGAGTGGCCTCCCGGCGCCAGGGACCCCACTACAACAAGGATCGAGCGCGATCATGCCGCGAGGTGGGCCCGGCGCGGCAGGCCGGGGGGGTCAGCGACGCAGCGTGAGGATCAGGTCGGCGACAAGGGCCGTCCAGCCGGTCTGGTGCCAGGCACCCAGACCGGCCCCGTTGTCACCGTGGAAGTACTCGGGGAACGCGATCAGGTCCCGCCAGTCCGGGTGGGTCTGGAACATCTGAGCGGCACCGTAGATCGGCCGCCGGCCCCAGTCGTCCTGGGTGAAGAGCGAGATCAGCCGAGCGGAGAGATCGTCGGCGATCTCGTCCAGCGAGCGCTTCACCCCGGAGCGGGTCGGATATTCCACCTGAAGGTCGTCGCCGAAGAACGCCGCATAGTCACGCAGAGCGCTGATCAGCAGGAAGTTCGTCGGCATCCAGATCGGACCCCGCCAGTTCGAGTTGCCGCCGAACAGTCCGCTGGTCGACTCGGCCGGCTCGTAGCCGACCGAGAACTCCTGCCCGCCGAGGGCGACGGAGAACGGCTTGTCCAGATGCGCGCGAGACAGCGTCCGCAGGCCGTACTCGGAGAGGAACTCGTCGGGGTCCAACATCCGGGCGAGCAGTCGGACCACCTGCTCCGGGCCGACCATGGACAGCAGTCGCTGCTGCCGACCATCGGGGCCCAGCCGGCGGGTGCCGATCACCTGGGCGTACTCCGGGCGGTTGGTGAGGAACCAGCGCAACCGCGCGCCCAACTCCGGTAGCCGGTGCAGGGTCTTCGCGGTGAGCCGGGTGGTGGCGGCCAACGGCAGCAGCCCGACGACGGAACGGACCTTCAGCGGCACCTTCGTGCCGTCGGCGAGGCGCAGCACGTCGTAGAAGAAGGCGTCCTCCTCGTCCCACAACCCCTGCTCGTACGCGGCGGCGGCGATGTAGGCGAAGTGCTCGAAGAACTTGGTGGCGGTGTCCACCCAGGTCCGGTCGTGCTCGGCGAGCACGATCGCCATGTCCAGCAGGTTCAGCGCGTACATGGCCATCCAGCCGGTGCCGTCGGACTGCTCCAGCACACCGGCCACCGGCAGCGCCGCCGAGCGGTCGAAGGGCCCGACGTTGTCCAGCCCGAGGAAACCGCCCTCGAAGACGTTGTTGCCGCCGGTGTCCTTGCGGTTGACCCACCAGGTGAAGTTGAGCAGCAACTTGTGCATCACCCGGGCCAGGAACTCGTAGTCCCGACCGCCGTCGATCTCGAACACCTTCAGCGCCGCCCACGCGTGCACCGGCGGGTTCACGTCACCGAACGCCCACTCGTACGCCGGGATCTGCCCGTTGGGGTGCAGGTACCACTCACGCAGCAGGAGCAGGAGCTGCTCCTTGGCGAAGCCGGGGTCGACCCGGGCGATGCTGACGCAGTGGAAGGCCAGGTCCCACGCCGCGTACCAGGGGTACTCCCAGGGGTCGGGCATGGAGATGACGTCGAAGCTGGTCATGTGCCACCAGGCGCTGTTGCGCCCGTGCCGGCGCCCGGCCGGCGGTGGTGTGGAGCCCGGGTCGCCTTCGAGCCAGCGCTTGACGTCGAAGTGGTAGAACTGCTTGCCCCACATCAACCCGGCGATGGCCTGCCGGGCCACCAGCGCCTCGTCCTGCGTGGCGGCCTGCGGGATCACCCCGGCGAAGAACCGGTTCGCCTCGGCCCGCCGCGCCCACACCACCGCCTCGAAGCCGTCGCTGAGGTCCGCCGGAGGCGGCGGCGCGGCGGCCGGCGGTGACGCGGTACGGGTCAGCCGCAGCCGGATCTGGCGCTGCCCGCCGGCCGGCACGTCGAGCACGTAGTGCAGCGCGCCCTTGGTGCCCTCCCGCGCCGGGTTGACCGTGGCCGCGCCGTTGACCACGTGGTCGTTGATGCCGTCCTTCGGGTACGGCGAGCGGCCGGGCAGGCCCCAGAGCCGCTCGGCGTTGGTGTCGTTGTCACAGAGCAGCGGCACCGGGCCGCCGTCGCCCTCCAGCAGCAGTTGGCCGAACACCCGGTGCTCGCCGACGAGGCGGGTGCCCTGGCCGGTCAGCCGGGGGACCCGGTCGCCACCGGGCAGGCCCCAGGCCCAGGTGTTGCGGAACCACAGGGTGGGCAGCACGTGTAGGGTCTCCGCCCGGTCGGCCCGGTTGGTGACGGTAACCACGATGCAGAGGTCGGTCGGGGACGCCTTGGCGTAGTCGACGGTCACCGCCCAGTACCGGTCGTCGTCGAAGATCCCGGTGTCCACCAGCTCGTACTCGGTGTCGTCGCGGCCGCGCAACGCGTTCACCGCGACGAGTTCGTCGTACGGGAAGGCGGCCTGCGGGTAGTGGTAGCGCCAGCGCATCCACGAGTGGGTGGGCGTGGAGTCCTCGTACCACCAGTACTCCTTGACGTCCTCGCCGTGGTTGCCGCTGTCTCCGCCGAGACCGAACATCCGCTCCTTGAGGATCGGGTCCCTGCCGTTCCACAGCGCGAGAGCGAACGCGAACGTCTGTCGTTCGTCGCAGACGCCCGCCATCCCGTCTTCATTCCACCGGTAGGCTCTGGACCGCGCGTGGTCATGCGGGAAGTAGTCCCAGGCCGTACCGTGCTCGCTGTAGTCCTCCCGCACCGTCCCCCACGCCCGTTCGGACAGATAGGGACCCCATGCGCGCCAGTCCTGCTCCCCCGAGTCGGCCTGGGCGAGCCGGAGCCGCTCAGCGTCGGGTGGCGAGGCGTCGGAGGACGATCGGTCAGTGATCACGTGCACATCTTTGACGCCGCCGCGGTACTTGACCACAGCGGCCATTCTCGTCGTGGCGTGTTACACCCCGCCGCCGGTGGAGGAAAGTTGATTGACATTCACTTCGGCCCCCAGGTCTGCGGCGATCTGACCAGTGCGGCGAGCCGGGAGTGGTTGGTCCCCGACGGCCTCGGCGGTTATGCGATGGGCACCGTCAGCGGGCTGCGAACGCGTCGATACCACGGTCTGTTGGTGGTCCCCGGCGAAACCCCGGCGTCCCGTCAGGTGGGACTGGTCAGTCTGGACCCGGCGGTCACCCTGCCGTCCGGTGCTCGGGTGCGGCTCGGCGCGCACGAGTGGTCCTCCGGCGACGTGGACCCGCGCGGCTTCGAGCTGCTGGAGCGCTTCGACCTGGTCGACGGGCTGCCCCGGTGGCGGTGGCGGATCGGCGCGGTGGTGATCGAGCGGGAGTTGGCCATGCTGCCCGGCCGTTCCTGCGTGGCGGTGGTGCACCGGCTGGTCGCCGGCGGGCCCGTCCGGCTGGAACTCTCCGCCGCCTGCACCTGGCGCGACGCGCACGGCGAGCGGCGTGCCGACGGCCCGATCCCGCAGGTCGAGGCGGTGGCCGACGGCGCGGTAGTGGAGGGTGCGTACCGGCTGGCCGGCCCGGGCTGGACGCCCGAGGGGCAGTGGTGGCTGGGCGTACACCACCGTGAGGAGGCCAACCGGGGTCTGCAGCCGGACGAGGACCTCTGGTACGCGGGACGCTTCGCCGGCGAGCTGGAACGTCCCGGCGACACGGTGTCGGTGCGAGCCTGGGCCGCCCCGCTCGACCTGGAGCCGATGCCGGCGGAAGAGATCGTGGCGACGGCCCGACGGCGCAACCGGCAGGTGGTGGCGGCGGCGAAGCCAGCCGACGACGTGGAGGCCACCCTGGCGCTGGCCGCCGACGCGTTCGTGGTGCGCACCAATGACGCGGCGGTGGACGTGGTCGCCGGCTACCCGTGGTTCGGGGCCTGGTCGCGGGACACGATGATCTCGTACGAGGGGTTGTTCCTCTGCACCGGTCGGGTCGAGCTGGGAAGGGCACTACTGCGGGCGTACGCGGCGACGCTGTCCGAGGGGATGCTGGCCAACACGGCCGACACCGGCCGGGTGGAGTACAACACCGTCGACGGCACGCTGTGGTTCCTGCACGCGGTGAGCCGGCACGTCACCGTCACCGGTGACACCGATCTCGGCGACGAGCTGCTGCCCGCGCTGCGGGCGGTGGTCGACGCCCATGTGGCCGGCACCCGGTACGGGATCCGCGTCGACCCGGCCGACGGGCTGCTCGCCCAGGGCGCCCCCGGCACGGCGCTGACCTGGATGGACGCCCGGGTGTACGGCGTACCGGTCACCCCGCGCACCGGCAAGCCGGTCGAGGTCAACGCGTTGTGGATCAACGGGCTGGCGGGGCTCGCCGAGCTGGCTGAGCTGGCCGGGCAGGACGCGGACGAGCTGTGGCGACGGCACGGGCAGGCCACCACCTCGTTCCGGGAGCGTTTCCCGGCGCCGACCGGCTGGCTGCACGACGTGCTGGACGCGCCCGCGCCGGCGTACCCCCTGGGTGGGGCCGCCCTGCACGACGACGACGCGCTACGCCCCAACCAGTTGCTGGCCTGGTCGCTGCCGTTCGCACCGATGGAGCCGGACGAGGCGACGCTTCGCCGGATCGCGGGCGGGCTGCTCACCCCGCTCGGGCCGCGCAGCCTCGCCCCGGACGCGCCGGAATTCGTGGGCCGGCACCGGGGTGGCCCGGCCGACCGGGACGGGGGCTACCACCAGGGCACGGTCTGGCCATGGCTGCTCGGCCCGTACGTCGATGCCGCCCGCCGGGGAAAGATGTCAGTCGATGACGTGTTCGTCGGCATTGAGGCTCATCTGACCGAGTATGGGTTAGGCTCGGTGAGCGAGACGGCCGACGGCGTCGCGCCGCACGCCGCGACCGGCTGCCCATTCCAGGCGTGGTCGGTTGCGGAGCTGCTGCGGGTGCGCCGAAAGGGCCAGTAGCGCTTTACACGACCGCAACGGTGGTGTCGCCGCTGGTTATCTCGATCCCGGCAGGATTGGCCCCGATCCAGACGCGACGGCGACATCGACTTCCGGTGTCGGTCGGCGCGCGCCCGGGGACAACTCAAAGGGGGCCGCATGTCACCCGATGCCCACGTGATCGACATCCACCCCGCCCGGCAACTGCGGGTGCTGATGCTCTCCTGGGAGTACCCGCCGGTGCTCGTCGGCGGCCTCGGTCGACACGTGCACGCCCTCTCCGTGGCCCTCGCCGCCGCCGGCCACGACGTCACCGTCGTCACCCGCCACAGCGACGGCGCACCCCACGAGGAATACGCCGACGGCGTCCACATCCTGCGCGCCCCCGAGGACCCGGTCACCTTCCCCCTCGCCACCGACTCATTGCTGGCCTGGACCATGGCCTTCAACCACACCCTCACCCGCACCGCCCTCCGCGCCACCCAAGCCGGTAGCTACGACGTCATCCACGCCCACGACTGGCTCGTCGCCCACACCGCGATGACGTTGCGCGACCACCTCGACATCCCCCTGGTCAGCACCATCCACGCCACCGAGGCCGGACGACACCAGGGCTGGCTACCCGAAGAAATGAACCGCACCATCCACGGCGTCGAACACTGGCTCAGCAACGAATCCGGCCGGGTCATCGTCTGCTCCGGCTACATGCGTGAGCAGGTCACCGCGCTGTTCGACGCACCGGCCGCCCAGGTCGACGTGGTGCCCAACGGGGTCGACGGCCGGGCCTGGCGGGCCCGACCGCGGGCGGTCGCGTCGGCCCGAGCACGGTTCGCCGGGGACGGCCCGCTGGTCGGGTACGCCGGGCGGCTGGTCTACGAGAAGGGTGTCCAGCACCTGGTGCACGCGGTCCCCCGGCTACGCGAGCGGCACCCAGGGCTCCGCGTGGTGATCGCCGGCGACGGCCCGTACCGCGCCGAGTTGGAGGCCCAGGCCCGGCGCCTGGCGCTCTGCTCGACCGTCCGGTTCACCGGCTTCCTCGACTCCACCCAACTGCCGGCGATGCTCGGCGCCACCGACGCGACCGTGGTGCCCAGCCTCTACGAGCCGTTCGGCATGGTGGCGTTGGAGGCGGCGGCCGCCGGAGCGCCGCTGGCGGTGGCCAGCACCGGCGGCCTCGCCGAGATCGTCGAGCCCGGCGTGACCGGGGTGACGTTCCCGCACAGCGACCCCGACGCGCTCGCCGGCGCGGTCGGTCAACTCCTCGACGACGAGGTCTTCGCCCGAAGGGTGGCCCGCCGGGCCCGCACCATGGTCGGCGAACAGTACGGGTGGGCCACCATCGCGGCCCGCACCGCCGCCAGCTACGCCGCTGCCCGTCGGGAGCACGGCCCGCTGCAGGCCCGGCGTGCCGCCGCCCGACTGGCTGGTGGGCGTACCCGGATCGCCATCCCGGAGGGCAATCTGCTGGCCCGCGCCGACCACGCCGCCTGCTGACCGAGTCGGACGACCGATAGGTGACTTCCGATCCGCTGGTTAGGGTGTAGCCCGGACAGCGGCTGAGGAGGAGCGTGCCTAGGTGCTGATCGCCGGTCGGTACCGGCTGCTCGACCTGGTGGGTCGCGGGGGCATGGGTCGGGTGTGGCGGGCCCGCGACGAGATGCTGCACCGCGAGGTCGCGGTGAAGGAGATCGTGCCGCCGAGTTGGCTGGCCGAACCTGAACGGGCCGAGCTGCGCTCGCGCACCCTGCGGGAGGCGCGTGCCGCGGCCCGCCTCAACCATCCCGCCGTGGTCCGGCTCTACGACGTCATCCCGGTCGAGGGCAGCCCGTGGATCGTGATGGAGTACGTGCCGTCCCGCACCCTGCAGGACCTGGTGGACGACGAAGGGCCACTGGAGCCGGCCCACGCCGCCCGGATCGGCCTGGCCGTGCTCGACGCGCTGCAGGCCGCGCACACCGCCGGCGTGCTGCACCGCGACATCAAACCGCAGAACGTGCTCGTGGCGCATGACGGGCGGGTGATGCTCACCGACTTCGGGCTCGCCACCTTCGACGGTGGCGACGGCACGATGACCCGCCCCGGCATGGTCCTCGGCTCCCCGCAGTACGTCGCCCCCGAGCGGGCCGCCGAGGGGGTCTCCACGGTGGCCGCCGACCTGTGGTCGCTCGGAGCGACCCTGCATGCCGCCGTAGAGGGCCGCTCCCCGTACGCGCGCAGCACCGCGATGGCCACCCTGAGCGCACTGGCCGCCGGGCCGCCGGATCCGGCCCCGCACGCCGGGCCGCTCGCGCCGGTGCTCGCCGGGCTGCTGCGCCGCGACCCGCGCGACCGCCTCGACCACGAGACGGCCCGCCGGTTGCTCACCACGGCCTCGACCGGCCGCACCGACCCGCCGCCGGCGACCGACCACCTCAGCCCGGCGGCGAGCGGCCGGAGCACTCTGGCCGAGGACCTGGCCGATCAGGACCAGGACCCCACCATCCCGCTGCCCGAGCCCGGCCAGGCCACCGACCCGGGCGAGCCCGCTCCGGCGCTTTCCCGACCGGACGGGCCGCGCACGGCGCGGCGGGCTGCCTTGGTCGCCGTGGCGCTACTGGTGGCCGTCGCGGCCGGCGTGGGCACCGCGCTGGCTATCACCGCTGACGAGCCCACCGGCACCGCCGCCAGCCCCACCGCGCCGCCGCCGTACGGGCCGCCGCCCTACGGCGGCGGCCCGGATGGCCCCTTCGGTCCCGGCCCCGACCGCCCCCGCCCGCCGCCGGGCGGGGGCGGGGTGCCCCCGCCACCGTTTCCCTGCGTCCGCCCGGACATCGTCGGTTCGCCGGTGTCGGCCGGCACGCCGGCCCCCGAAAAGGAACTCCGCCCACCGCCCGGCTGGGTCTGGCACGCCGACACCTCCGGCTTCCGGGTCACCGTTCCGGCGACCTGGCGATACTCCCGCGACGGCGGGTCGGCCTGCTTCCAGGACCCGGCGACCGGCCGGGCCTTCAGCGTCGCCGAGGGCGGCGCGGCCGATCCCCTGGTCCGGCTGCGGACCGCCCGTGACGCGGCAGCCGGGGCCGGGGCCTTGTCCGGGTACGAGGAGATCCTGCTCGCCGCCAGCGACCGCGGGGCGGAATGGGAGTGCCGCTGGCGGGCGCCGGACGGGCCCTGGCTGCACGCCCGGCAATACGTTGTCGGGGCCGGCCGTTGGACGCTGGGCTGGATCACCGACGACGCGGACTGGGCCTCGGCCGGGGCAGACTGGGCGAAAGTGCGAGACAGTTTCCGAGCACCCCACTGACCTGCGCCGTATGGCCATGATCCAAGCCACCGTCCGGCGTGGATCGAGGCCGCTCAGTGGATGAGAATGCCGGTATCCGTGGCTATCGTGTAACCCGGAGTGACCGAGGGGGAGCGACCGTGCATCAGTTGCTGATCGCGGGTCGGTACCGGCTTCTCGACCTGGTCGGCACCGGCGGAATGGGCCGGGTGTGGCTTGCCCGCGACGAGATGCTGCATCGCGACGTCGCGGTGAAGGAGGTCGTGCCGCCGAGTTGGCTGGCCGAGGCCGAGCGCGAGGAGTTGCGGCTGCGGACGTTGCGCGAGGCACGCACCGCTGCCCGGCTCAACCACCCCAACGTGGTCCGCATCTACGACGTGGTGCACGACCGGGAGAACCCCTGGATCGTGATGGAGTACGTGCCGTCCCGGTCGGTGCAGCAGATCATCAGCGCCGAGGGGCCACTGAGCCCGCAGCGCACCGCCCGGATCGGGCTGGCGGTGCTCGCCGCATTGCGGGCCGCACACGCCGCCGGGGTGCTGCACCGCGATGTGAAGCCGCACAACGTGCTGGTGGCCGACGACGGGCGGGTGGTGCTCACCGACTTCGGACTGGCCACCTTCGACGGCGGCGAAGGTGCGATGACCGGGCCGGGCATGGTGCTCGGTTCGCCGCAGTTCGTGGCGCCGGAGCGGGCCCGCGAAGGGGTGTCCGATCCGCGTACCGACCTGTGGTCGCTGGGCGCGACGCTCTTCGCCACGGTCGAGGGACAGTCGCCGTACGCCCGGTCGAGCGCAATGGCGACGCTCAGCGCGCTGGCCACCGAACCACCGGACCCGATGCGCCGCGCCGGTCCGTTGCGTCCCGCGCTCGCCGGCCTGCTGGAGCGCGACCCCTGGCGGCGGTTGACCGCCACCGAAGTGGAGCCCCTGCTGCGAAATGCCGCGGCGGACCACAATCAGACCATCGGTCCGCCCCGGTCGTCGGCGGTGGCAGCGGTACGCAGCGCGGGCCGTGCCGTGGTGCCCAACCGGGTCGACCCGGTCGATCCGGTCGATCCGGTCGATCCGGTCGATCCGGTCGATCCGGTCGATCCGGTCGATCCGGTCGACCCGGTCGACCCGGCAGGCCCGGCAGGCCCGGCGTCTCCGGGACGCCCGATCGCCCCGGCGGGCCTGGTGGGTCCGGTCGACCCGGCGGGCCCGGTCGACCCGGCAGGGCCGGCAGACCCGGTGGGTCCGGTCGACCCGGCGGGCCTGTCCGGCGACCCGGCGACGCCTTCCGGACCGCCAGCGAGCCGCCTCCGCCGACGGCGGCAGCGACTGATCGCCCTGGTTGCGACGGCCACCGCCCTGTTCGTCGCCACCGGCGTCACGTTGGCGCTGGTCGACCGGAACAGTAAGCGGACACCACCGTCTGGTTCCGGCGGTGGCGCGCCGACCTCCCGGCCGGCCGCGTTCGCCTGCGCGAAGCCACCGCCACCGCCACCGACGGCCACTTCGGTGGCAAAGGTGCCCCGGCCGGCCGACGCGCGATACCGGCTGCGTGACGGCTGGACCTGGCACGACGACCCGGCCGGGTTTCGGATCGCCGTGCCGGTGGGTTGGACGCGCTGGGCCGAGGGGGCGGTGACCTGTTTCCGGGAGCCCGACGGCGCCCGGGTGCTCAGTGTCGAGGCAGGGCCGGCGCGGCCCGACCCGGTGGCGTACTGGCAGGCCGAGGAGGTGCGACTCACCACCGGCGACGCGCTACTGGAGGGCTATCGCAAGGTGGACATCTCCGCGATGGACATCTTCGAGGGTGGCGCGGTCTGGGAGTGCGGCTGGGAAAACGCCGCCGGCGAACAGGTACACAGCTTCCGGTTGCTCGCCAACACCTCGGCCACGCGTTCGTACATCGTCTCGTGGTTGACAAAAGAGTTCGACTGGCAGGTCAACGCGGCATACTTGCCGATGATCCGGCAGAGCTTCACCCCCGCTCTGTGACACCGTCCGTTGTGGACCGTCTGGGTGATGCCCCTGCGGCGCCGGCGCTGACTACAGTGGCGTAGCTTTGGGCGCTCAAGATCCCTGGGGAGGGTGAGCCGAAATGATGGGACCGCAGCACGCGCTGTCTGGCGCGGCGGTGTGGTTGGCCGGATCCTGGGCACTGGACCAGTTCGCCGACTACCACCAGTCGCCGCTCGCGTTGGCCGTGGGCACCGCGGTGTGCGCCGGTGGCGCACTCTTTCCCGACCTCGACATGTCGGGCAAGGTGACCAAGAACCAGGGTGGGGCCACCGTGGCCCGTACCTTCGGAGTCTTCTCGCTCTTCGCCGCCGAGGTGATGGAGAAGGTCTCACTGGGGGTCTACTACGCCACGAAGCTCAGCAAGGACCCCCGCCGCAACAACGGGCACCGGACGCTGACCCACACGCTGCCGTTCACCCTGCTGGTCGGCTGGGGCACCACCGCGCTCTGCGCCGCGTACGGCAAGTGGGCCGTCATCACCATCCTGTTCTTCATGTTCGGCCTCGCCCTGCGCGGGCTGTTCGACGACTGGGCGGAACGCGCCGGCTGGGTGATCGTGACGCTCGCGTCGGCCGGGGCGGCCTGGTTCACCTTCGTCAACCTCCCGGGCGGGCGAGGTTATCCCCTGATCGGCACCGCTCTGGGGGTGGGCTGCTTCGTGCACATCCTCGGCGACATGATCACCCGAGCTGGCGTGCCGATCCTGTGGCCGATCCCGATCAAGCGGCGCATGTGGATGATGATCGGCCTGCCGAACAGCATCGCCCTGCGTGTCGGCAGCAAGGCCGAGGTGGTCGGGATGCGCATCGCCCTGACCGTCGTCTCGGCGCTCGCGACCGTCGGCCTGATCGCGCCCTCGGTGCTGAGCCGGTTCGACATCGACATATGACAGACGCGGCGCCAGAGCAACCGCCGGCAGCGGACGCGCAGGTACCGGAGTTCTGGCGCTCGCTGGGGCTGCCCGGTCTGGCCGACGTCCACGTGCACTTCCTGCCACCGCGACTGCTACGCCGCGTGTGGGCGTACTTCGACGCGGCGGGGCCACTGGTCGGCACCGAGTGGCCGATCCGCTACCGGTGGAGCGACGCCGACCGGGTCGCGCACCTGCGTCGGCTCGGCGTGCGGGCGTTCAGCGCCCTGGCGTACGCCCACCGGCCGGGCATGGCGGCGGAACTCAACCGCTGGACACTGGACTTCGCCCGCAACACTCCCGGTTGCCTGGCCTCGGCCACGTTCTTCCCCGAACCGGACGCCCCCGCGTACGTCGAGGCCGCGCTCGCGGGTGGTGCCAAACTGTTCAAGGTGCACGTGCAGGTCGGCGGCTTCGCGCCAACCGACCCGACGTTGGACCCGGTCTGGGGAACGCTGGCCGACGCGGGTGTGCCGGTGGTGGTGCACGCCGGACACGCCCCGGTGGGTACCGCGCACACCGGACCGGACCCGTTCGCAGCCCTGCTCGCCCGCCACCCCCGGCTGACCGCAGTGGTGGCGCACCTCGGCGCCCCGGACTACCGCGCGTTCCTCGACCTGGCGGAGACGTACGAACGGGTCCGGCTGGACACCACGATGGCGTTCACGCCGTTCTTCGACCAGTTCCTCCCCTTCCCCACCGACGAGTTGCCCCGGCTGCGCGAGTTGGGGCTGTCCGGCAAAGTGCTGCTGGGCAGCGACTTCCCGAACATCCCGTACCCGTACGCCGACCAACTGACCGGGCTGACCCGACTGGACCTGGGCGACGACTGGCTGCGCGCGGTCTGCTGGGACAGCGCGGCCGCCCTGTTCGACCTGCCCTGAACCCCCTCCGCCAAACAACACCGCCCCACCACCGCACCCTCCCACCAGCGCACCCCGCCACCAACGCGCCTGCCGGGGGCGCGCCCTTCCAAGATCGTGCTCGATCCTGGAAATAGTGGCCTCCGCCGCGATCCGTGGGAACTACATCCAGGATCAAGCACGATCTTGCGGGTTGCCCGCCCAGGACGGGCCGGGGAGACGCCGCGCGCGGCGGTCAGCGCGGCCGCGCGGCCGGCTGGACTTCTTTTCGACATCACCTATTGACGTCGCCGTAACAGGTGGCCTAGCGTCTGTCGAACCGCTTCGTCGAAGCGTTTCGACGATCATGCGGGAGCGATCCCACGCCAGGCCAGAGGAGGTGCGCGGTGGCCACCATGCACGACGTCGCCCGCCTCGCACGGGTCTCGGTCAGCACCGTCTCGTACGTGCTCACCGGCACCCGGCCGATCTCGCAGGCCACCCGCGACAAGGTGCTCGCCGCGATGGCCGAGCTCGACTACCAGCCCAACGCGATGGCCCGCGGCCTGGCCAGCCGGCGCAGCCGAATCCTCGGCCTGCTGATGCCGATGGACGAGCGGGGCCTCGGCGCCACCGAGACCGCCTTCGTGACCGGTGCCGCTGCGGCGGCCAGCGCCGCTGGCTACCACCTGGTGCTCTCGCCGGTCGGCGGTGGCGGCGACCTCGACGATCTGCGTCGGCTGGCCAGCCAGCGGATGCTCGACGGTGTCGTGCTGATGGAGGTTCAGCTGGCCGACGAACGGGTCACCGTTCTCCAGGAGGCCGGTGTGCCGCTGGTGCTGATCGGCCGCACCGGCGACACCAGCACGCTCTCGTACGTCGACATCGACTTCGACCAGACCGTCCGGGACGCCGTCGGGCACCTGGTCGGCCTCGGGCACCGGCGGATCGTGTACGTCAACCACTCGGCCGCCACCTTGGCGAGCGGCTACGGGCCCGCGCTGCGTACCCGGGACGCCTTTGTCGCGGCGATGACCGGGCACGGCCTCGACCCGGTGATGATCCCGGCCGAGGACAGCGCCGCCGGCGGGCGGGCGGCCCTGGCCGCCGCGTTCGCGCAGGCGCCGGAGCTGACCGCCGTGCTGGCCATGAACGAGACCGCGATCTTCGGCATCCTCGGTGAGCTGACCGGCCGTGGGTTGTCGGTGCCCGACGACGTCTCTGTCGTCTCGATGGTCACCTCGACGCAGGTGGCCGAACTGGCGACCCCGGCGCTGACCGCGATGACGTCACCCGGTTCGGCCCTCGGTCGGATCGCGATCGAGGCGCTGCTGCGCCACCTGGATGGCCCTGGCGATCAACGTCACCAGCAACTGCTGCCGTGCGCGTTGGAGATCCGGGGATCGACCGCCGCGCCACGGCGGCCGGCATTGGTCACCTCTCGTCGATCGTCGACCGACGGGGGCTGACCAGCGACAACGGCCCGCCGCCGCGCGGCAACGCGACGACGGGCCCACTGCAGTACCGGCTAGATACTCAACGAGGAGGATAGCAATGCAGCGATTCCGCCGGCTCGTCGCCGCGCTCGCCCTGGCGGCGACCGCGACGACCACCGTGGCCGCCTGCGGCGGTGGTGACAGCGGGGACGACAGCGACGCCAAGGTCCTGAAGCTCTGGCACTACGAGAGCGAAACCAGCGCCATGGGGGTCGGCTGGAACCGGGCGATCGAGATCTTCAAATCCGAGCACCCGGGCGTCGAGGTGCGCTTCGAGCGCAAGGCGTTCGAGCAGATCCAGCAGAACGCCGGCATGATCATCAACTCGTCCGAAGGCCCGGACATCATGGAGTACAACAAGGGCAACGCGACCGCCGGCCTGCTCTCCTCCCAGGGCCTGCTCTCCGACCTGAGCGCCGAGGCCGACAAGCGCGGCTGGGCCGGCAAGCTCAGCCCCAGCCTGCAGACCACCGCGCGGTACAGCGACAAGGGCGTGATGGGCTCGGGCAAGTGGTTCGGCGTGCCGAACTACGGCGAGTACGTGACGGTCTACTACAACAAGGACCTCTTCGAGCGCAACGGCGTCAAGGTCCCCACCACGATGGCCGACATGACCGCCGCGATGGACACCTTCGTCAGCAAGGGCATCACCCCGCTGGGCATGGCCGGCGCCGAGTACCCGGCCGGCCAGCTCTTCTACCAGCTGGCCCTGTCCAAGGCGGACCGGCAGTTCGTCGACAACTACCAGCTCTACAAGAACCCGGTGGACTTCAAGGCCGACCCGCTGAAGTACGGCGCGGCGACCTTCGCCGACTGGGTGAGCAAGGGCTACGTCGCCAAGGACTCGGCCAGCCTCAAGGCCGAGGACATGGGCACCGCGTTCATCGGCGGCAAGGTTCCGATGATCGTCTCGGGTAGCTGGTGGTACGGCCGGTTCAAGACCGAGATGAAGGCCAACTGGGACACCTTCCTCTTCCCCGGCAACACCCTGCAGGCCGGCTCCTCGGGCAACCTCTGGGTGGTCCCGGAGAACAGCAAGGCCAAGAGCCTGGCGTACGACTTCATCGACATCACCCTGCGTCCGGAGATCCAGGACCTGATCGGCAACAACGGTGGTGTTCCGGTCGCCGCTGACGCGTCGAAGATCACTGACCCCAAGGACCGCAAGCTGATCGAGGACTTCAACACGGTCAGCAAGCAGGACGGGCTCGCCTTCTACCCGGACTGGCCGGTCCCCGGCTACTACGACGTGCTGGTGGGCGGATTCCAGGGCCTGATCAACGGCTCCAAGTCGCCCGACCAGGTCCTCGACTCGATCGCCAAGCCGTACGCGGAAGGCGTCAAGGAGATCACCGGCAAGTGACACGGCGAGCGGCGGGCGCGATCGGCACGACCGACGCGCCCGCCCGCCCACCCGGGAAGGATCTTCCATGGCAGTCTCCGAGACTCTCGCCGCGGCACAGCCGGCGGCGACCCCGCCCCAGCCCAGTCCCGGCCGCAGACGGCGCGGCCGCAACGCGGCGTACTGGCTCTACCTGCTCCCCGGAGCGGTGCTCTTCATCCTGGTCATCGGCGCACCGCTGGTCGGCACCCTCTACCTGTCGCTGACCAAGTGGTCCGGCATCGGCGACCCCAGGTGGGTCGGCCTGGACAACTACCAGCAGTTGCTGCACGACGACGTGTTCTGGGCGTCGTTCCGCAATACCGTCTGGATGCTCGTCGCGATGGTGGTGGTGCCGACCCTGCTCGGGCTGCTGCTCGCCGCGGTGCTCTTCGACGTCATCGGCCGCCGGTTCAAGCCCCGCACCGCCGCCGCGCTGCGGGCCGCGTTCTACCTTCCGCAGGTGCTGCCCGTCGTGGTCGCCGGCATCGTCTGGGGCTGGATCCTGCGCCCCGACGGCGCGTTCAACAGCCTGCTCGACGCGGTGGGTCTCGGCGCGCTACGCCACGACTGGCTCGGCGATCCGGACACTGCCCTGCCGGCCGTGATGGCGGTGATGATCTGGGTGCAGATCGGCTACCCGGTGGTCGTCTTCATGGCGGCGCTGCAGCGGGTCGACCCCGAGTTGTACGAGGCGGCCGAGGTCGACGGCGCGAACTGGGTCCACCGGTTCCGGGCGATCACTCTCCCGCAGATCCGGCCGGAAACCTTCGTGGTGGCCCTGACCTGCACCATCGCCGCGCTGAAGGTGTTCGGACCGATCTTCGCCCTGACCCGGGGCGGCCCGGAGAACGCCACCAACGTGCCGTCGTACTTCGCGTACTACACGTTCTTCAAGAAGCTGCAGGTCGGCTACGGCTCCGCGATCTCCACGGTGCTGACACTGATCATCGTTGTGGTGGCCGTGGTCTTCATCTGGATGCAGGCTCGCAGCGAGCGCCGGGACCGGGGGATCTGACATGGTTGTCACGCTCACACCGAGCAGCGCACCGGTGGCGCCACCCAAGCCCGTTCGCGATCGGCACCACCGCGGCGTCAGCCGCTGGGTGGTGCTCGCCCTGGTCGTCCTCGGCGCGCTGATCATGCTGGTGCCGTTCGCGTTCATGCTGCTCAACGCGTTCAAGTCGCCCAGCGACTACTCGTCGGCCGGCCCGCTGAGCTGGCCGACGGAGTTCTACACCAAGGGTCTGCGGACGTACTGGACCGAGGTGAACTTCCCGCTCAAGCTCTGGAACTCGGCGCTCATCGCCGGTTCGGTGGCTGTCCTCGGCGTCGCGGTGTCGTTGCTCAACGCGTACGCCCTGGGCATCGGCCGGGTCCGCGGGCGGCTCTGGATCGTCGGTCTGTTCCTGCTGGCCAACATGCTGCCGCAGGAGGCGCTGATCTACCCGCTGTACTACGTGGCGAAACAGGTCGGTCTCTACAACACCCAGCTCTCGGTGATCATCATCTTCACCGTGATCCAGAGCGCGTTCGGCACCTACCTGCTCGCCTCGGTGATGGGCACGTTCCCGCGCTCGCTGCTCGAGGCCGCGGCGCTGGACGGCGCCGGCAAGTGGACGGTGCTGTGGCGGGTGGTCTTCCCGAACCTGCGGCCCACCCTCGCGGTACTGCTCATCTTCTTCTTCATCTGGACCTGGAACGAGTTCCTCATCCCGCTGGTCATGCTGATCGACAACCAGACGCAGACCATTCCGGTCGCGCTGGCGTCGCTGCAGGGCGACCGGCTGATGGACGCTCCGACCACCAACGCCGGCGCGCTGATCAGTCTGGTGCCGGCCATCCTCTTCTTCCTCATCTTCCAGCGCACCCTGGCGCGCGGCATCACGGCAGGAGCCGAGAAGTGAAGTTCACCGACGGGTACTGGCAGCTGCGCCCCGGCGTCAGCGTCCTGCGCCCCGGCATCGTGGAATCGGTCGAGCCGGACGATCGCGGCTTCACCGTCTTCGCGCCGACCGGTCAGATCACCGGACGTGGCGACACCCTCAACCGGCCCCTCGTCACCGTCCGGTTCTTCTCCCCCGCCCCCGGCGTCATCGGGGTGACCATCGCCCACCACACCGGCGGGCTGCCCCGCGAGCCGCACTTCGGGCTGAACACCGACGAGACGCACCCGGTCACCGTCGACGTCACCGGGATCAGCGCGACGCTGACCACCGGTGAGCTGACCGCGCGGGTCGCGCTCGTCGACGGGTGGCGGGTCGACTTCCTGCACGGCGACCGGTTGGTCACCGCGTCCACCGAGCGCAGCATCGGCGTCGTCACCGACGCCGAGGGCCGCCCGCACGTGCACGAGCGGCTCGCCCTCGGTGTCGGTGAGACGGTGTACGGGTTGGGCGAGCGCTTCGGCCCGTTCGTCAAGAACGGGCAGACGGTCGACATCTGGAACGCCGACGGCGGCACTGCCAGCGAGCAGGCGTACAAGAACGTGCCGTTCTACCTGAGCAGCGCCGGCTACGGGGTGTTCGTGGACCACCCGGAGCACGTGTCGTTCGAGGTCGGCTCCGAGGTCGTCACACAGACCCAGTTCAGCGTCGAGGGACAGTCGCTCACCTACTACGTCATCGACGGGCCCAACCCGAAGGACGTGCTGCGCCGCTACACCGCGCTCACCGGCCGGCCGGCCCGGATCCCCGCCTGGTCGTACGGGCTGTGGCTGTCCACCTCGTTCACCACCTCGTACGACGAGAAGACGGTGACCGAGTTCGTCGACGGGATGGCCGAGCGCGGGCTGCCGCTGTCGGTGTTCCACTTCGACTGCTTCTGGATGCGTCAGTTCCACTGGGTCGACTTCGTCTGGGACCCGGCGACCTTCCCCGACCCGGAGGGGATGCTGCGCCGGCTGCACGAGCGTGACCTGAAGGTGTGCGTCTGGATCAACCCGTACATCGCCCAGCGCTCGTACCTGTTCGAGGAGGGCCGCGAGGCCGGCTACCTGGTTCGCAACCCGGACGGGTCGGTCTGGCAGTGGGACAAGTGGCAGGCCGGCATGGCGCTTGTCGACTTCACCAACCCGGATGCGGTCCGCTGGTTCACCGGCAAGCTCAAGGCGCTGCTCGACATGGGCGTCGACTGCTTCAAGACCGACTTCGGTGAGCGCATCCCGACCGACGTGGTGTGGCACGACGGCTCGGACCCGCAGCGGATGCACAACTACTACTCCTACCTCTACAACAAGGCCGTCTTCGAGTTGCTGGAGGCGGAACGCGGGAAGGGCGAGGCGGTGCTGTTCGCCCGCTCGGCCACCGCCGGTGGGCAGCAGTTCCCGGTGCACTGGGGCGGCGACTGCGAGTCGACGTTCGTCGCGATGGCCGAGTCGCTGCGCGGCGGGTTGTCCCTGGCCGCGTCCGGCTTCGGCTACTGGAGCCACGACATCGGCGGCTTCGAGGGCACCCCCGATCCGGCCGTGTTCAAGCGGTGGGTCGCCTTCGGGTTGCTCTCGTCGCACTCCCGGCTGCACGGTTCCGGCTCGTACCGGGTGCCGTGGGCATTCGACGACGAGGCCGTCGACGTGCTGCGGCACTTCACCCAGCTCAAGCTCGGCCTGATGCCGTATCTCGCGGCCGCCGCGCAGGAGGCGCACCGCGACGGTACGCCGGTGATGCGGCCGATGTTCCTGGAGTTCCCGGACGACCCGGCCACGGCGTACCTGGACCGGCAGTACATGCTCGGCCCCGACGTGCTGGTCGCTCCGGTGCTCAGCGCCGACGGCGACGTCACCTACTACGTGCCCGCCGGCACCTGGACGCACCTGGTCACCGGCGCGCAGGTCACCGGCCCGGCGTGGGTCACCGAGAAGCACGGGTTCGACAGCCTGCCGGTGCTGGCACGGCCCGGCGCGGTCATCCCGTTCGGCTCCCGCAACGACCGACCGGACTACGAGTGGGCCGACGATGTGCGGCTGCGGCTGTACGCACCGGCCGAGGGGCAGCGGACCCGGGTACGGGTACCGTCACCCGGGGACGGGCCGGGCGTCGAGTTCGACGTGCGCTACGAGGATGGGACTGCCAGCGCCGAACTGGTCGCTGGCACCTCGACGGGCCACATCTGCGAGATCCAGGGGATTGAACGATGACGCAACACCACTTCCCGGAAAGCTTCGTCTGGGGGTCGGCGACGGCCTCGTACCAGATCGAGGGCGCGGTCACCGAGGACGGGCGCGGACCGTCCATCTGGGACACCTACAGTCACACGCCCGGGCGGACGCTGAACGGCGACACCGGCGACGTGGCCGCCGACCACTACCACCGGTGGGCTGACGACCTCGGGCACATCACCGACCTCGGGCTCAGCGCGTACCGATTCTCGATCTCCTGGCCGCGGGTGCAGCCGGGCGGCTCGGGTCGGTTCAACCAGGCTGGCATCGACTTCTACTCGCGGCTGGTGGACGGGCTGCTGGAGCGGGGCGTCCGCCCGGTGGCCACCATGTACCACTGGGACCTGCCGCAGGAGTTGGAGGACGCCGGCGGCTGGGCGGTGCGGGAGACCGCGCTGCGCTTCCAGGAGTACGCGGCGGGCATCGTTGGTGCGCTGGGCGACCGGGTGCACACCTGGACGACGCTCAACGAGCCGTGGTGCTCGGCGTACCTGGGCTACGCCTCCGGTGTGCACGCGCCGGGTCGGACGGAGCCGGCGGCGGCGCTGGCCGCGGTGCACCACCTCAACCTCGCGCACGGGCTGGCCGGCCGGGTGGTCCGGGAGTTGGCCCCGACCGCCGAACTGTCGGTGACGCTGAACCTGCACGTGATCCGGGGCGCGTCCGACTCGGCTGCGGACCAGGACGCGGTACGCCGCATCGACGCGTTGGCCAACCGCGCGTTCCTCGGCCCGATGCTGGACGGGGCGTACCCGGCCGACCTGCTGGCCGACACCGCATCCGTCACCGACTGGTCGTTCGTCCGCGAGGGCGACGAGAAGCTGATCGCGGTGCCGCTGGACGTGCTCGGGGTCAACTACTACTCGAGCACCCTGGTCCGAGCCTGGGACGGGGTGTCGGCCCGCTCCGACGCCGACGGGCACGGCGCTTCGACCTCGACGCCGTGGGTCGCCGCCGACAACGTCGACTTCCTGCCGCAGCCCGGCCCGTACACGGCGATGGGTTGGAACATCGACCCGCCGGCCCTGACCGAGCTGCTGCTGCGCCTGCGGCACGAGTACCCGAGCCAGCCGATGATGATCACCGAGAACGGCGCGGCGTTCGACGACGTGGTGTCCGCCGACGGCCAGATCCACGACGACCGGCGGATCGACTACCTGCGCCGGCACATCGGCGCGGTGGCCGACGCCCGGGCGCAAGGCGCCGACGTCCGCGGCTACTTCGTCTGGTCGCTGCTGGACAACTTCGAGTGGGGCTACGGCTACGACCGCCGCTTCGGGATCATCCGCGTCGACTACGACACCCAGGTACGCACCTGGAAGGACAGCGCCCACTGGTACCAGCGGCTCGCCGCGACCGGCCGTCTCGACTGACGCCTCCCGCACGATGTCACTTTCCGTGGGTACGGCGTCATGGCGCCACGACGGCTCGGCCTGCAGACTCAGGGCATGGTTGAGCACGTCACCGTCGTCGCCTTCCCCGGCGTGCAGTCCCTCGACATCGCCGGGCCGTGGGAGGTCCTGACCGGGGCGAACCGGCATCGGGCAGCACGTGGTGAGCAACCCGCGTACGACCTGAGGCTGGCGGGCGCGGAGGAGAAGGTGGCGTCCGAGAGCGGCCTCGTCATGGTGGCCGACGCGCTCGGGGAGCCCGTCCAGGCCGGCACCCTCGTCGTCCCCGGCGGCCGTACTGCGGCCGCCGGGGACGAGCACGCCGACCTCGTCGCCTGGTTGCGGGAGTGCCGCCCCACCCGGCTGTTGTCGATCTGTTCCGGAGCGTTCCTGTGCGCACGGGCGGGGTTGCTCAGCGGTCGCCGGGTGGCCACCCACTGGTCTGTGTCCAGGGACCTCGGCCGCCGATTCTCCGACCTCACCGTCGACCACGACGCCCTCTACGTGCACGACGGCCCGGTATGGACGTCGGGTGGTGTCACGGCAGGAATCGACCTGGCACTGGCTGTCGTGGCGGCCGACCACGGAGCGCCAGTCGCCCAGGAGATCGCCCGCTGGCTCGTGATGTTCCTGCATCGCCCCGGACAGCAGGCCCAGTTCTCCGGCCCGGTGTGGTTGGAACGCGCCACCGAGAAGCGGGTAGCCGCCGTTCAGCGCGCCATCGATGCCAACCCGGCGGCGGCACACCGTGTCGATGACCTTGCCGCGCAGTTCGCCATGTCGCCTCGACACTTCCAGCGTCTCTTCGCACGTGAGACGGGACTCACCGTCGGGCGCTACCTCACCGAGCTTCGCCTGGAGACCGCCAAACGTCTCCTGGTGCAGTCCGATCTCGCCCTCGACGCGGTGGCGGCCAGGTCGGGATTCGGGTCGGCCGAGTCGCTTCGACGTGTCTTCGGTGAACGACTCGGCACGACCCCGGGCGCGTTTCGCGCACGCTTCTCGATGCTCTGACCGCATTCGACGGCCCATCGCTCCGAACCACCGAAAGGAACCTCTGGTGACCCACGTCGTCATTCCGCTGTACGAGCGTTTCACCGCGCTGGACGTCATCGGCGTTTACCAGCCACTGGCCCTCACCCCGGGCATCGACGTGGTCCTGGTCGCCGAACGCCCCGGTCCCGTCCGGGACGACTGTGGGATGGTCTCCCTGGTGGCCGAGGCCGCGCTCGAAGACGTGGAAGCGGCCGACGTTCTCGTCGTCCCGGGAGGACCAGGGACCGTTCAGGCTCTCACCGGGCCTCTACCGGCCTGGATCAGACGGATCCACCACACGACGACCTTCACGACCTCCGTGTGCTCCGGCTCGATCCTCCTGGGAGCCGCCGGACTACTTCGGGGACGACGTGGCACCAGCCACTACCGCGCAGCACAGGAGCTGATCCGCTTCGGCGCCGAGCCGACGGACCAGCGGGTCGTCGAAGAACCGGACGCCCGCATCATCACGGCCGCCGGCGTGTCGAGCGGCATCGACATGGGGCTGAGACTCGTCGAACTCCTCACCGACCGGACGACCGCGGAGGCCATCCAGCTATGGATGGAGTACGACCCACAACCACCGTTCGACAGCGGCCACCCGTCCCGCGCGACCCCCGAGGTGATCGCCCGAGCGGCCGCGTACGACAGCGCGGCCAGGATGGCGCACGCGGGGCCGCCTCCGCCCCGGTGAACTTCGCGGTGTGCTAGACGCCCACGCGCTGCGGCGGCACGGTGAGGCCGTAGAGCGCCATCAGCTCCGGGGTGTCGACCCGACTGCCGTCGGCCACCGAGTCGCAGGCGATGTCGACGATCTGGTCCTTGTGCGCCAGCAGGTACGGCCGGGCGCCCACGTCGGCGCTGGCCAGGGTGGCGATGCCGGGCCAGTGCCGACGGCCGAAGAGCATCGGGTAGCCGCGCAGCCCGTCGTAGGTGGCGCAGACCAGCACGTCCGGGTACGGCAGCGCGGCCACCCGGCGGACCGCCGCGGCGGTCAGGCCCGGCATGTCGACGGGGACCACCACCACCGCCTCGATCCCCTCGTCGTCCATGGCGGCCAGACCGGCCCGGATCGACGAGCCGACCCCGGTGCCCCACGCCTTGTTGATCACTACGGTGGCCTCGCCCAGGTCGGCGGTTTCCCGGACCTGCTCGGCGGCGGCACCCAGCACGACCACGATCTGCTCGCAGCCCGCCTTGGTCATCGTGTCGATCATCTGGTTGACCAGGGGCTTCTCGCCCTGGTGGAGCAGCGCCTCGGGACCGCCGATCCGTCGTCCCCCGCCCGCGGCGATGATCATTCCTGCGATCCGGTTCAGCTGCGCCCCCTCAAGCATGGGACCGACCGTGACCGATCCGTCCCTTCCTACGGAGACTGCAACGAGGACGGCTGGCCGGGAGTGGCGGGGCGAAAGGGGGAAATAGTGCAATCGTTACACGCCCGGCATCTCCCGATACGGACACCTGAGGTCCCCGAGCACGGCGGGGTGTTCGACGCGGTGGTGTCGGCCGACGGCCGGGTTCGCCGGGACCGAGCGGCGATCAGCTCGCCTCTGCGGGCACTGCGATCGCGGTGCCGCCCCACCGCCGGGGCACCCGTCGAGCCACCCAGCCGAGGCCGGAGACGGTGAGCGCGTACAGGACGACCGGAGCGAGGACGACGAGCGCGGCGATTGCCGCGACCAGGGGCACGTAGCCGGCGGACACCCCCGTGGCAATCGCCCCGCCCACGGCATATCCGACGGCCAGGACGACAGCGACGGGCACGGACAGCGCCACCACCCGGCCGGTCCCCCGATCACGGCCGGCGGCGTCCCCGACCGCCACGGCCGGCAGGAAGAGCAGGGGAAGCAGGACCACACCGAGCACTGCGGCGATCAACACGAGCATCGGCCCGGCCAGCGGGCCGCCCAGCCCGGACCCGCTGGCCAGCGCGTACGCCAGCAGGCCGAGGTATCCCACGACCGCCTCGGCGACGAAGACCAGCCAGGCGGCGGCCATTCCGGCCAGATGACGGACGACTGCGGCGACCATGGAGCACCTTCCCATCCCGACGAAAGCGCGACGCTCCGGTGAGACTAACCGAGGCGCTGCCTCGGGTTGAGCCCTCACTCAGTCGGCGTCGGCATAGCAGTCCACGATGGACAGATCCAGCGGGAACCGGACCGGCGTCGCACCGAAGAGCAGCGCGGAGGCCCGCTCACCGGAGCGGGTGACTGCCTCGGCGACCGCGGCAGCCTGCTCGGCGGGAGCGTGCACGATCACCTCGTCGTGCTGAAAGAAGACCAACTCCGCGTCTGTGCCGGCCAGCTCCGTACGCAACGTCGCCAGCAGCGTGGAGGCCCACTCGGCGGCGGTGGCCTGGATGACGAAGTTGCGCGTGAAGCGCCCCCGGGACCGCGCGGCCCGAGCCCGAGGGCTGTGCCGGTCGGCCGCTCCATCCGGATCGGACGGCACATCGTCGGGATCACCGAACCCGGCCGAACCCGGCGGACACGTCCGCCCCAGCCACGACCGCACCAACCCGCCCGCCTCACCGGTGCGCGCCGCCGCCTCGACGTAGTTGAACGCCGTCGGGTAACTGCGCTTCAGCACCGCCAACGCGGGCACCGCGGCGCCGCCGGTCTGCCCGTACATCGCGCCGAGCAGGGCCACCTTGGCCCGCGCCCGGTCGCCGCCGAACGCATCGCGCGCCAGCGCGGCGTAGAGGTCACCGGCACCTCCCGCCGCCGCCAGACGCGCGTCGCCGGAGACAGCGGCGAGCACCCGGGGCTCCAACTGGCCGGCGTCGGCGACGACCAACCGCCAGCCCGGATCGGCCATCACCGCGCGCCGGATCACCTTCGGGATCTGCAACGCGCCACCACCCCGGGTGGCCCAGCGGCCGGAGACCACCCCACCCGGCACGTACTCCGGTTGGAACCGGCCGCCCTGCACCCACTGCTCGCGCCACGACCAGCTGTGCGCCGTCCAGATCCGGTAGAGCTCCTTGTATTCCAGCACCAGCGGCACCGCCGGATGGTCCACCCCGCGCAGCACCCAGGCCCGGGTGTTGGGCAGCTCCACCCCGACCCGGGCGAACGCCTTCAACAGCTCCGCCGGGGAGTCGGCGTGCAGGCGACGTACGCCGAACGCGTCGGCGATCTGGGCTGCCAGGTCGGCGAGTCGACGTGGCGGCCCACCGACCGGGGACGCCTCACCGAGCAGCTCGGTGAGGATCTCGTCGTGCACGTCGGCGCGCCAGGGAAGGCCGGCGGCGCCCATCTCCACGGCGATCAGCGCGCCGGCCGACTCGGCGGCCACCAGCAACCGGAACCGGCCCGGGTGCTCGGTCTCGGCGATGCGGGCGAGCTGGTCGGCGTACACCTGGGTCAGTGCGTCGATGCCCGGGCCCGACGGGCCGGGCAGCGTGTCGAAGAGCGCGCCCTGGCCGTGCCCGGGCGGCTCGGCGGCGCGGGGCGGTGGGTCGGGCGGCACCGCCGCGCCGGTCAGGCGGGCCCAGGCGGCGGCCAGCGCGCGGGGCTCGCCCCAGCGGCCGGCATGCCCGAGCAGCAACGCCTCGGTCAACTCCACGTCGTGGCACCGGTCGACCCGGACGCCGGCGCGTAGTAGCCCCGGGTAGACGGATGCGGCGGTCGACCAGACCCAACGCGGGTGCTCGGCGGCCTCCCGCGCGGCGACCGCGGCGACCAGGTCGGCGACGACCTCGGTCGGGCCAGCCGGCCGGCCGGCGGCGTCCAGCGGGCACAGCACTCCCCCACCCCGCTCATCAGCCACCACCGCCACCAGCACGAACGCGATTCTGCCCCGCCCCTCCGACAGGAAGTGAGGCGCACCTTACGTTCGTCGGGTCGGTGGGGTGTCGGAGCTGACCGGTAGCTTGACCTGGTGCCTCCGCAGATCCCGCATTCCGATCCTGGCACTCCGGACACCCGCGGTCCGATGCGATACCTCTGGTGGTTGATCCGCTGCCAACCCTGGCGGGTGCTGCGCGGCAGCCTGCTCGGGACGACCTGGATGATCGGGCTGTCGGCACGGCCCTACCTGATCGCCCGTGCGGTCGACGACGGGCTGGGTGCACGTGACACCCGGGCCCTGGCGTTCTGGGTCGCGGCGATCATCGTCGCCGGAGTGGCACTGTCATACGTCGGCATCATGCGGCACCGCACGATGACCTTCATTCGGGAGGACGCCAAGGCCCGCTCCGCGGAGGTCCTGCTGCGCCACCTGTCCCGGATCGGCGCCGCGCTACCACGCCGGGTCGCCGCAGGCGAGGTGGCCACCGTCGGCGGCTCCGACATCAATTGGACGGCGGAGGTGCTGACGCTGACCGGGCCGGGCGTCGGCTCGGTGATCGCCTACGCGGTCATCGCCGTGGTGCTCTGGTCGATCTCCCCGATGCTCGCGCTCTGCGTGCTGGTGGGAGTGCCGGTGGTCGCGCTGGTCGTCGGGCCGCTGCTGCGCCGCCTCGAACGCGCGGAGTCCGTCTACCGCCAGCAGCAGGGCGTGCTCACCGCCCGATCCGGCGACATCGTGGCCGGGCTGCGAGTGCTCGCCGGGGTGGGCGGCCGGGACCTGTTCACCCGACGGTACGCGGCCAGATCCCAGGACCTGCGCGCCGAGGGCTACCGGGTCGGCGCGGTCAACAGCTGGATCGACGCGGCGACCGTCGCCATCCCCGGGTTGTTCCTGGCGGCGGTGGTCTGGCTGACGGCTCGGATGGCGGTGACCGGTGACGTCACGATCGGCGAGTTGGTCGCCATCTACGGCTACGTGGCGACCCTGGTCGTGCCGGTCTGGTTCCTGCTCGAGGGCAGTTACGAACTGATCCGGGGTCGGGTTGCCGCCCGGCGGATCGCCGACCTGCTCAACGTGAGCCCGGACGACGTCGGTGGTCCGGGTCGTCGGTGGCCGGGCCTCGTGCCCGACGCCCGCCGGCCGGGCCCCCTGGCCGCGCCGGCCGGCCCCGCCGACCTGCACGATCCGGTGACCGGCCTGACCGTGCGCGCCGGCCGGCTGACCGCGGTCGCAGCAGACGACCCGGCCGCCGGCGTGGCCCTGGCCGACCGGCTCGGGCGGTACGCGGTCAGCGCGACCACCTGGGGCGGTGTGCCGCTGGCAGGGGTCGCCCTGGACGAGGTCCGCTCCCGGATCGTCGTCGCCGACCACGACTCGTACCTCTTCGCCGGGACCCTGCGGGACATCCTGCGTCCGACCGTTGCCAACGCCGGAGGCGACGATGACGACGGGATCCACGCGACGCTGCGGGTCGCCTCGGCCGAGGACGTCGTCGACTCCCTGCCGGCCGGGCTGGACACCCCGATCGACGCCCGCGCCCGGACGCTCTCCGGCGGTCAGCGCCAACGGGTCCGTCTGGCCCGGGCACTCCGCACCGAGCCGGAGGTGCTGATCCTCGTCGACCCGACGTCGGCGGTGGACGCGCACACCGAGGCTCGGATCGCCGAGCGGCTGCATGCCGCGCGGGCCGGACGGACCACCGTGGTGATCGCCACGTCGCCACTGCTGCTCGGCCGGGCCGACCTGGTCGCGCACCTGAGCGGCGGCCGGATCACCGCCACCGGCAGCCACTTCGACCTGCTCGACTCCGACGCCGACTACCGGCACCTGGTGGCCCGGGGCAGCGAGGATCCGGACATCGAGCAGCCCACCGACACCGAGGAGGCGTACCGGTGAGCCGGCTGCCCGTGGCCGACCGCCGCACCGTACGTCGCGCGCTGCGGGATCTGATCAGCCGGCACCGCCGCGCGGTCGGGATCGTGCTCGCGCTGCACAGCGCCGCCGCGGTCGCCGGGCTGGCCCCACCGTGGCTGCTCGGCACCATCGTCGACCGGGTCACCGCGGGCGCGGGCGTGGCCACGGTGGACCGGCTGGCGCTGGCCATCGCCGGCTGCGTCCTGGTCAGCGCATTGCTTTCCCGGTACGCCCAGTACGCCGGCCACCGCTTCGGTGAACGGGCCGTCGCCGAACTGCGCGAGGAGTTCGTCTCCCGGACCCTCGGGCTGCCGGTCTCGGTCGTCGAACGCGCCGGCTCCGGGGACCTGGCCACCCGCAGTTCGGTCGACGTGGCGACGGTCGGCACCACCGTCCGGGACGTGGTGCCCACCATCGTCATCGCCATAGTGCAGTTGACGTTGCTGTTCGGGGCGGTCTTCCTCCTGCACCCGCTGCTCGGGCTGGCAGCGCTGGCCGGGCTCCCGTCGATCGTGGCGGTCACCCGCTGGTACCTGCGACGGGCCAGTCCCGCGTACCTCACCGAGGGCGCGGCGTCGGCCGAGTTGACGGAGACGCTGACCACCACCGCCGAGGGCGCCCGCACGGTGGAGGCGCTGCGGCTGACCGACGACCGGATCCGGCACGGCACCGCCCACATCACCCGGGTCTGGTCGGCCCGCCGGGCGACCCTCGCCCTACGTACGGTGTTCTTCTCGGTCGTCGAGGCCAGTTATCCGCTGCCGGTCGCCCTGGTCCTGCTCGTCGGCGGCTACCTGCTCTCCAGGGACATCGTCTCGCTCGGCGCGGTGGTCGCCGCCGCGCTCTACCTGCAACAGGCGATCGATCCGATGGACCGGTTGCTGCAGTGGACGGAGCAGGCGCAGCGGGGCTTCGCGTCGTACGCCCGGGTGCTCGGCGTCGGCATGGTCCCGCCGGAGCCGCCCGGCCGGACGGCAGCGGCACAGGGAGAGCGACTCGTCGTAAGTGGTGCGCGGTTCTCCTACTCCGGCGGTGCGGACGTGCTGCACGGCATCGACCTGGAGGTGCAGCCCGGTGAGCGACTGGCCATCGTCGGTCCGTCGGGTGCCGGCAAGTCCACCCTGGCCCGGCTGCTGGCCGGGATCGACGCGCCACGTCAGGGCGTGGTCAGCATCGGCGGTTGCCCGGTCACCGACCTCGACCCCGCCGAGCGGCGCCGCCGGATCGCCCTGGTCACCCAGGAGCACCACGTCTTCATCGGCTCGGTGCGCGACAACCTCTCCTTCGCCGCACCCGACGCCTCCGACGAGCAGATGCGCTCCGCGCTGACCAGCGTGGGCGCCGACTGGTTCGCGGGGCTGCCCGATGACCTGGACACCCAACTCGGCGACGGGGCCCGGCAGCTCGGCGCGGCCGAGGCACAGCAACTCGCGCTGGCCCGGCTGGTGCTGGCCGACCCGCACACGCTGATCCTGGACGAGGCGACCGCCGCTCTCGATCCGACCACCGCCCGTCGCACCGAACGGGCGCTGGCCGCCGTGCTCGCCGGGCGGACCGTCATCGCGATCGCGCACCGGCTCAACACCGCACACGACGCCGACCGGGTAGCCGTGCTGGCCGACGGTCGGATCACCGAGATCGGCAGCCACGACGAGCTGGTCGCGGCCGGCGGGGCGTACGCGGCTCTGTGGCACTCCTGGCACACCCACGCCGACGAGCGGTGAGGTCGAGCCCCTACTTCACGGCGCCGGAGGTGAGGCCGGCCTGAATCTGGCGTTGGAAGATCGCGTACACGATGATCATCGGAAGGATGGCGAGGGTGAGCGCGGCGAACAACCCGGACCAGTCCGCCTCGTAGCCGGCGTTCACCGAGATTTCCGCGATGCCCTGGGTGAGCACCCACTTGTTCTTGTCGGAGAGCAGCACCAACGGAAGCTGGTACTGCGCCCACTGGCCGATGATGTTGAAGATCGCGACGCTGATCAGACCCGGCTTCGCCATCGGCATCATGACCTGGAAGAACAGCCGGGTGTGCCCGCACCCGTCGATCATGCCCGCCTCGGCCACCGAGGTCGGCAGAGTCTTGAAGAACGCGGCCAGGAAGAACACCGTGAACGGCAACGAGTACGCGGTGTAGACCAGCACCACACCCTGGTAGGTGTCCAGTAAGCCCAACTGCTTCACCACGAAAAACAGCGGCACCAGCGCCAGGAAGACCGGAAAGGCCAAGCCGGAGACGAAGAGGTAGTAGACCGCCCGGTTGCCCCAGAACCGGTAGCGGGCCAGCACGTACGCCGCCATCGAGCCGAGCAGCATGGTGAGGAACGTGCTGCCCCCGACCACGATCACGCTGTTCAGGAAGTACCGGCCGACCCTCGCCTTGGTCCAGGCCCGCCCGAAGTTCTCCCAGCGCAGCTCCGCCGGGAGCGTCCACGGGCTGCTGAAGATCTCAGTGGTGTTCTTGAACGCGGCGAGGAAGGTCCAGAGGATCGGCACGATCACGATCACCGCCCACACGGCGAGCGCGACGTGTCCAAGGCCGGAGAAGAACCGTACCTCCGAGCGGGGTCCCTTGCCGCGCCGGCCGACGGGTACGGACGGGTCACCGGTCTTCGGCGGTAGTGCCGCCGGGGTCGGCGGCAGCGTCGACTGCGGATTCATCAGTACTCCACGCTTTCCCGCTTGGTGAGCCGCAGCGTCAACGCCGCGAACGTGATGGTGAGGAAGAACAGCGCCACACCCATGGCCGAGGCGTAGCCGTACTTCTGATACGTGAACGCGTTGCGGTAGATCTCCACGGCCAGCACGGTCGTCGCGCCGTCCGGTCCACCGCCATCGATCGAGAGCACCGCCACGATGGCGAAGCAGTCGAACGCCGCGATGCCAAGGTAGACCCAGGCCACCTGGAGGGTGTCCCAGAGCAGCGGCAGGGTGACCCGGAAGAACAGGGTCACCCTGCTCGCCCCGTCCATCTCTGCCGCCTCGTAGATCTCACCCGGAATGGAGGCCATCCCGGCCGAGAAGAGCACCACGTAGAAGCCGACGGCCTGCCAGACCAGCACCGCGATGATCGACCAGAGCGCCAGGTTCGGCCTGATGAGAAACAGGACCGGATCCAGCCCGAGCTTCATCAGCACGCCGTTGATCAGGCCGGACTCGTTCGGCCGGTACACCGTCTGGAACAGCACCGCGATGATGGCCACCGCCAGGACCTGGGGGAAGAAGAACACCACCCGGTAGAACTTCGACCCCCAGACCCCCTGGCGTTGACCGCCACTGCTCTTGCCGCCCACGTTGAGCAGGAAGGCGAAGAACAGAGCGATGGCGATGGTGATCAGCGGCAGGGCAAGCAGCAGTACGCCGTGGTGTTGGATCGCCTTCCAGAAGGCGCCGTCGTCGAGCAACCTCCGGAAGTTGTCGAAGCCCACGTACTGCGGGGCCGACAACCCCCGCCAGTTGGTCATCGAGATCCAGAACGCCTGCGCGTACGGCCAGATCACGAATGTCACGTACAGCGCGACCGGGGCGATCAGGAACCCGATCACAAATGGATACTTGCCGTGCCGCATGACCCTAGCTCCGATCGATCAGCGCTTGAACTTGGCGACCGAGGTGTCCTTCTTGATCGCGTCGGCGCGCTTCTGGATTCGCTCCACGAAGGCGTCCGCGTTGATCCGGCCGAACATCAGCTCGTTGGTGGCGGCCCGCGCCTCCGTGTCGAGCTCCTTGTACCAGCCGTCGAAGTACAGGTTGAACACGTCCTGGCCGGCCGCCTTCAGAGCGGCCTGAGAGCTGGCCACACCGGGCGGGAAGGCGAAGCCCTCCGAGCCCGCGGTGACCACGGTCGGGGCCTTGACCACCTCAGTGAAGCCCTTCGCGCCTGCCACGGACAACATCTGGCGCATGTACTCCAGGCCGCCCTTGGGGTTCTTGCTCTTCGCCGAGACGAAGTAGCCCTCACCCGCGGTGGCCCGCAGCGCCGTGACCGGCAGCTTGTCCGACGCGGTCAGGCTCGGCACCGGCATGAGCTGGTACTCGAAGCCGGCCGGGGTGTCCTGCTTCTGCTCGCCCTCCAGCCAGTCACCGCTGGGGTACAGGGCCACCTTGTTCTGGTTCTGCCGCAGCTGCACGTCGGTGTGCTTGAGCCCCTCGAAGCTCTTGTCGCTGAACTTCGCGCCGACCTCGGCCCACGCCGTGGCGGCCTGCTTGATGGCGTCCTGCTTCCAGGCGCCGTCCTCCAGGTTGTCGATGTTCTTGAGTACGTCCGTGCCGCCGATCTTGGCGGCCTGGGTGAGGATCACGTTCCACTGGTAGTAGGCCGCGTTCGAGCCGGCGTAGCCGTACGGGGTGATGCCCTTGGCCTTGATGGAGGTGAGCAGGGCGATGAAGTCGTCCCAGGTCTTCGCCGGAGCCCAGCCGTTGTCCTTGAACAGCTTGCCCGAGTACCAGATACCGAAGACGGTGGAGACGTAGTACAGGACGTACGGCTTGCCGTTGAACGAGCCGGCCTCGACGGTGCCGGGCACCACGGTGTCGCGGACCTTCTTGGCCGGGTCGTCGACCGACGGGGCATCCCACAGCTCGGTCAGGTCCTGCAGCTGGCCGTCGTTGACCAACGCGCCGAAGTCCATCAGCTTCTCGCCCGAGTTGTTCACGAACTCCGGCGGGTTGCCGGACGCGAACCGCGGCTGGAGCACCGTGGAGACGGCCTGGGTGGACTGGTGCTTGACCTCCGCCTTGGGGAACGCCTTCTTGTACAGCGGCTCGTGCACGTCGGTGGCGTACTTCTCGCCGTAACCGCCGTTGAAGATGATCACCTCGATCGCGGCGTCCTCCTTGACGCCCAGCGGGTTGGCCGCGCTCTTGGTGCCGCCGCCAACCTGCTCGGTCTCCTTGTCACTGCCGCTGGTGGCGCAGGCGCTGAGCAGGCCGATGGCCGGGGTGGCGAGCATGCCCACGGCGGCGGCGCGACGCAGCACCGTGCGACGGTCGAGTGCGGCCGGCTGTTCGGGGGTAATCGACATCGTCGTCTCTCCTTGTGGAATTCGGGTCAGGCAGTGCGCCGGAGTCGCCCGGCGTACTGCGACTCGAGGGCGATGTTGTGCTCGTCCCCGCCGGGGACGTTGGCAGAGAGGTAGATAGGGGGTACCTCTCCGGCCTGGTGGAACCGTCGTACGACCTCCGCGGTCAGCAGCTGCGCCAGCAGCGCCGTGGTGACCGAGGAGACCGCACAGACCGCGCCGCCGCCCTCGAGCGGCAGCAGTGCATCGCCGTACGGCGCGCCGTTGTCCAGCACGACGTCGGCGAGGTCGGCGAGCCGATACCCGGACGGGTGCCGTGGAGCGACCCGTGCGGTGTGCTCGACCGAGGTGACCGCGATCAACGGGTGACCGCGCTCGGTGACCAGCGCCGCCAGCTCGACCACCGAGCCGTTGATGCCGGATTGGGACGCCACCACGAACACGTCGCGCGGCTGTGGCGCCGCGAGCGCGTAGATCTGGTGGGCGATGGAGGGGTCGCGTTCCAGCTTCGGGTCGGCGAGCACGTCACGGGGGGCGTCACCGTGCATGACCAGGTCCCGCACCGAGAGTCGGTTGGTGGGAACCAGTCCGCCGGCCCGGGCGACCAGCTCGGCGGCGAACGCCTCGGAGTGCCCGGCGCCGAACGCCTGGAGCACGCCGCCGTCACGCAGGCTGTCGGCGATGAGATCCGCGGCCCGGGTGATCCCGTCAGCCTCCGAGTCAAGCAGTCGGTCGAGCACCGGGCGGACCGCGTCCGCGTACCCCTGAGCGCTGATCATGACAGGACTCCCTTCGCTGCCTTGTGCCCGTCGACGGCCTGCGCGGTTCGCCGGAAGGCCGCGTGCGCACGGTCGTGCGTGCGTTGGGCGACGGCGATGTAGAGCAGGTCGAGCACCACCAGTTGGGGGTGCCGGGCGGAGAGCGCGTCCGGCCGGAAGGTGGTCGCCTGGCTGGCCGTGAGCAGCACGATGTCGGCCAGTTCGGCCAACGGTGAGCGGGGGAAGCCGGTGAGCGCGAGCGTGGTGGCGCCCCGGCTGCCCGCCTCGGCGAGCATCTCGATCGTCTCCCGGGTCTGCCCGGTGTGCGAGATGCCGAGCGCCACGTCTCCGCTGCGCAGCAACGCGGCGCTGGCCAGCCCTTCGTGCACGTCGTTCCACGCCCACGCGGCCACGCCGATGCGATGCAGGCTGAACTGCATCTCCTCGCCGACCAGCGCGCTGCCGCTGGCACCGAAGATGTTCACTCTGCTGGCGCCGGCGATCGCCACGGCAGCCCGCTCCACCTCGGTGAGATCGAGCAGGGTGGCGGTGTCGTGCATGGCCCGGGTGTCGGCGGCCATGATCTGGTCGAGCACCCGGGCGAGCGGGTCGCTCGGCTGGATCTCTCGTCCAATGTCGATGGTCCAGCCGGCCGAGCGGGCCCGGCCGGTCTCGGAGGCGATGCCCAGCCGCAGGTCGGCGTACCCTTCGAAGCCCATCGCCCGGCAGAAGCGGGTGATGGTCGCCGGCGAGGTGCCGCTGCGCTCGGCCAACTCGACGATGGTGGATCGGGCGGCCGCCTCCGGGTCGCTCAGCACGTGCTCGGCGACCCGGCGCAGGGCCCCGGTCAATTCGCCGAGCCCGTTGCGGACGCGGGCCAGGACCCCGTCGGAGGTTGATCCGAGGGCGTTCCGCCGGTCGATCGCGTCGGCGTCGACCACCGCGGTCCCCGCGGCGGCGTCCACCTCGTGATCAACCATCAGTCGCCTCACCTTTCCGAAAAGACTGTTAACTGTTAGTGGTAAAAGTTCTTACTGAACGGCCCTCCGTGTCAAGACTGTGGGCGAAGTTTTCAAACTGTTACCTGGCGCACAGCCCCTTGCGCCCGCCAGAACTTGCCCCGTAAGACGTCGCCGACCAGCATGAACAGGCCCGATCGACGTACAACCCAAGGAGGCCCGTGCCGATGTCCGACACCCTCGTGGTCGGTCTCGATGTCGGCGGGACGTCCACCCGGGCGACCGTCCTGACCGTCACCGGGCAACGCCTCGGCACCGGCCGTGCCGGCGGTGGCAACCCCACCAGTCACGGCGCCGAACGCGCCGCCGCCGAACTGCTGACCGCGCTACGCGAGGCGCTCGCCGACCTCGACCCGGCCCGGGTCGTCGCCGGCACCATCGGGCTGGCCGGGGCGGGTCGACTGCTCGCCGACCCCGCCGGGAGGGCCGCCTTCGACCGCGCCTGGCACGACGCCGGCCTACGCTGCCCGTACGCGGTACACGGCGACGCTCTGGTCGCCTACGCCTCCGGCAGCGCCGCCCCGGACGGAACCATCCTCATCGCCGGCACCGGGGCGATCACCGCGCAGGTCCACGATCTGCGACTCGACCGGATCGCCGACGGTCACGGCTGGCTCCTCGGCGACACCGGCTCGGGCTTCTGGCTCGGTCGCGAAGCGGTGCGCCGGCTGCTCGCCGACCTGGACATCGGACGTACGCCCGGCGCGCTGGCCACGGCGGTGCTCACCGAGTTGGTCGGCAGCGCCGAGATCGCCGCCCGCCCTCGGGCCACCGTCGACGCCACCATCCAGGCCGTGACCCGACGCGCACCTGTCGAACTGGCCCGGCTGGCACCGCTGGTCGTGACCGCCGCCAGCCAGGGTGAACCCGTTGCCCTCGCGCTGATCGCCGAGGCCGCCACCCACCTGGCCGAAAGCGTGAGCCGAATCCGACCCGCCGAGGCGGTGACACCCGTCGTACTCGGCGGCGGACTCCTCACCGCGGACACCCCACTGGCCACCGCCGTCCGAACCGAGATCGCCCGGCACTGGCCGAACGCGCCGCTACACACCGCCGGTGACGGAGCCGCCGCCGCAGCCTGGCTCGCCGCCCGCGACCTGCCCGAGGTCACCGACCCGGCCGCCCTGCACGCCCGCCTGTTCCCAACCACCCCCTAACCCCCACACAGCCCGCCCCGCCCACGCCCACGCCCGGCCCGCGCCCGCGCTCCGTCCGCGCTCCGTCCGGCCCGCGCCCCGCACGCGCCATGATCACGCTCGATCATGGATGTAGTCCCCACCTCACGCCAGGAAGCCACTACATCCAGGATCCAGCACGATCATGACGCGCAGCCCGGCCCAGCGCGGCGGGCAGGCGCCCTGCATCGGCACCTGCGGCAACAGGAATGGATGCACAGGCTGAGGAGGTCGAAGATCGCATCACTGATCAATTCTGGACGCACCATCGGCCAGCATCAGCCGGGAGTTGAGCCGGAGGCATCGCCATCGAGGTCGACCTGGTCCCGAGGAGTGCGGTCACGAAGAACACGGTGAACGGCGGCGAAGAGGCCACGCACAACAGGATCAGCCCGGTCCAGATGCCGAGCAGGCCGGCGTTGCGGATCACGAAGAGGAGCAGCACCACGGCGAGGAGAACCGGAGACATCAGGCCGCCGACGAGCAGGTATCAGACAACCTGGCGAGGCTGACCGAGCCGGCAACCACTCCAGGCGCTGAGGAGTACCGCCGAATCTGCAGACCCACCCAGGCCCGACGCAGACCCGACAGGCCCGACAGGCCCGACAGGCCCACGCCCCGAGCAGCAGGCACCCGCGCCGGACCTCCTCCGCACGGCCTCAGCCCGATGGTCGATATCGGACAGGGGTATCGCGCGGCGATGCAGTCGGGCCCCGCCCACCGCGGACCGCAGGCCGTCGGTGAGGATCGCGTCGACGCGGGCCGCGTTCGGCTGGAGGTCGTGCTCGATCAGGTAGTCGAGACCGCGTTGCCGGCCACCGCGCAGATCGGGTTGCCGCCGAAGATGGAGAAGCTGATCGCCGCTGCCGACCGTCAGCCGAGCGCCTCGTACAAGGCCTGCATGGAGCGGATGGTGGACCGGACCTCCTGGAGGATGGCGAAGGTCGGTGCCGGTGGGACCCAGGGATTGACGCTGCTGTCGAAGCCCACCGTCTCCACGTCGCAGCCGAACCGTAGGCCCAGGAGTCGAACCGCTTCACAGTGCTGGAACGGTACGAAGATGTCGGTGGTGACCAACAGCAGTCGCACGCCGACCGGTGCCGGCCGCAGGAGTTCCGCCCAGCCGATCAGCGTGTCCGCCGTGTTGGCCCGCTTACCCGGCCGGCTCGACGGCGCGGCCAGCACGTGCACCGGGGGCTCCACGTCCCCATGGGACCGCACCCACCAGGCATGACCGGTCTCGGTCGTACCGGAGCGCTGCTCGGTGGCCGGCGCCGCGCTGAAGACGTGCCGCAGTGTCTCGTCGACCGCGTCGCCCTCGGTCGCCACATCGCCCAGCCCGAACTGCGCGGCGAACACGTTCTGCTCGGGAATCGGCCGCAGGCTGCCCAACCCGTCGACGGAGGTGGCCTGCACACCCTGGCGAAGGATCGTGGCGGCCAGGTGGGCACGCGCCATCATGGTGCGGACGCCGCCGCCGAGCACCAGGACGTGATCGAACCGCCGGTTTCGCGGCACCACCCGAGCGGCCAGCCCCAACGACCTCGCGGCCGACCGGATGCGCACGTCGGTCGGGGCCGTGAAGGTCTCCCCCACAGCCTCGTAGCGCTCCACCTGCCCCTTCCGGTAGTCCCAGCGGGTGGCGGAGAACTCCTCCAGCGCCCGCAGCCGCTCGGCGAGCGAGCCCGCCAACCGCTGCTCAGCCCCGAACTCGGCCAGCAGGGCGGTCATGGCCGGCGAGTCGACCCAGGAGGTGATCCGCTCGACGAGCCTGGCCCGGTCGGGCGTGGCCAACCCTGCACCGGCCGCGATCCGCTCGCCTCTCGCCGGGCGGGTGGTGGGCAGTGGCACCGAGGAGAAGACCGCCGCCGTCACGCGGCCAGGCTCCCGGCCAGCGCCTGGTGCAGGCGTTGCATCGACAGGATCCCGGACCGGATCTCCTGCAGATATCGGTCGGGGTTGGTGGCGCCGGGCGCGAGTGGCACCGTGGTCCGCGCCGGATCGAAGCCGATGGTGTCGATCCCGCACCCGTACCGGGCCGCCAGCATGCGGATCGCGTCGCTGTGTTGGAACGGCACGTAGATCGGGGAGGTGACGACCAGGATCCGGTCGGTCGGCCGGAGACTGGACCGCTGCGCCCAGAAATCGTACGTGTCGGGGGTGTTGGCGCGACGCTGCGTCGGCTCGCTGGAGGGCGCGGCGAGCACGTGCACCGCGGGGCAGCCGTCGGCCTGGTACGTGCGGACCTGCCAGGCCCGGTGTGTCACGTGCCCGTCGGACGACTCGCACCGCACCAACTGAGTGAGGCCGAACGCGCCGCGCACGCCGACGTCCATCGCGTCCATCTCGAACCGGCTGCCGGCCAGGCCGGGCAGCGTCGTCTCCGCCTCGGTCAACGGCCGGAAACTGCCGAGTGCCGCCACGTCACCGACCGCGACGACACCCTCGCGGACGAGTCGGGCGGCGTACTCGGTGCGTTGCAGACACGCCCGCCCGAGGCCACCCAGGACCAGCAGATGGTCGTACGTGGCACGGGGCGGATCGGTCGGCTCGACGAGACGAAGGGCGGTGGCCACGGCGAGCACGAGCGCGGTCCTGGCCGGGTCGAATGTCGGCGCCGCCACCTGGTCACGTTCCACATTGCCCTGCTTGCGGAAATTCCAGTGCCGGTCGGAGAACGCGTCGAGCCAGGCCAGCAGCTCGCTGACATCGCCCGACGGCAGGGTGCCGCCGTATTCCTCTACCAACGCGCGCATCGGCGGCGATGAGATCCAGCCGAGGATTTCCTCGGCCGCGGCCTGCGGACGGAATTTCGGCTCGCAAGTCGGAAGGGCGACAGCAGCGAAGCTGACCATGCTCCTCCTTCACCGAACTCGTGGCGTGCGGGCCCGGCTGTCGACGCGCCTGCCAGGTGGTCGCCCCGTTTCCCGCACGAGCCATGCGGGGCCGTGCACACACCCGGTGTCGAGATCGGGCAGTTGGGTGACCCCGTCCAGCACGATCGCGTAGTCGGCCGCCACGACGACGTGGTCCTCGTTCGGCCGGTCCGACCCGGGCGCGGTGGCGAAAGCGAAGTCCAAGACCGTCCTCACCGGGGGTTGCGCGGCCGGCTCCGATCAGCCGGCCAGGGTCTCCGCGATGGCCTCGCGGAACACCTCGGAGCGGTGCTCGTAGTTGCGGAACCGACCATAGCTGGGCGCCGCCGGCGACAACAGCACGACGCCACCGGCCGGGGTGATCTTCCGAGCCTGCCGCACGGCGGCCGTCAGATCGTCCACGATCTCGCAACGCACCCCGGGCAGCCCGTCCAGCGTCTGGACGATCCGGGGACCGCTGTCCGGGATGCCGATCACGGTGAGCTCCCGCTCCGCCAGGTGGTCGCGCAGCGGGGTGTAGTCCACGCCCCGGTCGTTACCTCCGACGATCACGGTCAACGGCTTCCCCTCGTACGCGTCGATAGCGTGCATCGCCGCGTACGGGCTGGTGGCGAGGGTGTCGTCGACGAACGTGAGGCCGGACGGGTCGAGAATCTCGGTGAGCCGGTGCGCCAGGCCCTGGAACTCGGCGACCGCCACGGCCAGGGTGTCCTTACGGGCGACGACGTCGACACCGAGCGCGTCGAGCACGGCCAGCGCCACGCACAGGTTGCCCTCGTTGTGCCGGCCGACCAGGGGCAGCACCGCGCGCGGGAAGAGAGCGTGGTCCCGCAGGTAGAACCAGGGCGTCCCGTCCGGTCCGACATCGACGTGGGTGGTGTCGGGCAGACCGGCCCGCACCACCGGCCGGTCACCCAACTCCGCGATGAGCCGCGGGTCCGTGCCGTTGACGATCACGGTCTCCGGATCGTGTGCGATCAGATTGAGCTTGTCCCGGTAGTACTCCTGCTCACCGCCGTGCGCGTCCAGGTGTTCGGGGAAGAGCGCGGTGACCACGGCGAGACGTGGCGAGTCGGTGAGATCGCTGCACTGGTAACTCGACAGTTCCAGGACGTAGAGCTCCGCCTCGGGCAGCTCCAGCGTCGGCACACCGATGTTGCCGCCGAACAGGTTCGGTCGCTCGACCGCGTTCAGCAGGTGGCTGGTCAGACTCGACGTGGTGCTCTTGCCCTTGCTGCCGGTGACCCCGACGGTGCGGGCCGCGTGGTCGGCCATCCAGAGCGCGGTGCCCTGCGTGACGGGAATACCGCGTTTGCGCAGTTCGACAATCCAGGGGTGCGTCTGCGGCACCCCCGGGGAGCGGATCACCACGTCCGCCGCGACCAGCCGAGCGAGCCCGTCGTCGCCGGTCACCAGCGGCGCGGCCTGGGCGATCGGCCCTTCCCACGGCAGCGACAGGAAGTTCGTCCGGTCGTCCACGGCGACCAGGCTGGCCGGGCCGTGCGCGGCGACGGCGGTGACGGCGGCCACGCCCTCACGGCCCGTACCCCAGACAGCCACAGAGCGTCCGCGCAGGTCAGCCAGGCGCACCTATGATCTCCTTGCTCGCAAGCGGACGGGCTCGGACTAGTATGACCTGTGCCTAACGGACAACTTCGGCGGATGGACGCCTTCACCTTCCCGTCCTACTCGATCGACTTCGCCACCGGCGAGGTGTTGTTCGACTACGCCCTCACCGGCCCGGCCGGCGAGCAACGGTTCACCGAGGCGATCACTCTTCCGCTGCCGGCGGAGCCGCCCTCGGACGAGACGGTGGCGACCCTGGGCCGGGTGTTGGAGGTGCTGCACCTCGTCGCCGGGGTCAGCTACTACAAGGCCGCCGCACCGCCCCGACTCGTGCTGCCGGCGCCGCTGGGGGCGGCCACCGTCGACTACGTCACGGCCGTCTACACCAAGGGCCTCGCCGAGTACGCGTACCGCAACCAGCTGCCGCACGTGCTGGAGCTGCGCCCGGAGGTGCCGGTGGGTTCGCCGGAGCCGCCACGCGTGTACGACGACTCCGACCGTCGTCCGCTCTCCGCGGTCGGTGGGGGCAAGGACTCGATCGTCAGCCTGGAGGCGCTGCGCCGCGCCGAGCTGGACCCGGTGCCGTTCTCGGTCAACCCGAACCACGTGATCGTCTCGGTCAACGAGGCGTCCGGGCTGACCCCGCTGGCCGCCCGCCGGCGGATCGACCCGGTGCTGTTCGACCTGAACGCGGCCGGCGCGCTCAACGGGCACATCCCGGTCACCGCCATCAACTCGCTGATCGCGGTGGCCACCGCGGTGCTGCACGGGCTGGGTCCGGTGGTGATGTCCAACGAACGCTCGGCCTCCGACCCCAACCTGGTCTGGAACGGCCACGAGATCAACCACCAGTGGTCCAAGGGCGTCGAGGCGGAAGGGCTGCTGCGGGCGTCGCTGGCCGAGCACGCGGGCCTGACCGAACCGTACTTCTCGCTTCTGCGCTCGCTGTCCGAGCTGCACATCGCCCGGCTGTTCGCCGAGTTCACCCGGTACGACGACGTGGTGACCAGCTGCAACGCCGCGTTCAAGCTGCACGACGCGAGCGAGCGCTGGTGCCGCGACTGCCCGAAGTGCCGGTTCGTCTTCCTGGCCATGGCGCCGTTCATGCCACGGGAGCGGGTCACCCACATCTTCGGCGGCGATCTGCTGGCCGACCCGGAGCAGATCCCCGGCTATCGCGAGCTGCTGGGTGTGGACGGGCACAAGCCGTTCGAGTGCGTGGGCGAGGTCGAGGAGTCGGTGGTGGCCCTTGGCCTGCTCGCCGAGCAGGACCAGTGGCGGGACGCCCCGGTGATCCAGGCCCTGGTCGAAGCCGTCCCGGAAACCGCCTGGTCCGCCGTGGCCACGTCCGACGTCTTCACCCCCGGTGGCCCCAACCACATCCCCCCCACCTACGCCAAGGCCCTAACCCCCCTCACCTAACCCCCCGCCCCACCCCTGTTGATCATGAAGTTATTGCCATCCCGGCCGGCGTGTCGGGGCAACAACTTCATGATCAACGAGGCAGAGGGGGACCGTTAGGGGGTGCGGACTGCTTCCAGGGCCAGCAGGGCCACGTGTAGGGACAGGGATGCCTCTACCGAGTCGAGGTCGACGTCGAGGATGCGGGCGATGCGGGCCAGGCGTTCGTAGAACGCGGGCCGGGACAGGTGGGCGGCGGCAGCGCCAGCGGTCTTGTTGCGCCCCTGCTCCAGGTACGCACGCAGGGTGTCGAGCAACTGGTCCCGGGGATGCCGGGCGTCGTAATCCAGCAGGGCGCCGAGCTCGCGCTCCACGAACGTCTGCAACCGGGGCTCGTCGCGTAGCAGGTGCAGCAGCCCGGCCAGGCCGACGTGCGGCAGCCGGAAGATCGGCAGGTCCCGTCGGTCCCGTCGGGCCGCCTCGGCGATCTGCCGCGCCTCGACCAGCGACCGCCGCGCCTCCCGCAGGTTGCTGACGCCCGAGCCGGCGGCCACGATGACCCCACCCGGAGCACCGCCGCCGCCCCGGGACGGATCAGCACCGCCCACCGCCCGACCGGCGTCCGCGCCGAACGCAGACCGGGTCGCCTCCGCGCCGAACGGCGCCCGGGCCGCCTCCGCGCCGAACGGCGCCCGAGACACCTCCGCACCGAACGGCGCCCGGGACGCCTCCGCACCGGGAGCCGCCCGGGGCGTCTCGGCACCCGGCGTTGCGCGGCCCGTGCCGGCGTCGAGGCGTACCCGACGTAGTGCGCTGGCGAACGCGGACAGCGCGCGGTCCTCGGCGGCCGGGTCGGTCAGGGCCAGCAGGGCGCCCACCGAGTGATCATCGACCGCGCTGGTCAGCGCGGTCAGCTTCGCCTCCCGCAGCGCCTGGCCGACCGCCTCGGACAGGTCCCGCAGCCGGGCCTGTCCCGCCTCCGGGCCGCTCTCCCCGATCGGGTCCTCAGCCCGGTGGCGGACCATCACGCCGACCAGGTGCCGGCGGTCGAGCACCACGCCGAGCGCCTTGGCCCGCAGCGCGACCTCGTCCACCGGCCGGGAATGGTCGAGGAGCGCGGTGAGCAGGGTGCGATGGATCTGCCGTTCCAGCCCTTCGGCGTCGCGACGGATCAGTCGGTCCAGCGCGAGGGCGGACGCGGCCCGCTCGATCAGGATGGTGAGTCGGGTGGGCGGTCCCGCGTTCGGCTCGCTGGCCCGGTGGGTGGCCACCTCGCCGCTGGCGGGCCAGCGCAGCAGCAGCCGCCCCCAGTCCTGCCCCCGGGCGCCGACGACCGTCACCAGCCAGCCGCTGTCCAGGTCGTACGCGCTCCGCCCGGCCGGTCGGATCCGCCGGGAATGCTGCTCCCAACCGTCGAGCAGCATCTCGGCGCTCTCCCCGGCCGGGTCGTACCCCAGCACCTGCCGGGACAGGTTCTCCAGCACCACCGGGCAACCGGACAGCTCGGCGGTCTGCCGGATCACCTCGGCGGCGTCGGCGCCCTCGACGGACAGGTCGTTGAAGCGCTGGTGGATCTCCTCGGTGGCACGCAGCTCGGTGAGCTGCGCGTCGATGATCAGCGCGTGCACCGCCTCGGTGATCGGTACGAACGGGGTGGCCCGGCGCAGCTCCACCAGGGGCAGCCCGCGCCGCTCGGCGGCGGCGACCATCACCCGGGGCACGCCGCTGACGTAGCGGCGGCCCAGCTCGACGACGAGCCCGGAGACGCCGACGTCGGCCAGGTCCCCGATGAACGCGCGCAGCCCCGCGTCGTCCCCGGGCAAGCCGATGCCGGTGGTGAGCACCAGTTCGCCACCGCCGAGCAGGGTGGCGATGTCCGGCACCTCGGCGGCGTGCACCCAGCGGACCGGCCGGTCCAGCCCGGCGTCCCCGGCGACCACGCGCGGTGCGCCGTGGCGGACCGGGCCCAGGGCGAGGACCTCACGCACGGTAGGGAACACGGCCGACACGCTACCCTCCGTGACGCCGGATCTCGACATTCGTCGGGTGAGCGTTACCAGGGTCGCCGAGGTGCCGCTCAGTCGGTGCCGAACTCCATCGCGGCCCGGTCGAGTGCCTCGTCGTCGGCGGAGGAGACGCCCCGGGAGGCGATGGCTTCCGCGCCGCCCTGCGGCATCGCGCCGATCAGACCGGTGGAGGCCGCCTGCGCGGCGCCGACCATCCGCTGAGGGGTCGCCCCGCCGACCACGCCGAGGTTGGCGTACTGCTCCAGCTTCGCCCGCGAGTCGGCGATGTCGAGGTTGCGCATGGTGAGCTGGCCGATCCGGTCCGACGGGCCGAACGCCGAGTCCTCGGTACGCTCCATCGACAGCTTGTCGGGGTGGTAGCTGAACGCCGGGCCGGTGGTGTCCAGGATCGAGTAGTCCTCTCCCCGGCGCAGCCGCAGCGTCACCTCGCCGGTGACCGCCGTGCCGACCCACCGCTGCAACGACTCGCGCAGCATCAGCGCCTGCGGGTCCAGCCAGCGCCCCTCGTACATCAGCCGGCCCAGGCGGCGACCCTCGTTGTGGTAGTTCGCCAGGGTGTCCTCGTTGTGGATGGCGTTGACCAGCCGTTCGTACGCGGCGTGCAGCAGCGCCATCCCGGGCGCCTCGTAGACGCCCCGGCTCTTGGCCTCGATGATCCGGTTCTCGATCTGGTCCGACATGCCCAGGCCGTGCCGGCCGCCGATCGCGTTGGCCTCCAGCACCAGGTCGACGGGGCTGCCGAACTCCTTGCCGTTGATCGTCACCGGACGACCCTGGTCGAAACCGATCGTGACGTCCTCGGCGGGGATCTCCACGGACGGGTCCCAGAACCGGACTCCCATGATCGGGTTGACCGTCTCGATGCCGGTGTCGAGGTGTTCGAGGGTCTTCGCCTCGTGCGTGGCACCCCAGATGTTGGCGTCGGTGGAGTAAGCCTTCTCGGTGCTGTCCCGGTACGGCAGACCGCGTTCGAGCAGCCACTCCGACATCTCCTTGCGCCCACCCAGTTCGGTGACGAAGTCGGTGTCGAGCCATGGCTTGTAGATGCGCAGCTGCGGGTTGGCCAGCAGGCCGTAGCGGTAGAACCGCTCGATGTCGTTGCCCTTGAAGGTGGAGCCGTCGCCCCAGATCTGGACGTCATCGGAGATCATCGCCCGCACCAGCAGGGTCCCGGTGACGGCCCGGCCCAACGGGGTGGTGTTGAAGTACGCCCGCCCGCCCGAGCGGATGTGGAAGGCCCCGCAGGTCAACGCCGCCAGGCCCTCCTCGACCAGGGCGGCGCGGCAGTCGACCAGTCGGGCGACCTCGGCGCCGTAGCTGAGCGCGCGACCGGGCACCGAGGCGATGTCGAGCTCGTCGTACTGGCCGATGTCGGCGGTGTAGGCGCAGGGAACGGCGCCCTTGTCGCGCATCCACGCGACCGCGACCGAGGTGTCGAGGCCGCCGGAGAAGGCGATGCCGACACGTTCGCCGGTGGGCAGAGAGGTGAGAACCTTGGACACAAGGAAGATTATGCAACAGGGCGCATGGCCATGCAAGCCGGGGGTCTACTCGCTGCCGAACGGCGGATCGTCGCGGCCCAGCTCCCAGAACGCCACCGCCGCGGCGGCGGCCACGTTCAGCGAGTCCACCCCGCGCCGCATCGGAAGCCGCACCCGCACGTCACTGGCGCTCTGCGCCGCCCCGGTCAACCCGGGCCCCTCGGCACCGAACAGCAACGCCGCGCGGGCCCGCTGGGCTGGGGAGAGCCGCTGGATCGGGAGGGCGTCCGCCGCCGGGGTCAACGCCAGCACCGTGAAGCCGGCCTCCCGCACCTGCTCCAGCCCGTCCGGCCAGCGGCTGAACTTGGCGTACGGCACCGCGAAGACCTCGCCCATGCTGACCCGCACGCTCCGCCGGTAGAGCGGGTCGGCGCAGGTCGGCGACAGCAGCACGCCGTCGATGCCGAGTGCGGCGGCACCTCGGAACACCGCGCCGAGATTGGTGTGGTTGTTGACGTCCTCCAGGATCACCACCCGGCGTGCGGCGGCGAGCACCTCGGCCGCCGTCGGCAGCGACCGGCGGTGAAACGACGCCAGCACCCCCCGGTGTACGTGGAAGCCGGTGGCCCGCTGCAGCACGTCCTGCGTCGCCGCGTAGACCGGCGCGTCGCCGGTGTCCAGATCGGCGAGCTGGTCGATCCGCTTGGCGTCGACGAGGTACGACCGGGCCGGGTAGCCGGCGCGCAGCGCCCGGCGCAGCACCAGCTCACCCTCGGCGATGAACAGGCCGTGCGGTGGCTCCCAGCGGGTGCGCAGCTCGACGTCGGTGAGCGCTCGGTAGTCGGCGATCCGGTCGTCGTCAGGGTCGGTGATCTGGTGGACGGGCACCCGACGATTCTGCCGGACGACGAACCTTGCCCACCGATGCCCGCCCGACGGGGCGTTTTGTCCGAAGAAGAAGGGGAATGACCGGCCGGGTATCGGACCCGACGGGAAGGACCAGCCAGGTGAGCAGCGAACACACCGCACCGGGCGAAGCAGGTGCTCTACCCCGGCGCCCGACCGTCGCGGACCACATCGTGTCGCGGCTGTTCAGCTGGGGTGTGCACCGCTACTTCGGCTACCCCGGAGACGGCATCAACGGCCTCACCTCCGCGCTGCAGCGCACCAACGAGCGAGCCCAGTTCATCCAGGTACGCCACGAGGAGACCGCGGGCTTCGCCGCGTCGGCACACGTCAAGTACGGCGGCGGGCCGCTGGGCTGCGCGCTGGTGACCAGCGGGCCGGGCGCCATCCACCTGCTCAACGGCCTGTACGACGCCAAGCTCGACCACCAGCCGGTGATCGCCCTGGTCGGGCACACCGCGGTCACCGCCGAGGGCGGCGGCTACTACCAGGAGGTCGACCTGCTCGCCCTCTACAAGGACGTGGCCGCGGCCTTCCTCGCCCAGCTCGACCACCCCGCGCAGGTCCGCCACCTCGTCGACCGGGCGTGCCGCACGGCGTTGGCCCGGCGTACCGTCACCGCCCTGATCCTCCCCCTGGACCTGCAGGACGAGCCGGCCGTGCTGGACCCACCGCACGCACACGGCTACTACCAGACCAGCAACGTGCCGAGCAGTACGCCGACGGTGCCGCCGGAGGCGGACGTGCGCCGGGCCGCCGAGGTTCTCGGCGGCGGGCAGCGGGTGGCGATGCTGGTCGGGCAGGGCGCGCTGGGCGCGACGGACGAGGTCCGCGAGATCGCCCACCGGCTCGGCGCCGGGGTGTCCACCGCGCTGCTCGGCTTCACCGCCGTCGACCACCGCGAACCCTGGGTCACCGGGGCGATCGGGTTGCTCGGCACCCGGCCAAGTTGGCAACTGATGACCGGCTGCGACCGACTGCTGATCGTGGGCAGCAACATGCCCTACTCGGAGTTCTACCCGCCGCCCGGGCAGGCCCGCGCGGTGCAGATCGACCTGGACGGCACCCAACTCGGCCTGCGCTACCCGACCGAGGTGAACCTGACCGGCGACGCCCGCCCCACGCTGCAGGCGCTGCTTCGCGAGCTGGGCCCCGGCCCCGGTCCGACCGCCTGGCGGGCCGAGATCGCCGAGGCCACCTCGGCGTGGCGTCGGGTGCAACGCGACCTGGCCGAGCAGACGGCCGACCCGGTCAACCCACAACTGCTCTTCCACACCCTCAATGAGCGGCTGCCCGACGACGTGCTGCTCGCCGTCGACTGCGGCACCGCCACCGCCTGGTACGCCCGCCACATCCAGGTCCGCCCCGGGATGCGGGCCAGCCTGTCCGGCACGCTGCTGTCCATGGGTGGCGCCATGCCGTACTCACTCAGCGCCAAGTTCGCCCACCCGGACCGCCCGCTCGTCGCGCTGATCGGCGACGGCGCCATGCAGATGAACGGCGTCAACGAGCTGATCACCGTGGCCAAGTACTGGCGCAGCTGGGCGGACCCACGATTCGTGGTGCTGGTGCTCAACAACCGGGATCTGGCGTTCGTCAGCTGGGAACAGCGCTCCTCGGAGGGGACGCCGATGTTCCCGGACAGCCAGCAACTGCCGGACATCGCCTACCACCAGTGGGCACAGGTGCTCGGGTTGCACGGTGAGCTGGTCGACTCGCCGGAGCAGGTGCCGGGTGTCTGGGACCGGGCACTCGCCGCCGACCGACCGGTGGTCATCAACGCCCTGGTCGACCCGGCCGAGCTGATGTTGCCTCCGCACTTCACGGTCGAGCAGGCCCGCAAGACCGCGGCGGCGGTGCTGCGCGGCGACACCGACTGGGCCGGCATCATCCGCCGCGGCCTACCGTCCACGATCAGCAGCTACCGCCCCCGCCGCCGCGAGCGCTGATACCGGGGTACGGGAGGTTAGCCGCGACGGTTGTTCAGCCAGCGTTGCAGGAGGTCGCCGGGGTCTTCCTCGGTGGGCTGCTGCTCGCGGTCCGGGGCCTTCGGGCGGTCCACCGGGCGGTGCGGGTCGCCCGCCAGTTCGTGGCTGGGCGCGGCGAACGTCTTCTCCGGCTGGCCCTTGACGGCGGTGGCGATGACCCGGGCGACCGCGTCGATCACCTTGGTCTGCACCGCGGAGCCCACCTCGTCGGCCGGGTCGTCCGGGTTGGCGGCGATGCCGGCCACCGCGACCTGCGGGGTGAAGCCGACGAACGTCTCGGTGGAGTTCTGCTCCGAGCTACCCGTCTTACCGGCCACCGGCCGGCCGTCGAGGATGTCGTTGACACCGGTGGCCGTGCCGCCGTTGCACTGCCCGAACGCCGACTGCTGGCCCACCGGGCAGCGAGCGGCGTCGGTCGCGGCACGGGCGACGTCGGCGTCGAGGACCCGCTTGCAGGACGGCTGCCCGACCGGCACCTTCTCACCGTTCGCGGCGGTCACCGAGACCACCGGCACCGGCGTGCAGTAGGTGCCTTCGGCGGCCACCGTGGCGTACGCGTTCGCCAGGTCCAGCGGGGTGGTGGCGGCCACGCCGAGGGTGAACGAACCCCAGTTGGCGGCGTTGTCCTTGGCGAAGGCGGCGTCCGAGTCGGCGCGGAAGGTGATGCCGAGCCGCTGCGCCATCTCGACCACCTTGTCCTGGCCGACCTGCTCGGCCAACCAGACGAAGTAGGTGTTCACCGAGCGGCCGAAGCCGTCCCACATCATCCGGTACCCGTCCATCCAGTCCGGGTTGGCGTTCGCCGGGCACCAGTGGCCGTCACAGCTGCCCGGACCCTCGGCGGCGTACCGGGTGGGGAGCTTGGCGGGCGCGTCGAAGCCGGTGGAGAGGGTACGGCCCGCCTCCAGCGCGGCGAGCATGGTGAACAGCTTGAACGTCGAACCCGCCTGGTACCCGTGGACGCTCGTCCCGCCGGAGATCAGCGGGTTGACGGTGTTCGGGTAGTTGGCCTGCCCGGCCGGGTTGTCGGCCAGGCTGTAGTGCCGGTTGACCGCCATAGCCAACACCTGCCCGGTGCCCGGCTGGACCGCCGCGATCGGCAGGGCACGCTTGTTGTCGTACCCGTAGACCTTGGTGGCCTGCTGCTGCGCGGTCGCCTGGACCTTCGGGTCGAGCGAGGTGATCACGGTGTAGCCACCCGAGCGCAGAGCCTGCTCGCGCTCCGCGACGGTCGCCCCGAACGCCGGCTGTGCCACCCACCACCGGCGCAGGTAGTCGCAGAAGTAGCCCCAGTCGTCGTGGCCCTGGGAGACGGCGGTACAGCCGTTGGGCTGGGCGGTCGGATGCAGGGCCAGCGGCTCCGCCTTGGCCTGGGCGGCCTGTGCGGCGGTGATCGAGCCGGTGGCGACCATCGAGTCCAGCACGTACGACCGGCGGGCCAACGCGTCGTCGGAGTTCCCGTCGATCGGGCTGTACGCGTCCGGGGACTGCACCAGGCCGGCGAGCAGGGCCGACTCGGCGAGGGTCAACTGCGCCGGGGGCTTACCGAAGTAGCGCTGACTGGCCGCCGCGACCCCGTACGCGCCGGAGCCGAAGTAGGCGATGTTCAGGTACCGGTCGAGGATCTCGTCCTTGCCGAGGCTCTTGTCCAGCGCGCTCGCGTACCGGATCTCCTGGATCTTGCGGCCGACGGTGGGGTCGGTCGCGGCGGCGCGCTCCTCGGCGGTGCGGGTGGGGTCGGTCTTCAGGACGTTACGGACGTACTGCATGGTCAGGGTCGAGCCGCCCTGCTCGGTGCCGCCGCCCTTGACATTGGCCACCAGTGCCCGGGCGAGGCCGCGCAGGTCCGCGCCACCGTGGTCGTAGAAGCGCCGGTCCTCGGCCGCCACGATCGCCTGCCGCATCACCGGTGCGATGTCCGCCAAGGCGACGTCGGTGCGGTTCACGTCGTAGAACGTCGTGATCAGCGTCTTGCCGTCGTTGGCGTAGAGGTACGAGCGCTGCGGCGTGGCCGGGGTGCGCAGCGAGGCGGGCAACGAGGCGTACGACGCGAGCGCCGAGCGGGCTGTGAACCCGAGCAGCAGGTTGCCCGGCAGTGCGGCGACTGCCAGGGCAAGCCCGGCCAGCAAGCCGGCGAGCAGCACGGTGAACAGCCGCGACAGCGGCGAGCGGGGGGCGGCCATGCTCCCCAGGATTGCCATGAAAGCCGCTAACCGACCAGCCCCGCAGCCCAATTGTCAGCAACTTCACGGCCCCCCACCAGCCAATCCCCACCCAGCCGCGCCCGCCCAGCCCGCGCCTCGCACTGTTGATCATGAAGTTATTGTCACGACACGCCGAGGCCAAGGGCAATAACTTCATGATCAACGGGGACGGGAGGCGAGGGCGGCCGGGCCGCGGGGCTGGGCTGGCCGACGGTCAGGGGTTTGGGGTGCTTAGGCTGGCGCTGGCGGCGTCTCGTGCGGTTTCGCGGGGCATCAGGCGGCCGGAGCGGTAGCCGATGCCGATGCCGGCGATCAGTACGAAGATCGCGCCGAACGTCTGCAGCGAACCAACCAGGGCGCCGCCCAGGCCGAGAAGTGGCGCGGCGATGATCAGCATGACTCCGTCGCCGAGGCTGAAGGTGCCCGAGCGGGCGACCGCCCACCCGGTGAGGAACCAGCCCACGCTGTAGAACGTGGCGCCGACCAGGACCAGTGACCGCGCGGTGGTGCCGAAGACCGGCGTCTGCTCGGCGAGCCCGGCGAAGGGCAGCATCAGCACGGTGCCGGCGATGCTGACCAGCAGTCCGGCGGCGGCCACCCGGCGGCTGCGGGTCGCGGCCAGCAGCCCGGTGAGGGCCAGCAGCGCGAGCAGGCCGAGCCAGACCGCCGCCACCCAACCGATCAGGTACACCGCCTGGCCGTCGGCCGGGTAGGGGTCGTTGCCCACCCCTCCGTCACTGGCCATCGCCACCGCGCCGTAGAGGATGGCGTACGCGGGCAGCAGCCACACGGCCGCCCGCGCGAACCGACGCACCGACCAGGCCCAGCTGGCGTTCGTGGCCGGACCGGCGGGGGTCGGCTCGCCGACGAACGGCAGTACGCCGAACCCGCCACCGCTGCTCCGGGAGCCCAGCGGGGCGACCGGGTCGTGTGCGCCGGGCACCGGGGCCGAGGACCACATCCGATTCGCCGGATCCTTCATGCGTCACCTCGCTCGTCCGCGAGTGGTGCGAGACGCGCCGGGGCGCCCCGATTGCCTGGTCACCACCCGTCCTAGGACCGATCGTGGCAGGCGTCGGAGCGCCCCATGAGTCTTTCTCGTATTTACCCGGCCGGCCGGCCGGCGTACTGGATCAGCCGCGCTCGCGCTGGTCGGCCGGGTCCTCGACCAGGCTGGCCGGGGAGACCGGCTCCGGAGCGGGCAGCCCCTGCGGCCCCTTGCTGCCGGTGGCCTGCGCCTCGGCGACGCGTACCTCGTCGTGGATCTGCTGAGCGGCCGCCGCCGCGGCCTGCGCCGCCTCCGCGGCCTCGCGCTCGACCTGGCTCGCCTGGTCGGCCGCCTCCGGCGCGGGGAGATCCCCCACCATCTGGCTCAGCCCGCCGAGCGCGCCACCCATGCCCTCCAACGCCTTGGTCAGCTCGGCCGGGATGATCCAGACCTTGTTGGCGCTGCCCTGGGCGATCTGCGGCAGGGCCTGCAGGTACTGGTAGGCGAGCACCTTCTGGCTCGGGTTCGCCTGGTGGATCGCGTCGAAGACCGTCCGAATCGCCTTCGCCTGACCCTCGGCCTGCAGGATCCGGGCCTGCCGGTCACCGTCGGCCCGCAACACCGCCGACTGCTTGTCACCCTCGGCGGTGAGGATCACCGACTGCTTGTGGCCCTCGGCGGTGAGGATCGCCGCACGGCGGTCCCGCTCGGCGCGCATCTGCTTCTCCATCGAGTCGCGGATGCTGGCCGGCGGCTCGATCGCCTTGATCTCGACCCGGGTCACCTTGATGCCCCAGCGGCCGGTGGTCTCGTCCAGCACGCCCGAGAGGTGCCGGTTGATCTCGTCGCGACTGGTCAGCGCCCGCTCCAGGTCCAGCGAGCCGATCACGTTACGCAGCGTGGTGACGGTCAACTGCTCGATGGCCTGCAGGAAGCTGGAGATCTCGTAGGTCGCCCGGACCGAGTCGACTACCTTGAAGTAGAGCACCGTGTCGATCGAGACCACGAGGTTGTCCGAGGTGATCACCGGCTGCGGCGGGAAGCTGACCACCTGCTCCCGCATGTCGACCTTGGTGCGGACCGCGTCGATGAACGGCACCAGCAGGTTGAGGCCGGGGCTGAGGGTGCGCTTGTACTTGCCGAGCCGTTCCACCACGTCCTGGCGTTGCTGCGGCACGATCCGCACCGCCTTGGCCAGTGTCACCACGGCGATCAACGCCACCGCGAGCACGAGCACGCCTATGACCGTCATCCCGTTCACCCTCTCGCTTCCGGCAGCTCACCGGCGGAAGAAATATCGTCCTGCCAAACCAGGGCTGTCGCGCCCCGGACCTTTATCACCCGAACCCGCTGACCAGGTTCAAAACTCTGCGTCGTGTCGTACGAGCGGGCGCTCCACAGCTCCCCGTCGATCTTGACGAGGCCGTGCTCGGCGTCCACCCGTTCCAGCACCAGCGCCGTGGAGCCCTCGATCGCCTCGACGCCGAACGGCTGCTCGCCGCTCTCCAGCGCGGAACGGCGGTGCCGGCGGATGACCGGCCGGGCCGCCACCAGACTCAACGCCGACACCACCGCGAAGACCAGCGCCTGCACGGCCACCGGCGCGCCAAGCGCGGCAGCGCCGGCAGCGGCGAACGCGCCGACCCCGAACAGGATCAGAAACAGCGTCGTCGTGAAGATCTCGGCGACCGCCAGCAACACACCCAACACGATCCACACCACGGCGTCCACACCACGATCGTGACACGCAAATGCACGCGCGGCCGCCCCGCGAAGATCAGTAGGCTCGGCGAGGCCCTTTCCGGCCCACCAAAACACCACGATTCGGCGGCCCGACCCGAGGAGATCCCGTTGACCCTGCTGCCCGAGACCGCCCGACAGATCGACGCCAAGGTCGCCCAGTCGCAGATCGACGGTCGCGCCCCGTCGCTGGTGCTGGGCGTGGTCCGCGACGGCGCGCTGGCCCATCTCGCCGCCGCCGGCGAGCACCCCCGTCCGGACGTCGACCTGCAGTACCGGCTGGGCTCGATCAGCAAGACGATGACCGCCGCCCTGATCATGCAGATGCGCGACGCCGGACGGCTGACCCTGGACGACCCGCTGGAACGGCACCTGCCCGGCACCGGTCTGGGCGCGCTCACCCTGCGCCAGTTGCTCGGGCACGCCAGCGGTATCCAGCGCGAACCCGACGGGGACTGGTGGGAGCGGACGGCGGGCGTCGACCTCACCACCCTGCTCGCCGGGCTGACCGCCGACAAGATCGCCTACCCGCCGCACCTCACCTACCACTACTCCAATCTGGCGTACGGGCTGCTCGGCGGGTTGCTCGAACGACTCAGCGGGATGCCCTGGTTCGACCTGCTCAACGAACGGCTCCTCGGCCCGCTGGGCATGCGCCGCACCACGTACGCGGCCACCGAGCCGTACGCCCGCGGCTACGTCGTACACCCCTGGCACGACACGCTGCGCGAGGAACCCCGGACCGACACCGGTGCGATGGCCCCCGCCGGGCAGCTCTGGTCGACGATCGAGGACCTGGGCCGATGGGCCGCGTTCCTGGCCGACCCCGACCCGTCGGTGCTGGCCGCCGAGACGGTGACCGAGATGTGCTCGCCCGTGGTGATGGGCGACCTGGAGGCCTGGACCCACGGGCACGGTCTCGGGGTGGAGCTCTTCCGGGAAGAAAACCGGGTGTACGCCGGGCACGGCGGATCGATGCCCGGCTACATCGCCTCGCTGGCCGTGCACCGGCCCACCCGCACCGCCGTGGTCGGCTTCGCCAACTCGTACGGCCTGCGCACCGGCCACCTCGGCGCGCTCGGCCGGCAACTGCTCACCCTCGTGCTGGACCGCGAACCCGCGCCGGTCACCCCGTGGCGGCCGGCCGCCAGCGCCCCGCCCGCCGAGTTGGCCGAGCTGACCGGCCGCTGGTGGTGGATGGGCTCCGAGATCGAGGTGACCGCGGACCCCGCCGGGGACCTGCACGCCGGCCCGGTCGGCGCGCCGGACCTCCGCTTCGTCGCCGAGGGCCCGGACCGGTGGCGGGGTCGAGCGGGTGGACAGGACGGCGAGATCCTCACGGTGCGACGTGACGAGCAGGGCCGGGCGGTCGCCCTGGACATCGCGACGTTCGTCCACACCCGCACCCCGGACCAGGAGCCCTGAGTCACGCGCTGCCCCGTCCGGTGCGGGACACCCGTGGTTCGCCCCCACCGCACAGCGCGCGGCGGGGGCGAACCGGCGGGTCAGGCTGGCTCGGTGACGAAGTCGATCAGGCGTTCCATGGCGTTGATCAACGGGGTTTCCACGTCGGCGAAGCTGTTCACCCGGGACAGGATGTGCCGCCACATGTCGGCCGGCTCGGCTACCCCGAGGGCCGCGCAGACCCCCTCCTTCCACGGCCGCCCCGGCGGCACCACCGGCCACGCCGCGATGCCCAGCGCCGCCGGCTTGACCGCCTGCCAGACATCCACGTACGGGTGTCCGGTCACCAGCACGAAGGGCGAGTTCACGCGAGCCACGATCCGGCTCTCCTTGCTGCCCGGCACGAGGTGGTCGACGAGCACGCCGAGTCGTCGGGTCGGGCCGGGGCCGAAGTCGCGTACCTCGGTGTCGAGGGCGTCGATACCGTCCAACGGCTCCACGACCACGCCCTCGATCCGCAGGTCGTCACCCCAGATCCGCTCGACCAGCGCGGCGTCGTGGATGCCTTCCACCCAGATCCTGCTGGCCTTCGCGACCTGAGCCTTCACGTTGTCCACGGCCACCGAGCCGGACGCGGTACGCCGACGGGCCGCCGGCACCGTCGGGCGGGTCGGGCGGCGCAGCGTCACCGGTGAACCGTCGAGCAGGAACGCCGCTGGGAGCAGCGGGAAGTTGCGTCGTCGGCCATGCCGATCCTCCAGGACCGCGGCACCGGCCTCGAAGCCCACCACCGCTCCGCAGAACCCGGAGTCGGCATCCTCCACGACGAGATCCGGTTCGGCGTCCACCTCGGGGGTGACCTTCCGCCGCCGCCAGTCCCCCGCCAACACGTCCTCGCCGTATCGCCCCGCCATGGCGATCACGCTAACCCCCGCACCACCCCCCTCGCCCCCGACACACCGCCCCACCCCATCCCCCGCTCCCACCCCCACCCACGCCCCCACCCATGCCGACGCCGACGCCGTCGCCGTCGCCGTCGATCATGCAGTTGTGGTGCCTCACGAAACGCCCGCAATCAGCAGCTTTCGCCCACCACGACTCCATGATCGACGGGGTGGGCAGGGCGGAGGCGGGGTTGAGGGTGGTGAGCGCGGGGTGGCGCGGGGGTTGAGGGTGGTAAGCGCGGGGTGGCGCGGGGTTGAGGGTGGTAAGCGCGGGGTGGCGCGGGGGTTGAGGGTGGTAAGCGCGGGGTGGCGCGGGGTTGAGGGTGGTAAGCGCGGGGTGGCGCGGGGGTTGAGGGTGGTAAGCGCGGGGTGGCGCGGGGTTGAGGGTGGTAAGCGCGGGGTGGCGCGGGGTTGAGGGTGGTGAGCGCGGGGTGGCGCGGGGTTGAGGGTGGTGAGCGCGGGGTGGCGCGGGGGTTGAGGGTGGTGAGCGCGGGGGGTGGGGGTGGCGGGGGGGTGGTGGGGGTGGCGCGGACGTGGGATGGCGGGGGCGTGGGGTGGGGCTGGGGTGGGGATTCGGGGCGAAGGGGGCAGTTCGGGGCAGGCCGGGCGACCGGAGCGGCAGTCGAGACAGGGCCGGTCGTGACCACGTACCCTTTCGGCATGTCCACCCCCGCAACGGGCGCGGCCACACTCACGCCGCGCCGGTCGAGCCGGTTCGTTGCCTGGGTGCGCGCGTGGCGCGCCGGGTTGGTGCCGTACGACGAGGTCGCCGACGCCATCGCCGGCGACGAGGAGCACCTTGTTGCGGACGCCCCCGGCACCTGGACCGACGTCCCGCTGAGTGCCGCGCTGCCGACCCTGGCCAAGCTCTCCCCGGACGACATCCGCCTGGTGCTGCCCGCGCCCGGCGACCCCCGAGGGCTGCCCGGTCCGGGCGACTTCGCCGGGGCGGCGCTGGTCACGGGCGAGGCGGTGGTCGCGGGCGGGCTCGGCCTGATTCCCCAGGTGCGGATGCACACCTCCGGCTCGGGGGACTGTTTCGAGACGGTGCTCTGGCGGGTCTACCCGCTGCCGGCCAACGCGCCCGCCGCCTCACTCTCACTGCCAGGCGCGGCCGAGGCGGAGGCCGAGCTGGCCGCCGCGCTGGCCGAGACGACCGCCGCGCTGACCCGTCTCGACGTGGCCCAGTGGCGACCCGAACTGGCCGGTGCGCTGGCCGCGCTGCGCCGCCCGGACGGCGCCACCGACCTGCCACCGGGCTTCGATCCGCGAGCCCGCCGGCTCTTCGCCCGGGCCGCAGTGCTCGACCGGGTGCTCGCGTTGGCCGGGCACGCCGCGCCCGGCGGCGCGATCAACAACTACGAGGCGCAGCAACGGGATGCGGCCCTGCGCCCACTCACCGCGGCCTGCCGCCAGGCGCTGGTGGCCGCCTGCAACGCCCCGCTACGCCCCTGACCGCACTCTGCTGCGCGACCGCACCCCGCCCCGCCGCACCCCGCCGCACCCCCGACGGCGCTGCCCGCACCCCCGACGGCGCTGCCCGCACCCCGCCGCACCCGCGCCACGCCGCGGCGTAGCCGGGCGGACCCAGGCATGATCGCGCTCGATCCAGGATGTAGTGGCCTCCTGGTCCGAGGGTTACCACTACATCCTGGTTGCAGCGCGATCAGCGCGCAAAGCGCGACCAGCGCGGGCAGCGCGGGCAGCGCGGGCAGCGCGCGAAGCGCGACCAGCACGCGCAGCGCGCGAAGCGCGACCAGCACGCGCAGCGCGCGAAGCGCGACCAGCACGCGCAGCGCGCGAAGCGCGACCGGCACGCCCAGCGCGCAAAGCGCGACCGGCACGCGCAGCGCGCGAAGCGCGACCGGCACGCGCAGCGCGCGAAGCGCGGGCAGCACGCGCAGCGCGCGAAACACGCGAAGCGCGAACAGCACGTGCAGCACGCGCAGGATCGACCCAGCGGCCGGGCCGGCGGCCCGCCAAGGCCGGTCGGTCAGATCTCGTCGAGCAGGTCCGCGACCGAGTTGATGATCCGGGACGGACGGTACGGGTACCGTTCCGCCTCGGTGCGGCTGCTGATGCCGGTGAGCACCAGGATCGTCTCCAGCCCAGCCTCCAGGCCGCACAGGATGTCGGTGTCCATCCGGTCACCGATCATCGCGGTGCTCTCCGAATGCGCGTTGATCGTGTTGAGTGCCGAACGCATCATCATCGGGTTCGGCTTGCCGACGAAGTACGGCTCCACGCCGGTCGCCTTGGAGATCATGGCGGCGACCGAGCCGGCGGCGGGCAGGGCGCCCTCCACCGACGGGCCGGTCACGTCGGGGTTGGTGCAGATGAACCGGGCTCCGTCGTTGATCAGACGGACTGCCTTGGTGATCGCCTCGAAGCTGTAGGTGCGGGTCTCGCCGAGCACCACGTAGTCCGGGGCGAAGTCGGTGAGCACGTAGCCGACCGCGTGCAGCGCCGTCGTCAGCCCGGCCTCACCGATCACGTACGCGGTGCCGCCCGGCCGCTGGTCGGCGAGGAACTGACCGGTGGCCAGCGCGGACGACCAGATCGACTCTTCCGGCACGTCGAGCCCCATCCGGCTCAGCCGGGCCGTCAGGTCGCGCGGGGTGTAGATCGAGTTGTTGGTCAGCACCAGGAACGGCTTGCCGGAGGCGCGCATCCGATTGATGAACTCCGGTGCGCCGGGCACCGGCTGGCCCTCGTGCACCAGTACGCCGTCCATGTCGGTCAGCCAACTCTGCACGGGCTTGCGGTCATGCATGATGATCCTCAGGAGTCAGGGGCGTCGGGTCGGCACGCAACAGACGGTCGCGCAGGTGTCCCACATCGGCAGCTCACCCAGGCGGCGGCGCAGCTGCGCACCGTCCGGGTCGGTTCGCTCGGTGACCAGCTCACGCACCATGGTCACGAAACGCGGGTCGGTGCCCGGGGTGGCGGCCCGGACGAAGTCCAGGCCGAGCTGCTTGGCCGTCTCCAGCGCCTCGGTGTCCAGGTCCCACACGACCTCCAGATGGTCGGAGACGAACCCGATCGGGCTGACCACCACGCCGGTGGTGCCGCCCTGCGCGAGGCTGGCCAGGTGGTCGTTGATGTCCGGTTCCAGCCACGGCATCTGCGGCGGGCCGGAGCGGCTCTGCCAGACCAGGTCGTACGCCAGGTCGGGGGCTGCGGCCGCGGCGACGAGCCGGGCGGTCTCGTGCAGCTGGGCCTCGTACCGGCCGCCGTGCGGGCCAGCGCTGGCCGCCATCGACGTGGGGATGGAGTGGGCGGTGAAGACCAGCCGGGTGGTGTCCCGCTTCGCCGCGTCGAGCTGACCCAGGGCCGTCCGGACCGCGTCGATGTGCGGCTCGACGAAGCCGGGGTGGTCCCAGAACTGGCGCAGCTTCTCGATCACCGGGGCGTCCGGGCCGACCGCGGCCCGCGCGGCGGCGATGTCCTCCTGGTACTGCCGGCAGGACGAGTAGCCGCCGTACGCGCTGGTGACGAAGGCCAACGCCCGGGTGACCCCGTCGTCGCGCATCTGGGTCACGGTGTCGGCGAGCATCGGGTCCCAGTTGCGGTTGCCCCAGTAGATGGGCAGGTCGAGACCGTGCGCGGCGAAGTCGGCGCGGACGGCGGCCAGCAGTTCGCGGTTCTGCTGGTTGATCGGGGACACCCCACCGAAGTGCTGGTAGTGCTCGGCGACCTCGGCCAGCCGCTCCGGCGGTACGCCCCGACCCCGGGTCACGTTCTGCAGGAACGGCATCACGTCCTCGGGCCGCTCCGGCCCGCCGAAGGACACCAGCACCACCGCGTCGTACGACATGGGTTCATTCTTGCCGGTCGGCCGGGACCACCCGGCGACGCCCCCTGGTCCGGACGTGTGGGTCACGCCAACGGTGGTCGGGGGGCGCCGTCGGGGGAACGTCAGGAGCCGATGGCGTGGTAGCCGCCGTCGACGTGGACGATCTCGCCGGTGGTGGCCGGGAACCAGTCGGACAGCAGCGCCAGGCAGGCCCGGGCGGCGGGCTCCTGGTCGGTGAGGCTCCAGCCCAGCGGGGCCCGCTCGGCCCAGGCGCCCTCGAACTCGTCGAAGCCGGGGATCGACTTCGCGGCGATGGTGCGCAGCGGCCCGGCGGCGACCAGGTTGCTGCGGATGCCCTGCTTGCCCAGGTGCATCGCCAGGTAGCGGGACGCCGACTCCAGGCCGGCCTTGGCCACGCCCATCCAGTCGTAGACCGGCCACGCCTTCGTCGCGTCGAAGGTCAGGCCGACCACCGCGCCGCCCGGGGACATCAGCGGCAGCGCCGCCATGGCCAGCGACTTGTACGAGAACGTGGAGACGTGCAGGGCGGTCGCCACGTCCTCCCAGGGCGCGTCGAGGAAGCCGCCGCCCAGGCAGCTCTGCGGGGCGAAGCCGATCGAGTGCACGACGCCGTCGAGTCCGTCGACGTGCTCGCGCACCCGGTCGGCCAGGCCGGCGAGGTGCGCCGGGTCGGTGACGTCCAGTTCGATGACCGGGGCCGGCTCGGGCAGGCGCTTGGCGATCCGCTCGACCAGGGAGAGCCGGCCGTAGCCGGTGAGCACGACCTGCGCGCCGTTCTCCTGGGCGAGCTTCGCCACCGAGAAGGCGATCGAGGCGTCGGTGATGACACCGGTAACGAGCAGCCGCTTACCGGCGAGCAGTCCGGACATCGCTGAGTTCCTCCGTAGTCAAAAAAGGTTAGTGGCCCATGCCGAGGCCGCCGTCGACCGGGATAACAGCGCCGGAGACGTATCCGGCACTGTCCGAGGCCAGCCAGGTGACCACGGCGGCGACCTCCTCCGGGCTGGCCATCCGGCCGGCCGGGATGGACTTGAGGATCTCCGCCTTGCGGTCTCCGGTGAGGCCGGCGGTCATGTCGGTGTCGATGAAGCCGGGCGCCACCACGTTCGCGGTGATGTTGCGGCTGCCCAGCTCCCGGGTGATCGAGCGGGCGACGCCGACGAGGCCGGCCTTGCTGGCGGCGTAGTTGACCTGCCCGGCGCCGCCGGCGAGGCCGACCACCGAGGAGATGAAGATCATGCGGCCCCACTTGGCGCGGAGCATCTTGCCGGAGGCCCGCTTCGCGACTCGGAACGCGCCGGTGAGGTTGGTGTCCACCACGCCGGTGAACTGCTCCTCGGACATCCGCAGCAGGAGCGTGTCGGCGGTCATGCCGGCGTTCGCGACCAGCACCTCGACCGGACCCAGCTCGGCCTCGACGGCGCTGAACGCAGCGTCGATCGAGGCGGCGTCGGTGACGTCGGCGCGTACGCCGAACAGCCCTTCGGGTGCCTCGCCGCTGCGGTGGGTGACCGCCACCCGGTCGCCCTGCTTGGCGAAGGCCTGCGCGATGGCGAGGCCGATTCCCCGGTTGCCCCCGGTCACCAGCACGGTACGGGCCACTGTTCCCCCTTGCGAATACTCAGCACGGACGCGTCGGAGCCTAGGCGTTACCGGCAGGTAAGCGCTAACGGGAGTCGCGTCACACTGGGGTACGACACCGGGATCAACCCCTGGTGGCACGCCTGGCGGGGGTGCCGGCCCGTAGCCTCCCGGTGGTGAACCGGCAACCGATCGCCGTGGCCCTGCGGGCGCTGCGACAGACCCTCCTGGGCCGGGACGCCCCGCCCGGCAGACCGCTACTGGCCCGCTGGCCCGGGCTGGCCCGTTACGCCGCCCCGGTCGGGCTGCTCGCCGCGCTCGGCCTCTTCGCGATCACGCTGAGCGTGGAGAGCGACTGGGGCCTGCCCACGCCGATCGCGGTGCTGTTCGCGGCGATGACCGTGGCGCCGCTGCTGGCGCTGCCCCGGCACCCGCTGCTGGCCTGGCGGCTGACGGTGCTGGCCCTGCTGATCTGCACGTTCAACGCGCCGGCCGACCAGGCCTGGCCGTGGACCCCGCCGCTGGCGCTCGGGTCGATCGCGGTGGTCGCGGTGGCCGTCGCGCGGGTCGACCGGCCGGTGCTGGTCTGGGTGGTGACGATCACCACGGTGCCGGTGCTCACCCTGGTCCACCCCGACAACCGGGTCCCCGTCCTGCTGCTGCTCGGCGCGCTGGCGATCGTCGGCGACCTGGTCCGACGCAACCGGTTGTCGCGGCACGCTCTGGCCGCCCAGACCGAACAGAGCGAGCGGGAACAGGAGCGCCGCGCGGTGCTGGAGGAACGCACCCGGATCGCGCGGGAGATGCACGACGTGGTGGCGCACCACATGTCGCTGATCGCCGTGCAGGCCGAGACCGCTCCGTACCGGTTGACCGACGTGTCGGCGCCGGCAGCCGCCGAGTTCGTCGCCATCGCCGGCTCGGCCCGCGACGCGCTGACCGACATGCGGCGGTTGTTAGGGGTGTTGCGCAGCGAGTCGTCCGGGCCGCAGACCGCGCCGCAGCCCGACCTGGCCGACCTGGACGCGATGGTGGACGCGGCACGCCGGGCCGGCCTACCGGTGACGCTGGAGTTCGGGCCGGTGGACGACGGGCAGGTGCCCGCGCCGGTCGGGCTGGCCGCGTACCGCATCGTGCAGGAGGGCCTGGCCAACGCCGCCCGGCACGCGGCCGGCGCCGCGGTGCGCGTCACCGTCCGCCCCGGCCCGACCACCCTGACGGTACGCGTGCAGAACGCGCGACCCGCCGAGGCGGGCTCCCGGACCGGCGAGGCCGGTGCCGGGCACGGGCTGACCGGCATGCGGGAGCGGGCCACCTCGCTGGGCGGTACGTTCACCGCCGGGCCACTGCCCGACGGGGGTTACGCGGTGGCGGCCGAGCTGCCGTACGACGTGGAAGGCGGGGACCGATGATCCGGGTGCTGATCGCCGACGACCAGGCGATGGTCCGACAGGGCTTCGGCGCGCTGCTCGCCGCCCAACCGGACCTGCTGGTGGTGGGGGACGCCGCCGACGGCGCGCAGGCCGTCGAAGCCGCTCGCCGGCTCGACCCGGACGTGGTGCTGATGGACGTGCGGATGCCCGTGCTGGACGGATTGGCCGCCACCCGCAAGCTGCTCGGTGACCGGTCGGCGCAGCGCCCCCGGGTGCTCATCCTCACCACCTTCGACCTGGACGACTACGTGTACGAGGCGCTGCGCGCCGGGGCCAGCGGCTTCCTGCTCAAGGACGCCCCGGCGGCCGATCTGGTGCAGGCGGTCCGGGTGGTGGCGGCCGGGGAGGCGCTGCTCGCCCCGGCGGTCACCCGCCGGCTGATCGCCGAGTTCGCCGCCCGCCCGGATCGCCGCCGGCCGCGCCCCACCGACCTGGCCGGGCTCACTCCACGGGAGACCGAGGTGCTGCGGTTGATCGCCCGGGGCCGCAACAACGCTGAGATCGCGGGTGACCTGGTGGTCGCCGAGCAGACCGTCAAGACGCACGTCGGGCGGATCCTGGCCAAGCTGGGGCTGCGTGACCGGGCCCAGGCCGTGGTGCTGGCGTACGAGACGGGTCTGGTGGCCGCCGGCGAGTAGCCCCGTGGAGCCAGCCCGCAGACGGCTCTCTGGGACGACGACCGAGCACCGCCCACTCGCGCACTCTCCCTCCGGACACCATTCCGGAGGGAGAACGTGATGCGACGACGAGGTGCCAGCCGTCTGGCGCTGGCCGCGCTGCTCGGCGTGAACCTGGTACTGCCGACCCGACCCGAGCCGGTCGCGGCGGCCGGGTTCGTCGAGGCGTACCCGGTCACCGCGGCAGCCATGGGCGCGGCCGGCCCCCCGTACGCGGACTGGGCCGCCGACGGGCGTCACTTCTTGATGTTCGACCCGCGCGGCGACGGCCGGGTGGTCGAGGTGCTCGGCGACCTGGCCAGCGCTGATCGGATCGCGGTGCTGGTGCCGGGGGTCGGCAGCACCCTGGCCGACTTCGATCGAGGGTTGGGCGGGGTGGCCCGCCGGGCCCCGGCGGTGCAGGCCGGGCAGCTCTACCAGGAGCTGCGGGCGACCGAGCCAGCGGCGGGGGTCGCGGTGCTGGCCTGGCTCGGCTACGACCCGCCCGACGGGGCGTGGACGGCTGCCGGCGGCGCCAGCGCCCGGCGGGGCGCGGCCGGGCTTGCCGTGCTGCTGCGGGAGCTGGCCGTGCGACGTCCGGCGACGACGATCACGCTGGTCGGGCACAGCTACGGGGCGCTGGTGGTGTCCCTGGCGGCGGCGGACGCCCCGGCCCAGGTCACCGATGTGGTCAGCCTCGGCGGTGTCGGCGCCGGGGTGCAGCGCGCAGAGGATCTGCCCGGCGAGCGGCGGTTCTGGGCGGCCGAGGCGCCGACCGACTGGATCCGCCGAGTGCCGCCGGTACGGCTGCCCGGCCTCGGCTTCGGCCGTCGCCCCGGCGACCCGGCGTTCGGCGCCCGACCCCTGCCGGTGGGCGGGGTGGCCGGGCACGACAGCTACCTCACGACGGGCAGCGCCACGCTTGTCGCGTTGGCGGCGGTCGTGCTGGGCAGCGTCGACGCCGACCGGGTCGGAGACGCCCGGTGAACCGGGACCGTACCGTCGATGCGCTGCGGGCGTACGCCATCGGCGGGGTGGTGCTGGGGCACTGGCTGGTCACCGGGTTGGTGCTGACCGGCGAGGGTGGGCTGCACCAGGCCAGCCCGCTGACCGCGTTGCCCGGGCTGGCCCCGGTGACCTGGGTGTTGCAGACGCTCGGGTTGTTCTTCTTCACCGCCGGGTTCGGTTCGACCCGGTCGCTGGCCCGTCACCAGGGCGGTCCGGGCGGTTGGTTGGCCCGTCGGCTGCGCCACCTGCTGCTGCCGACGGTGGCGCTGCTGGGGGTGGGCGCCGCCGTGCTGCTCGCCGCCACCGTCGCCGGGACCCCGGACGACACGCTCGCCGTCGCGCTGCGGCTCGCGGCCAGTCCCCTGTGGTTCCTGTTGCCGCTGGTGTTCCTGGTCGCGGTGACCGGCCCGCTGCGCGCCGCCGTACGCCGATGGGGGGTGGCGCGCTGCGTCGCGCCGGCGGTGGCCGTGGTCGCCGCGGCCGACCTGGTCCTGCGTCTCCTGCCGACCGGCACCCACCTGCCGCCGGTCACCGTGGTGGCGGCCTGGTCGGTGCCGTACCTCCTGGGGGTGGCGCACGCCGACGGGCAGTTGGTCGGACGGCGGGCGGCGGGCAGCCTCGCGGGCGGCGGGGCCGCCGTGCTGGCGGCGCTGTTGCTCCTGGGCTACCCGGTGAGCGCGGTCGGAGTGCCGGGCGCCGGGATGTCCAACCTGAACCCGCCGTCGCTGCTGGCCGTGGCGCTGGCGGTCACCCAGGTCGGGCTGGGGCTGCTCGGATCGCCGGTGCTGGAACGGCTGCTGGCCCGGCCGCTGCCGGGCCGGGCCGTGACCGAGGTGAACCGTCACGCGGTCCGGATCTACCTGTGCCACCAACCGGTACTGGTGGCCGTGACCGCGCTCACCGCCCGCAGCGGACTGGCCCTGCCGGGGCTGCACACCATGCCGGACGGCCTGAGCTGGGTGCTGGCGCGCTGCTGCTGGCTGCCGCTGCTCGCCGCGGTGCTGGTCACGGTCGTGCGGATCGGCCAGCCGGCGGGCCGCCTGCGAGGGCCGCGCCAGCCGGGCGGTGGAGGGGTCGCCAGCCGGTCGGCCGAGTACGTCTCGTCGGCACCCCAGGTGTACGATCATCGACGTTCCGGCCCGCCCGACTTGCAGGAGGTGATCGCTGTGCGAGATAGCGATCCTCCCAGTCGTGGCCGGGCCGATGGTCAGCCCCGCTGAGCCACGACTCAGTCTGGTGAGCTGACCCCGCTCCGCTCCCCCACCGCTTCGGCACCTGCCGGGGCGCGTGTGCCGCGCCGCCCGATTCCGGGCGGTCGCCGGGAGCCGCCCGGTCACGACTTCGTGTGCGCGTCCCCACCCCTGCGGTCCGCCCCCGCACGCGGACCGTCCTGCCGCCACCCGGAGCCGTCCATGAGCCGCTACGTCGCCCCGCTGGGCTTCACCCTCGCCGCCGTCTGGGTGGCCATCGTCTTCGTGCTGGCCGGCGGCGGTCACTGACCCGCCGCCGGCCCAACGCTCAGAGCATTCTCGACGACCACAGCAGGCTGAGCGCACCGGCGCAGAGCGCCAGCAGCAGCGCCAGCCCGGCGTACCACTGGGTCACCTCACGCGGCTCGGTGCGGAAGCCGATCGAACTGCCCATGTCCTGATAGACCTGCTTCAGCTCGCTCACCGAGGCCGCCTCGTAGAAGTAGCCCTCGGTGGTCTCGGCAAGCTCGGCCAGGGCCATCCGGTCCACCGGGACCCGCTGCAACTGCCCGCCGATGTCGACCTGGCCGGTGTCCGTACCGAAGGCGATGGTGGAGACCGGGACGTTTGCCGCCTGCGCGGCCGCCGCCGCCTCCTCCACCGCCCGCCCGGAGGTGCGGAACCCGTCGGAGAGGAGCACGATCCGTGCCGGCGGGATGCCCGCCGCGCCGTCGGCCGGCACCGACCGGATCGCCTCCAGGCAGGTGAACACCGCCTCACCGGTCGCGGTCGCCTCGGCCAGCACCAGCCCGTCGATGGCACTGGTCACCGCGTCCCGGTCCTTGCCCGGCGGCACCAGCACGTTGGCCGCCTTCGCGAACGACACGAGGCCCAGGTTGTAGCTCTCCGGCAGCTCACTGACGAACTGCTTGGCCGCCTCCTGTGCCGCCTCCAGGCGGTTCGGCGCCACGTCGTCGGCCTGCATCGACAGCGACACGTCGATGGCGAGCATCACGGTGGCCCGCTCCAGCGGCTCCTTGGTGTCCACCGCCGGCCGGGCCAGCGCGGTGGCCAGGACCAGCAGGCACAGCAGGAACGCGGTCGCCGGGACGTGCCGACGCCAGCCGAGCCCCTTCGGCGCGACCGTACGCAGCAGGTCCACGTTGGTGAACCGCATCGCGTACGCCCGGCGGTGCAGCTGCCGCCAGATGTAGAACGCGGCGAGTGCGAGCACCGGCAGAACGGCCAGCAGCCACCACGGTTGCATGAAACGGATCATCGTGTCGTCCCCCGGGTGCGCGCGTGCCGCTGCGCGGCCACGAATCGCACCATGTCCAGCAGCCAGTCTCGGTCGGTACGCAGACGCAGGTGGGCCGCGCCGGCGCCGCGCAGGGCGGCGGCGATCGTGGCCCGTTGGGCGGTCGCGGCATCGGCGTAGCGCTGCCGCAGCCGCGGGTCGGCGGTCTGCACCTCGTGCAGCTCGCCGCTCTCCGGGTCGACCACCGGCAACACGCCCACGTCGGGCAACTCCAGCTCGCGCGGGTCGATCACCTCGATCGCCAGCACGTCGTGGCGGACCCGCAGCTTGCGCATCGGCCGGGCCCACTGCTCGGCTGGCGCGAGGAAGTCCGAGATCACCACGGCCACCCCGCGCCGGCGGGGCGGACGGTTGAGCATCTCGACCAGGGCGCCCAGGTCACCACGGCCAGGCTGGATGGTGGTGCCGGCGACGGTACGCAGCAGGCCCTGCGCCTCCTTGCGGCCGGAGCGAGCCGGCAGCCGGGTGAGCACGCCCGGCCCAGCCGGCGGTGGTGCTCCACCGCGCCAGCGCCGGGCCGGGGCGGACACGCCGCCGCCGGTGCCGATCACCGCGCCGATCCGGTTGCCGCCACGCACGGTCAGGTGGGTGATGGCGGCCGCCGCTGCCACCACCACCTCCCGCTTGAGCCACTGCCCGGTGCCGAAGTCCAGACTGGCGGAGAGATCCAGGGCGAGCCAGGTCTCCAACTCCCGGTCGGCGACCGTACGCCGCACGTGCGGTGTCGTGGTCCGTGCGGTGACCGGCCAGTCCATCCGGCGCACGTCGTCGCCGGGGCGGTACTCCCGTGACTCCCCCGCCTCGCTGCCCGGTCCGGGCAGCAGACCGGCGTAGTCGCCCTGCAGCAGACCGTCGAGCTTACGGGTCACGAGCAACTGCAGCCGGGACAGCACGGCCTCGCTGCGGTCGGAGGCGGGACGAGGGGTGGGTGAGGTCACGGCCGCTGCCCGGGCCAGCCGGCGCCCGGCGGCGGCGTGGTCGACGGGGTGGCCTGCTGCCGGGGCGCGACCGCCGGGAGGGGGATGGTCGACATCACCCGGTGCACGATGTGGTCGGCGGGCACGTCGTCGGCGAGCGCGTCGTAGCTGAGCACCAAACGGTGCCGCAGGATGTCCGGCGCGATGTCCTGCACGTCCTGCGGCAGGGCGTAGTCGCGCCCGCGCAGCAGCGCCAACGCACGCGTCGCCCGGACCAGGCCCAGCGAGGCGCGCGGGCTGGCCCCGTACTGGATCAGTTGCGCGACGTCCGGCATGCCGTGCTCGGCGGGAGCGCGGGTCGCCAGCACCAGCCGGACCGCGTAGTCGACCAGGGCGTTGTGCACGAAGACCTGGTCGGCCTTGCGTTGCAGGGCGATCAGCTCGGGTGTGTCGAAGACCGCGGTCGGCTCGGGCGCGGTCACGCCCATCCGGTAGACGATCTCGCGTTCCTCCGCGTCGGTCGGGTAGCCCACCACGATCTTCATGAGGAACCGGTCCCGCTGCGCCTCCGGCAGCGGGTAGACGCCCTCCTGCTCGATCGGGTTCTGGGTGGCCATCACCAGGAACGGGTCGGGCACCCGGTGGCTCTCGCCGCCGATGGACACCTGCCGTTCGCTCATCACCTCGAGCAGGGCGGACTGCACCTTCGCCGGAGCCCGGTTGATCTCGTCGGCGAGCAGGAAGTTGACGAAGACCGGGCCCAGCTCGACGTCGAACTTCTCGCTGGACTGCCGGTAGATCCGGGTGCCCATGATGTCGGCGGGGACCAGGTCCGGGGTGAACTGCACCCGTGCGAAGGACCCGCCGACGACCTTGGCGAGTGTTTCCACCGCCAGGGTCTTGGCGACCCCGGGCACACCTTCGAGCAGGCAGTGACCCCGGGCGAGCAGCGCGACGAACATCCGCTCCACCATTCGGTCCTGCCCGACGATCACGCGTTTGATCTCGAACAGCGCCCGCTCCAGCAGGGTGGCGTCCTGCGCGGGCGTGGTCACCGGCGCAGGTGTCTGCGGTGCCGCCCCGTTCGGCGTCGGGGCGTCGGGCATGGTCGGCTGGGCCACCGGTCCTCCACAGCGTTGGTCGGTCGTCGCGGCTGATGCGGTATCAAGACTCGCACGCCTTCCTGAGTGTCGAGGTGGGGAGAAGCCGATTTTCGCCGCGCCGTCCTCAGCAGCCGAATCGCGCATCACGGGTGCACACGGACCGGCCCGCCGCGTGTACGATTCACCCCGTCGCCGGGCGGCTCCCCCCGTGGTCGCCCGGCGCTCAAGCTCTCCGTCCCGCCGCCCTAGACTGGCCGGGATGAGCATCCACTCCCCCGCCGAGGACGCCCTGGTCTGCTCGGCCCGGGGCTGCCGTGCCGCCGCTGTCTGGGCCCTGGAGTGGAACAATCCCCGTCTGCATGACACCGCTCGGCGCAAGACCTGGCTGGCCTGCGCGGAGCACCGGACCAGCCTCGGTGACTTCCTGGACGCTCGCGGCTTCCTGCGTGCCGTCACTCCGGTGCCCGGATCGCCTACGCTCGACACGTGAGCACCCCCGGCGCCCCACCGCCTCCCGGACCTGATGCCTCGACGGCCGCACCGGTGGCCCGGGGGCCGCTGGAGCCCTGGCCGAACACCGTCCACTGGCAGCCGATCTCCACCGACCTGATCTGGGTGGAGCTGATCCGGCTGGCGGTCGTGGTCGGCATCGTGCTGGCCGGGACGGCGGTCGGCTGGGTGTTGAGCGGTCACTGGCTGTTCGGGCTCGCCCTCGCGGTCGTGCTGCTGCTCGGCGTGTGGCGGGCCGTCGCGATCGTCCGCGCGGTCCGGGCCTGGGGTTACGCCGAGCGGGAGAACGACCTGCTCGTCCGGCATGGGCTGTTGGTCCGCCGGCTCTCCATCGTGCCGTACTCGCGGATGCAGTTCGTCGACGTCAGCGCCGGGCCGTTGGAGCGCGCGTTCGACCTCGCCACCGTGCAGTTGCACACGGCCGCGGCGGCGAGCGACGCCCGGGTGCCCGGGCTGCGCCCGGCGGAGGCGTCCCGGTTACGCGACCGGCTCACCGCGCTCGGCGAGGACCGGGCGGAGGGGCTGTGAGCGCCCGAGCGGGCGACCATCGACCGTGTCGAGGGCCAGCCCGATGAGCGACCGCCCCGCCGAGCCGAGCACCGTGCCACCCGCGGGCCCGACGCCCCACGAGCCGGTGCCGCCCGTCGGCGCGCCACCCCACGAGCCGGTACCGCCGGGGGCGGCCGTGCCGTGGCCGGCACCCCCGGGCGGCGGCGAGGCCGAGCCCCGGCAACGACTGCATCCGCTCAGCCCGCTGCTGCACGGCGCCAAATCCCTGTTCGTGGTGATCGCCGGGTTGTCCTGGTCGACGCTGTCCCGGGTGGGCTTCGGCTGGTTCGCCGCCATGGTGGTGGTGCTGGCGCTCGGCGCGACAGTGCTGTCGGTGATCAGCTGGTACAACACCGGCTACCACGTGGTGGGCCGCGAACTACGGGTGTACGAAGGGCTGCTCTGGCGGCGTACCCGGGCCATCCCGTTGGAGCGACTCCAGGCCGTGGAGGTGGTCCGGCCACTGCTCGCCCAGCTCACCGGCCTGGCCGAGCTGCGCCTGGAAGTGGTCGGCGGGGGCAAGACCGAGGCGCCCCTGGCGTACCTCGGGGTGGCCGACGCGGCCCGGCTGCGCGAGCGGCTGCTGGCGCTGGCCGGGCGGGTGACGCAGCCGACCGTGCCGGGCCACGCGGTGCCCGCGGTGGTCCCGGTCCCGGGGGCGGCGGCGCCACCGGCGACCGTGCCGGGCCGGCCACTGCACGCGGTACGCAACCAGAACCTGCTGGTCAGCCAACTACTCACCCCGCAGGCGTTCCTGCTGCCGTTCGGTGTGGCCTTCGTCGTGGTGCAGTTCCTCACCGCGGGGTCGTGGTCGTTCGTCGCGGTGGCGAGCACGCTGACGGCGATGGCCGGTGTGCTGCTGCAACCGGTGCGCCGGGTCCTCGACGACTGGAACTTCCGACTGGCCCGCGACGACGGCACGCTGAGGGTGCACAACGGCCTGCTGGAAACCCGGGCGCAGACCGTGCCGCTGGCGCGGGTGCAGACCGTGCGGGCCACCTGGCCGCTGCTCTGGCGGGTGAACGGCTGGCTGCGGCTGCGCCTTGAGGTGGCCGGGTACTCCGTCGCCGAGGCCGACGACCGCAACCGGCCCGACCGGCTGCTACCGGTCGGCGACCTGCCGACGGCGACGATGATCGTCGCCGAGGTGCTTCCGGGGGTACGCCTCGACGCGCTCGCGCTGACCCCGCCGCCCCGCCGAACCCGTTGGCTGCATCCGCTGGGCCGTGCCGCGTTCGGCGCGGGGCTGTTCGACGAGGTGTTCGTCACCCGGTCCGGGCGGCTCACGCAGCAGTTGGTGATCGTGCCGTACGCCCGCATCCAGAGCGTGCGGGTCGTGCAGGGGCCCCTCCAGCGCCGCCTGGGCCTGGCCTCCGTGCACGCGGACACCGCGGGCGGGTCCGGCGCCACGGCCCAGGACCGGGACCTGGCCGAGGCCTGGACCCTGGCCGCCGACCTAACTGCCCGAGCCCAAACCGCCCGCCACCCCACCTAACCCGCCCCACTCAATCCCGCGCTCACCCCCCGGTTGATCATGAAGTTATTGCCCCGACACGCCGGGCGGGAGGGCAATAACTTCATGATCAACGGGGTGAGGGTGGGGGGCCCGGGGGGGGTGGGGGGTGGGGGGTGGGGGGTTAGTGGTCGGCGGGGGCGGGGGTTTGTTTGGGTGGTTGGCTGGGGGCTGGTTCCGCGTCGGCCTTTGGGTGGCGGGCGCGCCAGGCGACCCAACCGCGCTCCGCCAGGCCGACGACCAGGAAGGTCAGCCCGACGTAGGCCCAGCCGACCAGCACGTCGATGACGTAGTGCTCACCCGAGTAGACCAGGGTGAACGTCATCGCCAGCGGGTACGCGAGCAGCAGCGGCCACCAGCGGCGGCGGGTGGCGGTCAGGAAGAACAGCACCACGAACAGCGCCCACGCGGTGTGCAGCGACGGCATCGCGGCGACCGGGTTGGAGGCGATCTGGCCGGCGTTGAGCACGTTGCCGGCGCCGTGCATGCCGAACGCCTTCCAACCCCGGGTGGAGATCCGGGCGACCTCGGTGAGCAGCCCGTTCTGCGCCGCCCACCAGGGCGGGGCCGCCGGGTAGATGAAGTAGGTGACCAGGCCGGCGGCGCAGAGGAAGCCCCAGCGCCGCATGTACGCGGCCCAGCGGTGCCGGTCGCGCAGCCAGAGCACCGCGGCAGCGGTCAGCGTCACCACGAAGTGCGAGAAGTACACCCAGCTCGCCGCGATGTCCCACCAGTGCACCTGCGGGTGGTAGAGGTGCTGCTGCAACCAGACGGTGGGCACCTCGCCGCCGGTGGCCCAGCCGAACATGAACCGGTCGGCGACGATCAACTCCATGGCGTGCGGGGTGGCCCCGTTGTCGGCGAACCCGCGCGAGAGGTTGTACACGACGAACAGCAGCACCACCGGCACCCAGTCCCGGGCGAAGCGCAGGTGACTGCGCCACGGCCGGTCGCTGTTCCAGGCGATGGTCGCCGCCCAGATCCAGACGAAGGCGTACGTCGGGTCGGTGGGCAGCCCGATGGCCAGCCACGCGGCGAGGAAGGCGGCCGCCCAGACACTCATGGCGACGACACGCCGACGGCCCCCGTCGGCGGACGCGGGCGGGTCGGTCCGGGCGGGGGGCTGGGGGTCAGTCACGACGGCCATCGTCGTCAAGGTTAACGACGGGGGCGGCATCGACCGACGGGGACCACCCGGCGAAGCCGTGCACAGGTGGGCGGACGGTCGGTGCCGGGATCCTCGGGCGCGTGTTCGGCGGGGTCGGCGAGCACCTAGGCTGACGACCATGCAGGAGCAGCCCGAGCCGGCCTTCGCGCCGGGTCTGACCGCCCAGGTCGAGTTGACCGTCACCGACGCGGATACCGCCCAGGCGGTCGGTTCCGGTGACGTACCGGTGCTGGGCACGCCTCGGGTGCTCGCGCTCGCCGAGGCGGCCACCGTCGCGGCGACGGCGACCGGGATGCCGCCCGGGTCGACGACCGTGGGGACGCGTGTCGAGCTGGAGCACCTGGCCCCGACCGTGGTTGGCCGGACCGTCCGGGCGCAGGCCCTGCTGGCCACGGTCGACGGTCGCCGGCTGTCGTTCGAGGTCACCGTCAGTGACGGTGACCAGACGGTGGCCCGGGGCCGGGTGGACCGGATCCTGGTGGACCGGCAACGCTTCGTCGAGCGCGCCGGGCGGGCGTCGTGAACGCCGGTTTCGTCGAGGTCGCCGACCGGGTGTACGTGAGACGGGAGCCGCTGCTGCGGGTCAACGTCACGCTGGTCGTCGGCGACGACGAGGCGCTGCTGGTGGACACACTGTCGTCGGCCGCCCAGGCCACCGAACTGGCCACCGCCGTCCGGGCGGTCACCGACCGTCCGTTGACGCTGGTCAACACCCATCACCACTACGACCACTGCTTCGGCAACGCCGTCCTGGCCGGCGACCCGCCCCGCCCGGTGTACGCGCACGAGCTGGCCGCCGCCGCTCTGCGCACGGAGCCGGAGCGGCTGCGCCGGGAGGCGTACGAGGAGGTGCGGACGGAGCATCCCGCGCTCGCCGCCGAGCTGGCCGACACTCCGCTGCTCGCCCCGACGCACACCGTGCGGATCGAGACGTCGCTCGACCTGGGTGGCCGGCGGGTGCTGCTGCGGCACCCGGGGCGGGGGCACACCGAGGCGGATCTGGTGGTGCATGTGCCGGACGCGGACGTGCTGGTCGCCGGGGACCTGGTGGAGCAGAGTGGCCCGCCAGCCTTCGAGGACTCGTACCCCCTGCAGTGGCCGGACGCGGTCGCGGACCTGCTGCGGCTGACCACCGCGCGCACGGTGGTGGTGCCGGGCCACGGCGACCCGGTGGACGTCGACTTCGTCCGCGCCCAGCACGCCGAGCTGGTGCGACTGGCCTGGCTGATCCGGGCTGCGCACACCGGCAGCGCGCCGCCGGAGCGGGTGGCCGCCGAGGCCCCCTTCGGAGCCCGCGCCGCCCTGATCGCTGCCCGGCGCGGCTACAGCGAGCTCGACGGCGAGGCCTAGGCCGCGAAGCGGCGCTCGACGGCGGCGCGGGTGGGCATGGCGGTGGCGCCGCCCGGGGACTCACAGACCAGGCCCGCCACTCGCAGCGCGAACGCCACCCGCTCGACCCAGCCTCCCGGGTCGGTCGGTTCGCCGTCGTTCAGCAGGTCGGCGATGAGCGCGGCCATCACCGAGTCACCGGCACCGGTGGCGTCGATCGCGTTGACCTTCAGGGCTGGCACCAGGACCGGGTCCGCGTCGGCCGCGGCCAGCACCGCACCGGCCGCGCCAAGCGTCACCACCACCGTGGCGGCCCCCAACTCGCGCAGGTACGCCGCCACCCCCTCGACCGGTTCACCCGGGTAGAGCAGCCCGGCGTCGGCCGCGCTCAGCTTGACCAGGTGCGCGCCGGCGGCGAACTCGGCCACCACCTCGCGCAACCCCTCCAACGCGGCCGGCCCGTTCAGCAGCCGGGGACGCACGTTCGGGTCGAAGACCCGCAGACCGGTGGCGAGCGACCAGGCGCGTCGGGCGGCGGCCAGCGTGCCGGGTTGGAGCAGCACGATCGAGCCGCAGTAGAGCACGTCGGCGCCCTCCAGCAGCGCGAGATCCAGATCGTCGGGGCCGAGCAGGCCGTAGGAGGCCGGTTCGCCGTAGAAGCGGAAGTCGGGTTCCGGCCCGGCGTACGTGACCACCGCGAGCGTGGTCGGTGCGGGCACCGTGACCGCTCCGGCCACCCCGACGTCGGCGTCGGTCAGGAAGGTGCGGATCCGCCCGCCCAGCACGTCGTCGCCGAGCGAGCCGACGAACTGTGCCGCGCCGCCGAGTCGGGCCACCCCGACGGCGACGTTGAGCGGCCCGCCGCCGATCGCCTGCCGGTAGACCCGCTCCCCGTCGCGCTCGGTGTCGAGCAGGTCGACGAGCGCCTCGCCGAGCACCACCGCGTATCCCATGCCGATCCTCTCGTCGTCGCCAACCGCCACCGCCCACCGAGCCCGACCGGCGTGGCACCAGGCTGGCACAGCAGGCGGCCCGGTGCGCACGGAAGGCGGCGCAACGACACGCGTTACACCGGGTGATGGATCGGCCCGTCGAGTGCTGTCAGCGGGTGGCCGGTCCCACCCCAGCGGCCCGCGACGATCTGCGCGGCCACGCTCACCGCGGTCTCCTCCGGGGTACGCCCGCCGAGGTCCAACCCGATCGGTGAGGCGAGCCGGGCCAGCTGCGCCGCATCGAGACCCGCCTCGCGCAGGCGCTTGTGCCGTTCGTCGTGGGTGCGTCGTGATCCCATCGCACCGACGTACGCCAGCCGGTGACGCAGTGCCAGCGCCAGCAGCGGCACGTCGAACTTCGGGTCGTGGGTCAGCACGCAGACGACGGTCCGCCCGTCGACCCGGCCGGCGTCCAACTCCGCCGCCAGGTAGCGGTGCGGCCACTGCACCACCACCTCGTCCGCCTCCGGAAACCGTCGCGCGGTGGCGAAGACCGGGCGGGCGTCACAGACGGTCACCCGGTAGCCGAGGAACGCGCCGATCCGGGCCACCGCCGCGGCGAAGTCGATCGCCCCGAAAACGATCATCCGGGGCGGGGTGGCGTGGACAGCCACGAACAGGCTGAGGCCGGTGCCCCGGCGCTGCCCGTGGTACCCGTACCGGAGCATTCCGCTGTGCCCGGCGTTGAGCAGCCCGACGGCGTCGGCGGTCGCGGCCGCGTCCAGCCGCTCAGCGCCGAGGGAGCCGATCACCTGGTCCCCGGTCAGCACCAGCCGGCGGCCCAGCCGCCCGGCCGGGTCGCCCGGCAGGTCGCGATCGTTGGCCGCCACGCAGGTGACCACCGCCGCCGGCTGGCCGGCACGGCGCGCGACGGCGACCGCGTCCCACTCCGCGATGGCGTCGGGTTCGATTCGCTCCACGAACACGTCGAGCATTCCGCCACAGGTCAGGCCCACGGCGTACGCGTCGTCGTCGCTGATTCCGTAGCGGATCAGCTCGGGGACGCCGGCGTCCAGCACGCGGTGGGCCCTCTCGTAGAGGTCGGCCTCCACGCAGCCACCGGAGACACTGCCGGTGACCGTGCCGTCGGCCGCCACCAGCATGGTGACGCCGGGTGGCTGTGGCGCGGACCGCCAGGTGGCCACAACGGTGGCCAGGGCGACCACCTCGCCGGCCCGGCACCGGCGGTGCACCTCGTCGAACACCTCGGGCACGCTGCCCACTCTCCGTTTCGTCGCTGATCGAGCCGGGCCACCAGGCCGGGTCGCCGCCTGAAACCCTTGCCCGCAAAAGCCGCAAAACGGCCTTAAGCCGAGGATATGGTCGGTTCCACCTGGAGGGAGTGTCAGTTGGTGAAGTCGTACGAGGCGCTGCGTACCGCGCCGAATCCGGACCACGCGATGGTCAGGGGTCCGGGCGAGGTGGCGGTCCATCTGCGCGTCAACGGCGAGAGTCGGACGACGAACCTGGAGCCACGGGTCAGCCTGCTCGACGCCCTCCGCGACCGGCTCGACCTGACCGGCACCAAGAAGGGCTGCAACCAGGGTGCCTGCGGAGCGTGCACGGTGTGGGTGGACGGTCGCCGCGTGCTGGCCTGCCTGACCCTGGCGATCACCTGCGAGAGCCGCGAGGTGACCACCATCGAGGGGCTGTCCGACGGGGACGCCCTGCACCCGATGCAGCAGGCCTTCCTGGACTGCGACGCGTTCCAGTGTGGGTACTGCACCCCCGGGCAGATCATGTCCGCGGTGGCTCTGCTGGCCGAGAGGCACGCCGGCGACGATACGGAGATCCGGGAGTGGATGAGCGGCAACCTCTGCCGCTGCGCCGCGTACCCACACATCCGCACGGCGATCCGCCGGGTCCGCGACGGGAGCGGTGGCGATGCGGCCCGTTAGCTACTCCCGGGCCTCCGATGTCGGCGCGGCCATCGGCGCGGTGAGCTCCGACCCGGAGAGCGCTTTCCTGGCCGGCGGCACCACCCAGGTCGACCTGCTGCGCATCTACGTCGAACAGCCGCGCCGCCTCGTCGACATCAACGACCTGCCGCTGAATCGGGTCGAGGCGCTGCCCGACGGTGGACTGCGGATCGGCGGGCTGGCCCGGATGAGCGACGTGGCCCAGGAGCCGGAGCTGGTCCGGCGCTACCCGATGGTCGCCGAGTCGTTGCTGCTCGGCGCCTCCCCGCAGCTACGCAACATGGCCACCATCGGAGGCAACCTGCTGCAGCGGGTGCGGTGCAGCTATTTCCGCGACACCGAGGCGGCCTGCAACAAGCGCGTCCCCGGGAGCGGGTGCAGCGCGCTGGAGGGCATCAACCGGGGGCACGCGGTCCTCGGCACCAGCGACCAGTGCATCGCCACCCACCCGTCCGACCTGGCTGTGGCGCTGGTCGCGCTCGACGCCGTGGTGCAGACCGAGGGGCCGGGCGGTGCACGGAGCATCCCCATCGACGACTTCTTCCTGCTGCCCGGCCAGACCCCGGAGCGGGAACACCCGTTGACCCACGGCGAGTTGGTGACCGGCATCGACCTGCCACCGGCACCGGTGGCGGCCACCTCCCGCTACATCAAGATTCGCGACCGCGAGTCGTACGAGTTCGCGCTCGCCTCGGTCGCGGTGGCCATCGCGGTCGACGACGGTCGGGTCACCGAGGTCCGGTTGGCCCTGGGCGGGGTGGCCACCAAACCGTGGCGGGCACGGGCTGCCGAGCGGGAGCTCAACGGCGCCCCGGCGACCACGGACTCGTTCACCCGCGCCGCGGCGGCCGAGCTGGCACCGGCGGTGTCGCACGGCATGAACGACTTCAAAGTCGAGCTGGCCCGACGTACCGTCGTCCGGGCTCTCGAGCAGATGACGCAGCGGGAGGGACCGGCATGAGCCCGGCGATCGGCGGCACGCTCAATCGGGTGGACGGTCGCGCCAAGGTGCGCGGGGACGCCCGCTACTCCGCCGAGGTCGCGGTGACCGGCCTGGTCCACGCCGTGCTGGTGAACGCGACGGTGGCCAGTGGCCGGATCACCGCGATCGACACCGCCGAGGCCGAGCGGGCCGACGGGGTGCTGGCCGTGTTCACCCACCGCAACCTGAGCCGGGTCGCCAGCGTGCCGCCGCTACTCCCGTCACTGGCCGGACTGGCCGCGCCGGGGCAGACCTTCTTTCCGATGCAGGACGAGGTCATCCACTACTCCGGTCAGCCGATCGCCATCGTGGTCGCCGACACCGTCGAACGCGCCGACCACGCCGGCACCCTGATCCGCGTCGAGTACGCCGCCACGCCCTCCATCACCCTGCTCGACCAGGCCCGCGACCAGGCGTACGTGCCCGAACGGATCTTCGGCGGGCTGCTGCCGGGGCAGGCATCCCGTGGTGACGTGGCGAAGGCGTTGGCTGAGGCGCAGGTGTGCGTGGACGCTACATATCGCTTCGCGCCCAACCACCACAACCCGATCGAGCCGTCGGCCAGCACCGCCGTCTGGGAGGACGTCGATCGGCTGACCATCTACGACTCGACCCAGGGGCCGAACGCCACCCAGTTCACCGTCGCGGCGCTGCTCGGCCTGCCACCCATCTCGATCCGGGTGGTGAGTCACGCCGTCGGCGGCAGCTTCGGCTCGAAGGCGATGATCTGGCATCACCCGGCGTTGGCCGCGCTCGCCGCCCGGCAGGTCGGCCGGCCGGTACAGCTGGCGCTGACCCGGGAGCAGATGTTCACCTCCTGCGGGCACCGCGAGGAGCAGGAGCAGCGGATCACCATCGGCGCGGGCGCGGACGGCCGCATCACCGCGCTGCGCCACCACAAGCTGTCGCTGACCTCGCGCTTCGACGACTGGGCGGAACCGTCCTTGCAGAGCCCGGCGGTGGCGTACACCAGCCCCCACTACGAGGGGATCTACCACCTGGTCCGGGGCAATACGATCACCCCGACCTTCATGCGCGCACCGGGTGAGGCGACCGGCATGTTCGCCCTCGAGTGTGCGATGGACGAGCTGGCCGAGCAGATCGGGATCGACCCCCTGGAGCTGCGGCTGCGCAACTACTCGGACGCCGACCCGGAGAGCGGAAACCCGTGGTCCAGCAGCGGGTTGAAGGAGTGCTACCAGCGGGCGTCCGAGCTGTTCGGCTGGCGCGACCGCGACTCTCGTCCCCGGCGCGAGGACCAATGGTTGATCGGCAGCGGCATGGCCAGCGCGCTCTATCCGGTGACCCAACCGGTGAACCCGCAACGCGCGCGGGCCCGGCTCTACAACGACGGTACGGCCGTCGTCGAGGCGGGCGTGTCCGAGTTCGGCACCGGGGTCTTCACCGCGATGACCCAGGTCGCCGCGGACGCGCTCGGCCTCCCGGTGGAGCGGGTACGGTTCGTCGGCGGCAGCAGTGACCTGCCGAACGTCACCGCCGCCGTGGGCTCCGCGGGAACCAGCGCCGTCGGCTCCGCCGTACACCTCGCGACGACGCAGCTGCGCGACGAGCTGATCAGGCGCGCGGTCGCCGACGCCCACTCGCCGTTGCACGGCGCCGATCCCGGCACGGTGGTGGTTCAGGACGGTCGGATGGCGCTGCGCGACCGTCCCGACGTCGGCGAGACGTACGCGGACATGATGGCCCGCACCCTGACCCCGGACGCGGAGGTACTTGGCACCTGGACGCCGCCACCGCAGGACGCTGGGTACGGGTTGCACACCTTCGGGGCACAGATGGCCGAGGTGGCGGTCGACGCCGACCTCGGCGTCGTGCGGGTGCGCCGGATGGTCGGGGTGTTCGCGCCCGGCCGGGTGCTCAACCGGAAGACGGCGCACAGCCAGTTGATGGGCGGCATGCTCTGGGGGCTCGGCCAGGCGCTACTGGAGGCCACCCGGATGGATCCCCGGTCGGGCCGCTGGGCCAACGCCAGTCTCGGCGACTACCTGGTCGCGGTCAACGCGGACGCGCCGGACGTCGTGGTGGACACCGTCGAGGTGCACGACGAGGTGGTGAACCCGCTCGGAATGAAGGGCGTCGGGGAGATCGGCGTGGTGGGTGCGGCCGCCGCGATCGCGAACGCCGTGCACGACGCCACCGGACGCCGGCAGTACGAGCTGCCGATCACCCTGGAGAAGCTGCTCTGAGAGTGGCCTGACACCCGGTCCAACACATCGAGGAACGGCTATTGCGCTGCGACCGTGCGGCGTGGTGGGATGGCGCGTACCGGGCGGTGCGAGGGGCTGCCGCGCCGCCGGTTGCCGGGTTCGTCAGACGCGAGGGCGCCGGTCCGTGACAGGACCGTCGATGGCGCTCGTCCACCGGCCGTTTCCCGCCGGGGCACGTCGCCGTGATCGTCGCACCGCTCACGTCAGCGGGGCGATCAGGCCACAACCCACCCGATTGCGGCGGGGCGGCTCGGGCAGCGCGCCTCGCGAGTCAGGAGAACCCGTGAACCGTTCCCGTACGGCCGCGTTGCTCATCGCGGCCGTGACCCTCTCGCTGGGCGCTGTCGCCCTGGCGTCCAGTCCCCAGCCGGCCGCCGCGCACGGCGCGGCGATGACCCCGGGCAGCCGTACCTACCTGTGTTGGCAGGATGGCCGCAGCCAGACCGGTGAGATCAGGCCGAACAACCCCGCGTGCTCCGCTGCGGTAGCGCAGAGCGGGGCGAACTCGCTCTACAACTGGTTCAGCGTGCTGCGCTCCGACGCCGGCGGCCGGACCACCGGCTTCATCCCGGACGGGCAGCTGTGCAGCGGCGGCAACTCCGGTTACCGCGGCTACGACCTGCCCCGCACCGACTGGCCGCTGACCCACCTGACCGCCGGGGCGCAGTTGGACTTCCGGTACAGCAACTGGGCGCACCACCCGGGCACGTTCTACTTCTACGTGACCAAGAACAGCTGGAGTCCGACCCGGGCGCTGGCCTGGAGTGACCTGGAGGAGCAACCATTCCTGCAGGTGACCAATCCGCCGCAGCGCGGGGCGGTCGGCACCAACGACGGGCACTACTACTTCAGCGGCAACCTGCCGTCGGGCAAGAGTGGCCGGCACATCATCTACTCCCGCTGGGTGCGCTCGGATTCGCAGGAGAACTTCTTCGGCTGCTCCGACGTGACCTTCGACGGCGGCAACGGTCAGGTGACCGGGGTGGGCCCGGGTAACGGTTCGCCGTCGCCCACCCCGACCCCGGTCTCCCCCACGCCCACACCGACCTACTCGACGCCGGGACCGACCACTCCGCCGCCGACCACCACTCCGCCGCCGACCACCACCCCGCCGCCGACCGGCGGCGACTGCATGGCGGTCTACAAGGTGACCAGCGCCTGGCAGGGTGGCTTCCAGGGCGAGGTCACGATCATGAACCACGGCAGTACGCCGTTCTCCGGCTGGACCGCGAGCTGGACCTGGCCGAACGGGCAGTCGATCAGTCAGATCTGGAGCGCCACACAGACGTCGTCCGGATCGTCGGTGACGGCGACAAACGTCTCCTACAACGGCACGGTCGCACCAGAAGGCACGACAACGTTCGGCTTCCTGGCCAGTTCCACAGGAACGAACGGCATCCCCACAGTGACCTGCGCCCGCCGCTAACCACCAGTTGATCAAGAGGTTTGCGTCACCGGAACGGCTCCGGATGACGCAAACCTCTTGATCAACAGGCTGGGGTGGGGTCAGCGGACCATGGAGCCGACTACGGGCTTGGTGAGTAGGGCGGACTGGTTGCGCTGGATGCCCGGGTCGAGGGTCTTGGCCACGAAGATGGCGTGCCAGATGCAGAAGATCAACACCGTCCACACCTTGCGGGAGTGGTCGGCCTCCTCCCGCTTGTGCTCGTCGAGCAGCCGCAGCGCGTACGACAGGTCGAGCAGGTCGCCCGCGCCCGAGGTGCTCAGCACGTGCCGGGCCCACTCGTACATCTCGCCGCGCAACCAGACCCGGGTGGGGGTCGGGAAGCCCAGCTTCTTGCGGTTGACGATGGCCGGCGGCACGACACCCTGCAACGCCTGGCGCATCGCGTACTTCGTGGCGTCGGAGCGCGGCGGCAGCTTCAGGTCGACCGGGATCTTCGCCGCGACGTCGAAGACCGCACGGTCGAGGAACGGCACCCGCACCTCCAGCGAGTGCGACATCGAGATCCGGTCGGCCTTGACCAGGATGTCGCCCCGCAGCCACGTGTAGAGGTCGACATACTGCATCTTGGTGACGTCGTCCAGCTCGGTGCACTCGGCGTAGATCGGGGCGGTGACGTCGGTGTAGCGCACCGAGGGGTCGTAGCGCCGCATCAGGTGCTGCTTCTCCTCCTCGGTGAACATCCGGGCGTTGCCGTAGTAGCGCTCCTCGATCGGGGTGGTGCCGCGCTCCAGGAAGCTCTTGCCCTTGACCCCCTGCGGGATCGCCTTGGAGACCGCGCGCAGGCCCTTCTGCACCCCGCCGGGCAGACCATTGACGGTCCCCAGCGACAGCGGCTCCCGGTAGATCGTGTAGCCGCCGAAGAACTCGTCGGCGCCCTCGCCGGAGAGCACCACCGTGACGTGCTCGGCGGCCTTCTTGGCCACGAAGTAGAGCGGCACCAGCGCCGGGTCGGCCACCGGGTCGTCCAGGTGCCAGACGATCTTCGGCAGCGCGTCGATCATGTCCTGCGGACCGATCTTGGTGGGGATGGTGGTGACGTCCAGGTGCCGCGCCGAATCCTGGGCGACGTCGATCTCCGAATATCCCGGTACGTCGTAGCCGACGGTGAACGTGAGGATGTTCGGGTTGAACTCCCGGGCCAGCGCGACCACCGCGGTGGAGTCGATGCCGCTGGACAGGAACGAGCCGACCGGAACGTCGGAGCGCATGTGCATGCGCACGCTCTCCCGCAGCGTCTCCCGGATCTCGTGGTACAGCTTCTGCTCGTCGTCGACCGGCGCTGGCCGGAACACCGGCCGGTACCACCGCCGTACGTCGATCCGCCCGCCCGGGGTCCAGTTCAGGTACTCCCCGGAGCCGATCCGGCTGATGCCCTTGTGCAGCGTGCCGGGCTCGGGGACGTACTGCAGGGTCAGGTAGTGGCTGAGGTTGGCCGCGTCGACGCCCGCGTCGCCCTGGTAGTTGCTGTGCGCGAACGGCAGCAGCGCCTTCTTCTCCGACGCCAGGTAGAGGCCGTCGGCGGTCTCCAGGTAGTGCATCGGCTTGATGCCGAAGTAGTCGCGGGCACCGAACGCGCGCCGCTCCTGCCGATCCCAGATGACGAAGGCGAACATGCCCCGCAGCCGGGTGAGCACCTGCTCGCCCCAGAAGTGGTAGCCCGCGACGATCACCTCGCCGTCACCGGCGGTGGCGAACTGGGCGCCGAAGTCCCTGATCAACTCCTCGCGCAGCTCGATGTAGTTGTAGATCTCACCGTTGAAAGTGAGCAGGTAACGGCCGTTCGCGTAGGGCAGCGGCTCGTGGCTCGACGCGACGTCGATGATCGCCAGCCGCTTGTGGGCGAACACGCCGTCCGCGTACCGGCCGGAGGCGTCGCCGACCACCTCGACCCCGGTCTCGTCGGGGCCGCGGTGGTGCAGGCATTCCAACGCTCCGGCGATGTGGTCGCGGTGCGCGGCGGCATTGCCGTTCGCGCTGAAGAAGGCCAGAAGTCCGCACATGGTGGTCATCTTCCCACGCGCGTTGTGGGCCCGTCGCAGCCGTCCGTCGATCCGCCCGGCTCCCGGTGGGCGCAACCGCGAACCGGGCGCGCGGTACCGTCGGGACCAGCAACGAAGCGGAGGGAGCGGCGCAATGACCGAGGGACGCACCGACGGTACGCCGACGGACGGTACGGAATCGCACGATCCGGACTTTCCGGAGGCATTCCTGTCGTTCATGCGGCAGGGCTGGCGCGACACCGCGCTCCCCGTGGCGCCCCGGCCGGAGACGCCCAACTACGCGAAGCGGCGGGCGGCACTCTCGGCGGCGTTCCCCGGAGAGACGCTGGTGATCCCCACCGGCACCGAAAAGGTCCGGGCCAACGACACCGACTACCCGTTCCGGCCGGGCAGTGACTTCGCCTACCTGACCGGCGACCACGACGCGGACAGCGTGCTGGTGCTGCGCCCGAACGGCTCAGGGCACGACGCGACGCTGTACATGCGGCCCCGCTCGTCCCGGGAGACCGACGAGTTCTTCCGCAGCCGTCACGGCGAGCTGTGGGTGGGCCGGCGGCACACGCTCAGCGAGAAGTCGACCGAACTGGGCCTGCCCACCGCCGACCTGACCGGCCTGGAGGCGACCCTCGCCGACCTGGCGCCGGGGCGTACCCGGGTGCTGCGCGGGTTCGACGCCCACGTGGACGCGGCCGTCCACCCCTACGACGGTGCGCGCGCCGAGGGGCAGCCGGCCCGGGACCGGGAGCTGGCGATCGCCATCTCGGAGATGAAGCTCGTCAAGGACGAGTGGGAGATCGGCCAACTCCAGGACGCGATCGATGCCACCGTACGCGGCTTCGAGGACGTGGCCCGGATCCTGCCGGCGGACCGCGCCGTCTCGGAGCGGCTCCTGGAGGGTGTCTTCGCGCTGCGGGCCCGGCACGACGGCAACGACGTCGGGTACAGCTCGATCGTCGGCGCCGGCGAGCACGCCACGATCCTGCACTGGGTGCACAACCACGGTGCCACCCGACCGGGTGACCTGCTGCTCATGGACATGGGCGTCGAGGGCCGCAACCTCTACACCGCCGACGTGACCCGGGTGGTGCCGGTGAGCGGCCGGTTCACCGCCCTGCAGCGCCAGGTCTACGACATCGTCTACGCCTCACAGCAGGCCGGCATCGAAGCCATCCGGCCGGGTGTGAAGTTCAAGGACGTCCACCTGACCTGCATGCGGGTGCTCGCCGAGGGCCTGTCCGAGCTGGGTCTGCTGCCGGTGAGCGTCGACGAGGCGATGGACGAGAAGTCGACGGTCTACCGGCGGTGGACGCTGCACGGCTTCGGCCACATGCTCGGCATCGACGTGCACGACTGCTCCAACGCGCGCAAGGAGACCTACCGCGACGGCGCGCTGGGCGAGGGCTACGTGCTCACCGTCGAGCCGGGTCTGTACTTCCAGCCGGAGGACGAGCTGGTCCCCGCCGAGCTGCGCGGCGTCGGCATCCGGATCGAGGACGACGTGCTGGTCACCGCGACCGGTGCGGTGAACCTGTCGGCCGGGCTGCCCCGCACCTCCGACGACGTGGAGACCTGGCTGGCCGAGCAGCGCGAGGCGGGCCCCCGCCTGCCCGGCTGAACCTGACGAACGGCGACTGCCGCCGGCGAGGCCCTGGTCAGCGTGCTCCGACGCCGACCGGGGCCTCGCCCGCATCATCATGATCGACACCACATCGGCGATGTAGGGGTATCAAGCGCCGCGGATACCCCCATGTCGGCGAACTGGAGTGGATCATCTCGGCACGGTCGGGCAACGGCCGCGCCCCCAGCCCCACCTCGGTCAGCTGTCGCTCCACCGACCCCACCAGACGGCACTGCCGTCGGCCCCGCCCGAACCCCGGGTAGCGAGGCCCTCGCACACCCCATCCGTCGGTGTTTGTGCTGCTCACACCCCTTTCCGCCAGCCCGAACCGGTTGCGCTCCCTAAGCTGAGCTGAGCCGAATGCGTGGTTATCTCGGATACGTCCGCATCGCGAAGATGGTTCTCATACGGTGGGGATCAGAGGCTGCAACCCATTTGTAGCTGGTCGTGGCGCCTCGGGCGGTGCGGCCCCGTCTGGTAGCAGGAAAGGGCGGAAGGCTCTGATGTCCAACGACGTAACGAGTACCGACGGCGGGGCCTCGACAGCTCCGCCGACACGACGACGGCGGGCGCTCTGGGTCGCCGGCGTCGCCGGGCTGACCGGTGTGGTCGGCCTGGCTGCCCTGGGCGGTGTGATCGCCCGGGACGACAAACCCACTTCCAACCGGGCGTCGGACGCCCAGCCGTCGACCAATCGGCAGAACGTCAGCGACGCCGGTGGCGCGGACGACGGCGCCAAGAAGGACGACGGTACGGAAGGCGAGTGGAGCGGCGACGACTGGAGCGGCTTCGACGACCAGTCCGGCAAGGACGACAAGAACGACGAGAAGGACCGCACCAAGCAGGTCCCGTGCGACACCGACAAGCTGATCCAGGCGATCGTGTTCGCCAACGACAAGCACGGCGGTGTGCTGGAGCTGGCCAAGGGCTGCACCTACAACCTGACCCGCAACGACTACGAGGGCAACGGCCTGCCGGTGATCACCGAGCGGATCACGCTCAAGGGCGAGCACACCGCCATTGGTCGTGACGCCACGGCCGACTACTTCCGGATCCTCAACGTCGGCCCCGGCGGGCACCTCACCCTGAAGGGCCTGAGCATCAAGGGCGGCCAGACCCTTCGGCCGGCGATGACCGCTGACGCGGCGACGGTCTGGGCGCCGTACTCGGCGGTGGTCCGCTCGACCGCAGCCGGCGCGGCGGCCAAGCCGGACGTCACGGAAGCACCCGGGAGCAAGCCGGGCACGGCAACCGAACCGGGTCCGGCTGCAGCAGCCAAGCCCGCGGCGGAAGCCAAGCCCGCGGCAGCGGCGGAGGCCAAGGCTCCGGCGGCAGCGACCAAGGCCGCCACGACGGCGGCCAAGCCCGTGGTCGCGGCGGCGGCCGGGCCGGCGGTGGTGCCGCTGGTCGAGCAGCCCGGATTCACCGACGGTGCCGGGGTGCTGGTGCAGCCCGGTGGTCGCGCGGAGATCCTGGACAGCGAGCTGCTCTACAACCAGTCCGGCGGCAATGGCGGCGGGCTGGCCAACTTCGGCAGCGCCAAGCTCAGCAAGACGACAGTGGCGCACAACACCGCCTTCTTCTTCGGCGGCGGCATCTTCAATGCCGGAGTGCTCCAGATCGATGAGTCGAAGGTGAAGGACAACACCGGGATCATCGGCGGTGGCGGCATCTCCAACGGCGCTGCCGAGATCTTCACCGATGACGTCGACGGCGGCTCGGTCTGGGTCTACAAGAGCGAGATCACCGACAACGAGACGCTCGGCTTCGGCGGCGGCGTCCTGGATGTCGAGGGCACCACGACGTTGCACGAGACGAAGGTCAGCGGCAACACCGCGGTCCTCGCCGGTGGCGGCGTGGCGGTGGCCGACAGCCAACTCACTCTCAAGAACGCCACGGTGGCCAACAACAGCACTGCCGGCGTGGGTGGCGGCGTGGCGGTCGCCTTCGAGAGCACCGCGACGATCGAGAACAGCAAGATCAAGGACAACACCGCCGGGTTCTTCGGCGCGGGCCTCTTCAACGAGGACAGCGTCACCACGCTGCGCGACAGCGAGGTGGTGGGCAACCGGGCCGTCGGCCCGCTCGGCAGCGGCGGTGGCATCTACAACACGGACGGCGGCGAGATCGCCCTCTACCGGACGAAGGTGACGTACAACTTCGCCACTCTGCCGCCCGGTGGCATCTCCAACGGACTCTTCAGCTTCGTCAGACTGGACGACGAGTCTGTGGTGTCCGCCAACCGCCCCACCAACTGCCTGAACGTTCCCGGTTGCTTCTGACCGGAACGGGGTGGCTGATCCACATAGAGGGTGCGCCCCTCCGAGCCGGCGACGGCGCGGAGGGGCGCACCCGTTTTGGCAGGTCAAGAGGGGTCGACGGCCGGATTGGGCGGCGGTGGGCCTGCCGGGGTGTCCCGGCCCTTCCGGACAGGACATGAACCGAATGCGGGCTTCTTTCGGATAAGCCCGCGAGGCGAGGATCCTTCTCATACGGTGGTTTTGGGAGCTACAACCGATTTGTAGCAGGGGACGTCCGTCTGACGGCGGCGACCCTGTCTGGTACGAGGAGAGGGCAGAGAGCTCCGATGTCCAACTACCTAACGAACAACGAAGCCTCCGGGCGGGCGACGGCCAAGCGCCGCCGCAAGCTCTGGCTCGCCAGTGGCGTGGCCGGTTTGACGGGCGTGATCAGTCTCGCGGCGGTGGGCGTCGCGGGCAGCGCCGGAGCAGTCGGTCTGAACTGGAACACCGCGCAGGTCAGCAAGGACGGCGACCAGCGGGGTGACGAAGGACGCGACTGGGACAAGGACAAGGGCGAGGACCGAGACAAGGACAAGGACAAGGACCACGAGCGCGGGAAGGAGGTGCCCTGCGACACCGACAAGCTGATCCAGGCGATCGTGTTCGCCAACAACAAGCACGGCGGTGTGCTGGAGCTGGCCAAGGGCTGCACCTACAACCTGACCCGCAACGACTACGAGGGCAACGGCCTGCCGGTGATCACCGAGCGGATCACGCTCAAGGGCGAGCACACCACGATCGTCCGCGACGCCACGGCCGACTACTTCCGGATCCTCAACGTCGGCAGCGGCGGGCACCTCACGATCAAGGGCCTGACCATCAAGGGCGGCCAGACCCTCGAGCGGTACCTGCCCGTCGAGCCGGCTGCGGTCTGGGGGGCCTACTCGGACTCCGAGGCGCTCGCCGCGCAGGTCAAGGCAGGCGTCCCGCTGAACCAGGCGCTCACCGCGCGGCAGGCCAACCCGAAGGCGGCGCTCAAGGCCGCACCGAAGGCCGCGCTCAAGGCCGCGCCGGCCGCGCCGGGGGGCGTCGTCACGCCGCTCGTCGAGCAGCCGGAAGACACCGATGGCGCCGGTATCCTGGTCCAGCCGGGCGGCACCGCCGACATTCTGGAATCCGAGGTCGTCCTGAACCAGTCGGGCGGCAACGGCGGCGGCGTGGCCAACTTCGGAACCACGAAGATCTGGCACAGCACCGTAACCCGTAACACCGCCTTCTTCTTCGGCGGTGGTGTCTTCAACGCCGGCCTGCTCAAGGTCGAGGAGTCGAAGATCACCGACAACACCGCCGTCATCGGTGGTGGCGGTATCTCCAACGGCGCCGCGGAGATCTTCACCGACGACGTCGACGGCGGAACGGTCGAGCTCAAGAAGGCCGAGATCAACGACAACGAGACGCTGGGCTTCGGCGGTGGCTACCTCGACATCGAGGGCAACACCACCGCGTACGAGACCAAGTTCGTCTCGAACACCGCGGTTCTCGCCGGTGGCGGTATCGCGGCGGCCGACAGCCAGCTCAACCTGCACAAGTCCACGGTCGAGAAGAACAGCACCGCTGGCGTCGGTGGCGGTCTGGCTGTCGTCTTCGACAACGCCGTCACGATCGAGCACACGTCCATCAAGGACAACACCGCCGGCTTCTTCGGCGGCGGGCTCTTCAACGCCGGCAGCATCACCACGCTGCGCGACAGCGAGGTCGTCGGCAACCGGGCACTCGGCCCGATCGGAGTCGGTGGCGGCATCTTCAACATCTTCGGTCAGGTCAACCTGTCGAAGACGAAGGTCGCCCACAACTTCTCCACCTTCGAGCCGGGCGGTGTCTTCAGCTTCTTCGGAGACGTGAACGTGGACGACAAGTCCGCCATCACCGCGAACCGCCCGACCAACTGCCTGGCCATCCCGGGCGGCACCATCGAGAACTGCTTCGCCTGATCACCTCCGGGTGACGATGGCACAGCACCCTCGGGTGACGGCGGTGCAACAGCAGTGAACCGGGACCGGCCCCCTTCCGCACGACGCGGAAGGGGGCCGGTTCGTGTCACTGCTGGACGAAGACCGCCACGCTGCGCCCCGGGACGGTGAAGGTGCCCGCCCTCCGATCGAACGAGGCCGTACGCAGCACCGGGTCGGCCGAGTCGACCAGCACCGGGTGCAGTGCCACGTCCGCACCGCGCAGACCGGTCACGGTCTGCTTGGCCGCCTGCGGGGTGCCGTTGAAGACCACGGTCACCGACTTCCACGTCCCGCCCAGCCCACGGGCGTCCAGCGTCATGGTCAGCACGCCGGGCGTCTCCTGCGCCCCGGACAGCGGGAACGCCACCCGCTGCTGCACCTGCTCGGCGGTGGCCAGCCCGAACACCGGCGACGACGCCCGGATGCGCAGCAACTCGGCGTAGCGGGCGTCGGTGGTGTTGATCGCCGCGCAGTCCGGCACCAGCGCCGGGTCCGCCAGCAGCGGCTTCGCGTACGACCACTTGTCCTCGTTGTCCTGCGCGGGCGGCAGGCCGGCGCCGAACCCGTTGCCCTGTGCGCAGCCCCAGCGGATCTGGTTGAACCAGTCACCGGAGTTGAACGAGTTGCGGTCCAGCGACTTCGACCGCAGCCGTTCGGTGCCGGCGGTGACGAACCCGGTGCCCTGTCCCAGCACCACCGTGCCCAGCGCCAGCACCTGCATCCGGGAGCGGTCCGCCGCCGTGGTGGCCTGCGGCAGCTTGTACGCCAGCGCGTCGTACAGGATCTCGTTGTCGTGCGCGTCGGCGTAGGTGACGGCCTCCCCCGGCGCCGCGGTGTAGCCGGCCGGGGAGCCGTTGTAGTCCACCTGCGCGCCGGTGACCTGTTGTCCGGCGGTGTCGGTGAACCGGTACCCGCGCAGGTTGCCGGTCAGACCCACCTTGATCAGGTCGTGGGCGTGCAGCAGCCGGGCCTTCTGCTCGGCCGGTGACCCGTTGACCGCGTCACCGTTCGGGTCGGTGTAGAGCCCGGAGGCGAAACCCTGCGCCCGCGGGTTCGCGTCGAATGGTCCACCGCCGCGCACCGCGTCGCGCAGCCGGTCGTTGAACGTGCCGATGCCGGTGCCCGCCATGTTGGCCTGGGTGGCCTGGACGAACCGGGCGTCGTTGGCGACCTCGCCGAAGTTCCAGCCCTCGCCGTAGAGCAGGATCGCCTTGCCGTCCACGCCGTCGCGGGCGACGGTCAACGTGTCCAGTGCCCTGCGGACGGCCAGGATGTTCGCCTTCGGGTGGTGACCCATCAGGTCGAACCGGAAACCGTCCACCTTGTACTGTCGCGCCCAGGTGACCAGCGAGTCGACGACGAGCTTGCCCATCATGGCGTGCTCGGGCGCGGTGTTGGCGCAGCAGGTGGAGTTGGCCACCGTGCCGTCCTCCAGCAGCCGGTGGTAGTAGCCGGGCACCACCTGGTCGAGCACGGACTTCGCGTCGGCGCCGGCCGCGGACGTGTGGTTGTAGACCACGTCCATGACCACCCGCAGGCCCGCGTCGTTCGTTCCGGCGACCATCCGGCGGAACTCGGTGGTCCGCGCCGCACCGACCGGGTCGACGGCGTAGCCGCCCTCCGGCACGGTGTAGTGCAACGGGTCGTACCCCCAGTTGTAGCCGTCGGTTTCGGCGACCGCTGCCACGCACTTCTGCTGCTCGGCGGAGTCCGGCGGGAGCGCCGCCAGGTCGCAGGCCGGCTGACGCTGGTCGGCCCGCTTCTCCGGGATCGTCGCGAAATCGAACGCCGGCAGCAGGTGCAGGTGGGTGACACCGGCGTCGCCGAGCGCCTTCAGGTGGGTCATGCCCGCGGTCTTCGGGTCGGTGAAGGCGAGGAACGTCCCCCGCCGTTCGGCCGGCACGGTGTCGTCGGCGATGGAGAAGTCCCGTACCGACAACTCGCTGATCTGCGCCTTCGCCGGCGGCACCGGCGTCGGTTTGCGCAGCGTCCGCCAGCCCGCCGGGGCCAGTGCCGGGTCGTTCAGGTCGATCAGCTGGCTGTGCGTGGAGTCCGCCGCCAGGGCCACCGAGTACGGATCGGTCACCGACGCGGTGACCATCTTCTGCGTCGCCGGCTGCCACGCCTGCACCTGGTACCGGTAGTACTTCCCGACCCAGGTGGAGTTGCCGCGCGCCGACCAGACACCGGTGCGGTCGTCGCGGCGCATCGGCACCGTCCTGGGCGGGGCGGTGGGCGAGTCGAACAGTTGCAGCGTCACCGTCCGCGCGGTCGGCGCCCACAGCGCGACGCTCGGCGTCCGACCCGCGAACGTCGGCCCGAGGGTCGCGTCGGTGGCCCGGGAGTACACGTCGTCGAGCACGCCGGGGATCTGCACGCCGGTCGCGGCGAGCAGCGCCCCCGCGGCGTCGCGCTCGGTGACCAGCAGCTGCCCCCGCAGCGCCGCCGGGACCTTGGCAAGGTCCGCCCGGTCCAGGGTGAAGCTACGGTACGACCACAGGTGCGGAAACGCGGTGCGCTGGGCCTCGGTGAGCCCGTTGCGCTGCGCTCGCAGCGGCAACGAGGTGTACGTCCCGGTCAGCTCCCCGTCGACCACGCTGACCCCGCCGGTGGGGCCGGCGACCAGCGCGTACGTCTTGCCGTCGGTCGGCGGGGTCTGCCACGCCACGGTGGACCGGTCGATCCAGTGCGCCTTCTGTTTGCTGATGTCGGTGTCCCCGCTGGCGCTGGTCGCGGTCGACGGCAGCAAGCGGCCCGGCGTGGCGGCGAGCAACCACACCTCGCGTCCCGCGCTGGCGAAGTCGAGCCGCTGATCGTCGGGCAGGTCCTTGGTGTCGCCCTGGTGGATGATGTAGTTCAGCCCGGTGGCACCGGCCGCCAGCGGCACCCGGAACACCGCCCCGAACGCGTCGGTCGAGGTCGGCTTCAACGGGCTGGACCACTCGGTCGGGTTGGCCGCGCCGTCCCACAGGTGCAGACCCCAGCCGTCGTAGTTGCCGTCGGCCCGCTGGTAGTGGATCACGGCGGTGCCCTCCTGGACCGGCGGATCCGGTTCACCGGTGGCCGCCTGCCGGCTCGGGTAGATCGCCGGGTCGCCCTGCTTGAGCCAGATCTCCCCGGTGGACGTCACGTCGATGCTGCGGTCCTGCGCGACGTCCTTGGTGCCGTTCTTGTCGACCACGAGGAAGTTCAGAGACTTCGCGCCCGGCTTGAGCTTCACCCAGGCGAACCGGCCGTAGGGGTCCTCCCCGGCGAACGGCTGCCCCTTGGGAAACTCGGTGACGTACGCCGGGTCGATGTCACCCCAGGCGTACAACCCCCAGTCGTCGTACCCACCGGCGGGGCGCTGGTAGTGCACCACCGCCCACTCCCGGGACTCGCCCTGTGCCGGCGTACCCACGATGGCGGTGGACCGGGCCGTCGCGGTGCGGCCCCGGCCGTCGCGGACCACCGCCTTGTACTCGACCCGGGTGCCGCCGGCCAGACCGAGCAGGTCGTGCTGCACGGTGTACGGCGCGTGGTCGGCGCTGCCCAGCAACGTCCACCGGCCGCCCGCGACCCGGGCGGCGACGGTGACGGTGGCGAGGGGGTCACCGGTCACCTGGGCGGTGACCGCGGCCCGGGTGGCGACCGGCACGTTCGGGGCCGGGGCGGTGATGGTGATCCGCGGCGCGCCGGCCGGGCGTGCGATGGGGGTGCCGGCCCGGTGCACCACCGCCGACAGCGGCGGCACGGTCAGGGTCAGCTTCCCGTCGGCGCCCGCCTTCGCTTCGCCCGAGCCGCCGTAGATTCCGGTGAAGGTGGCGCCGGCCGACCAGGTGTCCACGGTGACAGTCTGCGCGGTGTCGGCGTTGTTCACCGCCACGACGTACTCGGTGCGGTCGGCGGGGGCGATCCGGGAGGCGGCGAAGACGCCCGGACCGTCGGCGGCATACCGGGTGACCTGCACGCCGTCGCGCAGCTCCGGGTGCGCCTGGCGCAGCCGGCCCAGCTCGGCGATGGTCCGGTACAGCGGGTGGCCGGTGTCGAACTGGTCGCTGGCGTGGGTGCGGTCGGTGCCGAGCAGGTCGTCGTCGAGGTAGTCGGCGACCTTCGACGCGAACATGTCCTGCCGGGCGTCCTTGTCCCCGCCCGGGCCGGTGAAGCCCTGCTCGTCGCCGCTGTAGACGACCGGCTGGCCACGCGTGAGGAACATCAGCTGGTGCGCGAGCTGATCGCGGCGTAGGTGGCTGCTCGGGTCGGTGCCACCGCCGGCGACGAACGAACCGATCCGGCCCATGTCGTGGTTGCCGAGGAAGGTGGTCAGCCGGCCCGCGTCGGTGTCCCGGGCGGAGTAGAGGTCGTCGCGGGCGTACACGTCGGCGAGCGCCTTCGCCGAGCCGGCGCCGGCGGTGTACCCGCGAGCGGCCTCCTGGAAGGCGAAGTCGAGGGTCGCCGGCAGGCCACCCTGCCGGACGTAGCTGGAGCTGATCTCCGGGTCGGCGCTGTACACCTCGCCGAACATGAAGAAGTCCTTCTTGCCGGCCTTCTCGGCGGCCCGCTCGATGCCCTGGCTGAACTGCGGCCAGAAGTCCATGTTGACGTGCTTCACGGTGTCCAACCGGAACCCGTCGACGCCGGTCGCGCCGATCCAGTCCCCGTACGCCTTGGTCAGCCCCTGAACCACCTCGGGGCGCTCGGTCCACAGGTCGTCGAGACCGAAGAAGTCGCCGTACTCGCTGTTCTCGCCGGCGAACGTCGTGTTGCCCCGGTTGTGGTACATGGTGGCGTCGTTCAGCCAGGCCGGAACCTTGACGGTGGCGTCCCCCGCCTCGGGGAACGTCGGCGTGTACGGGAACGACTCCTGGTCGACCCGCGGAAACGCACGGCTGCCGTCGGCGTAGTTGCGGTCCTCGAACGCCCGCCCCTGCTCGTCGGTGTACGGCGAGGTCGCCTTGTCCACGTACGCGTACGTGCCCTCGGCGTACTTGATGACGTCGGCGGTGTGGTTGACGATCACATCGAGGTAGATCTTGATGCCACGCCGGTGGGCGAGCGTGACCAGCCTCTTCATCTCCTCGTTGGTGCCGAAGTGCGGGTCGACCTGGGTGAAGTCGGTGATCCAGTAGCCGTGGTAGCCGGCCGAGATGTCGGCACCGGCACCCTGCACCGGCCGGTTCTTGAAGATCGGGGCGAGCCAGATGGCCGTGGTGCCCATGCCCTGGATGTAGTCCAGCTTGTCGATGACGCCCTTGAGGTCGCCGCCGTGATAGAAGCCCTTGTCGGTGGGGTCGAGCCCGGTTCGCAGACGGTCACCGGTGAGGCCGCCCCGGTCGTTGCGGGGGTCACCGTTGGCGAACCGGTCCGGCAGGACGAAGTAGAACTGCTCGGCCCCGGCGGAGTTGCCGCCGGCCTTCAGCAGCGCCTCGGCGGTGGGTTCGTCGCGCCACTGTGCGGCGCCGCCGACGGCGAGGGGGGCACTGTCGGACGGCCGGGGAGCCGCGGCTGCGGCGGGCTGCGCGGCGACCGGAGTGCCGACGAGCGTGAGGGTGAGCAGGGAGACGAGGGTCAGCAGGGCGGTGCGCGGTATCGGCGGGGGTTTCATCGACGCCTTCCTCTGGTCGCTGATTGGCCGCACGCTAACCCTTGCCGAAAAATTCTGCAATACCTTGCAAACACGGTCGCAACAAAGCAGCAACCTTGCAGAAGCGCCGTGTTCGTCGAGGTCAGAACCCGCTGCAGCGCAGCCCGTCGACCGTGCACGCCCGCGGGGTGCTGGAAGTCCGCTCCAGGTGGAACCGCAACGACACCGAACCACCAGGCCGCACGTCCACTCCACTGACGTACGTGAAGCTGCTGCCGGCATGTCGGACCGTCCCCTGTGGTACGCCCTCCACCCAGGTGGTCACCAACCGCCCCCCGGAGAACTCCAGCGCAACCGTCCAACCACGGCTCTCGGCAGAGGTGTTGACCATCGACACCTCGCCGATGAAACCCCCGTCGAAGCTCTGCACCACCCGGTACCGCCCACTCATCGCCGGCCGCCCCTGCGGGGCCCGGCTCGGCGACCGCGTCACCGTCGGCCCACCCGTCGGGACGACAGACGGACTCCCCGACGGTGACCGCGACCCGGCCACGGCACTCGGTGGCAGCCCGCTCGCACGCCCGGACAGGCCCGGCAGCACCGGGGCCGGCGACGACGCCGGAGCCGACACCGACGTGGGCGCGCTCGGCGCAACGACCGCCGACGGGAGCGGCAACGCCGGCGGCACCGGCGCGCCGTCCGGCGCAGGACTACGCCCCCGGTACGCGCCCAGGGCCACGAAGAGCAGGACCACCATCACGACGACACCAGCGCCCACCACGATCCAGGGCGACGACACGATCGCAGCCGGACCGTGCGGCAGTCGCGGGGCACGACGCATGCCGGACATGAACCTCCCTCAGCGGACCGTCCGGGCAGCCTAACGATCGGCGGCCGAGGCCGGAAGCGCCGACAGCTCAGCCGAGCCGACAGTCGACCCCGTTGATCGTGCACCGAAGCGGCCGCTCCGCCGAGTCACCCCAGCCGAGACGCAGCCGCAGCGTCCGAGAGGCACCCGGGTCCAGCGAACGGGTACCACGCAACACGAACTCGCCGTTCCCACGCCCCCGCACCGAGATTCCCGAGTCGTCGCTGACCCGCAGAGCCCGCATGTCGTCGTCGAACGCCAACTCCACCGACCAGTCCACCGACCGACTCGACTCGTTCTCGATGGACAGCACCGCCGCGTCACCGTCCCAGCCGTTCGTCCCGACCTGGTACCGGGCCTTGACCGTGTCAGCCGCCGGCACCAGCGGCACCGCCGGGGCGCTCGTCCGCCCCGGAGTCGGCGAACTGCTCACGGTGACACGCGGCGACGGTGTCCGACTGCTGCGTGACGGCCGCGGCGACACCGAGCGCCGCTCCGCGCCGACCGGAGTCGGCCCACCGGTGGCCGACGCGGCGGCCGGCACAGTCGGCAGGAACACCGGAGGCGCCGCCTGCGGCACGGCGTCCCGCTCCCTGCCCCGGAACGACACCAGCGCGATCACCAGGAGCACCGCCAGCGCACCCACACCAAGCAGCACCACGACCCACGGCGCCGATGCCAACACCCGAGCCGCCCGCGACCCTGCCGCACCGTCCGGCCGCACCGCCATCAGGTCTCCCCTCGTCCCCACCGACGCGACAGCGTAGCCAGGACCGCGCCGACCGGAAACCGGGCGGGTACGGATCGGGCCAACCGGCCGACGCCCCCCGGAAAACGGCTCGACCCCGCGGACAACCCGGTCGGTCAAACCTCAGCGCTGCGGCACCCGCACCTCGATCTCCGAACCCAGCCGGGCGCCGGCGGCCAGACCCAGGTCGTCCCCGCTCCAGAACCGTCCCGGGTCATACCAGTTCGGACGCCGGCCCGCCGGCAACAACCCCATCTCCTCATAGGTCACCGCCACCACCTCAGCGCAGTACGCCGTCTCCAGCGCCCGGTCCCGCTCCCCCGCTCGTCCGGCCGGGCCGGCGGGGGTGGCCGGGGTTGGCCGAGGTGCCGGCCGGCCGGGGCGCGGCAGCGCCGGCACCCGACCACGCACCCAACGCCACGCCAGCTGGGCCGTCGACGGGAACGGCGTGCCGTCCAACCGCGCGATCGTGCGCAGCACCGCCCGCTCCATCTCCCCGTCGGCCGGCGGGTCGAGCTGCCGCAGCCAGGCCCGCTGGCCGTACCGGTTGGCCCAGACGCAGACCGCGTCCCGCAGGTCGTGCAGCTGGACGCCGCGCTGGTGGGTGCCCGACCACAGATCCGGCAACGACCTGCCCAGCTCCGCGTGCCACATCAACGGCGGCATGTCGTCCAGCACCACCGCCATCCCGACGTGGTTGACCGGGCTGTTGGTGGTGAACTGGATCGCCCGGTCCGGCACGCTGCGACCCCGGAACACCCACACGTCGCCGGTGCGGGTCAACTCGACGGCCTCATCCAGGCTGATGCTCATGAGGGTCTAGCCTAGGCCGATGCGGCAACGAATGCGGTGGTGGAAGGTCCTCGGGCTGGCCGGCCTCGCCGGCGTCGCGGCCTCCGGCGTGGTCATCGCGCGAGCCGAACGGCGTCGGCGCGCGTACACCCCGGAGGAGATCCGGCAGCGACTACTGGAACGGCACGCCCAGGCCGGCGACACCGCCAAGCCGGGCGACTCGACTTGACCGACCGTCTCCTGTAGATCGCCAATGGAAAGTCGGTCAGGTCGATGATCGATACGATGGGGGCATGACGACGCCCGTCGCGCAGCGGCGCTTCGTCCTGTCCACCCCGGCCGCTCCGGTCAAACGACACGGCAACGTCGACCCGCACCTGCCCACCCACACCGGTCCGGCGCCCGCCATCGTGGTGGTGCACGGCAGGACATCCACCGGTCCTGGCTGGCGTCGACGCGTTCCTCCCCGCGGCGACCGCCCAGGGTTGGCCGATGCTGGTGATCGAGGTGCCGGACGGGCAGCACCCCTTCGATAATCTCAGCACAGCCCGCAATCCGAGACGGCCCGTCCTGGCCGCCCGCGACGCCGTCCAGGACCTGCTCAACGCCGGCTGACCCCACCCCGCCGGCCGGATACCCCCCCCCGGGATGCCCAGGCTCCCGTCGGTGGCGCACCAGATTGGGGATCTCCCACACCCGACGTTCGCCGTCGTACGACGATCGTCAGAGAGCCGATCGGTGGTGGGGGGGTGAGACGTGCGCAGCAGACGTCGGGGTGCCCGACCGGCGAAGAGTGCGCTGCGCGAGGGCCGGGAGGCCTATGAACGGCTTCGCACCTACCTCATCCTCGCGGTGCAGGCGGGTGTGGCCGCCGGGTTGGCCTGGTTCGTTGCGAGCGACGTACTGCACAATCCGCAGCCGCTGTTCGCACCCGCCGCCGCGGTCGGCACGATCGCGGCGGCCATCGGTAATCGAGCCCGTCGAACTCTGGAACTTCTCGCCGGGGTGATCCTGGGGGTGCTGGTCGGAAACGGGCTCATACGGTTCATCGGGGCGGGACCGATACAGACCGGCGTGGTCGTGGCACTGGCCATTTCGGCGGCCGCCGTATTTCGAGGCACCGGAGCTGTCATGGTGCAGGCGGGAAGCACCGCCGTCCTGCTCGGAACGGTGTCTCCGGAACGGCCGGACCTGGCCGTTCCGCGCACAGCGAATGCGTTGGTCGGTGTCCTGGTGGCCATCGTGGTGGCCTTGCTGATTCTGCCGCTCAATCCGGTACGGATCGTCCACCGCGCCGCTGGTCCGACAGTCGATGCCATCGCCCGGGAAATGACCGCTACCGCCAATGCGATGGTTCACCGCGACGTGCGGCAGGCCGAGGATGCCCTGCAGCGGCTGCGTGCGGCAGAGGCGGAACGACGTAACACCACCGACGTGGTCGCCGCAGCATGCGAAGTCGCGCTTCTCTCTCCGTGGCGGAGACGACGGCTGGGCATCATGCGTCGGTACGCGCGGGCGGCCGAGCACCTGGAACTCGCCTACACCAGCAGCCGCGAAATGTTGCAATGGGCGGTGTCGGCACTACAGGCCCGGGAGACGCTGCCGGCCGGCCTCTCCACAGCGATCGAGCACTTCGGCCAGGCGTTCAGGCTTCTGCATCGTGACTTCCTGGCCGGACGGGAGCCGGATCGCGCGCGGGAGCGAGCGCTACAGGTGATCACTGATATCAACGAGGCATGCGCTGAGGGTGTCGGGTCCTCCGGGGCTGTCGTCGTCTCGCAACTGCGCGTTGTCGTCAGTCAGCTGCTCCAGGTCTCCGGACTCCCCCAGACGGAGGCGAATCAGCAGGCCGGTTTGAACCCCGACGTGTGAGCCTTCAGGGCAGCGGGCCGTCGGTCTCCGCAGTCAGGCTGAGGCGATCCCGGATCAGCGCGATCACGGTGTCGGTGGTCCGGTCGAGGTGGCTGCGGCCATCGGGTAAGCGGGCCTCCGGGGCGATGTAGCTGCGGGAGCCGATGTGAGTGGCGGGGTCGAGCCGGTGCACGGTGATCTTCCCTTCGCGCTCCGCCCGGTTCCATCCGCTCCAGCGGAACAGCCGCCACCGCTGCGGGAAGATCCAGGTGCCGACTCGCTCAATCCAGTCGCCAGCGCTGGTGAGCCGGTAGAGGTGCTGGGCATGGGTGATGTCGTTGGCACCGTTGTGGAAACCGCCGAGAGTGATCAACCAAAGCGGGGTGCGCAGCTGGGACCACAGTTCGTTCACCGCACCGCTGGCGACCTGGGCGCCACCGCTGTAACTGAGCAGTACGACGGGTATACCGCTGTCCGGTCGGTAACCGGCGACCCGGAGCTCGGTGGCGATCTGTGCACCGACGGCACGGTTGTACAGGGGACGGTATCGGCGGTCGGCGGCGACGAAGATCTGCATCACGTTGTGCAGGAACAGCAGCAGCCCGATGTGGCGGCGAAGCCAGGCCCAGACCGGCCGGTCGGCGAGCGGCACGGCCAGCGGGGAGTAGGGCTGCACCTGGCCCAGCACCCTGAGCTCCGGCGCTCGGTTGATCAGGCTCTTGACCAGTCGGCCACCGTCGCGGGTGTCGTGGAAACGGCGTTTCCCGATGCCGTCCAGATAGATCAGGTAGGCGTCCGGAGGGCGGTTCGGATCCGCCCCGCGGGCGTAGGACGTGCCGTCGGGGCGCGAGATGGTGGGTGGGCGCCAGCCGGCGACGTAAACCAGCACCTCGTAGCGGGCAAGCAGGGCCTCGGCGATCAGCACCAGTCCGAGCCCTCCGAGCAGCAGCAGGAGCGCCAGTCCGATCACGCGACTGGCTCCGGTGCTCGGGTGGTGTTGAGCTTCACGACAAGGCGGCGGACGGCCTCGACGGAGACGCCGAGCCCGACACCGGCGACCGCTACGCAGCCGGCGGCCTCCCACCAGCCGACTCCGGCCACCGTGGCGAGCGCACCGGCGAGGCCGACCCCCACCCCCACCATGAGCAACAGGTGCAGCAGTGGCCCGAGCAGCGGGAACGCGAGGACTCCAGCAAGCACCAGCGGAGCGGCCAGGCCCGGTGTCCAGACCAGTGCCGTCTCGTCGGACGGTGCGGCGGGCAGCACCAGACCGGCAACGGCCCACGCGGACAGCGGCCAGAGCGCGAACACTGCGCCGTCAACGATCGCGCCCGCCAGCAACAACCCGACCACCCTCGCGTGCGACACGCCGGACAGGCGTGCCACCACCGGCAGGAGACGCCCGGCGGCCTCGGACAGCCCGGCGACCAACAGCAGGACGGCGACGACGGGAGACATCGGTCAGCCCTGCGGTGGCAGATCGGCGGAGCCCGGCTGAGTGACCGAGCCGGTCTGCTGCACGAAGTCCTCCAGGACGTCGGCGGCACGCGCATAGCCGCCCGCCTGACGCTGGGCGACCTGCAGGGTGCTCGCGGCGGCCCGGAATCGAGGCTCCTCGATCAGACGCTGAGCGAGGGCCCGCACGATCTCCACCGTGACGTCCTCGGTACGGATCGACAGGCCGGCATCGAGTTCGACGATGCGGGAAGCCACCAGCAGCTGGTCAGCGCCCTGCGGGACCACCAGCATCGGGGTGCCGGCGTACAGGGCCTCGTTGACGCTGTTCACCCCACCGTGAGTGATGAACAGCGCTGCGCGGGCCAGCACCTCCAACTGCGGTACGGAACGGAAGGCGAGCACGTTGCCCGGTAGCGGGCCAAGCGCGGTGGGATTGGTGTGTCCCGTGGAAACGATCACCGTGCCACCCAGCGGGGCGAGCGCGTCGGCGAAGGTGCGCAGCAGCCGCGGGGCGTCGAACACCGTGCCCATCGAGGCGTACATCACGGGGTCCCGCAGTCGATCGACCGGGAACGACGAGTCTGCTGGGCGGCCGCCGATGCTCGGTCCGACGAACTGGTAGGACTGGTCGAAACTGTCCGCCTCGGGATGGAACGCCCGCGAGGTGTAGACCAGGTTGAGCGGCTGACGGATGTTGGCCAGGTCGATCAGGGGCAACGTGCCTGTGTCGTACCGGCGACGCAGCTCCCAGCGCGACCTCAGGTACCCCATAGTGGGACGGGGAAGGGCCACCGCCGCGGTGAGCAGCTCCCGGGAGCCGCGGGTCGGACTGGGCACGCGCCGGTTGAAGGCGAACGTGGTGAACGACGATGCTGGCGGCACGCCGAGTTCCCGGGCGGCCACCGGCCCCCACGGGCAGAGGGAGTCGTGAACGATCAAATCGGGCCGGGCGCCCCTCAGGTCGGTGAGGACGGCCGGCAGCACGCGTACGGCGGTACGCGCAAGCTGCTCCATCAGCGTGACGGGCGTCGGCGGCCCGGAGAGCGGTAGCTCGTCCCCGGAGTAGAGGAGCACTCGCGCGCCGGTGGCCGCGACCTCCTCGGCGTAGGCCGGCGTCGTGTGGTAGGTGACGGAGTGACCACGACGAACAAGCTCGCCCACAACGGGCAATGTCGGGTTGATGTGCCCGTGCATGGCGATGTTCAGGAATGCCACTGTGCTCATCGGCCGACCTCGGGCGGGAAAGGAGCCAGAGCCCGGCAAAATGCAGCGTCCATGATCCACCCCTCTCGGTCAGAGCCTAGATGTTGCCTGGTGGCAGCGCGTCGTGGACGCCGTACTCGACCTGCAAGGGGCCGGCTCAGCCCGTCTGACGACTATCAGCCCCGACATGCTATTGAGGCTCAATGTCCGGTTTGGTAATGGCCCGTCTGCCTCGTCCGGCCGGTTGTGTGGACTGGTGTCCCGTGGTCGATGCCACCCCCCACGTGGAATCAGGGGCCGGCCGGGGTCGTTATACCTGGCATGGCACCGCGACTGTCGGGTCGTGGTGCACGGCAGCCGCCGGGAACACCCGGCAGGCCACCCCGGTTACACCCCCCGCGACGCCCGAGCAGGTCCCCCTGATCGCCGGGCCGTTTGCGAGAACTTCCCGCACGGCCACGCACCCCTGTCGAGTGCTGTGCGGGCACCCCCGAAATGCAGAGGAGCACGCCATCATGCGTACCGATCTGATCCGTAAGACCGCCCTGACCGCTGCTGGGCTCGCCTTCACCGGCGGCGCTATCGCCGGCCCCGTCACCGCCGCCTACGCCGCAACCGACGCCAAGCCGACCTCGCAGACGCAGAACGACCGCAAGCCCTCCGGTGAGCGGGAGCTCGGTGTCCGCTACGAGGCGCAGCCGAACTTCTACTACTGCGGCCCCGCCGCCACCCGTAACGCCCTGTCCGTGCAGGGCAAGAACATCAACGTCGACGACATGGCCAAGGAAATGGGCACCACCGAAGCCGGCACCAACTCCATCAACGACATCACCCCCGTGCTGAACAAGGAAACCGGCAAGCCCGACGCGTACCGGTCCGTGGAGATCAGCAGCCCCGACGCTGACGCCAAGCAGACCGACACCCTGCGCGCCGACGTCGTCAAGACCGTCGACCAGGGCCGCGCCGTCGTCGCGAACATCGCCGGCACCAGCACCGACACCACCGGCACCACCCACTCCTACGAAGGCGGGCACTACATCAGCGTCGTCGGCTACCACGACAACGGCAACACCGTCACCATCGCCGACTCCGCCGACCCCAACCAAGCCGCCTACGACATCACCGTCGAGCACCTCGCCGACTGGATCGCCACCCGCGGCTACGCCACCAGCTGACCCCCGCACCAGCACACCACGACCATGCCGAAGGGCCGGACCCCAACCACGGGGCCCGGCCCTTCGGCATGCCTGAGTCAGTGCTCGTTGCCCGCGCGGACCGAATCGACGCCGGGGGCCACCTCGGCCGCCTGACGGCCGGGGGCCACCTCAGCCGCCTGCACGCCGTCGGGCGCCTCGAACCGGTGGGCCCGTCGGCGCAGCCACCAGGTGCTGGCGAGACCAGCGAGCACCGCGAGGACCAGCCCGGCCCAGGAGATGTCCTTCAGCCAGTGCTCGGCCGCCCGGCCCACGGTGAACAGCAGGTAGGTGGTGCCGAACGCCCAGACCAGCCCGCCTGCCGCGTTGGCCAGCAGGAACCGGCGGTAGGGCACGTGCAGTGCCCCGGCGAGCGGCCCGGCCAGGATTCGCAGCAGCGCCACGAACCGACCGAAGAAGACCGCCCAGACGCCGTACCGGGCGAAGCTCTGCTCGGCACGGGCGAGCTGCGGCGGGCCGAGGTGTTTCGGGAACCGCCTGCCCAGCCGGGCGAGCAGCGGACGACCTCCGCGTCGGCCAACGGCGTACCCGATGGAGTCGCCGACAATGGCGCCGAACGCCGCGGCGGTGGCCACCCACTCCGGTTCCACCACGCCGGTGGCGGCGAGCAGGGCCGAGCTGACCAGGACGATCTCACCGGGTAGCGGGATGCCCATGCTCTCCACGCCGATCACCCCGCCGACGAGCAGGTAGACCGCGATCGGCGGCAGCGACACCAGCCAGTGCTGGACGTCGAACATCGGTGGACCCCTTTCCCGGCGGGCCTCGAACCCTACCGGTGGCGGGTCGGACGCAGGTGCCGCAGGTGGAACGCGCGGGAGTGCCCACACCGCGTACGCCGTCCTAGGAGGCTAGGGGTGAGGCGGGACGAGGAGCCGACGCTCAGGTTGCGCAACTAGCAAGACGGACGTACGGTTTTGTTGAGAGCGGAATCGCCGGTAAGTGCGACCTAACCTCGGCGGCACCCCAACCGGTGCGACAGACTGCTCAGGACTACTCACGGTCGCTGGTGTGAAGGAGTACGACGTGGCGAGCCTCGACACCTTCGGTGCGAAGACCCAGCTACGCGTCGGAGACGCGAGCTACGAGATTTTCAAGATCGACAAGGTGGAGGGCTACGCCCGACTGCCGTACAGCCTGAAGATCCTGCTGGAGAACCTGCTGCGGACCGAGGACGGCGCGAACATCACCGCCGACCACATCCGTCAGCTCGGCGGGTGGGACCCCACCGCCGCCCCCAGCGTCGAGATCCAGTTCACCCCGGCGCGGGTGCTCATGCAGGACTTCACCGGTGTGCCCTGCGTGGTCGACCTGGCCACCATGCGCGAGGCCGTGCGTGACCTGGGCGGCGACGCCAGCAAGGTCAACCCCCTCGCTCCGGCCGAGCTGGTCATCGACCACTCGGTGATCGCCGACCTGTTCGGCCGCGAGGACGCGTTCGCCCGCAACGTCGAGCTGGAGTACGAGCGCAACAAGGAGCGCTACCAGTTCCTGCGCTGGGGTCAGACCGCGTTCAACGAGTTCAAGGTCGTCCCGCCGGGCACCGGCATCGTGCACCAGGTCAACATCGAGTACCTGGCCCGTACCATCATGGAGCGCAACGGCCAGGCCTACCCGGACACCGTGGTCGGCACCGACTCGCACACCACGATGGTCAACGGCCTGGGTGTGCTGGGCTGGGGCGTCGGCGGCATCGAGGCCGAGGCCGCGATGCTCGGCCAGCCGGTCAGCATGCTGATCCCCCGGGTGGTGGGCTTCAAGCTCTCCGGCGAGATGCCGGCCGGCACCACCGCCACCGACCTGGTGCTGACCATCACCGAGATGCTGCGCAAGCACGGCGTGGTCGGCAAGTTCGTCGAGTTCTACGGCCCCGGCGTGAGCGCCGTGCCGCTGGCCAACCGGGCGACCATCGGCAACATGTCCCCGGAGTACGGCTCGACCGTGGCGATCTTCCCGATCGACGCGGAGACCGTCCGCTACCTGGAGCTGACCGGCCGCGACGCCGCGCAGGTCGCGCTCGTCGAGGCGTACGCCAAGGAGCAGGGCCTCTGGCACGACCCGGAGGCCGAGCCGGAGTACTCGGAGCGCCTGGAGCTGGATCTCGGCACCATCGAGCCGTCGCTCGCCGGCCCGAAGCGCCCGCAGGACCGGGTGCCGCTGGGCGCTGCGAAGACGCTGTTCCGCTCGGCGCTGACCGACTACGTCGCCGACGACACCGTCGGTGAGCGCGACCTCAAGCCGGGTGTGCCCCGCGAGGAGCTGCCGCGCGGCGCCAACGGCCCGGCCGACGAGGCCAGCGCCGAGTCGTTCCCGGCCAGCGACCCGCCGGCCAACGAGTTCAGCGACCCGGCCGACGAGCCGCGCGACCTGGAGACCGCGGCGGTTGGCGCGGGTGGCCGGGCCAGCAACCCGATCCGGGTCACCGGTTCCGACGGCGTGCAGTACGAGCTGGACCACGGCGCCGTGGTGATCGCCGCGATCACCTCGTGCACCAACACGTCCAACCCGCAGGTGATGATCGGTGCCGCGCTGCTGGCCCGTAACGCGGTCGACAAGGGCCTGACCCGCAAGCCGTGGGTGAAGACCACCCTGGCGCCCGGCTCGAAGGTCGTCATGGACTACTACGAGCGGGCCGGCCTCACGCCGTACCTGAACAAGCTCGGCTTCAACCTGGTCGGCTACGGCTGCACCACCTGCATCGGCAACTCGGGCCCGCTGCCCGAGGAGGTGTCCGCCGCGGTCAACGAGCACGACCTGTCGGTGGTCTCGGTGCTCTCGGGCAACCGGAACTTCGAGGGCCGGATCAACCCGGACGTCAAGATGAACTACCTGGCGTCCCCGCCGCTGGTGGTCGCCTACGCCCTCGCCGGCACGATGGACATCGACCTGGCCAACGAGCCGATCGGTGAGGACACCGAGGGCAACCCGGTCTACCTGCGCGAGATCTGGCCGAACAGCGCCGAGATCCAGGACGTCATCGCCCAGGCGATCGGCGCCACCGGGTTCAGCGCGGCGTACGCCGACGTCTTCGCCGGCGACGAGCGGTGGCAGTCGCTGCCGACCCCGACCGGTGACACCTTCGCGTGGGAGAGCGACTCCACCTACGTGCGCAAGCCCCCGTACTTCGAGGGCATGCAGCAGGAGCCGAGCCCGGTCGTGGACATCGCCGACGCCCGGGTGCTGGCCAAGCTGGGTGACTCGGTGACCACCGACCACATCTCGCCGGCCGGCGCCATCAAGGCCGACTCCCCGGCCGGGACGTACCTCGCCGAGCACGGTGTACCGCGCCACGAGTTCAACTCGTACGGCTCCCGCCGGGGCAACCACGAGGTCATGATCCGGGGCACCTTCGCCAACATCCGGCTGCGCAACCAGCTGGTGCCCGGGGTGGAGGGCGGCTTCACCGTCAACCACCTCACCGGTGAGCAGACCTCAATCTACGACGCCTCCGTGGCCTACCAGGAGGCCGGCATCCCGCTGGTCGTGCTGGCCGGCAAGGAGTACGGCTCCGGTTCGTCGCGGGACTGGGCGGCCAAGGGCACGATGCTGCTGGGCGTCCGGGCGGTCATCGCCGAGTCGTACGAGCGGATCCACCGCTCCAACCTCATCGGCATGGGCGTGCTGCCGCTGCAGTTCCCGGTGGACGTCACCGCCGAGTCGCTGGGTCTCACCGGCACCGAGTCGTTCACCTTCACCGGGGTGACCGCGCTCAACGACGGTGAGACCCCGCGCACCGTGCGGGTCAACACCGACACCGGCGTGGAGTTCGACGCCGTGGTGCGGATCGACACTCCCGGTGAGGCGGACTACTACCGGCACGGCGGCATCCTGCAGTACGTGCTGCGCCGCATGATCGCCAACTGACGTACCAACGTCACCAGGGCCCCTGCTCGCCGCCCGGCGGGTAGGGGCCCTGCCGCGTTCACGGCTACGGGGCGAGTTCGTCAGCCCGGTCGAGCAGTGCGCGGCGTTCAGCGGCCGAGCCCACCCTTGCCGCAGCCTCCCGGAACAGGATGGCCCCGCGCGTCCGGTCACCCTGCCGGGCCACCAGATCGGCCCGCACGGCCACGGCGAGCGGGTTGCCGTCCAACCCTCCCCCGACGTGTGCCGCGTCGAGCAGCCCCAACCCGGCGGCCGGCCCGTACGCGTGGCTGTGCGCGACCGCTCGGTTGAGCGCGATCACCGGCGAGGGCTGGATGCCGATCAGCGCGTCGTAGGCCCGTGCGATCGCGGGCCAGTCGGTGGAGTCGGCGGACGTCGCGGTGGCGTGGCAGGCGGCGATCCGGGCCTGCCACGCGTATGGCCCGTCGTGGCGTACCCGTTCGAGCGCGGCCAGGCCCTCGGTGATGGCGGCGCGGTCCCACCGGCGGCGATCCTGCCGCTGCAGGGTGAGCAGGTTGCCGGCGGCGTCGCGGCGGGCCTCGGCACGGGAGTGTTGGAACAGGAACAGCGCCAGCAGCGCGGCCACCTCGGACTGCTCCGGCATCAGCCGGTCGAGCAGTCGAGCCAGCCGGACCGCCTCGTCAGCGAAGGCCGGCTCCCCGTCGGCGACGTAGCCCCGGGTGAACAACAGGTACAGCACGGCGAGGACGCCGGGCAGCCGCTCGGGCAGCGCCGGTCCGCTCGGTACCCGGTACGGGATGCCGGCCTGCGCGATGCGGGTCCGGGCACGGGTCAACCGCCGGGTCATCGTCGACTCGCTGACCAGCAGGAGTCGAGCGATGTCCACGGTCGGCACACCGCACACGGTCCGCAGGGTCAGCGCCACCCGGGCTTCCATGGCCAGCGCCGGGTGGCAGCAGGTGAAGATCAGGCGCAGTCGGTCGTCCACCACGTCCGCCCCCACCTCGGGCTCGGGCTGCGTCTCGGCCGGTGTGAGGAGCGCCAGGTCGTGCAGCTTGCGACGCTCCACGGTGGCCCGACGCAGCACGTCGAGCGCCCGGTTACGGGCCACCGTCATGAGCCAGCCACCCGGGTTGTTCGGCACGCCGTCGTCGGGCCAGCGCTCCAGGGCGACGGTCAGCGCCTCCTGGGCGCAGTCCTCGGCCAGCGCCCAGTCCCCGGTCACCCGGATCAGGGCCGCGACGATCCGGGGGTACGCCTCGACGCTGGCGGCCGCGACGGCCTCCGCCGCGGCCGCGTCGGCCGGCGCCGAGGTGCACGACGGCCGGCGCTGCGGTGTGGACAACCCGTCAGGCGGACAGGTCCGCGAACGGGCGCAGTTCCAGCCGCCCGTGTCGGGCCATCGGGTGTGCCCGCGCCACCTCGATCGCCTCGTCCAGGTCCGCGCAGTCGAGCAGGTCGAAGCCCACGATCACCTCGGTGGTCTCCGCGAACGGCCCCTCGGAGACGAGCAGTTCGCCGTCGCGTACCCGGATCGTGGTGGCCGCGGCGGTCGGCGCCAACTGGTCGCCGGCGACGCGTCGACCGCGGGCGTCGTTCTCGGCCACCCACTTGTCGATGTCGGGGGCGTCGGTCGGGTCGGTGTCCGGCGCGCTGTCGGTGCAGACGAACATCATGTACTTCATCTGGTGTCGCTCCCTGGTGTCTTCGGGTATCACCAGCATGACGATCGGCCGGGGCCGTTCCGGACACCCTCCCCCGAAAAAACCTCGGTCAGTTTCCGTTCGCGGCGCGGCGGCGGGCCTCGCGGGTCTTCATGGCGTGCTCCATCAGCGTGACGAGCACCTCCTTGCTGGACTCCCGCTGCCGGGCGTCGCAGAGCAGCACCGGCACCCCCGGGTCCAGGTTCAGCGCGGCCTGCACCTCGTCGAGCCGGTACTGCCGGGCGCCCTCGAAGCAGTTCACCGCGACCACGAAGGGCGTGCCGCGGCCCTCGAAGTAGTCAATCGACGGGAAGCAGTCGGCGAGCCGGCGGGTGTCGGCCAGCACCACCGCGCCGATGGCGCCCAGCGCCAGCTCGTCCCAGACGAACCAGAACCGGTCCTGCCCGGGCGTGCCGAACAGGTACAGCACCAGGTCGTCGCTGATGGTGATCCGGCCGAAGTCCATGGCCACGGTGGTGGTGGTCTTGCCCTCCACCCCGGACAGGTCGTCGATGCCGACCCCTGACTCCGTCAGCACCTCCTCGGTGCGCAACGGCCGGGTCTCGCTGACCGCGCCGACCATGGTCGTCTTGCCCACGCCGAAGCCGCCGGCGACCAGAATCTTGATCGCGGTGGGCAGTGGGGTCGCTCCCGCCGGCCGGTCAGAGTGCCCGTAGTCCATTGATTACCGCCTCGAAGATGCTGTTGTCGGGAAGACCGGCCGTGGTCTGCGGCTCGCGAACCTGCACCAGGCTGCGTGCCGCCAGATCACCGAGGAGCACCCGGATGGTGCCCACCGGCAGGTCGAGATGGGCGGCGATCTCGGCGACGGACTGTATGCGCTGGCACAGCCCGACGATCGCCAAATGCTCCGGACCGATACCGATCTCCGGCGTGACCTCGGCTCGGGTCGCGGTGACCAGGGAGATCAGGTCGAACGTGCCGGTGACCGGGCGGGCCCGACCGCGCGTCACCGCGTACGGGCGCACCACCGGACCCGCATGGTCATCCACCCACTGTTGGTCTGCGGACTCCCCCTGGACCGTCATCGCCGCTACCTCTCGCCGGCCAGTTGCTCGGTACGGGACGGGGATGCGACGTACTTGCCGACGCGGGTGACCAGCATCGCCATCTCGTACGCGATCAGACCGACGTCGGCGTCCTCGGTGGCCAGCACCGCCAGGCAGGCGTTGCGGCCGGCCGCGGTGACGAACAGGAACGACGACTGCATCTCGATGATGGTCTGCTGCACCTGCCCGCCACCGAAGCGCTTGCCGGCGCCTCGGGCCAGGCTCTGGATGCCGGCTGCCATCGCCGCAAGGTGCTCGCCGTCGTCCCGGCTCAGCCCCTGGGTGGAGGCCATCAACAGGCCGTCGGTGGAGAGCGCGACCGCGTGCTCGGCCTGCTTCACCCGGCCCACCAGGTCATCCAGCAACCACGTCAGGTCGGCACTCGAAGCCGTCTTCTGGGTCACTTCGTCGTCCTCTTCTCGCCCGGCTGTGCGCCGTATTCGTCTGGGGCTTGACCGCCGCACCGCGCGGAACCCGCGTCATCGGTGCTCGGTCAGGTCGCTTGTGGGTCCTCGTCGGCCGGCTCGGGAGACGCGGTCGCCGGAGCGCCGGAGGCGCCGCCGATCAGCCGAGCCGCGTCGGTCCGGCCACGCCGGGTGCCGGTCTGGTAGGAGCTCATCATGCGGCGCACCTGCTCCGGTGCGCGCACCACATCCTCGTCGTTGGTCTCCGACTCCGCCGGGTCGTCGCGCAGCTCGGGGACGATGTTCGCCTGTCGAACCCGGACGGGCAGTCCCGAGTCGGTGCGTTCCGCCTCGGCGCGGGCGAGCCCCGGAGCGTCGTCGGCTGCCACGACCGGCGCGCCGTCGTCGTCCGTAACCCGGGTGCGGTCGACGGCGGGCAGGCCGGTGGGCACCGTCGGGGCTTCCAGGGCCGGCTGGCCCGGGCCGCGCCGGGCCCGGGTGGGCAGCTCGGGTGCGGCGGCCGGGGCTGCCCGCTGCCGGGTGGGTAGGACGGTTTCGGCCTCGTCGGCCGGTGCCGTCGAGGTGGCGATGTCAGCCGACATTGGCGTCTCCGTGCTGACCGGTTCGGGTACGTCCCGTGCGGTGGTCGTCGGTGCGGCCAGTGCGAGCGGTGCGAGGAAGGCCGGACGGCCGGTGTCGAGAGCGGGCGCCGAAGGCAGCGGGATGGCCGAACCGGTCCGCATCGCCCCCGAGTCCTCCGGGCCGATCGCGTTCTCGGTGACCAGTTCCAGCGGGATCAGCACGACAGCGGTGGTGCCGCCGTACGCGGACTCCTTCAGCCGCACCCGCACGCCGTGCCGCTCGGTCAGCCGGCTCACCACGTAGAGCCCGAGGCGGGTGGCGTTGGCGAGGTTCAGCTCGGACTGGTCGACGATCCGGTGGTTCGCCGCGACCAGGTCCTCCTCGCTCATGCCGAGGCCCCGGTCCTCGATCTCGATGGCGAAGCCGTTGGCCACCAGCTGGCCGCGGACCTCGACGGTCGTGTGCGGCGGGGAGAACGACAGGCCGTTCTCGATCAGCTCGGCGAGCAGGTGGATGATGTCGCCGACCGCGCGGCCGGCCAGCGAGACCGGCCCGAGCGGCAGCACGTTGACCCGGGTGTAGTCCTCCACCTCGGCCACTGCACCGCGCACCACGTCGACCATCGGAACGTTGCGCCGCCAGGCCCGGCCGGGGGTGGAGCCGGAGAGCACGATCAGGTTTTCCGCGTTGCGTCGCATCCGGGTGGCCAGGTGGTCGACCCGGAACAGGTCCTCCAGCTCCTCCGCGTCGTGTTCGCGGCGCTCCATCGCGTCGAGCAGGGTGAGCTGGCGGTGCACGAGGGCCTGGGTGCGCCGGGCCAGGCTGAGGAAGACTTCGCGGACGTTGCGCCGCAGCTCGGCCTGCTCGACGGCGGTACGGATCGCGGTCTCCTGGACCGCGTTGAAGGCCTTGCCGACCTGGCCGATCTCGTCGGTGCCGAACTCCAGGGGTGGCGCCTCGGCGGCCACATCGACGTCTTCGCCGCGACCGAGCCGCTCGACCACACTGGGCAATCGCTCGTTGGCCAGGCGGAAGGCCGCGTTACGCAACCGTTCCAGCTGCCGCACCAGGGCGCGGGCGGTGGTGATGGACACGATGATCGAGGCGATGACGGCGAGCAGACCGAGGCCGGTGGCGAGCGCCAGTCGGACGACGACGCCGATGGCGACCGGAGTGGCCCGGTCGACCACTCCGTCGCCGCCGGCCAGCACGACCGTGCTGATCTCGGTCAGCGCCGGGGTGGTGGTGTCGCTCCAGTCCGTCGCGGTGACCGACGGTCGGCCGGCGCCACTGCCCTGCATGACCTGGGTTTCCAGGGTGGTCAGCCGGCTGAAGGTGGGGCCCGTCGACATCGTCTCGTAGCGGCGCTGGTCGGCGGCCGGGAGCCGGACCAGCGCGGAGGCGGCGACGAACTGTCGGGCGCCGACGATCCGGGTGAAGTCCGCCCGCTCGGCCGGGGTGATCCGGCCGGCGGCCAGCACGCCGGCCAGCAGCGCGTCCTCCTGGGACAGCAGCTCGCGGGACCGGTTGAGGCCGATCAGGGCGGCGGTGTCCTCGGCGACCTGCTCGTCGTCGAGGTTGCCGAGAGCGTCGTACACCCGGTAGATCGACTCGATCACCCCGGTGAAGGTCGCGGTCGCCCCGGCCCGGTCGATGCTCCGCTCGTCGACCGCCGTACGGGTCTTGCTCAGCTCGGTCAGCCCGGTGGTGAGAGCCTTGATCCGCTGGTCGAGCGTGTCGCTGCCCAGCGCGCCGACCTGCCAGTTCTCGGTGGACTTGGTGAACTTCGCCGCCAACTCGTCGGTGCGCTGCCGCATCTGCGCCAGCGTGGCGCGCTGCGCGTCGTCGGGTCGACCGAGGTAGGCCACCGACGTCCGACGCTCCAGCTGGAGCTGCAGCAGCAGCGGCTCGGTGGGATCGAAGACCTTGACGTCCAGCGTCTGCACACCGAGCAGGTTGACCCCGTCCCGGACGGTGACCCAGGCCGTGAAGCCCCAGAGCGCGACGAGGGAGACGAGCAGAGCAACGACCTTGGTACGCAGATTCGTACTGCGGGAACCCATTACACCGTCCCTGGCGCGGCCTGTGTGAGTGATCAGTCAGGAATGCGTAGTGCACGCATCGACCCCGGCGCACGCTAGCAGCGTCCGGGGCTGTGCTCAAGCGCTGCTGATCATGAGACCGCCGTGCGGGACCGGAGCAGGGGCCGGTCCGGGTTGTTGACCAGGTCGGATCTGGTCATCGCCAACTGCCGCGCGGCGAGAACGGCCGCTCGGACGATCAGCACCGGCGTGTAGAGATCCTTGTCGTGCCACAAGGGAGGGTCGTCCTGCTGATCGTCCACTTCGGATAGATGACGCAATCCGCGACCGATCGCCTCGGCTACGCCCGGCCGCACCGGTCGACGCACCCCCAGCAACACGTGCAGGGCGTACGCCGTCTCCTCCGCGGTGCCCGCCCACCGTCCCCAGGCCCCGTCCGCCCGTTGGGTGGCGACCAGCCAGTCGACGGCGCGATCGACCGCCGGTCCGCCGACCCCGGCCGGGGCGTACCGGTCGAGGGCCGTCACGACACACGAGGTGGCGTAGTACGCCGACGCGTGCCAGCGGTCGGCCCAGGAGCCGTCGGGCTGCTGCTCGTCGCCCAGCCACCCGGCCAGCGCGGCCGCACGGACGCCGTAGCGGCTCGCGCCCACCGCCGTGTGCCGGGCGTGCCAGCCGAGCGCCTCCAGCACGTGCGCGTTCGTGGTGACCGACCGCCCGTCCTCCCCCTGCCAGGTGCAGAAGTGGGTGCCGAGGTCGAAGTGGAGCAGGCTCGCCGGGTCCACCGGGTGACCGAGGCGGGCGAGAGCGTAGAGGGTGACCGAGGTGGTGTCCGCGTCGGCCGGCAGCCCCGGCCCGGTCGGCACGCCCCGCGGCCCGAGCGCGGCGGCCAACTCGGCGACGAGCTTCGGCGCGGGCCGGACCGGCACCCCCGCGCGGGCAAGACCGCTCAGCGCCCAGGCCCGCTCGAACACCGTGATCGGCGTACAGCAGGGCACCGGTCCGTCGAGAGGACCGACCGCCTCCCGCAGGTAGGCCAGCGCCTCCGGGTCGGCGCCGGGCGTCGCCGGGTCACCGATCCAGGCGGCGGTGGCGGCAGGCGAGGCGCCGACGGCCCCGGCGACCGGGGACACGCCGCCGTGCCGGCGCGCGACCGGTCCGAGCACCTCGAAGGCGTGCAGCAGCTTCTGCGGCACCGGACGTCCGGTGCCGACCAGCGCGTGGACGGCGTCGAGCCGCCGTCGGTCCACGCCGGGCAGGGCGCGGAGCCCGTCGGCGAACCTCCGATCGTCGCGTGTGGCGAAGAACGCGAGGTGGTCGTTGATCCGCTCCACCAGGGCCGGCACGATGAGGTCGGCCGCCGGTGTGTCCGGCAGCGGCGTGCCTCTGCCAAGCCAGTCGGCGAGCACCTCCAACCCGCGGCGGGCCGCGGCCGCCAGCACGTCCGGGTCGGAATCCTCGGTGCCACGCAGCGTGCCGAGCAGCGCCTCCACCGCGCTCACCGTCGGCACCACGGCGTAACCGCCAGCGCCACCCCAACCGCCATCGGCGCGCTGGGCGTCCAGCAGATACCGCAGCCGCCGATCATGCCCGGCGAGCCACGGCGCGTCGGCGACGACCCGACCGGTCTCGTACACCGAGGGGGTGACCCGGCCCGCCGGTTCGAGCGTCATGGCGGCGAGCAGTTCCCGGGCCGACGCGGCCACCTCGGACTCGTCCCGGGCGTCGGCGGCTGGTGAGCTGGTCACAGCACGCCCCAGAAGTCGGTCGACCGGTAGAAGCCCGAGCTGAAGCCGATCTGGCGGGCGAGATAGTCGGCCTGCACCGGGCAGGTCTCGCGCAGCGGTTCGAGCATCTCGCGGGCGTGCGCCACCAGGTCGGTGACCTGACGCTCGACGTCGGCCCGCTCCGGCACCAGCATCAACGCGTTGAGGTCCCCCCACCGCTTGTCGCGTTCGTAGGTGGCCAGGTCGTTGACGAGTCGGAGGATCCGCTGCACCTGGTCACTGGCCGCGACGAGCGCGTCGAGGTGGGCCAGCGTCGCGGGATCGTCGGAGTGGATCCAGTGCACGACGTTGACCACCGTGCAGGCCAGGTTCGCCGCATTGGCCAGGTACTCGTCGAGGGTGGGCAGCGCCCCGCCGTCGGCGGCCTGCTTCCAGTCCCACTCCCGCGCCATGGCGTCGAGCATCGTGCGCAACTCGGTGCGCCACACCACCCCGTGGGTCGCGTACGCCGGCACGGCGGCCAGGTCGTCGTGCAACTCGGCGAGGAAGCGGCCGAGAGGATCGTCCGCCGCCGGTCGCCCGCCCTCGGCCACCGCGAGGCAGCCCGCCGTCAACCGGTCGATCTCGTCACGGGTACGCGCCTCGTGGTCGACGAGCCAGTCGACCGCGAAGCCCCAGAGCACGGCCCGGTTCGTGACACGCAACTGGTCGAGGTCGCACCAGGGCGCCCCGAACGCGATCGCCATCGCGACGTTGCCGAACAGCGCCGGGTCGAACGGTCGCGCCGGGAAGAGATCGGGGTACGCCGCGGCACGTTCGGCCAGGTCACGTTGGCCCTTCGCGGCGAGGGCACAGATCCGGCCCTGCTCGGCGGCCAGCGCCATCTGGTCGCCACCGGTTGCCGGCGGCGACGTGAGCCCTGCGGTCATGCGGAGACACTCCGTGCCGGCCGCAGCGTCACCTCGACACGCTCAAGGGGTCGCAGCGCCGCCGCCACCTTGATACCGGGCAGAGCTTGCCGCTGCAGGCTGAACCGGAACCGGCTCAACACCGTGGCCACGATCAGCATCGCCTCCAGATAGAACAGGTGCATGCCGATGCACTGGTGCGGGCCGCCGCCGAACGGGAAGTGCGCGTACCGGTGCCGGTTGCGGACCTGCTCGGGGTCGAAGCGGTCGGGGTCGAAGACCTCGGGGCGGTCCCAGAACGCGGACATCCGGTGGGTGATCAACGGGCTGACCACGAGGGTCGCGCCGGCCTCGATCCGTACGCCGCCGATCACGTCGGCCTCCACCGCGCGGCGCGGGAAGAGCCAACCGATCGGATAGAGCCGCAGCAGTTCGTCGAGCACCTGCCGGGTGTAGCGCAGCTCGCGCAGGTGCTCGCGGCGGACCGGCGCGTCGCCGACCACCCGGTCGATCTCCTCGTACAGCCGCTCGGCGATCTGCTCGTCCTGGGCGATGTGCGGCCAGAGCCAGGTCAGCACGCTGATCGTGGTCTCGGTGGTGGTGGCGACCATGGAGACGGTGTCGTCACGGACCTGCCGCTCGTCGAGCCGGCCACCCGTCTCGGTGCGGCCTCGCCACAACGTCGCGATGATGTCGTCGCCATCCGTCTCGGCCGTCTCCCGGGCGGCTCGGACGATGGGGAGCAGCGTGTCGTCGATGAGGCGGACGGCCTTACGGAATGCCCGGTCGCCGGGCATCGGCATGGCCAGCGGCGCCCATGGCACCATCAGCCGTGGCATCACCGACCAGGCGATCGCGTCCTGCGCCTTCATGATGCGCATCGCCTGCGGCACCGAGATCTTGTCGGCGAAGAAGACCCGCATGATCGCCGAGCAGACGATCTGGGCCTGGACGGTGCCCATGTCGACGGGCTGGCCGGCGCGGGCCGGCTCGTCCAGGTCGTCGACCGCATCCTCGATCGCCTCGGCCAGCCGGTCCACCAGCGAGTCGACGCGTCGAGCGGTGAACAGCGGCTGGAGTACGTGGCGGCTGTTCTTCCAGTAGTCGCCGTCGCTGAGGATGCCGTCGCCGAACAACCGCTTCAGCGGACGCCACTGGAGACCGTCACCGGCGCGGACGTAGTTGTCGGACTTCTCGCGCAGAACCCGCTGCAGGTGCTCTGGCCGGGTGACCAGGTAGGGCCGGAACGCGCCCAGGCTGAGCTTCACCACCTCACCCTGCGACCGCTCGCCCATCTCGACCAGGGTGCCGGCCGGATCGCGGAACAGGTTGGGCACCACGTGACGCAGCGGGACCGAGCCCGCTCGTCGTGGCTGAACCGGCACTGCCTGAGGTGCTACCACGGGACCCGACACTCCCTTGTGGATACTCGCCGTCGCGGAACGACTCTGCGGAGTTAGGTGTTCGTGGAGCATGCCACCGCTCGGTCGTCTCTCTCTAGACGCAGTACGTGAAATTTTCACACGCATGGATTGCGTCGCCGTAGGATTGGGATGCCGGGAAGTGCGCCTATCACAGATCCCGCAGGTAGTGACGGCGGTGACCATCAGTCGGCATCCGTGACGTTCGATAGTGATGAACATCACTCACTATCCCGTCGAGGAGCGGCCCGGGAGATCGCCGCGGCTCGGCCGCGGACCGCGGCAGGCAGCCGCCTCGGCCGCACGAGTCGACCCGGCGGAACGACCGAATCCGGGCGACGTCCGGTCCCCTGTGCCAGGCTCTTGTCATGGACGACAAGACCATCCTGAACCGGATCACCGAGCTGGTCGACGAGGAACACAAGCTGCGGGCGGATGCCCAGGCCCACGAGTCGGGCACCGAGGGCGAGGCCAGCGAGCGGCTGCGCGCCCTGGAGGAGTCCCTCGACCAGTGTTGGGACCTCCTGCGCCGCAGGCGGGCCGCCCGGGAGACCCACGGCGACCCGGACGCACAGGGCGAGCGCCCCAAGCCCGAGGTGGAGCGCTACCTGCAGTAACCGGCGTGGTGGGTCGGGCGGTCAGGCCGCCCGACCCGCTCCGATCAGCGGATGCCCGCCTCGCGTAGCAGCTCTCCGGTCAGCACGCCGGGATCGACCTGCTCGGTGGGCATCCCCCGGGCCGCGAACCAGGTGCCGACCACCCGCACGTCGCGGGCCAGGAACTCCGGCCCCTGCGGGTTCGCCACCACGTCGACCACCTGCGGCAGGTCGATCACGACCAGCCGGCCCCGGTGCACGAGCAGGTTGTACGGCGACAGGTCGCCGTGGGCATAGCCGGCCCGGGCCAGCACTCGCAGCGCCTCCACCAGCTGGTTCCACAGGTCGCGCAGCTCGGCCGGGTCGGGGCGCAACTGAGCCAGTCGGGGCGCAGCCTCCCCCGACTCGGCGTCGCCGACGAACTCCAGCATCAGCTCGGTACCCCGCAACTGCACCGGGTACGGCACGGCGATCCGGTCGTACCCTGCGCTGATCTCCCAGAGGCGAGCCAGGGCGTCGAACTCGGCCGCGGCCCACTGCCCGGCGATCATCTGCCGGCCGAACGCCGTCCGACCGGCCATCGCCCGGTTCTCCCGGGAGCGGCGCACCCGGCGGCCCTCCAGGTAGCCGGCGTCGCGGTGGAACAACCGGTGCTCGGGGTCGCGGTAGCGCTTGACCGCCAGCAGGCAGGAGCGGTCGCTGTCGGGCACGGCCCGGCGGACCAGGTGGACGTCCGCCTCCTTGCCGGTCTTCAGCACACCCAGCTCGGTGTCCTTGGCAGCCAACTCGGTGACCAGCCAGTCCGGGTGGGGCTGCGGCCCGTGGACGGCGTCGTCCCAGGACGACCAGCGTTCGCCGGTGTCCGGGTCAGGGTCGCTGTCCGGGTCTGCGAGCGGCTCGGTGGGCCGCCCGCGCTTCAGAAACTGCGGTTCGTCGTCGTCGAAGCGGCTCTTGCCGCGGCTCCGGCGCTCCAGCGCCGGAAGGTCGTGATCGCGCACTGTGGTGAGGTTCCCTTGGTCGAGGCTGAGATAGGCGGCTGGAAGCGACCTGCGAAGACGGCCATGACCGACCCCCTCTCCTCGACCGGGCCCACGCCCGGGATGCACGATGCGCCGACAATGCTCGCTGCCCCGCGGCAGCCGGTCAACCGATTTATCGAAACGCCGTCCGGGCAGCGTCGACACCGGGGCGAGCGAGCGAACCTCTCAGCGCGCGAGCACGGTGGCGACCGCGGCGATCAGCCCGTCCACGGTGCGGCTCGGCGCGAACCGGACGTCGGTCCAGGTGCGCCCCCGGTGCAGCCAGACGCTGGGCAACCCGACCGCGGCGGCGCCACCGATGTCCGCCTCCGGGCTGTCGCCGACCACCCAGGCACCGCGCAGCGGCATTCGGACCCGCTGCGCGGCGAGCGCGAAGATCCGCGGGTTGGGTTTGCTGACGCCGGCCTCCTCGGAGATCACCCAGTCCGCGACGTACTGGTCCAGGCCGGTTCTGCGGATCTTGGCGTCTTCGACGCGCACCGTGCCGTTGCAGACCACCACCGGCACCCAGCCGGCGTCGTCGGCGATCCGCAGCGCACAGGCGGTGAGCGGGTCGAGCCGGGTCTGCGCCACCACCCCGTCGTGCAGGTCCTCCACCAGGTCGATCGAGGGAATGCGCAGCTCGTAGCGGTCCCGGATGGCGTCGGCGAGATCCCAGCGGTCGGTCAAGCCGTCGGCGTCGACCGAGACCAGCCAGTCGATGTCGGTGGGGGGCGCGCCGATGCCGTCCAGGAAGCGCTCACCCCAGCGGCGGAACGGCCCGGCCCGATCCAGCAGGGTGTTGTCCAGGTCCAGCAGGAGCAGTGGCACTCGGGCACCCTACGGGACCGACGTGTCCGCCAACAGATCCTGCGGGTACCGACCTGACGACGGGCTCAGCCAGACATCGACACCCGAGGGCCGCCCTGGTCCGGAAGTCGATCGGCGAGCATCGAATGGGCCGCCCGGGTGGCCGCGAGCGCGGCCGGGTCCAACGTCGCGACCAGCACCGCCGTGCCGTCGTCGGCGCCCCGGGCCAGCACCCGCCCCTGCGGGTCGTAGATCGCCGCGCCGCCGTTGAACCGCCACGGGTCGACGCCTCCGACCGCGTTGGAGAAGACCACGAACATCGTGTTGTCCAGGGCTCGCGCGGCGTAGTAAAGGTCTCGGCGGTGCTCGGAACCGGCCAGGTATCCGCTGGGGCACAGGTATCCGTGGGCACCGTCGAGGGCGGCGGCCCGGCCGTGCTCCGGGAAACAGCCGTCGTAGCAGATGCCCAGCCCGAGCCGCCAGTCGTCGACGAGCAGCGTGGCGCCCCGACCGCCAGCGCTGAACAGCTCACGCTCGTCGCCCCACAACTGCTGCTTGTCGTAGCCGACCCGGACCGCGCCGGCCCGGTCGACCACCAGCGCGGCGATGGTCCGCCGACCGTCCGGGTGCCGGGCGGCGGCGCCGACCAGCACGGTGACGCCGGCCTCGCGGGCCGCGGCGCGCAGCGGGTCGAGCCGAGGATCCGCGACCATCCCGGCAGGGTCGGCCGCGACGTCCGTGCCGACCGGGTCGGCGGCGAGGGTCGGCGGGTGGTACGCGCAGAGGAACAGCTCCGGCAGGACAGCCACCCGGGCGCCCAGCTCACCAGCTTGGCGGACCAGGTCAGCCGCACGGACCGCGTTTCCGGCGACGTCGCCGGGCGTGGGCGTGGCCTGAACGGTGGCCACGGTCAGCGGGGTGGCGGGAACGGTGCGGGGCAGGGTCACCGGGCGATGGTAGTCGGCGGGGAACCAAGCCGTACGTACGGTTTGCGTGACCCGAGGTGACCTGCAACGATCGACGCGTGCCCAGAGTAAGCCAGGACCAGCTCGACGCGCGCCGGCAGGAGATCCTCGCCGCCGCGCGGGCGTGTTTCGCCCGGCTCGGTTACGAGGGGGCGACCGTACGCCGCCTCGAGGAGGCCACCGGCCTGTCCCGCGGTGCCATCTTCCACCACTTCCGCGACAAGGACTCGCTCTTCCTCGCCGTCGCCGAGGACGACGCCGCGGCGATGGTCGAGACGGTGGCCCGCAACGGTCTGGTGCAGGTGATGCGCGACCTGCTCGCCCGCGCCGTCTCGCCGGACACCACCGGCTGGCTGGGCAGCCAACTGGAGGTCTCCCGCCGCCTGCGCACCGACCCGGCGTTCGCCCGCCGCTGGGCGGAGCGGTCCGCCGCGATCGCCGAGGCGACCCGCGACCGGTTGGCCCGCCAACGCGACGCCGGGGTGCTGCGCGAGGACGTACCGATCGACGTGCTGGCCCAGTTCCTGGAGCTGGCCTACGACGGCCTGGTGCTGCACCTGGCGATGGGCCGACCGGCCGGTGACCTGGGCCCGGTGCTCGACCTCGTCGAGGAGGCGGTCCGCCGCCGCTGACCGCGCCGACACCGGTACGTCGACCGTGGCGGAGCTGCTCCACAATGGGGCCGCCGATCCCTCCGGTGACAGGAGCAGTCGATGATCGTGAACGCGGCGTCGGGCGACACCTGGGGCATCTCCGCCCCGACCTTCCTCCGGTACTACCTCGTCGCGGCCGCCGTGGTGGTGGCGATCGGGGTGTACTACCGGATCCGCCTGCTCACCGTCTCGGGGCACACCACACTCGACCCGCTCGGGCCACAGCAGGTCGCCTACCTCAACGGTGGGCCCCAACTGGCCGTGCACGCCGCACTCGGCGGGCTGCGCGGCAGCGGTGCGATCGCCGTACGCCCGGACCGCCGGTTGACCACCGTCGGCACCGCGCCGGGCGGGCTCACCCCGCTGGACCAGGCCATCCACTGGGCCGCCCACCAGCACGCACGGGTCCGGGAGCTGCCGCAGGACTCCCGCGTACGCACCGCGCTCGACCAGATTCGCAACGGCCTGGAGCAGCGCGGTTTGCTGACGAACGACACGCAGCGCGAGCGAGCCCGCTTCTGGAACAAGGTCATGATGGCCCTGCTGGGCCTCGGCGGGCTCCGGCTGTTCTCTGGCTTCTTCAATGATCGACCGGTGGGCTACCTGCTGCTCACCCTTGTCGCGCTCCTGGGCGCCACGCTGCTGCTGGGCCGGGCACCCGCGCTCACCCGGGCCGGTCGGGCCACGCTGCGTGCCGTCCGCGAGGAGCACACCCACCTCGCCCCTGCCTCCGCGCCCGCCTACGCCACCTACGGAGCGGCCGGCGCGGCGATGGGCGTGGCCCTGTTCGGCACCGCCTCGCTCTGGGCACTCGACCCGGGCTTCGCCGACCAGGCCGAGATTCAGCGCCAGGCCGTCGGCAACTCCGGCTGGACGGGGGGCTCCGACGGGTCGAGCGGCGGGGGTGGAGACAGCTCCGGCGGAGGCGGTGACAGCTCCGGCGGCGGCAGCTCCTGCGGTGGAGGTGGCGGCTGCGGCGGCGGCGGGGGGTGCGGCGGATGACCGGCCCGTCCGGAGTGGGCATCGGCTGGCGGCCGGAGATCGCCGGCTTCGTGGCCGACCTGCCCGGGCTGCGCTTCGTCGAGGTGGTGGCCGAGGCGGTGCCCGCGTCCGGGCCACTCCCACCAGGCCTGGCGCAGTTGCGCGAGCGCGCGGTGACGGTCGTACCGCACGGGGTGCGGCTCTCCCTCGGCGGCGCCGAACCGGTCGACCCGGCGCGGGTCGCCCACCTCGCCGCGGTAGCGCAACGCGTCGACGCACCGCTGGTCAGCGAGCACATCGCGTTCGTCCGAGCCGGCGGCCTGGAGGCCGGGCACCTGCTGCCGCTGCCGCGCAGCCGGGCGGCGGTCGACGCGGTCTGCGCCAACGTGGCGCGGGCACAGGCCGAGCTGCCGGTGCCGCTCGCGCTGGAACCGATCGCCGCGTTGGTCGACTGGCCCGACGACGAGCTCGACGAGGCGGACTTCCTCACCGAGATCCTCGACCGGACCGGGGCACTGCTGCTGCTGGACGTCGCCAACGTGCACGCCAACGCCCGCAACCGGGGCGCCGACCCGCTCGCGTTGCTGGACCGTCTGCCGCTGGACCGGGTCGCGTACGCCCACGTGGCCGGCGGGGCCGAGCACGGCGGCTTCTACCACGACACACACACCGACCCGGTTCCGGCGGCGGTGCTGGAGCTGGTCGGCGCGCTCTGCGCCCGACAGCGACCACCGGCGCTGCTGCTGGAACGGGACGGCCACTACCCGCCGGCGGTCGAGCTCCGCGCCGAACTGGACGCCCTGGCGGCGGCCGCCGGCTTCCCGGCCGTGACATGACCGACGCGCACGACGACACGCGGCCACCCGGCGATCTCGCCGGGCTCGCCGAGCGGCAGGCGGCGCTGGTCGCGACACTGGTCGCCGGCGGGCCGCCACCGCCGGGGTTCGCACCGGCCCAGTTGGCCGCCACCCGGGCGGCCCTCCTGCGCAAACGTGCCGGCGAGGTGGCGCGGCACTGGCCACTGCTCGCCGCCGGGCTCGGCGCCAGGTGGACGACGACCTTCGCCGGCTGGGCCGCCCGACGACCTACCGCCGGGTCGCTACGCGACGGTTGGGACCTGGCCCGCGCACTGCACAACCGGCAAGCGCTGCCCCCGGCCGCCGCCGAGGAGCTGGCCCTCCGGGAGGCGCGCCTGCGCTACGACGGGCTCTCGGCGCCGCGTCCGCGCCGGATGCCGACGGTGGGCCGCGCCGGCGGCGCCGTCGCGGTGCAGATCGCCGGCCGGGTACGCCTGCTGCGCCCCGCCCCGCGTCCATCGACGGTGCCCCCCGTTGGTGGCGACGGCGTACCCGATGCGGCAGGATCGGCGTTATGGATCTCGGACTGACCGACCGCGTGTACGTCCTCACCGGCGCCTCCCGAGGCCTGGGCTACGCGACCGCGCAGTGCCTGGTCGCCGACGGAGCACGGGTGGTGCTCTCGGCCCGGGACCCGGACGCCGTGGCCGCCGCCGCGGAACGGCTGGGCGGCCCGGAGCACGCCGTCGGGCTGACCGCCGACCTGGCCGACCCGGAGACCCCGGGGCAGCTCGTCGCCGCCGCCCGGGAACACTTCGGCCGGCTCGACGGCGCGCTGATCTCGGTCGGCGGGCCACCGCCGGGCAACGCCGCGGCGATCACCGACGAGCAGTGGCGGCTCTCCTTCGAGACGGTCTTCCTCGGCACCATCCGCGCGGTCCGCACGATCGCCGGCGCGTTGCCCGAGGGCGGTGCGATCGGGCTGGTGCTCTCCACCTCGGCCAGAGGCCCGGTGCCCGGCCTCGGCATCTCCAACGGTCTGCGACCCGGCCTGGTCGGGGCCGCCAAGGACATCGCCGACGACTACGGCCCACGCGGTGTCCGGGTGGTCGGCCTGCTGCCCGGCCGGATCCTGACCGACCGCAACCGGGAGCTCTTCGCGGCGACCGGTGACCCGGAACGCGCCCGCACCGAAGCGGAGGCCGGCATTCCGCTGCGCCGCATCGGCGACCCGGCCGAGTTCGGGCGGGTGGCAGCGTTCGTGCTCTCCCCCGCCGCGAGCTACCTGACCGGCATCACCCTGCCGGTCGACGGCGGCGCGCTGCGCGGACTGTGACGCCAGACCCGGCCAGCGATGCCCGAGCGGTGACGCCAGACCCGGCCAGCGGTGCCCGAGCGGTGACGCCGGACCCGATCCGGCCTGCCGGTGCTGCTGGCGGCTATCCGCGGCCGACCCCGGCGGAGTTGGCGGCGGCCGCCGACCGCACCATCCCCGACGTCCTCGCGCCGGGGTTAGCGGTGCTCTTCGTGGGCATCAACCCGGGTCTCTGGTCGGCCGCGACCGGCTGGCACTTCGCGCGGCCCGGCAACCGGTTCTGGCCCGCGCTGCACCGGGGCGGGTTCACTCCCCGTCTGCTGCACCCCAGCGAACAGGACGAGCTTCCCGCCCTCGGGCTCGGCATCACCAACATGGCCGCCCGGGCCAGCGCCCGCGCGGACGAGCTGAGCACCGAGGAACTACTCGATGGCGCCGCCATCCTGACCGACAAAGTGGCCCGGTACCGGCCACGCTGGGTCGCGGTGGTGGGGGTGACCGCGTACCGGATCGGTTTTCAGCGGCCGAAGGCCGCGTTCGGGCCGCAACCGGAGGCGCTGGCCGGCGCCCGGCTGTGGGTGTTGCCCAACCCGAGCGGCCTGAACGCGCACTTCACCCCGCTCACACTGGGCCTCGCGTTCGCCGAGCTGCGGGCGCCGGCGGGTCTACCGGACCGCCGCCTGGCCTAACCGCCGCCGGCACCGGTACACCGGAGGGATACGCGGTGATCAATTGATGAGAAGTAGGTCCGGATCGGTCCTGACACCTACTTCTCATCAATTGATCAAGGTGGGGCAGCAGCCCGCGAGCAACACCGTCGGCGTTGACCGTCAGTTGGCGGCGGCCGGCGGCAGCACCTCGTCGGCGCGGTAGGTGCCCAGCGGCATGACCACCGGCTCGGGGCCGGTCGCGTCGACGAACGGGGTGGGCGAGTCGGCGACCGCGAACTGGGTCCGGTACAGCTCGGCGTAGAGACCGCCGATGGCCACCAGCTCGTCGTGCCGCCCCCGCTCGACGATCCGCCCGCCGTCCAGGACCAGGATCTGGTCGGCGTCGCGCACGGTGGAGAGCCGGTGTGCGATCACCAGGGCGGTTCGCCCGGCCAGCGCCACCGACAGCGCCCGTTGCACCGCCGACTCGCTCTCCGAATCCAGGTGTGCGGTCGCCTCGTCGAGGATCACGATCGACGGCGCCTTGAGCAGCAGCCGGGCAATCGCGATGCGCTGCTTCTCGCCGCCGGAGAACCGGTAGCCGCGTTCCCCGACGGTGGTGTCCAGCCCGTCCGGCAGCGAACGGACCAGGTCGGCCACCTGTGCGCCGGCCAGCGCGGCCCAGATCTCGTCGTCGGTGGCGTCAGGCTTGGCGTACCGCAGATTCTCGGCGATCGTCTCGTGGAACAGGTGCGAATCCTGGGTCACCACCCCGATCTCGTCGCGCAGGGAGGCGAGCGTCGCGTCGCGTACGTCCACGCCACCGACCAGCACCTGCCCTTCGGTGACGTCGTAGACCCGGGAGATGAGCATCGACAGCGTCGACTTGCCGGCACCGGACGGACCGACCAGCGCGACCATCTGCCCGGGCTCCACGCTGAACGAGACCCCCTTGAGCACCGGCTCGTTGACTGTCCGGTCGAGGGTGGCGACCTCCTCCAGGGAGGCGAGCGAGATCTCCGCGGCACTCGGATAGCGGAATCGCACGTCGCGGAAGTCGACCCGGCCAGCGCCCCGGGGCACCGACACCGCGTCGGGCTTCTCCACGATGCCCGGCTCGAGGTCGAGCACCTCGAAGACCCGGTCGAAGGAGACCAGCGCGCTCATCACATCCACCCGGACGTTGGAGAGCGCGGTGATCGGACCGTACAGGCGGGTGAGCAGCAGCGCGAGTGTCACCACGGTGCCCGCGCTGACGCCGCCGGTCACGGCGAGCCAGCCACCGAGGCCGTAGGTGAGCGCCTGCGCCAGCGAGGCGACCAGCAGCATCGCCACGAAGAACGTGCGCGAATACATCGCGGACTGGATGCCGATGTCGCGGACCCGCTCAGCTCGGGCGGCGAACCGGCGGGCCTCGACCTCGGGCTGGCCGAAGAGCTTCACCAGCAACGCGCCGGCCACCCCGAACCGCTCGGTCATGGTCGCGTTCATCTTGGCGTCGAGGTTGTACGACTCGCGGGTGATGTCGGCCAACCGCCGACCGACCCGGCGGGCCGGAATGATGAAGATCGGCAGCAGCACCAGCGAGAGCGCGGTGATCTGCCAGGAGAGGGTGAACATCACCGCCGCGGTGAGCACCAGTTGGATGACGTTGCTGACCACACCGGACAGGGTGGAGGTGAACGCCCGCTGGGCGCCGAGCACGTCGTTGTTCAGCCTGCTGACCAGGGCACCGGTCTGCGTACGGGTGAAGAACTGCAACGGCATCCGCTGCACGTGGTCGTAGACCCGGGTGCGCAGGTTGAAGATGATGCCCTCGCCGATCCGGGCGGAATACCACCTCTGGGCCAGCGAGAGCAGTGCGTCGGCGACCGCTAGCGCGGCGATGAACAGGGCCAGCCGCACCACGAGTCGACCGGCCTCGGCACCTCCCCGGTTGATCGCGTTGATCACGTCGCCGGCGAGCACCGGTGTGGCCACGCCGATGATGGCGGCCAGGACGACGGTGGCCAGGAAGACGACGATGTCGCGCCGGTAGGGCTGGGCGAAGGCCACGATGCGTCGGGCGACCCCACGCTTCAGCCGGTGGGTGGAGACCTCGTCGCGGTTACGCATCGACCGGAGCATGCTCCACCCGGCCATGCCTCCGCCGGACATCGGGTTGGACACCGCTCACCTCCGGGTTGTCGGACTGACCGCACCGTCAGGTCAATTCTCCCGACGACTGTGACAACCTCGGTCGTAACCCGGATCTTCCCGTACGGTCCTTACCTATTCTCCCCGTCCAGCCAGGTCGCGCAGCCGGCGGGTCTGCGCCTCCCGCTCGGCGCGCTGCTGATCGGCGTGCGACCGCCCCGCGGCGCCGGCGAGCAACGCCTTGATCTCCACCACCGCGTCGCGGGCCCCGGAGAGCAGGCCAGCGGTCAGGTCCTGGACCGCGCCGTCCAACTCGGGTGGTGGCACCACCAGGGTCGCCAGGCCGATCCGGTCCGCCTCGGCGGCGTCCAACCGGCGGCCGGTCGCGCAGATCTCCAACGCCCGGGCATAGCCGACCAACTCCACGAGGCGCTTCGTGCCGGCCAGGTCGGGCACCAGGCCGAGCGTCACCTCGGCCATCGACAGCTTCGCGTCCGCGGCGAGCACTCGCAGGTCACACGCGAGCGCCAACTGGAAGCCAGCGCCGATCGCGTGGCCCTGCACGGCCGCGACGGAGATGACGTCCGGCCGGTGCAGCCAGGTGAAACCAGCCTGGAACTCCGCGATGCGCTCGGCGCACTCCTGCTCGGGCAGGGTGGCCAGCTCCGCGAAGGAGCCGGGGCCGGAAGCGCCGGCCACCGCGAGGTCGAGGCCGGCGGAGAACGCACGCCCCTCACCCCGGACCACCACCACCCGCACGTCGCCGGGCAGATCGCGGGAGAAGTCGCTCATCGCCCGCCACATCGCGGGCGTCTGAGCATTGAGCACGTCGGGCCGGCACAACGTCACCGTGGCAACCGGCCCGTCGCAGCTCAGCCGAACCCCGGTCGCCTCGGCGGTCACCGGGCGACCCGGGTCGTGGCGCTGGTGGACGACGCTGGGGGGCGGGTCACGCCTTCTTGCGGCGCCGGGCACCGCCGCGCTGACGCAGCTGCACCCCTGACTCGGTGAGCACTCGGTGGATGAACCCGTAGGAACGGCCGGTCGAGGCCGCCAACGCGCGGATGCTTTCCCCCGAGGTGTACCGCTTTACCAGGTCCTTGGCGAGCGTCTGACGCTCGGCTCCGACGATCCGGCGACCTTTCTCAGTGCTGGTGGCTGTGCCAGTGGCTGCCATGCTGTGTCCTCACGTCCCAGACTGTGCGGTTCGGATACGGTCCCACCTATTAGACCGCCTCGAACGATCATGCGCCAGATATCAACTCTTCGCCAACCGACACGCTATGCAATGTCAGCTTCCCGATAGAGTGATCCTGGCGATCGGCCCCGGCGCTGCGTCCAGGCGTACCACCGCCGCGCGCTGGCAGCTGCCGGCGACCCGTAGCCTTCGGTCGTGATCGACCTGTTGGGCACCGGGGCCGCAGCGGCCGTGGTCTTCGCCGCCACCGACATCGACGACATCGTCATCCTGACGCTCTTCTTCGTCGCGGCCCGCACCACCGGGCGACCGCGTACCTGGCAGATCGTCGCCGGACAATACCTCGGTATCGGCGCGCTCGCGCTGGCCAGCGCGGTGGTCGCGGCCGGGCTGCTGGTGGTGCCGGAACCGTGGACGGGGCTGCTCGGCCTGCTGCCGATCGCGCTGGGCCTCCGCGCGCTAGGGCGTTCCGACGACGACGATTCCCCCACGGTCGTCACCGGAATGCTCGGTGTCGCCGGGGTGACGATCGCGAACGGCGCCGACAATGTGGCCGTCTACGTCCCCGTGTTCCGTGCCCTCGGCGTGGCCGACAGCGCGGTGTTCCTCCTGGTCTTCGTGCTGCTCATCGCGCTGTGGTGCGCCGCCGGGGCCTGGCTGGGCGGGCACCGGCGGGTGGTCCGGCTGGTCGAACGCGCCGGCCACTGGCTGGTACCGACGATCTTCGTCGCCATCGGAATCGTGATCCTGGTGAGCTCCGGCGTGCTCGGCCGGCTGGTCGACCTGCTCGGCTGAGAGTGGCCGAGCAGCCGTCCGGAAGTGCTCAGGCCAGCTCGACCAGCTCGAGCAGGTCGTCGCTCCAGGCATCCTCGTCGCCGTCGGGCAGCAGGATCGCGCGGTCCGGCTTGAGCGCCAGCACCGCTCCCGGGTCGTGGGTGACCAGGACGATCGCGCCCGGGTAGTTGGCGATCGCGTCGAGGACCTGCTCGCGGCTGACCGGGTCGAGGTTGTTCGTCGGCTCGTCGAGCAGCAGCACGTTCGCTCCGGAGCAGACCAGGGTGGACAGTGCCAGCCGGGTCTTCTCGCCACCGGAGAGCACACCCGCCGGCTTGTTCACGTCGTCACCGGAGAAGAGGAACGCGCCGAGGATCTTGCGCAGGTCGGTGTCGGACTGCTCCACGGCTGCGGCGCGCATGTTCTCCAGCACGGTCCGCTCCACGTCCAGCGTCTCGTGTTCCTGGGCGTAGTAGCCCAGCCGCAGGCCGTGACCCGCGTGCACCTCGCCGGTGTCCGGACTGAGCAGCCCGCCGAGCATCCGCAGCAGGGTCGTCTTGCCGGCGCCGTTGAGCCCGAGGATGGCCACCCGGGAGCCCCGGTCCACCGCGACGTTGACGTCGGTGAAGATCTCCAGCGAGCCGTACGACTTGGACAGGCCGGTCGCGGTCAGCGGCGTCTTGCCACACGGCGCGGGGTTGGGGAACCGCACCTTGGCGACCCGGTCGGCGACCCGGACCTCCTCCAGGCCGGAAATCAGCTTCTCGGCGCGGCGGGCCATGTTCTGCGCGGCCACGGTCTTGGTCGCCTTGGCCCGCATCTTGTCGGCCTGCGCCATCAACGCGCCGGCCTTCTTCTCCGCGTTGGCCCGCTCCCGGCGGCGGCGCCGCTCGTCGGTCTCGCGCGCCTCCAGGTACGCCTTCCAGCCCAGGTTGTACACGTCGACAACGGACCGGGTGGCGTCGAGGAACCAGACCTTGTTGACCACCGACTCCAGCAGTGCGCCGTCGTGGGAGATCACGATCAGGCCGCCCTTGTGATTGGCGAGGAAGCCGCGCAGCCAGGTGATCGAGTCGGCGTCGAGGTGGTTGGTCGGCTCGTCGAGCAGCAGGATGCCGCCGCCGTTCTCGCCCGCGTCGCGGAACAGGATCCGGGCCAGCTCGATGCGCCGACGCTGACCGCCGGAGAGGGTGCCGATGGTCTGCGCGAGCGCCCGGTCCGGTAGGCCGAGGTTGGCGCAGATCCGGGCGGCCTCAGCCTCGGCGGCGTACCCGCCCAGGGCGGCGAACTGGTCCTCCAGCGCGCCGTAACGACGAACCAGCTTCTCGTTGGCGTCCTCGGCGAGGCGAGCCTCGATCTCCTGCATCTGGGCCATCAGCACGTCCAGGCCCCGGGCCGAGAGGACCCGGTCGCGGCCGGTCACCTCGAGGTCGCCGGTACGCGGGTCCTGCGGGAGGTAGCCGATGGCGCTGCGCTGGTCGATCTGGCCGGAGTATGGCTGCCCCTCGCCGGCGAGAACCTTCAGCGTGGTGGTCTTGCCGGCGCCGTTGCGACCGACCAGGCCGATCCGGTCACCGGGCTGCACGCGCAGGGTGGTGTCGGACAGCAGGATCCGGGAACCGGCACGCAGTTCCAGGCCGGTGGCAGTGATCATGTTTTCGGGCTCGCTCTCGGGGTCTGGAAGGCTGACTCGGGGCACGCGAAACGGCCGGCGGGCTCAAGGGCCCGACGGCGCGGGGCGGTTCAGCCTTCGCAGCGCAGCACCCAGCAAGTGTACCGGGCGCCGCTGAGCGGCCCGCCCGGATTACCAATCAAGATCATCGGGTACCGGAACCGCTGTCCGGACCCCGTCCGGCACCAACGCGACGAAACGACACACAGACGACATTCATCGGCATACGGCGATCGGGGTCACCATGGAACTCAACGAGCGGGCCGAAATCGACACCTCACAGGTCAACGACGTGGGCCGAGGTGGTGGATCCGGCGGCGGCCTCGGCATCCCGATCCCCGGTGGCGGCGGCCGGGGATCGCTGATCGGCATCGTGGTGGCCGTGCTCGTCGCGCTGCTCGGCGGCGGCTTCGGGCTCAATGCCATGACCAACGGCGACGACACGGGCCAGACCGGCGGCACCGACCTGGAGCAGGTGTGCTCACGCGACAACCCCCAGCGTCTTGAGGACCTGCGCTGCCGCAACACGCTCTACGTCAACAGCATCCAGGACTACTGGCAGAAGACGTACCCGGAGCTGGGCAACGCCAAGTACGAGCCGACCCAGACCAACTTCTTCCAGGCCGCGGTGAACACCGGCTGCGGCCAGGCCGACTCGGGTGTCGGCCCGTTCTACTGCCCCGCCGACCGGAACGTGTACATCGATCTGAGCTTCTACGACGAGCTGGCGTCCCGGTTCGGCGCCAAGGGTGAGTTCGCCCAGCCCTACGTGCTCGCCCACGAATACGGTCACCACATCCAGAACCTGCTCGGCACCAACGAGAAGGCCGGCCAGGGCGACCAGAGTGGCCCCCGCTCCGCCTCGGTGCGGCTGGAGTTGCAGGCCGACTGCTACGCCGGCGCCTGGGCCAAGCACGCCACCGAGAGCAAGGACAAGACCGGCCAGGAGCCGCTGTTCAAGTCGATCACCGCCAGCGACATCAGCGAGGCGGTGCAGGCCGCCGAGGCGATCGGTGACGACAGCATTCAGGAACGCTCCGGTGGGCAGGTCAACCCCGACCAGTTCACCCACGGCACCTCCGCGCAGCGACAGCGCTGGTTCCAGCAGGGCTACGACCGTGGCGACCCGAAGACCTGCGACACCTTCAACACCGACCAGCTCTAACCGGCGCCGCCCGTCAACGCCGCCCGCCGACGCCCCCGCCGACGTCGTCGATCATGGGGTTGTGGTGCCTGGTTCGGGAGGGTAAGCGGCCTTCGTCCACCACCACAACTCCATGATCGACGCGGGCGTGCGTGGACCGGAGTGGCTAGGTGAGGCGGGAGACCTGGTAGTGACTGATGTACCAGGTGTCTTCGAGCTGGCGCACGATCACGCTGAGGTTGACCGTCAGCGTCGGCCGGTCGGTGAAGCCGAAGTCGACCTCGAGATAGCCGAGGACCAGGTCGTCGGCGAGTCGCCGGGTCTCCCGGATGTCGTACGCGGCGGTCAGGCCGATCGGCTGCGCGGCGTAGTACGCGGCGACACCGTCCCGGCCGACGCTGTACGGGTGCAGACCCTGGAAGATCGCATCGTCGGTGAAGAGCGACGCGACGCGATCCGGCTCGTGGGCGTCGACCGCGGACCGCCACCGGTCGAGGACGGTACGCAGGATCTGAGCCTCGGCACTGGACACAACGATCTCCCTGGTCTCGCGGTCGGGTGAGTCACCGGTCACCGGGGCGGCTGACCGGGATCGTTCGGGTGCGGTGTCAGCGGGGTGACGGTCTCGCGCCGCCAGGCGCGCAGCGGCATCGACGCGAGGACCACCTCCAGTTCGTCCGCGTCGCCGGCACGGAACAGCCCCCAGGTGCGCCACTCCCCCGGCGCCAGCGGCGGCCGCCACAGCCGCAGGAGGTTGCCCTGCGCCGTCAGCTCGGCCGAGCGTGCCGCCTCACGCCGGCGCATGTCGGCGACCCCGTCCTCCGACGTGCCCTCCGGCACCGTCGTCACCATGTCCACCAGAAACTCCACGTGCCCATACTCCGGCCGCCAGCGCGGCCAGACCCCGGGAATCCGCTAATGCGCGCGGCCGTCCGCCCACAGCGCCCAAAACCAGTCGGCCGTCCGCCCGAGGTCAGTCGGCGCGCTCGGGTGCCGGGTCACGCAGCCGGATCCATACCGCCCGGGCCGCGCCCACCGCGCCGACCAGCACCGCGTGCCGAGGCTCCGGCACGTCGAGCAGCCGCTCGGCACGTAGCGGCACGAGCGGAGCCAACCGCCGGTCGGCCAGCACCGTGTCGACCGACCGCCGGTCACCGCCGCAGACCACCGCCGCCAACGCGGCGGCCTCCGGCAACAGCAGCCGTACGGCCAGCTCGGCCGCGTCACCCAACGCCGCCTTGGCCTGGTTGTCGCGCCGGCGGGCGAACCGCTGCTGCGACCATCCCCCTGCGGCGGTGCGCCCCTGCACGTACTGGCGGTCCACCTTGGACACCACGAGGTCGGCGCCCTCGGCCACGCCGACGGCCACCGCGCCCTTGCGGGCCAGCAGCAGGCCGATCCGGCGGGGCACCATGGCAGAGGTCACGAACCCGGCGACGTCGACGCTGGCCGGCGACCCGGGTGGGGCGTACAGCTCGGCGGTGGACCCGTCGGGAGCGGCGAGCAGCAGCCCGTACTCCTGGGGGGTGGTGGTGGGCGGGCCGTGCCGGTCGGCGAAGCCCTCGACCCACCGGCCGACGCGGGCCGGGTCGACCTCGACCCACCGGCCGCCCCCGGCTGCGGGTCGACTGGTCACCGCCCGACCGTACGGCACGGCGGGCCCGACCGGGCCCGCGGGCGACCGCACGGCACGGCGGGCCCGGCCGGACCCGCGGGCGACCGCTCAGGGCCGCAGCAGCGCGGCCACCGCCAGCGCGGCGATCAGAGCGCTGGAGACCAGGCCGGTGACCAGCCGGCCGCGCGGCCCGGTCAGCGCCCGACCGACGACGGTGCCACCGCCGGCGATCAGCAGCTGCCAACTCGCCGACGCCAGGAACACACCCGCCACGAAGAGCGCCGCGGAGCCCTCGTCGGCGGTGTCCCGACGGCCAAGCACCAGCGCGGCGAAGTAGAGCACCGTCGTCGGGTTCAGCAGGGTCAGCCCGAGTACCGCCGCAAAGGCCCGCCCGGGAGTGCTCAGACCCCGGCCGACGGGTGTCGTCGACGTCTGCCGCGAACGGTGGGCGTACCAGGTCCGCCACAGGCCATGCGCGGCGAGACCCAACAGGACCGCGGCGGCGACCACCCGCAGCGGCCCGGCGACCGGCGCGACGATCCCGGCCAGGCCCGCGCCGCCGAGCGCGGCGACCGCCGCGTAGAGCCCGTCGGCCGTCGCCACCGCGAGCGCCGCGGCCGCACCGACCCGAAACGAGGTACGAGCACTGAGCCCCAGGATGAGGATCGCGATCGCGCCGACGGGGATGGCGACGCCGTAGCCGGCGACGAGACCGGCGAGGAACGCGCCGCTCACGACGACGGGTGCCGGATCAAAGCGACCCCGGGCACGGTGCGCTGTCGACGCACGGCGGTGGCCGCACGGACAGAAACCTGCTTCGGGTACGCCTCAATCACCCCGTCATCCTGGTCACCGCAGCCCCACCCCCGCCACCAAATTTCCCGCACCCCGCACCCGCACCCCGCACTCCTGCGCCCCGCCCGCCTCCATCGCCATGATCGACACCAGGTCGGCGATGTGGGGGCATCCGGACAGCGCGACACCCCCACATCGGCGACCTCGTGTCGATCACGCCCACCTCAACCGTCGCGCGCGGGCCTCGCCCGACCCGACCACCCCGGCGGGCCTGACCGGCCTGCCACGCCCCACGCCCCACGCCCTCGCCCCACGCCCCACGCCCCACGCCCCACGCCCCACGCCCCACGCCCCACGCCCCACGCCCCACGCCCCACGCCCCACGCCCCACGCCCCACGCCCCACGCCCCACGCCAAGATCGTGCTCGATCCTGGAAGTAGTGGGGTCAGACACGCGGGATACCACTAGATCCAGGATGTTGCGCGATCTTGCGGGCAAAGCAAGGTCGGTCTAGGCGCGAAAAGCATCGAGCGCGACGCCCCCAACCGGGGCGTCGCGCTCGACGGGCAGGGCCGACCAGGTCGGCTCAGACGTTGAAGCCGAGGGAGCGGAGCTGGTCCCGACCCTCATCGGTGATCTTGTCCGGGCCCCATGGCGGGAGCCACACCCAGTTGATCCGGATGTCGTTGACCAGGCCGCCGCCGGGGCCGGTGGTGAGCGCCTGCCGGGCCTGGTCCTCGATGACGTCGGTCAACGGACAGGCCGCCGAGGTGAGCGTCATGTCCAGGGTGGCGACGTTCTCGTCGTCGACGTGCACGCCGTACACCAGGCCCAGGTCGACCACGTTGATGCCGAGCTCGGGGTCGACGACGTCCTTCATCGCTTCCTCGATGTCGGCGATCATGGCCTTGCTGACGCCGCCCGCCGGGGTACCGGCCTCGGGCGTCGCGACACCGTCGGGCGTCACGGCGTCGGTCGGTGCGACGGCGTCGGTCTGCGCCACGACGGCGTCACCAGCCTCCGGCGTTGCTGCAGTAGCCGTGTTCTCGCTGCTCATGCCGTCCCTCCGTTTCGCTTCATGACGCCACGAGGCATCATCGCGCTGCAACAATGATTCGCTCGCTGACGCTCACTCATGCCTTTACCTCCGGGCTCACGCCCACACCGGCGCGCGCCGCGGCGTCCTTGAAAGCCATCCACGGCAGCAGCGCGCACTTGACCCGGGCGGGGTAGCGGGCAACACCCGCGAAAGCCACCCCGTCACCGAGCACGTCCTCGTCCGGCGTGACCTGGCCACGTCCGGACATCAACTCCACGAACGCCTCGTGCACCTCGAAAGCTTCCCCGGCGCTCCGACCGCGCAGCAACTCGTGCAGCACGCTCGCCGAGGCCTGGCTGATCGAGCAGCCCATCCCGTCGTACGAGATGTCGTGCAGTACGTCACCGTCGGTGGCCACCCGGACGGTGACCTCGTCACCGCAGGTCGGGTTGACGTGGTGCGCCTCGGCGACCTGGTCACCCGAGTCGTCGGCGTCCCGCAGGCCACGCCCGTGGGGGCGCTTGTAGTGATCCAGGATGATTTCCTGGTAGAGCTGGTCGAGCTGCATCAGTCGAACACCTTCCGCACCTGCTCCAGACCGGTCACCAGAGAGTCGATCTCCTCGGTGGTGGTGTAGAGGTAGAACGAGGCCCGGGTCATCGCCGGGACGCCGAACCGGCTGCACACCGGCTTGGCGCAGTGGTGGCCCACCCGCACCTGCACGCCGAGCGAGTCGAGCACCTGACCCACGTCGTGCGGGTGTACGTCACCGAGGGCGAACGAGATGGTGCCGCCCCGGCCGACCGGCACGGTTGGGCCGAAGATCCGCAGGTCCGGCACCGTCCCGAGGGCGTCCAGCGCGTACGCCGTCAGCTCCTTCTCGTGCCACTGGATGGCCCGCATCCCGATGCCGTTGAGGTAGTCGACCGCCGCACCGAGCGCGACCGCCTCGGCGATCGGAGGGGTGCCGGCCTCGAATCGGGCCGGTGGCGCGGCGAACGTCGAGCGGGCCATGGTGACCGTCTCGATCATCGAGCCGCCGCCGAAGACCGGTGGCATGGCCGCCAGCAGCTCGGCCCGGCCCCAGAGCACACCGATGCCGGTCGGGGCGAGCATCTTGTGACCGGTGAAGACGATGTAGTCGGCGTCCAGGTCGACCACGTCCATCGGCAGGTGCGGCACCGACTGCGAGCAGTCCAGCAGCAGCAGGGCCCCCACCTCGCGGACCCGCGCGGTGATGCGGGAGGTGGCGTTGACCGTGCCGAGGATGTTCGACACGTGCACCAGCGAGACGATCTTCGTCCGTTCGGTGACCAGGTCGTCCAGGCCCGACTCGTCCAGCCGGCCCTGATCCGTGACGGGGAACCAGCGCAGGGTCGCGCCGGTCCGCTCGCAGAGCAGCTGCCACGGGACGATGTTGGAGTGGTGCTCCATCTCGGAGATCACCACCTCGTCGCCGGGGCCGAGCCGGAACCGGGGGTCAGCGTCCGGGCGCAGGGAGGCGTTGGAGAACGCGTACGCCACGATGTTGATCGCCTCGGTGGAGTTCTTCGTGAACACCACCTCGTCCGGGCTCGGCGCGTTGATGAACGCGGCGACCTTGGCCCGCGCACCCTCGTACGCCTCGGTGGCCTCGGTGCCCAGGGTGTGCACGGAGCGCGACACGTTGGCGTTGTGCCGCGCGTAGTGCTCGTCGAGCACGTCGAGCACCTGGCGGGGCTTGTGCGAGGTGTTGGCGCTGTCGAGGTAGACCAGCGGGTGCCCGTTGATCTCCCGCGACAGGATCGGGAAGTCGGCGCGCACCTGGGCCACGTCGAAACGCGGCACGTCGTCGTACTGCGGCATCCCGGGTGGGATCGCGATGCTGGTCATCTCGGCAGCGCCCCTCTCGCTCAGGCCTGGGCCGTGCCGGCCCCGGCGGCGTACCGCTCGTAGCCCTCGGCCTCGAGCTTGTCGGCCAGCTCCGGGCCGCCCTGCTCGACGATCCGGCCGGCCACGAAGACGTGCACGAAGTCCGGCTTGATGTAGCGCAGGATCCGGGTGTAGTGGGTGATCAGCAGCACGCCGGTGTCACCGGTGTCCCGGACCCGGTTGACGCCCTCGCTGACCACGCGCAGCGCGTCCACGTCGAGGCCGGAGTCGGTCTCGTCGAGGATCGCGATCTTCGGCTTGAGCAGCTCCAGTTGGACGATCTCGTGCCGCTTCTTCTCACCGCCGGAGAAGCCCTCGTTGACGTTGCGCTGGGCGAACGCCGGGTCCATCTGGAGTCGCTCCATGGCGCCGCGCAGCTCGCCGCCCCAGGTGCGCAGCTTCGGCGCCTCGCCGTCGATGGCGGTCTTCGCGGTACGCAGGAAGTTGGCCACCGAGACGCCGGGCACCTCGACCGGGTACTGCATGGCCAGGAAGAGGCCGGCGCGGGCGCGCTCGTCGACCGTCATGGCCAGCACGTCCTCGCCGTCGAGGGTCACCGTGCCGCCGGTGATCTCGTACTTCGGGTGACCGGCGATCGAGTACGCCAGGGTGGACTTGCCGGAGCCGTTCGGGCCCATGATGGCGTGGGTCTCACCGGACTTCACGGTCAGGTCGACGCCGGCCAGGATCGGCTTGAGCTCACCCTCGGGCAGCTTGACCGACACCTTCAGGTCGCGGATCTCCAGGGTGCTCATTATCGGGTCACTCCATTACTCGGCGTCAGGCTGAGGTAGATGTCGCCGTCGCGGACTTCGACGGGGTAGACGGGTACGGGTTCGGTGGCGGGCAGCCCGCTGGGTGCGCCGGTGCGCAGGTCGAAGCGCGAGCCGTGCAGCCAGCACTCCAGCGTGCAACCGTCGACCTCGCCCTCGGAGAGGGCGACCGAGGCGTGCGAGCACTCGTCGTAGGCGGCGTAGAAGTTGCCGTCCTCGCCGTGCACCAGGGCGATCGGGGTGCCGTCGACGTCCGCGCTGATCGCGGTGCCCTTCGGCACGTCCTCGGTGGAGCAGATGCGGATCATCAGGCGCCGGCCTTGGCGAGCCGGGCCTCGATCGCGTCGCCGAGGCGCTCGCGCAGCGGCTCCACCGGGATCTTGTTGATCAGCTCGGCGAAGAAGCCGCGGACCACCAGGCGGCGGGCTTCGCTCTCCGGGATGCCGCGCGCCATCAGGTAGAACAGCTGCTCGTCGTCGAAGCGGCCGGTCGCGCTGGCGTGACCGGCGCCGGCGATCTCGCCGGTCTCGATCTCCAGATTGGGTACGGAGTCCGCCCGCGCGCCGTCGGTGAGGAGCAGGTTCCGGTTGATCTCGTACGTGTCGGTGCCGGTCGCCTCGGCCCGGATCAGCACGTCACCGATCCAGACGGTGTGCGCGTCCTCGCCCTGCAGCGCGCCCCGGTAGCCGACGTAGCTGCGGCAGTCCGGCACGGTGTGGTCGACCAGTTGCCGGTGCTCCAGGTGCTGGCCGGAGTCGGCGAAGTAGACGCCGTACAGCTCGGCCTCGCCACCCCGGCCGGTGTAGTCCACGCTGGTGAACTGCCGGACCAGGTCGCCACCGAGGGTGACCTGGACGTGCACCACCCGGGCGTCGCGACCCAGCTTGATGTTGACGTGCTGCGCCTGCACCGCGTCCCCGGCCCAGTCCGCGACGGTGACCAGGGTCAGCTTCGCGCCGTCCGCGACCGTCACCTCGACGTTGTCGGCGAGCGTGGCCGAGCCCTCCTGGGAGAACACGACCGTGGCCTCCGCGAACCGACCCACCTGGACCTGGGTCCGGGCGAAGGCCAACTCCTCGGGGTACGCGCCCAGCAGCCGGACGACGACCGGCTCCGAGACCACCGCCTCGGGGGCCACCTCGACCAGCGCGACCCGCGCCGCCCCGCCGTGGGCCAGCGCGCTGATCCGGTCGGTCGGCAGCGGCGCGGGCGCGACACTGGCGTCGGTCGGGTCGACGAGCCGCACCGACACCCCGGCCGGCAGGTCCGGGTGCTCGACGGTGACGCCCCGGCCGGTGGCGGCCGAGGTGTCCGCCGTGGCCAGGCCACGCAGGCGCTTGAGCGGGGTGAAGCGCCACTCCTCCTCCAGGCCGGTGAGGGCCGGGAAGTCAGCGACGTCGTACGAGCGCAGCGCCTGCGACTTGGTGCTGGGCGGCGCGGAAGCCTGGGTAGTCATTTCTTCCTTGGTCTGTCTGTTCCGTGACGACGAGGTTGGGGCCTGGTGTGGCGGGCCGGCGTTTCGGCCCGCCACGCGGGAGCGGCGGCGTCAGCCGACCGCACCCTCCATCTGGAGCTCGATCAGGCGGTTGAGCTCCAGGGCGTACTCCATCGGGAGTTCCTTGGCGATCGGCTCGATGAAGCCGCGCACGATCATGGCCATCGCCTCGTCCTCGCTCAGGCCCCGGCTCATCAGGTAGAAGAGCTGGTCGTCGCTGATCTTGGAGACGGTCGCCTCGTGCCCCATCGACACGTCGTCCTCGCGGATGTCGACGTACGGGTAGGTGTCCGAGCGGGAGATGGTGTCGACCAGCAGCGCGTCGCACTTGACCGTGCTGCGGCTGTGGTGCGAACCCTCCAGCACCTGCACCAGACCGCGGTACGAGGTGCGGCCGCCGCCCCGGGCGATCGACTTCGACACGATGGTCGAGGAGGTGTGCGGCGCGGCGTGCACCATCTTGGCGCCGGCGTCCTGGTGCTGACCCTCGCCGGCCATCGCCACCGAGAGCACCTCGCCCTTGGCGTGCTCACCGACCATGAAGACCGCCGGGTACTTCATGGTCACCTTGGAGCCGATGTTGCCGTCGACCCACTCCATGGTCGCACCCTCGTGGCAGACGGCGCGCTTGGTGACCAGGTTGTAGACGTTGTTCGACCAGTTCTGGATGGTCGTGTAGCGGCAACGCGCGTTCTTCTTGACGATGATCTCCACGACCGCGCTGTGCAGCGAGTCGGAGGAGTAGAGCGGCGCGGTGCAGCCCTCGACGTAGTGCACGTACGCACCCTCGTCGACGATGATCAGCGTCCGCTCGAACTGGCCCATGTTCTCCGTGTTGATCCGGAAGTAGGCCTGCAGCGGGATCTCCACGTGCACACCCTTCGGCACGTAGATGAACGAGCCACCGGACCACACGGAGGTGTTCAGGGCGGCGAACTTGTTGTCGCCCACCGGGATCACCGTGCCGAAGTACTCCTTGAAGACGTCCTCGTGCTCGCGCAGCGCCGTGTCGGTGTCCAGGAACAGGACACCCTGCTCCTCAAGGTCCTCGCGGATCTTGTGGTAGACGACCTCGGACTCGTACTGCGCGGCGACACCGGCGACCAGGCGCTGCTTCTCCGCCTCCGGGATGCCCAGCCGGTCGTAGGTGTTCTTGATGTCCTCGGGCAGGTCCTCCCAGCTGGTGGCCTGCTTCTCGGTCGACCGCACGAAGTACTTGATGTTGTCGAAGTCGATCCCGGTGAGGTCCGCGCCCCAGGCCGGCATCGGCTTGCGGCCGAACAGCCGCAGACCCTTCAGCCGCAGGTCGAGCATCCACGCCGGTTCGTTCTTCTTGGCCGAGATGTCCCGCACCACCGCCTCGTTGATGCCGCGCTGGGCGACCGCCCCGGCGGCGTCCGGGTCGGACCAGCCGTACTCGTACCGACCCAGGGCGGCAAGCTGCTCTTCCTGGGTCAGGGGCTGGACGATCTGCTCGGTCATCTATCTGTCCTCACAGTGGTGACGGGATTACCGGATTGAGCACGCCCCGGCTGGGTCGGAATGTGCGTGGTGCACACCCCGTCGCCGTGCGCGATGGTGGCCAGGCGCTGCACGTGGGTGCCGACCAGACGGGAAATGACCGCGGTCTCGGCCTCGCACAGCTGAGGGAACTCGGCGGCCACGTGCGCCACCGGGCAGTGATGCTGGCAGAGCTGACCGCCGGAGGCGATCGTGGTCGCGTTTGCAGCGTAACCCTCGGCGGTGAGCGCCGCGGCGAGTGCCTCGGCTCGCGCGAGAGGGTCGTCGCCGGCGTCCTCCATGGCCGCCCGACAGCGCGACTCCAGGGCGGACACCTGCTCGGTGGCGAACGCCTCGACGGCGTCCGAGCCACCGCTGCGGGCGATCCACCGCAGCGCGGCGGTTGCCATGTTGTCGTAGTGATGGGTGCCACAGCGGACCCGGCCGGCCTCGGTCAGCATGAACACCTTGGCCGGGCGCCCCCGACCGCGGCTGCCCTGCACGGTCTGCTCGCGGGCGTAGACGTCACCCTCGGCAAGCATCGCGTCCAGGTGCCGGCGGATCGCCGCCGGGCTGAGCCCGAGGGCCACGCCGAGCTGCGCGGCGGTGGTGGCCCCCCGCTCCAGCAGCAGTTGGGTGACCCGGTCGCGGGTGGAGATCTCGGCCGCCGTGGCGGCACCGAGCGCCGCCGACGTGGTCACGACGGGCGCGGACGCGGACGCGCCGACGGCCGGGACAGCCGTCGGCTGGTGCCCGGAGAGCGCCGCCGCGTTTTTCACAACGCCAACGTTACGTAATTACCCGGAGGGTCGCAAACCCGGGCCCCGGTGATCCGAACCACCGAGCCGACGGAGTCGGACGAACCTCGATCACTACGGTGCGTAGGATTTGCGCCGTGAACCGAATCACCCGTCCGGTCTCCGGCACCCTGCTGCGCCGCCTCGCGCTCGCCTCGATCATCGCGAACGTGGGCATCGTCGTCACCGGCGGGGCCGTCCGGTTGACCGCCTCCGGCCTCGGCTGCCCCACCTGGCCCAGTTGCACCGACGATTCGTACGTCACCACACCCGAGATGGGTGTGTACGGGGTGATCGAGTTCAGCAACCGGATGCTGACCTTCGTAGTGGGCCTGATCGCTCTGGCCACCGTGTTGGCGGTGCTGGCGCACCGGCCGCGCCGACCGGGGCTGCTGGGGCTGTCCGTCGCGGTCTTCCTGGGCATCCCCGCCCAGGGCGTGGTCGGCGGCATCACCGTGCTCACCAACCTCAACCCGTGGGTGGTCGGGCTGCACTTCCTCGCCTCGATGGCCGTGATCGCCGCCGCGTACGCCCTCTGGCGGCGCATCGGCGACCCGGACGGCCCGACCGTGGCCGTGGTGCCCACACCGCTGCGCGCGCTGGCCCGGATCACCACCGGCGTCGGCGTCGCGGTGCTGGTCTTCGGCACCTGGGTCACCGGCAGCGGCCCGCACGCTGGCGACCATGGCGCGGCCCGCAACGGCCTGGACCCCGAGTCGATCTCGCAGGTGCACGCGGACGGCGTCTTCCTGCTGATCGGCCTCTCGGTGGCGCTGATCTTCGCGTTCCGCGCCGTCGGAGCGCAGCGGGCCACCCGTGCCGCGATCGTCCTGGTCGCCGTGGAGCTGGGTCAGGGCGTGATCGGCTTCGTGCAGTACTTCACCCACGTGCCCGCGCTCCTGGTCGGCGCGCACATGCTCGGCGCCTGCCTGGTGCTGCTGGCCACCCTGTCGGTGCAGTGGTCGACCCGCGAGCGCCGTCCGGTCGCCCCGGCACCCGCGACCACCCCGGCCGACGACGCCGCACCCGTCCCGGTCACCGCCTGACGCCACCGCGCCCCGCGCCCCGCGCCCCGCGCCCCGCGCCCCGCGCCCCGCGCCCCGCGCCCCGCGCCCCGCGCCCCGCGCCAAGATCGTGCTCGATCCAGGAAGTAGTGCGGTCCGGCACGCGGGACACCACTACATCCAGGATGTTGCGCGATCTTGCGCAGGAGGCAAGTCGGCGCGGGGCAGCGTCGCGCGGATCGTGGAGCCGGCGACCGCCGTCGCCCGGCAGAACGCCGGCGTGGGTCAGGTGCGGCGGGCCAGGTGGGTGGTGATCGCGGCGGCGAGACGGTCCGGGGCTCCGTCGGCGTACCCGATGAAGAGTGACGGCTCGGTCAGCTCCAGCTCGACCAGGACCGGCTCGCCGTCCGGGCCGGGGATCAGGTCGACCCGGGCGTAGAGCAGCTGCCGCGTGCCGCCAGGAACCGCGGCGAGGGTCTTCTCGGCCACCGCCAGCTGTTCGGGTCGGGCGGTGCGGGCGGTGATCGCCTCGGTCTTGTAGAGCCCGTCCGGGCCGAGGTCCGGCCCGGTCAGCATCGGGCCCTTGCGGATCGCGTGGCTGAACGTGAGCCCGTCCGGGCCGGCCAGGAAGAGCAGTGCCGTCTCGCCCTCGGTGTCGACGGCGCGCAGGTACGGCTGGACCATGGTCACCCGGCCGGCGTCGGAGAGCCGGCGGACGTGTGCCACGGCCAGGTCCCGGTGTTCCGGGTCGGCCAGGTCGTAGCGGCCGGTGTCCTGACTGCCGGCGCTGACCGAGGGCTTGAGCACGTACTCGCCGGTCTCGGCGGGTGGCTGCCAACTCTCCCCCGGCTCGACCCACGACGTCGGTACGGTCGGCACTCCGGTGGCGCTCAACTCGGCGAGGTAACGCTTGTCGGTGTTCCAGCGAACCACGTCGGCCGGGTTGACCAGCGCCGCGACGGATGCCGCCCAGGCGACGAACTCGTCGCGGCGCAACGCGTAGTCCCAGGGTGAGCGGAGCACGACCAGGTCGTAGGAGGACCAGTCGACGTCGGGGTCGTCCCAGACCGGCGTCTCGACCGCGATGCCACGGGCGGAGAGCGGGGCGAGGACGAGCCGGTCGTCCGGGTCGAGGTCGACCAGGTCGGCACAGGTGACGAGAGCGACCCGGGGTTCCCCCCGGGTCGACTTGTGGTGGGTGGTCAATTCAGCTGTCTATTCAGCGGGCCATCGTGCGCCGGGCCATCGACCGCCACAGGTCGTTGCTCGGACGCATCTGGTCCATCAGTTCACGCTCCCAGGCGTTCTCGACGGTGACTCCCGCCTTGGCGCACGCCTCCCGCGCGGCGACGGTGTCGTCGGCGAACTGGTCGCCCCACTCACCGTCGGAACCCACGAGGACGATTCGCGCGCCACGCTTGCCGACGTACTCGATGACCGCCTTCGCGCCGCCGTGTCCGGCGGCGAACGCCTTGAGGCCCGCGACCAGGCCGTGGGGCGCCTGCTCGCCGGCGGTCTGCTCGGCCGTCAGCGTCGTATCGGAACCATCTGCCATGACGCGAAGCCTAAGCAGAGTTGCACCCCACCGGGCGAGAACCATGAACCTTTTGTGATGCCAATTACTCAAGGGTTTAAGGATGACCACAGGTTTGCTGTCCGGTTTTATCCGGACTTTCCAGGTCAAAGCACGCTGCCAAACCGGCGCCCAACCGTCGCAGGTTGAGCCGATCCGACTCATGTCGAAAGTTACTCTGATGTGACGTTAAACCCGGACAACTCATCCATGGCCATGATTAGTCAGGAGATCACCGGCACGGGCTCGGCGTACCGGCGGAGCCGCGGGACGGGAACGGGTCAGATCAGCGCGTCGAGCGCGACAGCCACGAACACGATCGTCAGGTACGTCGTCGACCAGTGGAACAGCCGCATCGGCTTGACCGCCTCGCCGCGCGTCGCGCGCCGGCAGAGTCGGTGCGCCTCGACCACGAAGATGGCGCCCACCACCAGGGTCGGCACGCCGTAGATCGCGCTGAGCCCCAGCGGCCAGACAGCCAGGGAGGTGAGCACGGTGAGCCACGCGAAGATCAGGATCTCGGCGTTCACCCGCCGGGTCGAGGCCACCACCGGCAGCATCGGAATGCCGGCCCGCGCGTAGTCGTCCTTGTACTTCATGGCGAGGGGGTAGAAGTGCGGCATCTGCCAGAAGAAGACCACCGCGAAGAGCCCCCAGGCGGCCGGCGCAAGTGAGCCGGTCACCGCCGCCCACCCGATCAGCACCGGGGCCGCCCCGCAGGCGCCGCCCCAGAAGGTGTTCGCCGGCGTGGACCGCTTGAGCCACAGGGTGTAGACGAGGTCGTAGTAGGCGATCGCCGCGAGGGTCAGGCCGGCGGCCAGCAGGTTGGTGAACGCCGCCATCAGGGCGACCGACACCGCCGCCAGCACCAGACCGAAGATCAGCGCGTTCCGTGGCGACACGGTGTGCGCCGGCAGCGGGCGACGCTTGGTACGCCGCATCAACTGGTCGATGTCCCGGTCGATGTAGCAGTTGAGCACGCTGGCCGCGCCCGCGGCGAGCGAACCGCCGATCAGCACGACGGCCATCAGCCACAGCGACGGAAGCCCGCGGTCGGCGAGCATCATCGCCGGGATGGTGGTGACCAACAGCAACTCGACGATCCGCGGCTTGGTGAGCGCCACGTACGCCATGAGGACCGCGCGTACGTCCCGCCGGGCCACCGGTCCCTCGGCCGCCCGCGCCGGATGCCCGGCCGGGTTGCTCGCGGGGCGCTCGGTGATCATGCTCACGGATTGCCACCTTCCGGCATCGGCACGGGGAGATCGGATCGGTCGGGACCACTCGGGTCCGCATACCGACCCACACACTACGCGTCGTCGTTTTGGCTGCCCGGCCGACCCGACAACGGTGCGGGCCGTCACACCACCGGGTTGAACCGGGCATTCGAATGGTCACGTAGCGCACACCATGCAGAGATCCCTGGGCGCACGTTTAGGCACGCTCGATAGGGTCACCAGTGAGGGTTCCGCCCATCTGCCGAGGAGCACAACCATCGTGGCTGCCAAACGACCCGAGCACTCCGCACTGAACTGGTCCGACCTCGATCGCCGGGCCGTCGATACCGTCCGCGTGCTGGCCATGGATGCCGTGGAGAAATCCGGCAACGGCCACCCGGGCACCGCGATGAGCCTCGCGCCCGCGGCGTACCTCCTCTTCAACCGCGTCATGCGGCACAACCCGGCCGACCCGAACTGGCCCGGCCGGGACCGGTTCGTGCTCTCCGCCGGGCACTCGAGCCTCACTCTCTACATCCAGCTGTTCCTGTCCGGCTACCCGCTGAGCCTGGAAGACCTCAAGTCGCTGCGGCAGTGGGGTTCGCAGACTCCGGGTCACCCCGAGCACGGGCACACCCCGGGCGTGGAGACCACCACCGGCCCGCTCGGGCAGGGCCTGGGCAACGCGGTCGGCATGGCGATGGCGGCCCGCCGCGAGCGCGGCCTGTTCGACCCGGAGGCCGAGCCGGGCGCGTCGGTCTTCGACCACGACATCTGGTGCATCGTCTCCGACGGCGACATCGAGGAGGGCATCAGCCACGAGGTCAGTGCCCTCGCCGGGCACCAGCAGCTGGGCAACCTCACGGTGATCTACGACGACAACGAGATCTCGATCGAGGACGACACCCGGATCGCCAAGAGCGAGGACGTGGCCGCCCGCTACGAGGCGTACGGCTGGCACGTGCAGACCGTCGACTGGCGCACCGGGGACGCCGACCAGGGCGACTACCACGAGGACGCCGAGGCCCTGCACGGCGCGCTGCTGGCCGCCAAGGCGGAGACCGGACGCCCCTCCTTCATCGCGCTGCGCACCATCATCGGCTGGCCCGCGCCCAACAAGAAGAACACCGGCAAGATCCACGGTTCGGCGCTCGGCGCCGACGAGGTGAAGGCCACCAAGCGGATCCTCGACTTCGACCCGGAGCAGACCTTCCAGGTCGACACGGAGGTGCTCGGCCACGCCCGCACGGTGATGAGCCGCGGCTCCGACGCGCAGCAGGAGTGGACCGCCGCGTTCGACGCCTGGAAGAAGGCCAACCCGGAGCGCACGGCGCTCTACGAGCGGATGGCTGGCCGGGTGCTGCCGGACGGCTGGACCAACGCGCTGCCGGTCTTCCCCGCCGACGCCAAGGGCGTGGCCACCCGGGCCGCCTCCGGCAAGGTGCTGGAGGCTCTCGCGCCGGTGCTGCCGGAGCTGTGGGGTGGTTCGGCCGACCTGGCCGAGAGCAACAACACCACCATGAAGGGCGAGCCGTCGTTCATCCCGGCCGCGCACGCCACCAAGGACTTCCCCGGTCACGAGTACGGCCGCACGCTGCACTTCGGCATCCGTGAGCACGGCATGGGCGCGATCCTCAACGGCATCGCGCTGCACGGCGGCACCCGCCCGTACGGGGGCACGTTCCTGGTGTTCAGCGACTACATGCGCCCGTCGGTCCGGCTGGCCGCGCTGATGCAGCTGCCGGTCACCTACGTGTGGACGCACGACTCGATCGGCCTCGGCGAGGACGGCCCGACCCACCAGCCGGTGGAGCACCTGACCGCGCTGCGCGCCATCCCGGGCCTCGACGTGGTCCGCCCGGCCGACGCCAACGAGACCGCCTGGGCCTGGCGGCAGGCGCTGGAGCACACCGACCGTCCGACCGCCATGGCGCTGAGCCGCCAGGCGCTGCCGACCGTGGACCGGAGTGTCCTGGGCGGTGCCGAGGGGGTCGTCAAGGGCGGCTACGTGCTGGCCGAGGCGTCCAACGGCAAGCCGCAGGTGATCATCGTGGGCACGGGCTCCGAGGTGCAGCTCTGCCTGACCGCCCGGGAGCGGTTGGAGGCCGACGGCACCCCCACCCGGGTCGTGTCGATGCCCTGCCAGGAGTGGTTCTACGAGCAGGACGAGGCGTACCGGGAGTCGGTGCTCCCCCGCGGGGTAAAGGCACGGGTGAGCGTGGAGGCGGGCATCGCGATGTCCTGGCGCGGCATCGTCGGCGACCTCGGCGAGAGCGTCAGCCTGGAGCACTACGGCGCGAGTGCCCCGTACACCGTGCTCCTGGAGCAGTTCGGGTTCACTCCCGACCGGATCGTGGCGGCGGCGCACGCCTCGCTGGCCCGGGTGGGCGACATCACCGGTTTCACGACCGGCAACTGAGGGAGCGTGGACGGCATGACGGACAAGCTGAAGGAGCTGACCGCCGCGGGCGTGGCGGTCTGGCTCGACGACCTTTCCCGGGTACGACTGAGCTCCGGCGGGCTGGACCAGCTCCGCCGCGAGAAGCACGTGGCCGGAGTCACCACCAATCCGACGATCTTCGCCAAGGCGCTGAGCGACGCCGACGAGTACAACTGGCAGCTGCGTGACCTCGCCACCCGTGGGGTGGAGGTCGAGGAGTCGGTGCGCATGCTCACCACGTACGACGTACGGTGGGCCTGCGACGTGATGCGGCCGTCGTACGACGCGAGCGCCGGTGTCGACGGGCGGGTCTCCATCGAGGTGGATCCCCGGCTGGCGCACGAGAGCGACCGGACGGTGGCCGAGGCCAAGGCGCTGTGGTGGCTGGTCGACCGCCCCAACCTCTACATCAAGATCCCGGCGACCGAGGCTGGTCTTCCGGCGATCACCGCCACCCTGGCCGAGGGCATCAGCGTCAACGTGACGCTGATCTTCGGTCTGGACCGCTACTCGGCGGTCATGGAGGCGTTCCTCGCCGGCCTGGAGCAGGCCAAGGCCAACGGCCACGACCTGTCGAAGATCGGCTCGGTCGCGTCGTTCTTCGTCTCCCGCGTTGACTCGGAGGTCGACAAGCGGCTCGAGAAGATCGGGTCCGACCAGGCCAAGGCCCTGAAGGGCAAGGCCGCCATCGCCAACGCCCAGCTGGCGTACGAGCGCTACACCGAGGTGTTCTCCTCCGACCGGTGGACGGCGCTCGCCAACGCCGGGGCGCCCCCGCAGCGGCCGCTGTGGGCGTCCACCTCGACGAAGAACCCGGACTACCGCGACGTGATCTACGTCGAGGAGCTGATCGCCCCCGGCACGGTCAACACCATGCCCGAGGCGGTCATCCACGCGTACGCCGATCATGGCGAGACCCGCGGCGACACCATCACCGGCGCCTACGACGCGGCTCGCAAGGTCTTCGCGGACCTGGAGTCGGTCGGGGTGGACATGGACGACGTGATCGTCACCCTGGAGCGCGAGGGCGTGGAGAAGTTCGAGGCCAGCTGGCAGGAGCTGCTCGACGGCGTCCGCAAGTCGCTGGAGGCGGCGGCAAAGGGCACGGGAGCGCCGAACAAGGCGGCCAAGGGCAACGCCAAGGCCGCCGAGAAGGCCGGTGGCGCATGAGCGATCTACTTTCAGGGCCGGTGGAGGCAGCCGCCGGGCTCGCCGTCTACGGCGCGGACGCGGTCGACAAGTCCGCGCCCGCCTCGACCCGGGACGCGCTGGTCAAGGCCGGCGTCCCGGGCAAGCTGGCGGGCAAGGACGCGAGTCTGTGGGGTCCGGACGCCGAAGCCGAGGCGAAGATCCGGCTCGGCTGGGTGGACACCCACCAGCGCAGCCGGGAGCTGCTGGTGCAGCTGGCCGAGCTGACCGCTGAGCTGGCCGATCTGGACCACGTGGTGCTCGCCGGGATGGGCGGCTCGTCGCTGGCCCCCGAGGTGATCGCCCGGACCCTGGGTCGTCCGCTGACCGTGCTGGACACCACCGACCCGGGCCAGGTCCGGGCGGCGCTCGGTGACCGGCTGGAGCGCACCGTGGTGGTGGTGGCCAGCAAGTCCGGCTCGACGGTGGAGACCGACAGCCACCGACGCGCCTACTGGCAGGCGTTCCTGGACGCCGGGATGACCGAGGCGGAGGCCGGGCGGCACTTCGTCATCGTCACCGACCCGGGCTCCCCGCTGGAGACCACCGCTACCGAGATGGGCGCGTTCACCGTGCTCGCCGACCCGAACGTCGGCGGCCGGTACTCGGCGCTCACCGCGTTCGGCCTGGTGCCCTCGGCGCTGGCCGGGGTCGAGGTCGCGGAACTGCTCGACCAGGCCGACGCGCTGGCCGCGTCGCTCGGCGCGGACCGGAACAATCCGGCGCTGGCGCTGGGCGCCGCCCTGGGCGCGGCGGCCACGCTGGCCCGCGACAAGATCGCCCTGGTGTCCGACGGCACCGGCATCGACGGCCTCGGCGACTGGGCTGAGCAGCTGATCGCCGAGTCGACCGGCAAGGCCGGGGTGGGCATCCTCCCGGTGGTCGTGGAGTCCCCGCAGAGCCCCGGCGCCACCGGTGCGGACGTGCTGACCGTCAGCTACGGCGGCGCGCTCGCCGCCGGTGACGTCCCGGGTGGCGGCGCCACCCCGGACGTGGCCGTCAACGGCCCGCTGGGCGCGCACTTCCTGGCCTGGGAGTACGCCACCGCGGTGGCCGGCGTGGTGCTCGGCATCGACCCGTTCAACCAGCCGAACGTCACCGAGTCCAAGGAGAACACCAACAAGATCCTGGCTTCGGGCCTGCCGGCGGAGACGCCGTCGTTCACCGAGGGCGCGATCGAGGTGTACGCCCCGCAGGGCGCTCCCGGCGACCTGGCCGGGGTGCTGCGCTGGCTGCTCGACGGGCTGGGCGACGACGGTTACCTCGCGGTGATGGCGTACCTGGACCGGTTCGCCGACGCCGACGCGGCCCGGCTGCGGCCGCTGCTGGCGCAGGCGGGTGGGCGGCCGGTGACCTTCGGCTGGGGGCCGCGGTTCCTGCACTCGACGGGCCAGTACCACAAGGGCGGCCCGCAGGTCGGCAGCTACCTCCAGGTGACCGGCGCGGTCGCCGAGGACCTGGAGGTGCCGGGTAAGCCGTACACCTTCGGTGCGCTGCAGGCGGCACAGGCCGCCGGCGACCGGCAGGCCCTCGCGGGTCGGGAGCGGCCCGTGCTGCGGCTGCACCTGACCGACCGGGCCGCCGGCGTCGCCCAACTACTCGACGCGGCCGGTGAGCTGCGGGCGTGAGGATGGACGATGTGACTGGAGGCACCGTGAGCGCGAGGAGTGAGCCGATCTTGCGTAGCCCCGGAGTCGCGAACCGGGAGGCCTCGGTGAACCCGCTACGCGACCCGCAGGACCGCCGGTTGCCCCGGATCCCGGAGCCCTGCGCTCTGGTGATCTTCGGGGTGACCGGCGACCTGGCCCGCAAGAAGCTGCTCCCGGCCGTCTACGACCTGGCCAACCGGGGGCTGCTGCCGCCCGGCTTCGTGGTGCTCGGCTTCGCACGCCGCGACTGGGGTGACGGCGATTTCGAGACCCTCGCCTGCGAGGCGGCCCGCAAGCACGCCCGCACCCCCTGGCGGGACGAGGTGTGGGCACGCCTGGCCGGCAACATCAAGTTCGTCGGTGGGTCCTTCGACGACGACGCCGCGTTCGACCAGCTCGCCTCGACGCTGGACGACCTGCGGCAGACCCACGGCATCACCGGCAACGCGGCGTTCTACTTCTCCATCCCCCCGGCCGCGTTCCCCGTCGTGCTCAAGCAACTGGCCCGCACCGGGATGGCCGACAACGAGAAGTCCGGCGGTTGGCGCCGCGTCGTGGTGGAGAAGCCGTTCGGTAACGACCTGCCCTCGGCGAAGGCGCTCAACGACCTCGTCGACGACGTGTTCACCCGGGAGGACGTCTTCCGGATCGACCACTACCTCGGCAAGGAGACGGTCCAGAACATCCTCGCCCTGCGGTTCGCCAACAACCTGTTCGAGCCGCTGTGGAACTCCAAGTACGTCGACTCGGTGCAGATCACCATGGCCGAGGATGTCGGCATCGGCACCCGCGCCGGCTTCTACGACACCGTCGGCACCGCCCGCGACGTGCTGCAGAACCACCTCCTGCAACTTCTCGCCCTGGTGGCGATGGAGGAGCCGACCAGCTTCGACGCCGACGAGATCCGGGCCGAGAAGCTGAAGGTGCTCAAGGCCATCACCCTGCCCAAGGACGTCGCCCGGGACACCGTGCGCGGCCAGTACCTGCCCGGCTGGGTGGGCGGCGAACGCGCGGTCGGATACCTGGAGGAGCGGGACGTTCCCACCGACTCCACCACGGAGACGTACGTGGCGGTGCGGCTGGGCATCCAGAACCGCCGCTGGGCGGAGGTGCCGTTCTACATCCGGGCCGGCAAGCGGCTGCCCCGGCGGGTCACCGAGGTCGCCATCATGTTCAAGAAGGCGCCGCACCTGCCGTTCAACGACGCCGACATGGAGTCGCTGGGCAACAACCAGCTGGTCATCCGGGTTCAGCCGGACGAGGGCGTGGTGCTCAAGTTCGGCTCGAAGGTGCCGGGCACCACGATGGAGGTCCGCGACATCGCGATGGACTTCCAGTACGGCGAGGCGTTCACCGAGTCCAGCCCCGAGGCGTACGAGCGGCTGGTTCTCGACGTGCTGATCGGCGACCGCACCCTGTTCCCGGACGCGGCCGAGGTCGAGCAGAGCTGGCAGGTCATCGACCCGCTGGAGCACGCCTGGGCGGGCACCAAGCCGGAGCCGTACCGGGCCGGCGAGTGGGGGCCACGGGCCTCCGACGAAATGCTGGCCCGCGAGGGCCGCGCATGGCGGCGCGCGTGAGCGAGCGCGGCGACCTCACCATGACGCAGAGCAGGAGGCTCCAGTGATCGGGCTGTGGGATACCACCGGCAACGAGGTGGTCAAGGCGCTCGCCGCCGAGCGGCGCAGCGCCGGCGGGGTGGCCAGCGGCATGGCGCTCACCCTGATCGTGGTGGTGGACGAGAAGCGGGTCCGGGAGGCGGAGGCGGCGGCGACGATCGCCGCCGCCGCCCACCCGTGCCGGCTGGTGGTGGTGGTTCGGTCCGAGATCGAACGGGACCGCAACCGGCTGGACGCGGAGATCGTGGTCGGTGGCCGGCTCGGTCCGTGCGAGGCGGTGGTCACCCGGATGTACGGTCGGCTGGCGCTGCACGCCGAGTCGGTCGTGATGCCGCTGCTCGTCCCCGACGTGCCCGTGGTCACCTGGTGGCACGGCGAGCCGCCGGCGGAGATCGCCACCGACTTCCTCGGGGTGGTCGCCGACCGGAGGATCACCGACTCCGCGCAGGCCGCCGACCCGGTGGAGGCGCTGCGGCAGCGTGCCCGGGACTACGCCCCGGGCGACACCGACCTGGCGTGGACCCGGATCACCCCCTGGCGCACCCTGGTCGCCGGTGCGTTCGACACCGCCAGCGAGCAGGTCGTCGAGGCGACCGTGGTCGCGCCGCCCACCGACCCGACCGCGACGCTGATGGTCGGTTGGTTGGCCAGCCGGCTCGGCATCACCCCGCGTCGGGTGGACACCAACGAGTTCCCCCGGATGCGGGAGGTGCAGTTGAGCTGCGCCAACGGCGACCAGCTGATCCTCACCCGCGAGGACAGCATGGCCGTGTTCCGGCGGACCGGCCAGGACGACCGGGCCCTGCCGCTGGTCCGTCGCCCGCTCGGTGACGAGTTGGCGGAGGAGCTGCGCCGTCTGGACGCCGACCAGGTGTACGCGGAGGCGCTGGGCGCGACGGTCGGGCTGCGTGGGCTGGAGCAGCGTCCCCCGCAGCGGGTGCACGTCTGGAAGGACCCGGCCACCGCGCAGCGCGCCGAGGCCGGGGTCGCCGCACACTCCGGCACGAGCGGCGAGGGCTGAGCCCCACCGGGGCACGACCTCGGGGCAGGGCCGGGTTGAGACCGGGCCCTGCCCTCGGAACCTCCGGGGCATTCGCCCCGCCACCTCGGGCACACCGGCCCGGGCACGACGCGACAGCGACCGCCCCGCGGTCCGAGAGACGAAGGCGCAACCCATGAGTGAGGCGAGTGTCGCCGTCCACGCCGACGCCGACCTGCTGGCGCAGGCCGTGGCGGCCCGGTTGCTGGTGAAGTTGCTCGACGCCCAGGCGGACCGGGGTGAGGCCTCGGTGGTGCTCACCGGTGGTCGGGTCGCCGCGGCCGTGTACCGGGCGGTGGCGACGCTGCCGGCCCGCGACGCGGTCGACTGGTCCCGCGTCGACGTGTGGTGGGGTGACGAGCGGTTCCTGCCCGCCGGTGATCCGGACCGCAACGAGACCCAGGCCCGAGCCGCCCTGCTGGACGTGGTGCCGCTGAACCCGGCCCGGGTGCACCCGATGCCGGCCTCCGACGGCCCGACCGGCAACGACCCCGAGGCGGCGGCAGCCGCGTACGCCGAGGAGTTGGCGCGCGCAGCCCGGCCCGGGCACGCCACACTGCCGCACTTCGACGTGCTGATGCTGGGCGTCGGCGAGGACGGGCATGTGGCCTCGATCTTCCCCGAGCACCCGGTGCACTACGAGACCCGGCCGGTCAGCGCCGTGCGGGGCAGCCCCAAGCCGCCGCCGATGCGGACCACGCTCACCCTGCCGGCGATCAACACCGCCGAGGAGGTCTGGCTGGTGGCCGGAGGCGCCGACAAGGCACGCGCGGTGGGTATGGCGTTGGCCGGCGCGGGACCGGTGCAGTTGCCGGCCGCCGGGGTGCACGGCGTGGACCGCACCCGCTGGCTGTTGGACCGGGCGGCGGCAGCCGACGTACCGGCCCGCCTACGCAGCCTGCGCTGAGCGCGAGGAGGGGCCCGCTATTCGCCGCGCCGACGGCGTAGCGCGGCGAGGGCTTCGGCCAGCAACGCCTCGCCCTCCTCGGCGGTACGCCGCTCCTTCACGTACGCCAGGTGGCTCTTGTACGGTTCGGCGCGGACCCGGCCTGGCGGGTTCAGCGCGTCCCGACCGGCGGGTAGGCCGCACCGGGGGCAGTCCCACAGGGCGGGTGCCTCGGCGTCCGCGGCGATCCGGATGTCGATCCGGTGGTCGTTGCGGCACCAGTAGGTGACGTCCTGTCGGGGGGCGGGTTGGTGCCGTTCGTCGGGGCGCATGGGTGCGGACCCGACTCGGGCGCCGCGGATGACGTTGCCACTGGGCACGGCTGCTCGCTCCTGTCGTCGGAGGGGACCCGCCGTCGTTTCAGGGGTGGGCGGCGGGCGACGCGGTGCAGCGGAGAAAAGCCTGCGCGCGGCCCGTCGAGTGACGAACCGCGCGCAGATTCTACGACTTTACGAGCTAGCTCAGGCGCCGCTGTTCATCTGGAGGCGAAGCCAGAGCCCGAGCCCGACGATGGCGGCGAACCAGACGACGCTCACCAGAACGGTGTAGCGGTCCAGGTTTTTCTCCGCGACCGAGGAGCCGGCGAGGCTGGAGCTGACGCCACCGCCGAACATGCTCGACAGACCGCCGCCCTTGCCGCGGTGCAGCAAGATCAGCATGGTGAGCAGAATGCTCGTGATGACCAGCAACACGATCAACGTGTATGCGAACCAGATCGGCATGGCTGGGGTCAGTTCCTCTCGTAGCGATCCTCGCCCGGTCTGATCGGGCACGGTGGCACCGACCGGCGGACGGGCGGTGTCAAGGATACCGAGCGATCAGCGGGCGAGGTGCTCCGGGAACCGGCAGATCTGAGCGAATTCCTCAGCGTCCAGGCTGGCGCCCCCCACCAGGCCCCCATCCACGTCCGGTTGGGCCATGATCGAGGCGATGTTGGACGCCTTGACCGAGCCGCCGTAGAGGACCCGGACCTGGTCGGCGGTGTCCTGGCCGAAGCGCTCCACCAGCCGCTGCCGGACCGCGCCGCAGACCTCCTGGGCGTCCTCCGGCGTCGCGGTCTTGCCCGTGCCGATCGCCCAGACCGGCTCGTACGCGATCACGACCTGCCGGACCTGCTCGGCGGTGAGCCCGGCGAGGCCCCCGTCGAGCTGGTCGGCGCAGTGCGCCACGTGGGTGCCCTGCTCGCGCACGTCCAGCCCCTCGCCCACGCACAGGATCGGCGTCAGGCCGTGCGTCAGCGCCGCCTTCACCTTGGCGTTGACCACGGCGTCGTCCTCGTGGTGGTAGGCCCGCCGCTCGGAGTGCCCGACCACCACGTACGTGCAGCCGAGCTTCGCCAGCAGCGGACCGGAGATGTCCCCGGTGTACGCGCCGGACGCGTGCGGGGAGAGGTCCTGCCCGCCGTAGCCGATGAGCAGCTTGTCGCCGTCCACCGCGGTCTGCACGGTACGCAGGTCGGTGAAGGGCGGCAGCACGACCGTCTCGACGTCGGTGAGCTGCTTCTCGGTGAGGCTCGCCGCCAGCTTCTGCACCAGCAGGTTGGCCTCGAGGTGGTTGAGGTTCATCTTCCAGTTGCCGGCCATCAACGGCCGGCGGGTGGTGCTCGCCATTCAGTTCTCCAGGGCTGCGATGCCGGGGAGGGCCTTGCCCTCGAGGTATTCCAGGGAGGCGCCGCCGCCGGTGGAGATGTGCCCGAAGGACGACTCGTCCAGCCCCAGGGCACGGACCGCCGCCGCCGAGTCGCCGCCGCCGACGACGCTGAACGCGTCGGCCTTGGTGATCGCCTCGGCGATCCCCCGGGTGCCGGCCGCGAAGGCCGGCATCTCGAACACGCCCATCGGGCCGTTCCAGAAGATCGTCTTCGCCGGGGACAGCGCGGCGGTGAAGCCGGCCACCGTCTCCGGGCCGACGTCCAGGCCGAGCCGGTGGCTCGGGATGCCGTCGACGCGGACCGTGTCGTGCGCGGCGTCCGGGGCGAACGCGTCCGCGACCACCACGTCGACCGGGAGCAGGATCTTGCCGCCGGACCGCTCGAGCAGGTTGCGGCACGTCTCGACCATGTCCTTCTCCAGCAGCGAGGTGCCCACCTCCAGGCCCTGGGCCTTGAGGAAGGTGAAGCACATCCCGCCACCGATGAGCAGCCGATCGACCGTGGGCAGCAGCGCCTCGATCACGGCGAGCTTGTCGGACACCTTCGACCCACCGAGCACCACCACGTACGGCCGCTCGGGGTCACTGGTGAGCTTGGAGAGCACCTCGACCTCGCGCAGCACCAGGCGGCCCGCGACGTGCGGCAGCCGGGGCGGCACGTCGTAGACGCTTGCGTGCTTGCGGTGCACGGCACCGAACGCGTCGTCCACGTACGCGTCGCCGAACGCGGCGAGCTGGTCCGCGAAGGCGCCCCGCTCGGCCTCGTCCTTGCTGGTCTCCCCCGCGTTGAAGCGCAGGTTCTCCAACAGGGCGACCTGGCCGTCGGCCAGGTCCGCGACGGTGGAACGGGCCGAATCCCCGACGGTGTCGGTGGCGAAGTGCACCGGCGCGCCGAGCAGCTCACCGAGCCGCCCGGCGACCGGGCGGAGGCTGAACTGCGGGTCCGGTGCGCCCTTCGGACGGCCCAGGTGCGAGCAGACGACAACCTTCGCGCCGGCCTCGACCAGCGCGCCGAGGGTCGGCAGCACCGCGCGGATCCGCCCATCGTCGGTGATGGCACCGGTCTGCTTGTCGAGCGGGACGTTCAGGTCGGCGCGCACCAGCACGCGCCGACCCGACACCCCCTCGGCGAGCAGATCGTCGAGGGTCCGGATGCTCACAGCGAGCTACCGACCAGCTTGACGAGGTCGACGAGACGGTTGGAGTAGCCCCACTCGTTGTCGTACCAGCCGACGACCTTGACCTGGTTGCCCACGACCTTGGTCAGCGGCGCGTCGAAGATGCACGACGCCGGGTCCGTGACGATGTCGGTGGAGACGATCGGGTCCTCGTTGTAGACCAGGATGCCCTTGAGCGGGCCGTCCGCGGCGGCCTTCAGCGCGGCGTTGACCTCGTCCACGGTGGTCTCGCGAGCCACGTTGACGGTGAGGTCGGTGACCGAGCCGGTCGGGATCGGCACCCGCAGGGCGTACCCGTCGAGCTTGCCCTTGAGGTCCGGCAGGACCAGACCGATCGCCTTGGCGGCACCGGTGGAGGTCGGGACGATGTTCAGCGCGGCGGCTCGGGCCCGACGCAGGTCCGAGTGCGGCGCGTCCTGCAGGTTCTGGTCCTGGGTGTACGCGTGGATCGTCGTCATCAGGCCGTGCTGGATGCCGAACGTGTCGTGCAGGACCTTCGCCATCGGGGCGAGGCAGTTGGTGGTGCACGAAGCGTTCGAGATGATCGTGTGCTTCGCCGGGTCGTAGGTGTCGTGGTTGACACCCATGACGACGGTGACGTCCTCGTTCTTCGCCGGGGCGGAGATGATGACCTTCTTGGCCCCGCCGTCGACGTGCGCCTTCGCCTTGGTGGCGTCGGTGAAGAAGCCGGTCGACTCGATGACGACGTCGGCGCCGACCTCGCCCCACGGCAGCTTCGACGGGTCCTTCTCGGCGTACGCCTTGATGGTCTTGCCACCGACGGTGATCTCGTCGGCGGTGGCCTTGACCTCGTAGGGCAGGCGACCCAGGATGCTGTCGTACTTGAGCAGGTGGGCGAGCGTGCCGTTGTCGGTCAGGTCGTTCACCGCCACGACCTCGATGTCGGCGTCAGACGCCAGCACTGCCCGGAAGAAGTTACGGCCAATTCGGCCAAAGCCGTTGATGCCAACCCGGATGGTCACAGGTCCCATCTCCTCGCGTTCTGGTCTGCCGGCCTCAGACAACGGGCCGGCGGAGTGGTGTGCGCCGACCGTTGGACCGGCCGCTGACGGTTCGTCTAGGCCACCCCGCCGCGGTCTGAGGACCTGACCGCCCGAGGCGGTGCGCACGACGAGGAGTGCCTCGTGTCGGCCCCCTTGCCGTACGCAGCGACCTTATCCGAGCGTGCGAGACCACACTGCGCCGGGTCGTGCTCCCGGGCGCGTTGTGCGGCCCCACCGTCCTATCAGACCACGAGCATGTCGGGCGTGACGGCTGCTTCCGTATCCGGGATGCCGAGGTCCCGGGCCCGCTTGTCGGCCAGCGCCAGCAGCCGGCGGATCCGCCCGGCGATGGCGTCCTTGGTCAACGGCGGCTCGGCCAGCGCGCCCAACTCCTCCAGCGAGGCCTGCCGGTGCTCCAGGCGCAGCCGTCCGGCGTCGGTCAGGTGGTTGGGCACCTCGTCGGCGAGGATCTCCAGGGCGCGGGTGACCCGGGCGGCGGCGGCGACCGCCGCGCGCGCCGAGCGGCGCAGGTTGGCATCGTCGAAGTTGGCGAGCCGGTTGGCGGTGGCCCGTACCTCGCGGCGCACCCGCCGCTCCTCCCACGCCAGCACGCTGGAGTGCGCGCCGATGCGGGTGAGCAACGCGGCGATCGCGTCGCCGTCCTTGACCACCACCCGGTCCACGCCGCGTACCTCGCGGTTCTTCGCGGTGATGCCGATGCGGCGGGCCGCGCCGACCAGTGCCAGCGCCGACTCCGGCCCCGGGCAGGTGATCTCCAGGGCGCTGGAGCGGCCGGGCTCGGTGAGCGAACCGTGTGCCATGAACGCGCCCCGCCACGCGGAGACCGCGCAGCAGACGTTCGCCGCCACCACGTGCGGGGGCAGCCCACGCACCGGGCGGCCCCGCACGTCGAGCAGGCCGGTCTGCCGCGCGAGGGCCTCGCCGTCCTTGACGACCCGCACGATGAAGTGGCTGCCCTTGCGCAGCCCACCGGAGGCCAGCACGTGGATCTCGCTCGGGTATCCGTAGACCTCTGCGATCTCGCGGCGCAGCCGCCGGGCCACCGCCCCGGTGTCCAACTCCGCCTCCACCACCACGCGGCCGGAGACGATGTGCAGCCCGCCTGCGAAGCGCAGCAGAGCCGCCATCTCCGCCCGCCGACAGCAGGGTTTGGGCACGTCGACCCGACTCAGCTCGTCCTTGACCGCGGCCGTCATCGCCATTGTGCGTCCCCTCACGGACCGGTTCCGGCGTGTCGCCGGAGATTACGTACGTGTCTAACGATCGGCGCGCAGGACAGGCACCAGCGCGGCGCCCAGGGCAGCCGGATCATGGCGGGGAGTGCCGTCGCTGACGGCGACGGGGGCGAGGACCAGGCGGGCACCCAGCGATTCTGCCGCACGTTCGACCGGTTCGGGGTCACCCACCGCCTTGGCATCAGCGAGCACGAGATCCACCTTCAGCTCGGGCAGGTACTGGTGCAGGGCCGCGAGGTGACCGGCGACGGAGAGCCCGAGGGTCTCCTTCTCCGCGGCGAGGTTCAGCGTGACCAACCGCCGGGCCGAGGTCGACACGATCGCGTCGGCCAACTGCGGCACCAGCAGGTGCGGAAGCACGCTGGTGTACCAGCTGCCCGGCCCGAAGATCAACCAGTCCGCCGCCATGATCGCCTCGATGGCCTCGGCGCAGGCCGCCGGGGCCGCGGGGGTGAGGCGCAGCGACTCGACCCGCCCGGTGGTCACGGCCACCTGGTGCTGCCCGCGCACCGTGTGCACCTCGTCGGGGGCGGCCGGGTCGGCCCCGCGGACCCGCGCCTCGATGCCGACCGGCTGGCGGGACATCGGCAACACCCGGCCAACCGTGCCGAGCATCGCACCGGCGTGCTCCAGCGCGGCCACCGGGTCGCCGAGCAGCTCCATGAGACCGCAGAGCACCAGGTTGCCCACCGCATGCCCGGCCAGCCCGTCGCCACCCGCCGCCGGCCCGGCGACACCACCGGCCGCCGCCGGCCCGGTAGAACCACCGGCCGCCGCCGGCCCGGCAGAACCGCCGGCCGCCGCCAGGTCCGTCGGATCCCCCGCAGCGGTCTGGGGTACGCCGGCAGAAGCGGCGAAGCGGTGCTGGAACAGCCCGGCGCTGCGCCGGGTGGCCGGGTGGTCCCCGGCCAGCGCCACCAGAGCCTGGCGCAGATCACCCGGAGGCAGCCCACCGCGCTCGGCACGCAGGCGGCCACTGGAGCCGCCGTCGTCACCGACGGTGACCACCGCGGTGATGTCGAAGTCGAGTTCGGGTGCGCAGTGACGCAACGCCCGCAGCGAGGCGGAGAGGCCGTGCCCACCGCCGAACGCCACCACCCGGCGGGCCGTCATTCGCGCCCCAGATCACGGTGCTGGGCGTTGGCCGCCAGCCCCGAGTGACGCAGCCGGCTGGCCAACTCCTCGGCGATGGCCACGCTGCGGTGCTTGCCGCCGGTGCAGCCCACGGCGACCGTCAGGTACCGCTTGCCCTCCCGCTCGAAGCCGATGGTGGTGGCGTTGACCAGGTCCGCGTACGAGGTGACGAAGGCGTCCGCGCCCTCCTGGCCCAGCACGTACGCGCTGACCGCCTCCTCCCGCCCGGTGTGCTCGCGCAACTCCGGCACCCAGTACGGGTTGGGCAGGAACCGGGCGTCCAGCACGAAGTCCGCGTCCGGCGGCAGGCCGTACTTGAAGCCGAACGACAACACGGTGACCCGCAGCCGGCGGGCGTCCTCGCCGCCGAACAGCTCCTCGATGCGCCGACGGAGCTGGTTGACGTTGAGGTGGCTGGTGTCGATGATCACGTCGGCCTGGTCGCGCGCCTCCTCCAGCAGCCCCCGCTCCACGGCGATGCCGTCGGCCAACCGCCCGTCGCCCTGCAACGGGTGCGAACGGCGAACGCTCTCGAACCGCCGGATCAACACCTCGTCGTCCGCGTCGACGAAGACCACCCGGGGCGAGAAGCCGCGCTCCTTGAGCTCCCGGATCGCCCCGGCCAGGTCGGTGGAGAAGGCCCGCGACCGCACGTCCAGCACCATCGCGGTACGCCGAGCGGCGCCGCCCGCCTTGAACGCCAACTCGGCCATGTCCAGCATCAGTGCCTGTGGCAGGTTGTCGACGACGTAGTAGCCGACGTTCTCCAACGCCCGGGCAACCGTGCTGCGGCCGCCCCCGGAGACGCCGGTGACCACCACGAGGGTGGTTTCCGACTCCGCCGCCAACTGCCCGTCGACGGCGCTCGGATCGTCGATCCGTCCGCCGGCTGTGCGCGCCTCGCTCACCCGTACCCCCAAGCTGTGGCGCCGCGGCCGCCCTCGGCCGCGATAGGTCAATCAGCGACTCTATCCCGCCGCCCAGCCGACGGCCGGCACCCGTCGCGGGTCGTCCCTCGACCAGCCGGCGCGGGTCGCCCTCCCGACAGTCACCGCCCTTGATGACGATCAGTAATCATCAATAAGCTCTTCGTGATCGTCGCAGGTCAGACCGACACTGGGAGGGTGCGATGCACGACCTTGCGGACAAGAACAAATACATCGGCTTCCTGTTCATGCGGATCAACCCGGAGTACTTCGCCCTCGGCCGGGAGGGCATCCACGAGGTCTCCGCCGAGCACGCGCGGGACCTGGGCCGCTTCGCCAAGCAGCTCACCCACGTCGTGACGACCGGGGTGAACGGCAAGTACGACCAGGTCACCATGGTCGAGGCCGACACCCTGGAGGAGATCAACGCGGCGGCCACCGCCTTCCGCATGGGCAACAAGGCCCGCTACATCGAGATCGTCGACATCGTGGTCGGAATGAAGGCCCCGCCGCGCGGCCTCGCGAACCGGTCCAGCCAGCCCAGCTGACCCCGTCCCCGGCGCGCCCGCCAGTCGGGTGCGCCGGGCAGGCACTGTCGGGTGCGCCTGGCGCGCCGCCACTCGGGTGCGCCGGGCAGGCGCTGTCGGGGTCGGCTCGTAGACTCCGCGGATGGCTTCTCCCACCGACCTGCGCACCGAGGACGCTCTGCCGGTGCTGCGCCGGGTGTTCGGCTACGACGCCTTCCGCGGTTTCCAGCAGGACGTGATCGACCATGTGGTCGCCGGTGGCGACGCACTGGTGTTGATGCCCACCGGTGGCGGCAAGTCGTTGTGCTACCAGATTCCAGCCCTGGTCCGCCACGGGGTCGCGGTCGTCGTGTCCCCGCTGATCGCGCTCATGCAGGACCAGGTGGACGCGCTCACCGCGGTCGGCGTGCGTGCCGGCTTCCTCAACTCGACCCAGACCCTGGACGCCCGACGCCGGGTCGAGGCCGCCTTCGTCGCCGGCGAGCTGGACCTGCTCTACCTTGCCCCGGAGGCGCTCGGCGTCCGATCCACCCTCGCCCTGCTGGACCGTGGGCGCATCTCCCTGTTCGCGATCGACGAGGCGCACTGCGTGTCCCAGTGGGGGCACGACTTCCGCCCCGACTACCTGGCGCTGTCGATGCTGCACGAGCGCTGGCCCCAGGTGCCCCGGATCGCGCTCACCGCCACCGCGACCAGCGCCACCCGCACCGAGATCGCCAGCCGGCTCCAGCTCGACGACGCCCGCCACTTCGTGGCCAGTTTCGACCGGCCCAACATCCAGTACCGGATCGTGCCCAAGCGGGAGCCCCGCAAGCAACTGCTGGCCCTGCTGCGCGACGAGCACCCCGGTGACGCCGGGATCATCTACTGCCTGTCCCGGGCCTCGGTCGACAAGACGGCGGAGTTCCTCACCGCCAACGGGGTCGCCGCCCTGCCGTACCACGCCGGTCTGGACGCGGCGACCCGCGCCGCCAACCAGCAGCGCTTCCTGCGGGAGGACGGCCTGGTGATGGTGGCCACCATCGCCTTCGGCATGGGCATCGACAAACCCGACGTCCGATTCGTCGCCCACCTCGACCTGCCCAAGTCCGTCGAGGGCTACTACCAGGAGACCGGCCGCGCCGGGCGGGACGGCCTGCCGTCCACCGCCTGGCTGGCGTACGGACTGCAGGACGTGGTCCAGCAACGCAAGATGATCGAGACGTCCGACGGCGACCTCGCCCACCGCCGCAACCTCGCCGCACACCTGGACGCGATGCTCGCCCTCTGCGAGACGGTGCGCTGTCGACGGGTCCAACTGCTCGAATACTTCGGCGAGACGACGACGTCCGCCTGCGGCAACTGCGACACCTGCCTCACCCCACCGGAGTCCTGGGACGGCACCGTCGCCGCCCAGAAGTTGCTCTCCGCCGTCTTCCGTCTCGACCGCGAACGCAACCAGCGGTTCGGCGCCGGGCACTGCATCGACATCCTGCTCGGCAAGCAGACCGACAAGATCAGCCAGTACGGTCACGACTCGCTGACCGTCTTCGGCATCGGTTCGGAGCTGAGTGAGGCGGAGTGGCGAGGCGTGGTCAGGCAACTGCTCGCCGAGGGGCTACTCGCCGTGGAGGGCGACTACGGCACGCTCGCCCTGACCGAGGCGAGCGCGGACGTCCTGGGTCGCCGCCGCACGGTGACGATGCGCCGCGAACCGGAGAAGCCGGCCTCGAGCCGCTCGTCGAAGCCGCGCGGCTCGGCCACCGTCGTGGCCGAGCTGACGCCGGCCGCCACGTCGCTCTTCGAGCGGCTGCGCGGCTGGCGGGCGGCCACCGCCAAAGAGCAGGGCGTCCCGGCGTACGTGGTCTTCCACGACGCGACGCTGCGCCAGATCGCCACCGACGCGCCGGCCACACTGGCCGACCTGTCCCGCGTCAGCGGCGTCGGCGAGAACAAGCTCGCCAAGTACGGCGAGCAGATCCTCACCGTCCTCGCCACCGACTGAAGGCATGCCGAAGGGCCGGGCCCCGTGGTGGGGTCCGGCCCTTCGGTGTGGTCGTGGTGGTGCGGGGGTCAGCTGGTGGCGTAGCCGCGGGTGGCGATCCAGTCGGCGAGGTGCTCGATGGTGATGTCGTAGGCGGCTTGGTTGGGGTCGGCGGAGTCGGCGATGGTGACGGTGTTGCCGTTGTCGTGGTAGCCGACGACGCTGATGTAGTGCCCGCCTTCGTAGGAGTGGGTGGTGCCGGTGGTGTCGGTGCTGGTGCCGGCGATGTTGGCGACGACGGCGCGGCCCTGGTCGACGGTGTGGACGACGTCGGTGCGCAGGGTGTCGGTCTGCTTGGTGTCAGCGTTGGGGTTGCTGATCTCCACGGACCGGTACGCGTCGGGCTTGCCGGTTTCCTTGTTCAGCACGGGGGTGATGTCGTTGATGGAGTTGGTGCCGGCTTCGGTGGTGCCCATCTCCTTGGCCATGTCGTCGACGTTGATGTTCTTGCCCTGCACGGACAGGGCGTTACGGGTCGCGGCGGGCCCGCAGTAGTAGAAGTTCGGCTGCGCCTCGTAGCGGACACCGAGCTCCCGCTCACCGGAGGGCTTGCGGTCGTTCTGCGTCTGCGAGGTCGGCTTGGCGTCGGACGCGGCGTAGGCGGCGGTGACGGGGCCGGCGATGGCGCCGCCGGTGAAGGCGAGCCCAGCAGCGGTCAGGGCGGTCTTACGGATCAGATCGGTACGCATGATGGCGTGCTCCTCTGCGATGGGGGTACGCAACACACACTCGGGGGGTGGGTGTGCTGCGGGAAGAAGTCCTGGAGGTTGCCCGGCAGCCCGCAACGGGCCGGCATCGGGGCGTCTCAACGGGGTTGTAACGACCCGGGGTGGCGGGTCATTCCGCCGAACTCCCGGGGTTGGCCTGCCGCTTGGGCGGCCGGGGGATGTAACCGTGGCGACCCGGCGGATGTTCCGTGGGCCGGCTGCGGGGGATGTAACCGTGGCGGCCTGGCGGGTGTTCCCGGAGACTGCCGCGCACCCGGGGTCCGGGGCTGTTGCGCGCCTGAGCCCGGGGGCTCCGGCGGCATGCCAGGTATAACGACCCCGGCCGGCCCCCGATTCCGCCGCCACGGTGACCCCCACCACCGGACGAAACCACCCATACAGAACAGATCGGTGGTCTGATGATCCCGCATCGTGGGCGCCGAGGCGTGATCCACACCGTTTCGCCGACATGGCGGTATCCCCCGGGCGGGATACCCCCACATCGGCGATATGGAGTCGATCACGGCCGAGTCGTCCGGCTTGGCGACCCTGGGTCGGGCCCGAGGAGTCGACCACCTCGGCGCCTGGGGGCAAACCGGACAGAGGTCCCACGCCAACCCACTCCCGACCAGGCCTGGTCGGGTTGTCACCCCTCACACCGCCGGGGAAACCACCCACGGGACGCGGGCGCGCACCGCTGGGACAGGGCCCGCCGGCCAAGATCGTGCTCGATCCAGGAAACAGGGCCCTCAACCACGAACGAGGCAACTACAACCAGGATCGAGCACGATCATGACGAGACAAACGCACCACCGACTGACTGGCGAGGGCGAGCGGGGCGAGGCAGGCGGGGCGGGGCTTAGGGGTTTGGTGTCGCGGCTGCGCCGTCGTCGGCTTTCGTGTCCTTGTCGAGGGCGGCCAGGATCGCCTCGGCGGTACGTCGGCCCACCCCGGGCACCTCGGTGATCTCCTCGACTGTTGCGGCTGAGAGCCGCTTGAGTGAGCCGAAATGACGCAGCAGCGCCTTGCGCCGCACCTCTCCCAGGCCGGGCACGTGGTCCAGCGCCGACTCGGTCATCCGCTTGGAACGCCGCTGCCGATGGAAGGTGATGGCAAACCGGTGGGCCTCGTCGCGGACCCGTTGCAGCAGGTAGAGCCCTTCCGAGGTGCGCGGCAGGATAACCGGGAACTCGTCGTCGGGGAGCCACACCTCCTCCAGCCGCTTGGCCAGCCCGCACAGAGCCACGTCTTCGATGCCCAGGTCGGCGAGGGCCTGCGCGGCCGCAGCGACCTGCGGGGCGCCGCCGTCGACGACCACCAGCTGCGGCGGGTACGCGAATTTTCGCGGCCGGCCGGTGGTCGGGTCGATCAGGACGCCGACCTGCGGCTCCACCGCGTCTGTCGGGGCGGTGGCGTCGTCGGCCGACTCCACCCCGACCTCGCCCGTCTCGGCCCTGGAGTCCAGGTAGCGAGCGAAGCGGCGGCGGAGCACCTCGGACATGGCGGACAGGTCGTCGGTGGCGCCACGGACGATGAACCGCCGGTACTCGCTCTTGCGGGGCAACCCGTCCTCGAAGACCACCATGCTGGCGACCACGTCGGTGCCCTGGATCTGGGAGATGTCGAAACACTCGATGCGCAGCGGCGAGGTGCGCATGCCCAGCGCCTCGCTGATCTCGTCCAGTGCCTTGCCCCGGGTGGTCAGGTCACCGGAACGCTTCAGCTTGTGCCGGGCCAGCGCGTCCTTGGCGTTGCGCTCCACCGTCTCCATGAGTGAGCGCTTGTCGCCGCGCTGCGGCACCCGCAGCGACACCCGGCTGCCCCGGTGGTCGGAGAGCCAGTCGGCCAGCGCGTCGGCGTCCGCGGGCAACTCGGGCACCAGCAGCTCCCGGGGCACGTCGGTTTCGCCCTGCTCGCTCCCGTACACCTGGGTGCAGAAGTGGTGCACGAGGTCGCCGGTGGTCAGGTCCTCGGTCTTCTCCACCACCCAGCCTCGCTGGCCGCGGACCCGGCCATCGCGGACGTGGAAGACCTGCACGGCCGCCTCGAGCGGGTCGTCGGCGAACGCGACCACGTCGGCGTCGGTGCCGTCGCCCAACACCACGGTTTGCTTCTCCATGGCCCGGCGCAGCGCGGCCACGTCGTCACGCAGCCGGGCGGCGCGCTCGAACTCCAGCTGCTCGCTCGCGTCGGTCATCTCGCGCTCGATCTTGCGAACCATGGTGTCGGTGCGCCCGGCCATGAAGTCGCAGAACCCGTCGACGATGGCGCGGTGTTCGTCGGCGGAGACGGTGCCGACGCACGGCGCCGAGCACTTGCCGATGTAGCCAAGCAGGCAGGGACGGCCGACCTGGCCGGCCCGCTTGAACACCCCGGCGGAGCAGGTCCGGGCGGGGAACACCCGCAACAGCAGGTCGAGGGTCTCCCGGATCGCCCAGGCGTGCGAATACGGACCGAAGTAGCGCACCCCCTTGCGCTTGGCGCCGCGCATCACCTGCAGCCGCGGGTATTCCTCGTCGAGGGTGACGGCCAGGTAGGGGTACGACTTGTCGTCGCGGTAGCGGACGTTGAACCGGGGGTCGTACTGCTTGATCCAGGTGAACTCCTGCTGGAGCGCCTCGACCTCGGTGCCGACGGTGATCCAGTCCACCGATTCGGCGGTGGTGACCATCTGCCGCGTGCGCTCGTGCAGGTTCCACACGTCGCCGAAGTAGGAGTTGAGCCTGCTGCGCAGGTTTTTCGCCTTGCCAACGTAGATCACTCGGCCGGTGCCGTCGCGGAAGCGGTAGACCCCCGGTGACTCCGGGATCGTGCCGGGTGCGGGGCGGTAGGTCGAGGGGTCAGCCACGCCAGCAAGCCTAGTCCGCAGCACCGACAACCCACCGCGAGCGCTAGATCCACTCGGTTCCCGGGAAGTCGGGGTGTCGCAGGCCGCGGACACCCCGACTCCCGGAACGCGAGTCGACCACGCAGGCGAGGTACGCGTCAGGCCAGTGAGATCTGGTCTCCGGTGACCTTGATCTCCTTGGGCGGCAGCGGCTTGGTGGCCGGGCCGGCCTTCACCGAGCCGTCCTCGATCGAGAACTTGCTGCCGTGGCAGGTGCAGTTGATGGTGCCGCCGTCGACGTTCGTCACCGGGCAGTTCTGGTGGGTGCAGATCGGGCTGAAGCCCTTGAACTGGCCGGCGGTGGGCTGGGTGATGACCACGCCGTCGGTGGCGAGGACCTTTCCGCCGCCGACCGGGATGTCGGCGGTGGTGGCCAACGACTGGGCGCCCTGCCGGTCGCCGCCGCCAGCGTCTCCGGTGCTGGGCACCGCCGGGCCGCCGCTGGTGGGAGCGGCGCTGCCGTTGCCGTCGTCACTGCCGCAGGCGGCCAGGACGACGGCCGCGCCGACTGCCCCGACGCCAGTGAGCAGGGTGCGGCGTGTCTGCGTACCCGGACCGCTCAGCGCCTGATCGTCACTCATGCCTCGCCTCTCTCTAGCCCGCTGCGCCGGGTGGAAAGCCGGCACACTTCTCCACACGGGCAACTGTGCCGGATGGTTCACCGCGGCATCTGTCCGACCCGAGAAATGGGACGGGACGGGCTCCGGTCCGGCTCGCCCACGCCCCGAGGACGTGCGCGAATCGGACCGGACCCGCCCCGCAGTCGGCGTCCGCGAGCACGAGCGGACCCACCCCCGCGATCGGAGTACGCGACCAGACCCGCTCCAGGAGAGTCGAGGGTCAGCGCGCCGCGGCCGGCACCTTGCGACCGGCCCGGGCCTTGGTCACGCCGTTGGCCTTGGTCGCCCGGGTGGTGGCGGCGGCCGCGCCCTTCGCCTCGCCGTCGAGCTTGAGCACCTGGCGCAGGAACTGGCCGGTGTGGCTCTCGGCCACCTCGGCGACCTCCTCGGGGGTGCCGGTGGCGAGCACGGTGCCGCCCCGGTGACCGCCCTCCGGACCCATGTCGATCAGCCAGTCGGCCGTCTTGATCACGTCGAGGTTGTGCTCGATGGTGATCACGGTGTTGCCCTTGTCGACCAGCCCTTCCAGCACCATCAGCAGCTTGCGGATGTCCTCGAAGTGCAGACCGGTGGTCGGCTCGTCGAGCACGTAGACCGTCCGACCGGTGGAGCGCTTCTGCAGCTCGGAGGCGAGCTTGACCCGCTGCGCCTCACCGCCGGAGAGAGTCGGCGCGGGCTGACCGAGGCGTACGTAGCCGAGGCCGACGTCGACGAGCGTCTTGAGGTGCCGGTGGATGGCCGGGATGGCGGAGAAGAACTCGGCGGCCTCCTCGATCGGCATCTCCAGCACGTCCGAGACGGTCTTGCCCTTGTAGTGCACCTCCAGGGTCTCCCGGTTGTACCGGGCGCCCTTGCAGACCTCGCAGGGGACGTACACGTCGGGCAGGAAGTTCATCTCGATCTTGATGGTGCCGTCGCCGGAGCACGCCTCGCAGCGCCCGCCCTTGACGTTGAACGAGAACCGACCCGGGCCGTACCCGCGCACCTTCGCCTCGGTGGTCTCGGCGAAGAGCTTGCGGACGTGGTCCCAGACCCCGGTGTAGGTGGCCGGGTTGGAGCGCGGCGTCCGGCCGATCGGCGACTGGTCCACGCCGACGACCTTGTCCACGTGCTCCAGGCCGGAGACCCGGGTGTGTCGGCCGGGGACCAGCCGGGCGCCGTTGATCTGGTTGGCCAGCACCGCGTAGAGGATGTCGTTGACCAGCGTCGACTTGCCCGAGCCACTCACCCCGGTGACCGCGATCAGTTGGCCCAGCGGGAACGGGACGGTCAGGTTGCGCAGGTTGTGCTCACGCGCGCCGTGCACCACCATCTCCCGCGCCGGATCGTGCGGGCGGCGCTTCGTCGGCGTCGGGATCGACCGCCGCCCGGACAGGTACGCCCCGGTGATCGATTCCTTGTTCTTCAGCAGTGCCGGCACCGAGCCGCTGTGCACGATCTTGCCGCCGTGCTCACCCGCGCCGGGACCGATGTCGACGATCCAGTCGGCGGTGCGGATGGTGTCCTCGTCGTGCTCCACCACGATCAGCGTGTTGCCCAGGCCGCGCAGCCGGATCAGGGTTTCGATCAGCCGGTGGTTGTCGCGCTGGTGCAGCCCGATCGAGGGCTCATCGAGCACGTAGAGCACGCCCACCAGGCCGGAGCCGATCTGGGTGGCGAGCCGGATGCGCTGCGCCTCACCGCCGGACAGCGTGCCCGCCGGCCGGTCCAGGGAGAGGTAGTCCAGACCCACGTCGAGCAGGAACCGCAGCCGGGCGTTGATCTCCTTGAGGACCCGCTCGGCGATCATCTTCTGCCGGTCGGAGAGCTCGATGCCGGCGAGCAGGTCGGCGCACTCCCCCACGGACAGGTTGCAGACCTCGGCGATGCTCTTGCCGGCCAGCGTGACCGCGAGCACCTCGGGCTTGAGCCGGGCGCCGCCGCACGCCGCGCACGGCACGTCGCGCATGTAGCCCTCGTACTTGTCGCGGGACCACTCGGACTCGGTGTCGGAGTGCCGGCGCTCGATCCACTGCACCACGCCCTCGAAGCCGGTGTAGTAGGAGCGCTCGCGCCCGTACTTGTTGCGGTAGCGCACGTGCACCTGATCGTCGGAGCCGTGCAGGATCGTCTTCTGTGCCCGCGCCGGCAACGCCCGCCACGGGGTGTCGACGTCGAAGTGCTGGGCCTCGCCGAGGGCCTCCAGCAGGCGCAGGAAGTATTCCAGGTTGTGGCCGGTGGACCAGGGCTGGATGGCGCCCTCGCGCAGGCTCCGCTCCGGGTCGGGGACCAGCAGTTCCGGGTCGACCTCCTTCTTGGTGCCCAGGCCGGTGCACTCCGGGCAGGCGCCGTACGGCGCGTTGAAGGAGAAGACCCGAGGCTCGAGATCCTCGATGGCGAGCGGGTGGTCGTTGGGGCAGGCCAGGTGCTCGGAGTAGCGGCGCTCCCGCTCCGGGTCGTCCTCCGGGAGGTCGACGAAGTCGAGCAGCACCAGGCCACTGGACAGACCCAGGGCGGCCTCGACCGAGTCGGTCAGCCGCTGCTTGGCGCTCGGCTTGACGGTGAGCCGGTCGATCACCACCTCGATGGTGTGCTTCTCCTGCTTCTTGAGCTTCGGCGGCTCGGTCAGCGGGTGCACCACGCCGTCGACCCGGGCCCGGGCATAGCCCTTGGCCTGCAGCTCGGCGAAGAGGTCGACGTACTCACCCTTGCGTCCGCGGATGACCGGCGCGAGCACCATGAACTTGGTGCCCTCGGCCATGGTGAGGACCCGGTCGACGATCTGCTGGGGGCTCTGCCGAGAGATCCGCTCGCCGCAGACGGGGCAGTGCGGCTCGCCGATGCGGGCGTAGAGCAGGCGGAGGTAGTCGTAGACCTCGGTGATGGTGCCGACGGTCGAACGCGGGTTGCGCGAGGTGGACTTCTGGTCGATGGAGACGGCGGGGCTCAGGCCCTCGATGAAGTCGACGTCTGGCTTGTCCATCTGGCCGAGGAACTGCCGGGCGTACGACGAGAGCGACTCGACGTACCGGCGCTGCCCCTCGGCGAAGATCGTGTCGAAGGCCAGGCTCGACTTGCCCGACCCGGACAGCCCGGTGAACACGATGAGCGCGTCCCGGGGCAGGTCGAGACTGACGTCACGCAGGTTGTGCTCGCGCGCGCCACGGATGATCAGTCGGTCGGCCACGGTGCGTGTACTCCCGGGAGAAGACGAAGCGAAGGATCTGTCCCGCTCTGGGGTGATTCTGAGCGGTCGTGCGAGCGCGGAAAACACGCCTCGGCAACTCTAGCCCCGAGGTACGACAGTTTTCCCCGCCCGCACATTCCCCCAGCTCAGCCCGGTCGGCCGCGCCGATCAGGCGCTCTTGGCCGCGTCGGTCGCACGCGTCGGCTCAGTAACCCCCGGGCGACGGGGGCCGGGCTGCCCGACGTCGGGCCGAACGCCAACCACCGCGCCGCTCCGCCGCCAGACGGGCCTCCCGCCGCCGGCTCTCGTGGGACACCTCCCCCTGCAGCCGCCGCCAACTCTCCCACCGGCGGGTGGAGAGCTCGCCGGTCTGCAGCGCCTCGCGGACCGCGCAGGCGGGCTCGCCGTCGTGCCCGCAGTCGGCGTACCGGCAGCCCTCGGCCAGCCCGGCGATATCGGCGAACGCCCGGTCGAGCCCGGTCTCGCCGTCCAGCAGGCCGACCGCCCGCACACCGGGAGTGTCGATCACCGCGCCGCCGCCGGGGATCGGCACGAGGGCCCGCCAGGTGGTGGTGTGCCGGCCCTTGCCGTCGACCCGCCGGATCGCCTGGGTGGGCATCATCACCGCCCCGACCAGGGCGTTGACCAGGCTCGACTTGCCGGCGCCGGACGGCCCGAGCAGGCCGAGCGTGCGGCCGGGCGTCACCTCGGCGCGCAGCGGGCCTAGCCCGATGCCACATTCGGCGCTGACCGGCAGGACCGGCACGCCCGGGGCGACCGCGGCCAACTGGCGGGCCAGCGCGGCCGGGTCGGCCGCGAGGTCGGCCTTCGTCAGCACGACCAGCGGCCGCGCGCCGGACTCGTGGGCGAGGGACAGCAGCCGTTCGATGCGTCCCACGTCCGGCTCGGGGTGCACCGGCTCCACCACGGCGGCCGCGTCGAGGTTGGCGGCCAGCACCTGGCCGCTGGCGTCCTTGCCGGCGGTACGGCGGATCAGCGCGGCCCGGCGCGGCAGCACCGCCTCCACGGTGACGCGCCGGTCCGGCCAGTGTGTGAGCAGCACCCAGTCCCCGGCGCAGGGCAACGCGGACGGGTCCCGGGCAGCGGCGGCCAGCACGGCACCGCCCAGGCTGGCCCGGACCGGGCCGGCCGCCGCGAGCACCGTGCAGACCCCCCGGTCCACCCGGGCCACCCGGCCAGGGTGGTGTTCGCCGCATCGCGCGGCGTAGGCCGCCCGCTCGGCGTCCCAGCCGAGGGCGGTCAGATCGATCGTCATGGCATCCTCATCGGTGTCGAAGCTGGTGATGGCGGAACACGCGTGCCACGTCCGGCATGATCACCACCTCCGTCCGATGTCCCGGTGCCGCGTCTGCCGCTGACGGTAGGTCCCGCGCCGACTCGCCGAAAGCGATTTCCCCGGCGACGGCGCGACGGCCGACCGCTAGGGTCGACGGGTGACCACGGATCCGCTGTTGCTGATGGGCGAGGTGGACGCGGCCACCAGCCGACTCCTGCGTACCGCGGCTTCCTTCGACGCCGCGGACCTGGCCGCCGCGTCGCTGCTGCCGGGTTGGACGCGCGGCCACGTGCTGGCGCACCTGGCGCGCAACGCCGACGGCTTCGTCAATCTGCTCACCGCGGCCCGCACCGGCGAGGCACTGCCGATGTACGCCTCGCTGGCGGCCCGCACGACGGACATCGAGGTGGGCTCGGGTCGGCCACCCGCCGAGCACCTGGACGACCTGCGGCGCACCGCGGACCTGTTCAAGGAGGCGGTCGCGGCGATGCCGGCCGAGGCCTGGGCGGCGACGGTGCAGGCCCGTCGGGGCCCGTGGCCGGCCGCGCTGCTCGTCTGGGGCCGGTTGCGCGAGATCGAGGTGCACCACCTCGACCTGGCCGCCGACTACCGGCCCACCGACTGGTCGGAGACGTTCGCCCTCCGACTGCTGCGCGAGGCAGCCAGCCATCACGCCATGGGGCCGACACCGCCATCGATGGTGCTACGCCTCGACGGCAGCGGGCACGAGGTGGTGATCGGCGACCGCGCCGGCGCCCCGATCGTCGCCGGTTCCGTCCCCGACCTCGCTGCCTGGTTGATCGGCCGTGCCGACGGCGACCCGCTCTCCGTCATCCCCGACGGTCCCCTGCCTACTCCACCGGAATGGATATAGAAACGTCATGACATACAGCGGAGACGTCACCCACGGCGGCGCGCCGGCGGTACGCGAGCTGGACGGGCTCGCCATCAGCAAGCTGTCGGTCGGCCCGATGGACAACAACGCCTACCTGCTGCGCTGCACGGGCACCGGTGACCAGGTGCTGATCGACGCCGCCAACGAGGCACCCCGGCTGCTGGACCTGATCGGCGACGGCGGCCTCACCGCCGTGGTGACGACTCACCAGCACATGGATCACTGGGTGGCGTTGGAGGAGGTGGTCGCCAAGACCGGCGCCCGGGCGCTGGTGCACGCCGACGACGCGGCCGGGCTGCCGATCGAGGCGGACCACCTGGCCGACGGTGACACCGTGTCGGTCGGCGACTGCGCGCTGGAGGTCATCCACATCAAGGGGCACACCCCGGGCTCGATCGCGCTGCTCTACCGCGACCCGGCCGGCACCCCGCACCTCTTCACCGGCGACAGTCTCTTCCCAGGTGGCGTCGGTAACACCGACAAGGACCCGGAGCGCTTCGCCGCGCTGATCGACGACGTCGAGCACAAGCTGTTCGACCAGCTACCGGACGACACCTGGTTCTACCCGGGCCACGGCAAGGACAGCACCCTGGGAGCAGAACGCTCGGCCCTCCCCCAGTGGCGAACCCGAGGCTGGTAAAGCCACGAACCACACGCTGACCAAGAACCACCAAGGACCAAGAACCACCAAGATCAACCACCGTCGGTGGTGGCGGCTCCCCCGAATGAGCCGCCACCACGACGAGGGCGGGGGCCTGCCGTGCCCGGCGCAGGGATCAAGCCTGACCGCCCGGAGCCGGGCACGGCAGGCCCCCGCCCCCCACCGCAACCAGCAAGCCCCACCGGAAACCGCAACCGGCAAACCCCGACCCCGTCACCCAGCCACCGAGAACAACCGCCGCCGCGCCCCCAGCAGCACGACGGACGCCAGCACCAGCCCGACCCCCATGGTGACCAGCAGCGGACTGGGGTCCCCCGGCAGCAGCCCGGCGAGTGACCGGGATGCGGTGCCCAGCGCGAGGTAGAGACCGGCCCAGGCAGCGGCGCCGAGCGCCGCGCAGCCGAGGAATCGCCGGTACGACATCCGTAGCCCGCCGGCGGCCAGCGGGAGTAGCGCGTTGAACACGGGCAGGAACGGCGCGACGATCATCATCCGGCCGCCACCGCGGCGCAGGATTCCCTCCGCGGCCGTCCAGCGCGTCTCGCCGATCCAGCCGCCGATCCGGCTGTGTCGCAACCGCTCGGAGTAGCGGCGGCCGATAAGGAAGCTCAGTGACCAGCCGGCCAGGCAGCCGACCAGCACCGCGGCGAAGGTGGCCAGCCCGGTGGTCGGGCGGCCCACCCCGACGGCGGCCAGGATCGCCACGTCGCCGGGGACCAGGACACCCAGCAGGGGTACGGCATCGAAGAGCATGACGAGCCCGAGCGCACCCATCAGCAGCAGGACGGGCAGTTCTCCGATCTGGGCCAGCCATTGCGTCATGCCTCGTACGGTATGACCGCCGCACCACCCTGGGCATCCGGTCGTAGCCCCCAGCGACCCCTGGTATTCGCCTCGGGGTCGCCCCTGAGGCGGCGGCTGACCTCAGGCGGGTCGGAGCACCTGCACTCGGCGTAACGACGAGTCGACCGACGGTTCGGTGGTGGGCACCGGATAGTTGGCCAGCACCGTCAGGCGGTCCGCCGGCAGGTGCCCCCGGCCGGGGTCCCCGACCAGCACCTCGGCGCCCCCGGCGGCGGCTCTCTGCAGGAACGGCAGCATCCGGTCGGCCATCGCGCGGTCGTAGAAGACGTCCCCGGCGACCACCAGGTCGGCCTCCGCTTCGGTGCTGTCGAGCAGGTCGTCTCCGACGGCGTCGACGGCGACCCGGTTGGCCCGCGCGTTGAGCGTGACGGCGGCGACGGCGTAGGGGTCGATGTCGTTGGCGATCACCTGTGCGGCACCGGCCAGCGCCGCGGCGATGGCCACCAGCCCCGATCCGGCGGCGAGGTCGAGCACCCGGCGGCCCGCGGCGAGCTCCGGGTGGTCCAGGAGGTGGCGGGCCAGGGCCTGGCCTCCAGCCCAGGCGGACGCCCAGTACGGCGCCGGCAGGGCGTGCCCGACGGCAGCCTCCATCCGGGCCCACCAGACGATCGCGTCCTCGGCCAGGTGCAGCCGCACCTCGGGTACGAACGGGGTGGGCACCAACCGGAGCCGATCCAGGCCGGCGCCGGGCGCGTCGATCTCGCGCTCCAGCTCGGTCAGCGCGTCGGCTGCGGCACCCCTCATCGGCGCAAGCATGCCCCAGCGGCGGGTGGTCGGGGCAGCTTTCGCATGCCGGCGCGCAGAGTTCACCCGACTTCACACGAAGACCTACGGCACTTCGGCCAGCGGATCGGGGTTTTGCCCGTTACTGTCGGACAGGTACGGGCGATCATCGGCCAGAGGCCGAGGGTCAGCCGCTTTGAACAGGGAGAGATGCATGGCAACCGGCACGGTTAAGTGGTTCAACTCGGAAAAGGGCTTCGGCTTCATCGAGCAGGACGGTGGAGGGCCGGACGTGTTCGTCCACTACTCCGCCATCGCTTCGAGCGGCTACCGGGAGCTCAACGAGGGCCAGAAGGTCGAGTTCGAGGTGACCCAGGGGCAGAAGGGTCCGCAGGCGGACAACGTCCGCCCGATGTAGCTCCGTGCCGGTGACGGCGGCCGGTCCTCCGGCCGCCGTCGCAGCGCACTCAAGACGCCGCCGGGGCGGCGGGCAGGTCCCGCCGCCTCCGGATTGGCCCGATCAACAGAATCAACGGGGTGAGCGCCAACCAGGCGGTCATCACCCCGATCGCCGTCTCGACGCCGTAGCGCGCGCCGATGGCGCCTGCCAGCACGGCCGCCAGCGGGATCGTGCCGTAGTTGAGCAGATGCATGCTCACCGTCACCCGGCCCAGCAGGTGGTGCGGCGTGTACGCCTGCCGGAAAGCGCCCTTGACCACGTTGCCGATGGCCACCCCGAGGCCGATCAGCACCCCGCCGAGTGCCGGCCAGATCAACCCGACACCAGGTGTGGCGAGCGGGATGAGCAGCGCGGGCGGGCCGGTGAGCACCGCCCCGGCCAGCAGCGCCCGTGCGGTGCCACAGCGCCGGGCCAGCGTGGTGGCGAGCAGCGCGCCGACGATCCCGCCCGCGCTCATCACGCCGACCAGCGCGCCCACCAGGCCCGGCTCCAGCCGCAACTCGCGGACCAGAAAGACCACCAGGACGGCCTGGTAGCCGGTCAGACCGATGTTGCTGGCCGCGCCGAAGACCGTCAGCACCCGCAGGTACGGGTCCCGCGCGACGAAGCGCAGGCCCTCGGCGATGTCCCGGCGTAGTGCCCGGGATCGGTCTTCTCGGCGAGCGCGTGGTTCGACGGTGCGGATCCGCAGCAGGAGGACCGCGGAGAGCAGGAACGTGAGCGCGTCCAGCAACAGCGCGGCCACGGCACCGATGAGCTGGGCGATCAGGCCGGCGAGGCCGGGTCCGATGACGTAGCTCGCGGTCTGGGTCGCCTGCAGCTTCGCGTTGCCCTCCGGCAGTTGCTCGGGTCGCAGCAGCACCGGCAGGTACACCTGGTCGGCGGTCTCGAAGAAGACCCGCGCGGCGCCGGCGCCGAGGGCGACCACCAGCAGGTGCACGACGGTGAGCCGGTCCAGCACGGCGGCCAGCGGCACGCTGAGGAAGGCCAGGGCGCAGAGCAGGTCGCAGACCACCATCACCGGTCGACGGGGCAGCCGGTCCACCCATGCGCCGGCCGGCAGGCCGATCAGCAGCCAGGGCAGCCAGGCCGCGGCGGTGAGGACCGCCACCTGGAAGGTCCCGGCGTTGAGGACGGTGACCGCGACCAGGGGCAGCGCGACAGTGGTGACGTTGCTGCCGATGCTGCTGACCGCCTGACCGGCCCAGAGCAGCCGGAAGTCGCGGTGCCGCAGCAGCCCTCCGGCCTGGCGGGCCGGGGTCGAGGCCGGGTCGCTGCGGGTGTCGGCGGTCACGGGCGGGCCGGCACGCCGTGGACGAACACGAAGACCGGCCGGCGGTCGGCACCGTCGTCGGGCAGGTCGCGGTCGGCCCAGCGGGCGAGGAGGTCGATCATCTCGCGACTCAGCTCGGCCAACTCGTCGGGGGTGAGGCGCAGCCAGTGGTCGGTGGAGAACGGCGCGTCGTTCCAGGTGGCCTGCGCCGACTCGTCGGCGGCGTGCCACGCCCGGGCCAGGGCGACGTGCCGGTCCAGGTTGAGCGAGGTGGCGGCGTCGGCGACCGCACGGGCGGCCGGGTCGGTGTCGAAGTCGGTGTTGGTCCAGCGCAGCGCTCGGGTGACCAACCGCCACCAGCGCTCGCGCCGGTCCCGGGCCAACTCGGGGGCCTCGGTGACGAGGTCCGCGGCGGCAAGGACCTTGAGGTGGTGGCTGACGTTCGCGGGTGCCTGGTCGGTGCGGTCGGCGAGGAGCCCGACGGTCGAGGGTCCGTGCACCTTGAGCACGTCCATCAGGCGGCGACGCAGCGGGTGGGCCATGGCAGCGAGGACCCGCGAGTCGGTGATCTGGCGTACGTCGGGACTGTCCATGCCATCAGAATCGCATCCGCAACGGCCGTTGCGCAATTTTTATTGCCCAACAGTCGTTGCGGATGCCAGGAGAGGCGACCCGGCGGGTACGAGTCGCCCCTCGCTCTAGGCGACCAGTCGGCGAGCCAACTCGTCGGCGACCTGCTTGGCCACGGTGGGCGGGATGGCCGCGGCGATCTTCTCCGGTGACAGTCCGGCCAGCACGCCCTGGGCGACCACCGTCTCGTCGGTGGAGGCCTTCCCGGCCAGTGCGTTGACCGTGGCCTGCAGGGCGGTGAGCTGCTTCGTCATCGCCTGCAGGTTCCAGTTGCCGATCACCGGAGCACCGGTGTCGTCCCGACCCTCCGCCATTCGGGTGTAGATCTGTCCGATCGGGTTGCGGCCGTCGAGCACGGTGATGTTCTTGTGGACGGTGGCCAGCCAGGCGTGCTCTTCGGGGGTCATGTCGTCGTCCTCCAGGAGACCGATGGAAATCAGGTAGCGACGGAACAGCGGCCGCTGGTCGCGGCCCGCCTTTGTCGAATCGCGAAAGAAGCTGAAGTGGGTGTGCCAGCGGTGCGAGCTGTCGCCGGTGGTGCGCTTGCCGAGACGATCCCACCGCTTCACGGTCGAGCCGTCGAGGCTGTAGATGATCTCCCGGATGTCCCGGGTGTCGGCCGCGTTGGCGGCGCACTGCCCCACGCACCAGAGCGAGAAACTGGACAGGGTGTGCGTACGGCCGCCGGAACGGACCTCGAAGCCGCCGACGTCCAGCGCCGCCGCGTCGAGGGTCAGACCGGCCTTGTCCCGGGGTGACTCCACCACCGAGTAGTCATTGGTGACCACCCGATCCGATCCGCAGTGGTAACCACCCCGGTGGGCGGGGTCCCCGACGATGCCGACCTCCGCAGGCTCGAGGTCTTCGGGCCGATCGGTGTTCGGGTCGATGTTGAGATGGGTGAGTAGCAGGCTGCGAACAGCCAACAGATTGGATGGGGCGCGAGTCATCGGCCCCCCTCTCAGGAAGTACGGGGAACCAGAAGCGATGTCACACCGTGTGTGCGCGGTGTGGGCCTCAGGTAGGGCCCGGCCTAACTTGTGCGTGGCACCGGGCGATGACCCAACCATAGCCCCATCAATACATGAATGCCCAGGTCAGAGCGATTTATTTTCTGAGTGAGATCACTGACCAGAGTGGATGATCGACAGAAGCACGGCGGAGGGGTGCGCCGGGTCGTGCAGAATCTGCCGCCAGCCGGCACGCAGAGTGACCGCCGTACCGAGGGCTTCGCCGGTGCCGGGGTTGCGCGCCCAGCGCGGATGGGCGCCGCCGGCGACCTGCACCCGCAGCCGGTGCCCGGCCGCGAACCGGTACGCGGTCGGCCAGAGCGAGACCGGAACCCGCAGCACGCCGGACGAGTCGGCGGGGAAGTGCTCGGGTGTCACCCGCACCAGACCGTCGCAGACGTTCGACGAGCGACCTCGCCGGTCCACATCGCACAGTCGAACGTAGACGTCCAGGTGCGGCAGCTCGCTGCGGACGTAGATCTCGGCGCGTACCGGACCGATCACCTCGACCGGCCCGGTCAGCGGGGCGCTGGTGTAGGTCAGCACGTCGGGGCGGGCCTCGACGGTCCGGTTGTCCACCGGACCGGCCCGCTGGCCGACGAGCAGCGGCCCGCCCAGCGACGGGGTGGGGTCGGTCGGGTCGTACCGAAACCCGTCCGGCGCCGACGTGACCGGCTGGCGCACCGCCAGCTCACCACCCGGGTGCAGGTGCCAGGCGGTCTCGACCGCAGGCGGTGGCCAGTCCGGCAGGTCCCGCCAACCGCCGCCGGGACCACCCACGAACAGCCGGACCGGGGCGGAACCCGCACGTGAGCGCCCACCGGCCGGTGGCGCGACGTTCAGGTGCTCGTCGAGCCAGGCCAGCCCCTCCCGCAGCGCGGCCACGAACAGACCGGGGCTGCCGTGCGTCCATGGGCCGATCACCAGGCGTGGCTCCGTACCGGCGGCGCGCAGGGTGGCGTAATCGTCGAGCTGGGCGGGCAGGAAGATGTCGTGCCAACCGGTGACCATGACCACCGGCGCCCGCACCAAGGGCACCCGGTCGGCGAAGACCCGGTTCCGCCAGTACACGGCCTCCGGGGTGTGGTGGCGCAGCCACTCCTGGAAGAACGGGATGGTCACGCCGGTGGCCACCCGGTCGGCGTCCACGAGTGGCAGGTGCGCGAGCGCGGCGGCCAGCCGAGGCTGGCCACGCTTGAGCTCCCACTGCCGGGCCAGCCACGGCACGGTCTGCGCGTGCAGCAACTCCGCCCAGGTCAGCACGGTGTCCAGGGCGAAGGACTCCCCCGCGTACGTCGAGTCCCGGGTGGCCGAGGCGGTCACCACGGCGACCATCGCGCGTAACTCCTCGCCGGCGTCGGCGGCCAGCGCCCACTGTGCGAACCCCTGGTAGCTGATCCCGAACATGCCGAGTTGGCCGGACCACCAGGGCTGGCGACGCAGCCAGTCCAGGGTGTCCATTCCGTCGTCGCGCTCGTGCACCAGCGGGGCGAACGTCCCACCGGAACCACCGGTGCCGCGACAGGACTGGATCACCGCGTGCCGGCCCCGCGCGGCGAGCAGCCGGCCGAGCAGTCGCAGCGGTCCGCCCCGCCCGTACGGGGTGCGGATCAGTACGGTCGGCGCGTCCCGGACCTGCGGGGCGTAGTGATCGGTGCGCAGCACCACACCGTCACAGGCCCGGATCGGAATGTCGCGGGTGACCCGTACCGGGCCGGGGCGGGTCGGTGGCAACCGCAGCGCGACGCCGGCGAGGCGGGTGAGGAGCCGGTCCGACACGGGTCAGCCTGTCGGTCGGCGGGGCGACTCGGGCCGGGCTGCGCGTACCGCGTCGCGGTGCCCCCGTAGCGACTCGCTCATCTCCGCCATGAATCGGTGCACCACCTCCAGCTCGTCCTCGCCGAAGCGGGCCATCACCGTGTCGGTCCGGGCGCCCAGCGGCTGGAAGAACTCCATGGCCAGGGCGGCTCCCTGGTCGGCGTAGTGCAGCAGCACCTTGCGGCGGTCGACGGTGTCCCGGTCCCGGCGGATGTGGCCGGCCCGCTCCAGCCGGTCGATCAGGGCGGTCACCGAGCCGGAGGAGAGGTTGAGCTGCTCACCGAGGCGACCGGGGGTGATCGGGTCACCGAGCAGCTCGGCGTCCATCACCGCGATCAACGCCTGCAGGTCGGTCGGGTTGAGTCCGTGCAGGTTGGCGAAGGCGTGGCCGACCTGCTGGGCGTCCACCGCGTACCGCCGGAGGTTGTTGGTGATCTCCGCGACCAGCTGCTCGCGGCGCGTGTCGCGCCGCCGGTACATGCCGTGAGTCGCCACCTCGCGCCGCTCTTCCCGTCGTCGGTCCCCCGGGTTGCAGCATAGAACAGCCCTCGATAATCTCGATTATCGAGATACTCGGTTTCCGAAGGACCTTGGGGTCAGCTGATGTCTGTGTTCACCAGAGTCGCCCGCGGCCGGTTGGCCGCCTGGCTCACCGTGGCCGCCGCGATCGTCGTCGGCGCGGCCGTGTTCGGAATGCCCCAGCCGGACAACCCGGCGCCGGTCTCCGCCACCGGTCTCTCCGTGCGGTGGGAGTCGACCCAGGTGCAGCGCCTGCAGGACCAGCTCCCGTCCCGTGACGTGCAGCCGGCCATCATGGTGGTCGGCCGCGACGACGGCGGGGCGCTGAGCGAGGCCGACCGGGCCACCATCGGCGCCCGCGCCGACGCCCTGCGCGGCTTCGCGGTGGGCGGGCAGGTCAGCCCCGTCCAGGTGTCCCCGGACGGCACGGTGGCCCTCGTCGCCGTGCCCCTCGACACCGCGGGCGGACAGGAGGACGTCACCGAGACGGTCACCCAGCTACGCGCGGCTCTGGCGGACCTGCCCGACAGCCTGACCGTCGAGGTGACCGGCGCCCCGGCCTTCACCGCCGACCTGTCCTCGGTGTTCGACGGCGCCGACGTCACCCTGCTCGCGGTGACCGCCGCCGTGGTCGCGTTGCTGCTGCTGATCACCTACCGCAGCCCGTTCCTGTGGATCGTCCCGCTCGTGGTGGTCGCGGTGACCGAGCAGATCACCCTGCGCGCGGTGGACACGATCGTGCCGGCGGTCGGGATCAACCTCCAACCGGGCCAGGTCACCGGCATCGCCAGCGTGCTGGTCTTCGGTGCCGCCACCGACTACGCCCTGCTGCTGATCGCCCGCTACCGCGAGGAGCTGCGGCGCGAGGAGGACCGGTTCGTCGCGATGCGCGCCGCGTTGCGCCGTACCGCCGAGCCCATCCTGGCCAGCGGCGGCACCGTGGTGCTCGGCGTCCTCACCCTGCTGCTCAGCGAGCAGGAGACGAACCGGGCACTGGCGGTGGCCTGCGCCACCGGTGTGGTCTTCGCCATGCTCTCGGCGCTGTTCGTGCTCCCCGCCGTGCTGGTGCTCCTCGGTCGGGGCCTGTTCTGGCCGTTCGTACCCCGGGTCGGCGGCCCGGCCCGGGAGGGTCGGCTCTGGGGCCGGCTGGGCACCGCCGTGCAACGCCGCCCGGTGGTGGTCGCGGTGCTGTCCACCCTGCTGCTCGGCGGCCTCGCGCTGGGTGGGCTCGGTATCCGCACCGGCCTGTCCGAGACCGAGCAGTTCCGGGCCGAGCCCGAGGCCGTCACCGGTGCGCAGACCCTGGCCCGCGCGTTTCCCGCCGGCACCACCCAGCCGGTGGCCGTGCTCACCAACCCGGCGGCCGTCCGGGCGGTCACCGACGCCGCGAGCGCCGTGCCCGGGGTCGCCTCGGTACGCCCCGGCGACGCGGGTGAGGCCGTTGCCCAGGTCGACGTGGTGCTGGACGCCGAACCGGGCACCACTGCCGCGGACCGCGCCATCGAGGCGCTGCGCGCGGCGGTCGCCGCCGTCGGAGGCTCCGCGCCGCCCGCCGTCGACGGTGCCGATCCGCCGTCCGGCGCGCTCGTCGGCGGCACCGTGGCGGCAACCTACGACTCGGAGAAGGCCAACGACTCCGACCTGCGGCTGATCCTGCCGATCATCCTGCTGCTGGTCGGCGCCGTGCTCGTGCTGCTGCTGCGCGGCCTGCTCGCACCGGTGCTGCTGGTGCTCACCGTGATCGCGTCGTTCTTCGCGAGCCTCGGCGCCGCATGGCTGCTCTTCGATCACGTGCTGGGCTTCCCGGCACTGGACAGCGGTGTGCTGCTGCTCGCCTTCGTGTTCCTGGTGGCACTCGGTGTGGACTACAACATCTTCCTGGTCACCCGTGCCCGAGAGGACGCCCGCAGCGTGGGCACCCGCGACGGGATGCTCTCCGCTCTGCGGGTCACCGGCGGGGTGATCACGAGCGCCGGAGTGCTGCTCGCCGCGGTCTTCGCCGTGCTCGGCGTGCTGCCGCTGATCACGCTGACCCAGATCGGCATCATCGTCTGCATCGGTGTCCTGTTCGACACCCTGCTGGTCCGCACGGTCCTGGTGCCGGCGCTGGCGTTCGTGCTCGGCGACCGCTTCTGGTGGCCCGGCCGGATCAGCCGCGACCGCCCGGAGGACATCGCGGCGTCGCCGGAGCCGGTCGCCGCACGCGACTGACCGACGGGTGCGGCGCAGGCCGGGGCGACACCGACACGACCCCTGTCGAGGTCAGTACTCCAGGCAGACGCACTCGCTCATCAGCGCCCGCACGTTGCGCACGTACGACGGGTTGGGGATGGCCAGTGGCTCCCCCTCCCGTGCCACCGCCCCATGCCCGAAGTTGTACGCGGCGATGACCGCGTTGAGCAGGCAGGAGTTCAGCTCGGTGGTGCACAGGGCCGGGTCGAGGCGGAAGTCGGATTCGAAGTACATCTCGCCGATGTACTTGGTCGTCCAGGCCAGGTAGGTGGCGCCGAGGTAGGCGTTGTCCCGGTAGTCGTCGATCTGGTAGCTCTTCTCGAACCGCTGGTTCATCCAGGTCGCGGTGCCCGGCATCACCTGCATCAACCCGACACCGCCGTCACAGGCGTAGATGTTGGACTGCCAGCCGCTCTCCTGCCACGCGGTGGCCTTGAGCAGGTTGAGCGGGATCTTGATGTCCGGAGCGGAGACCGGCCAGTAGGTGCGGCCGGCCGCGTCGGTCAACGCGGCCTTCACCTCGGCGCGGGTCGCCTGGGTGCCCTTGTAACTCGGCTTGCAGGAGCTGGGCGCCGGCTTCGGCGGGGCCGGCGGGACCTTGGTCTCGGTGGGCGGCTTCGCCACCGCGAGCGGCTTCGGCGCCGTGCGGCTCGGCTTCTTCGTCGGCTTCTTCGTCGGCGTCGGGGTCGCGCTACGGCTCGGCGCGGCACCCATCGACGCCACGGCGGTCGGCGACGGGCTCGGCGCCGCGGAGACCTCGTCTGTGGGGGCGTCCGTCGGCGCATCGGTGACCGCGACCGGGGCGGTCAGGTCCTGCGGGTTCTCCCCCTTGGCGGCGCAGCCGACCAGCGCACTCGCGAGCAGGAGCCCGGCGAGCACCGCAGCGCCCCGCCGGCCGGTCCGTCGAAACATGCCCATGCCTCCCGGTGTGATCGTCGCCGCACCCTAGCAAGGTTCGACCGGGCGGCGGTGCCCCTGCGACGGCGGGCGGGCCTGATCAACGTGCTGTTCCCGGTCGCCCACCGCCCGGTCCCGGGTGGCCCAGGCGACGATGAACACCACCGTCCAGAGCACTCCGAGCAGCACCGCCGCGGCGGTCCCGCTCGCCGTCTCCAAGCCGAGGTAGAGCCGCGCGCCGCCGATCCCGAGCACCCCCGCGGCGGCGGCCGTCCAGGCGGCCACCGCGACCGGCCAGCGGGCGTTGCGCGACACCAGCCAGGCCAGGGTGCAGAAGCTCGCCGCGACCACGGCGTTCTGAGTCGAGAGCGGATTCGCCTCGCCGCCACCCGGTGCGGTGCCGTGCGGCCCGGTCACCTCGGCCACCACGGCCAGCACCACCAGCGGCACGAACGCGCCCACCGTGCCGACCACACTGAGCAGGTCCGCACGCCAGGGTCGGTTGCGCCACGCCAGCACCGCGGCCACCAGCGCCACCAACACGATCAACACCGACCCTCGTACCACCGACACCACGAGCATCGTGGCGTCGGCGGCGCCCGGGGTACGCCGGGCGGCGAACCAGTCCGCGATGGCGTCGTCCAGCGCGGCCAACCCGCTGTTGCGGATCGCCACGGCGAGCAGTCCGGCGATGGCGAGCCCGGCAGCGAAGAGCAGCAGGAGCCCGGCGGCCAGATTGAGCAGCAGCGTCCAGGCCGGCCCGATCCGCATGGCCACCAGGAAGAACAGCACACCGTAGCGGGCTGTGAGCCAGCGCACCGGCGGCAGCGCGCCCGCCCGGGACAGCAGGGCGCGTACCGGGTCGGGGTTACGACCCAGCCACCGGCCGGCGAGCACGACTCCCAACAGACCGGCCAGCAGCAGCAGCGCCACGCCGGTGGCCCGACCGAGCAGCCGGGAGACCGTGTCGTACGACTCACCCGCGAGGTGACCGAGCAGGACCGAGCCGCCCACCCAGGTGATCACTCCGGCCAGGTTCCACGGTGCGAACCGCCGGTACGGCATGCCGCCCGCGCCGGCCAGCCGGGGCACCAGGGTGCGGGCGAAAGCCACCCAACGGGCGGCGAACACGCCCCGCCCACCGAGCCGGGCGAGCATGGCGTCGGCCCGGCCCCACCGCTCGGGCCCCACCCGGTGCCCCAACCCGGCACGCAGCCGGGGCCCGTAGCGCCGTCCGGCGCGGAAGGCCAGCCCGTCGCCGAGGACCGCCGCGACGATCATCGCGAGCAACGCCGGCCCGAGCCGCAAGGTACCGTTGTAGGTGAGGAAGCCGACGAGCAGCAGGGTAGCCTCACCCGGCACGAGCAGGCCGAAGATCACCGCGGTCTCGCCCGCCACGATCAGCGCGGCGACCAGGTAGATCCACAGGGCGGGCAGGCCCTGCACCCAGGTCAGCAGGTCATGCACTCAGGCCCCCGGAACACGGGAGTCAGCATGCCAGCCGGGGGAACGACCCGGACAGCAGTTTCACCATAGATCAGGGGCACCTGGGGGTGACCCCGACGCAGCCTGCGCGAGCGCAGGCGGAAGGATAGAGGGTATGCAGCTTCGCAGCGACCTCCGCAACGTCGCCATCATCGCTCACGTCGACCACGGCAAGACCACCCTGGTCGACGCCATGTTGCGGCAGGCCGGCGCGTACGGCGCACGCGGCGAGAACACCGAGCGGGTGATGGACTCCGGGGACCTGGAACGGGAGAAGGGCATCACCATCCTGGCCAAGAACACCGGCGTGCGCTACCTGCCGGCGGACGGCTCGGACCCGGTCACCATCAACATCATCGACACCCCCGGCCACGCCGACTTCGGTGGCGAGGTGGAACGCGGCCTGACCATGGTCGACGGCGTGGTGCTGCTCGTCGACGCCAGCGAGGGCCCGCTGCCGCAGACCCGCTTCGTGCTGCGCAAGGCGCTGCGCGCCCGGATGCCGATCATCCTGGTGATCAACAAGGTGGACCGCCCCGACGCCCGGATCAAGGAGGTCGTGGACGACACCTACGAGCTCTTCCTCGACCTGGACGCCGACGAGGAGCAGATCGACTTCCCGATCGTCTACGCCTGCGCCCGCGACGGCATCGCCTCGCTGACCCAGCCCGCCGACGGTTCGGTGCCCGACGACAGCACCTCCCTGGAGCCGCTGTTCCGCACCCTGCTGGACACCATCCCGGCACCCGCGTACGAGGACGACGCCCCCCTGCAGGCGCACGTCACCAACCTCGACGCGTCGCCGTTCCTCGGCCGGCTGGCGCTGTGCCGGGTCCGCCAGGGCACCATCAGCAAGGGCCAGACGGTGGCCTGGTGCCGCACCGACGGCAGCACCCAGCGGGTCCGCATCTCCGAGATGCTGATGACCGAGGGCCTGGAGCGTAAGCCGGCCGAGACGGCCGGCCCGGGCGACATCATCGCCGTCGCCGGCATCCCCGAGATCATGATCGGTGAGACGCTGGCCGACGCGGAGAACCCGGTCGCGCTGCCGCTGATCACGGTCGACGAGCCGGCCATCTCGATGACCATCGGCACCAACACCTCGCCGCTGGTCGGCCGGGTCAAGGGCGCCAAGGTCACCGCCCGGATGGTCAAGGACCGGCTCGACAAGGAGCTGGTCGGCAACGTGTCGCTGCGGGTGCTGCCCACCGAGCGACCGGACGCCTGGGAGGTGCAGGGCCGCGGTGAGCTGGCGCTGGCCATCCTGGTCGAGCAGATGCGCCGGGAGAGCTACGAGCTGACCGTCGGCAAGCCGCAGGTGGTCACCCGGGAGATCGACGGCAAGACCTGTGAGCCGGTGGAGCGGCTGACCATCGACTCCCCCGAGGAGTACCTGGGCGCGATCACCCAGCTGCTGGCGACCCGCAAGGGCCGGATGGAGCAGCTGGTCAACCACGGCACCGGCTGGATCCGGATGGAGTGGCTGGTCCCGGCGCGCGGCCTGATCGGCTTCCGCACCGAGTTCCTCACCGACACCCGGGGCACCGGCATCCTGCACCACGTCTTCGAGTCCTACGAGCCGTGGTTCGGCGAGCTGCGTACCCGCAACAACGGCTCCCTGGTCGCCGACCGGTCCGGCGCGGTCACCGCCTTCGCGATGATCAACCTGCAGGAGCGTGGCCAGCTCTTCGTCGAGCCGACCACCGAGGTGTACGAGGGCATGATTGTCGGGGAGAACTCCCGCTCCGACGACATGGACGTCAACATCACCAAGGAGAAGAAGCTCACCAACATGCGGGCGTCGACCTCCGACGAGACCGAGAAGCTGGTCCCGCCGCGCAAGCTCTCCCTGGAGCAGGCCCTGGAGTTCTGCCGCGAGGACGAGTGCGTCGAGGTCACCCCGGCCACCGTGCGGATCCGCAAGGTGGTGCTCGACCAGCAGCAGCGGGGCCGGGCCGCCGCCCGCCGCAAGCACGCCGGCTGACCCCAGCAGCACCCGACACCGGGCGCGTCGACCGCTTGCGGTCGACGCGCCCGTCCGTTTCCGCCACGGGTACGCGGGCCGGTCCGACCCTCCGGCGCTGATGGGCTACGGTCACCGGCATGACCTGGGATGATCTCGACGCCCACCTGGACCGGGTGCCCGGCACCGTCTCGGCGTACGTGGGCCGGCTCGACGCGCCGCCGACCTGGACCCGCCACGCGGACGCCGCCCACTACGCCGCCAGCACCATGAAGGTGGCGGTGCTCGCCGCGCTGCACCGCGCCGCCGAGGCCGGCACCCTGAACCTGGACGCCCCGGTCCCGATCGTCAACGAATTCGACTCCGCCCAGCCCGGCGCGCCCCGGTTCTCCTGCGCACAGCCCTACGACAACGACGACGCCGTCTGGGACCGGCTGGGTGGCACGGCGACGCTGCGCTGGCTAGCCGACCGGATGATCGTGCGTTCCAGCAATCTGGCCACCAACCTCGTCATCGGGCACGTCGGGCTGCCCGCGGTGGCCGACGTGTGGGCGCTCGCCGGCGCCCGCAACAGCGTCACGGGCCGGGGCATCGAGGACTTCGCGGCCCGCGAGGCCGGCATCACCAACGTGGTCACCGCCGCCGACCTGGCCGCCCTGCTCGGCGCACTGGCCTCCGGGGCGGGCTCCCCCGGCACGCTCGCCGCACCGGCCGCCTGCTCGGCCATGCTGGACGTCCTGCTCGCCCAGGAGCACCGCGAGGACCTGGCCGCCGGTCTGCCGGAGGGCACCCGCATCGCGCACAAGAACGGCTGGGTACGCGGCGTGCGGCACGGCGCCGGCGTGGTGCTGCCCGACGACGCCCCGCCCTACCTGATCGTCGTCTGCACCACCACCGACCCGGCCGACGGCAACGCCAGCGGCGACGAGGACGAGGACGACGCCTGCCTGCTGATCGCCCACATCTCGGCCCAGGTCTGGGCCGCCCGCCACCAGCTCTGACCCCGCACAGGCCGACTCCGGCTAGGCTGCTCGCACCCCCCCCCCACATCCGGAGCCGCCGATGCCTCGCAGCCGTGACCTGCTGGCCGCCTTCCTCGTCGTGACGGCGGCGAACCTGCTGGCCAACGCCACCGACAGCGAGGTGGCGTTTCGGGTCACCAAGCCGCTGCTCATGCCGCTGCTCGCCGCGTACCTCTGGCGGGCCTGCGTCGAACGCGGGGCACGACCCGACCGGCTGGTGCTCGCCGCACTGGCCTTCGCCACCGCCGGTGACGTGGCCCTGATGATCGGCGGCACCGGCTGGTTCCTCGCCGGCATGGCCTGCTTCCTCGGCACACACCTCTGCTACATCGCGGCCTTCACCCGCTACCGGGCCGACCTCGCGCTACGCCGCCCGCCGCTGGTCGCGGTCCCGCTGGGGTACGCGGTGCTGACCGTCGTCGCGCTCTGGTGGATGTGGACGGGGCTGACCGATGCCGGGCTGGCCCTGCCGGTGGCCGGCTACGCGCTGGCGCTGGCCGCGATGGCCAGCACGGCCGCCGCCCAGGGCTGGCGGGTCGGTCTCGGCGCCGCGCTGTTCCTCGGCTCCGACCTGTTGATCGCCGCGGGGGTGGCCGGGGTGGCTGAGCCACCCGGCGCGCCGGTGCTGATCATGGCGTCCTACGCCGCCGGCCAGGCGCTGATCGTCACCGGCTGGGCCGGCCGCGCCAGCACGCCGCCGGGCGCGCCGGTCACTCCAGCAACCGCGCCCGCAGCGCCGTGAGGGTCTCGTCGGTGATTCCGAGCCCGTCGCGCAGGTACGCGTCGAACGAGCCGTGCACCCGGCGCACCTCGTCGTACGCGGCGTCGAGATACTCGGCGCGGACCTCCAGCACCGGCAGCACCGCGTCGACGTCCAGGCCGGGTTGCCGTCGTCGCAACGCCTCGACGATCACCGCGCGCAGACTGTCGGTCAACGCGTTGTTGCGCAGGTAGTCGGAGCGGATCGCCGACTCGTCCACCCCCAGCGCCGTCAACAGGATGACGGTCAGCCAACCCGTGCGGTCCTTGCCGGCGGAGCAGTGGTACACCAGCGGCAGGTTCTCCGACTGGGTGGCCAGCCGCACCGCCTCGGCGAAGCCGGTCCGCGCCGACTCGCCGGTGACGAACCACCGGTAGATGGCCGCCATCGCCCTCGCCGTGCCCTGCCGGGCCAGCTCCGCGTACGCGTCGAGGTCGTGGCCGAGCAGCACCGCCGACACGTACGTGAAGACCGGGTGCTCCGGATCGTGCACCGGGAGGTGCACCACCCGGGGCTCGCCGACCAGCCGATCCGCCGGGGCGACCGCGATCTCGGAGGAGTCGCGCAGGTCCAGCACACATGCCGGGCCCAGCTTCGCGAGCACCGGCAGGTCCTCGTCGGCGAGTCGACCCAACGCCGGTGTGCGGATCAGCTGCCCGACGCGGACCCGCCGCCCGTCGGCACCGACGAGCCCGCCCAGGTCGCGCGCGTTCGGTGCGCCCACCAACTCCCAGCCCTGACCAGCCATCCGGTCTCCCCTCCCGCCATGTGCCTGCGTATAGGGTGCCCCACATGACGATCTCGGCGGTACGCACCCACCGGGTTTCCGCCCCCTTACACACCCCATTCGTCACCGCGCTGCGCCGCACCACCACTGTGGACACTCTCGTCGTCGAGCTGATCGATGCCGACGGCCGGTCCGGCTTCGGCGAGGCGCCCCAGGTCTGGCAGGTCACCGGGGCGTCGGTGGCCGGCGCGCAGGCGTGCGTACGCGAGCTGCTCGGCCCCCTGCTGATCGGCCGTGACCCGGACGACCTGGTGGCCCGTTGCACCGAGGTGCAGCGCGCGGCGGCTGGCAACGAGGCGGCGAAGGCAGCGGTGGACGTCGCCCTGCACGACCTCGCCGCCCGGCGGTTGGGCGTACCCCTGGTGCGGTTGCTCGGGGGCACCACGCTGCGGGTGCCGACGGACGTCACGCTGGCGGCGGGCGACGCGGTGGATCTGGCGGCGGCGGCGAGGCAGCGGCGGGCCGACGGGTTCGGCGTCCTGAAGTTGAAGGTCGGCACCGACGCGGCCGGCGACCTGGACCGGGTGCGGGCCGTCCGCGCGGCCGTCGGCCCCGGGGTCCGGATCCGGCTCGACGCCAACCAGGGCTGGACGCCCCGGGAGGCGGTCCGGGTGATTCGTGGCATCGAGGACGCCGGGCTCGACGTGGAGCTGGTCGAGCAGCCGGTGGCCCGCTGGGACCTGGACGGGCTGGCCTGGGTCAGCGACCGGGTGTCCGTGCCGATCCTGGCCGACGAGGCGGTCTTCGGGGTCCGTGACCTGGTGGAGGTGATCCGCCGTCGGGCCGCCGACCTGGTCAACGTCAAGCTGGCCAAGTGCGGCGGGCTGCACCCGGCGCGTACCCTCCTCGAGCTGGCCACCGCCCACGGTCTCGGCACGGTGGTCGGTTCGATGATGGAGAGCCAGGTCGGTATCGGGGCGGCAGCCAGCCTGGTCGCCGCATACGGCACCACCGCGGTGGCCGACCTGGACGCGGCCTGGTGGCTGGCCTGGTCGCCGGTGCAGGGCGGGGTACGTTACGACGGGTCGACCGTGGTGCTGCCGGATGCCCCTGGCCTGGGCATTTCCGGGCTTGCTGAAGCAAAGGTGCAGACCCGCGGTTGATGATCGTTGGTTTCTTTCATAGGGTTCCCCTGGGACAGCCGACACGATCTGGGGGTTGACGTGGAGCTGCAACCGGGCCGCGAGGCCGTCGTCCGGGTCGCGGTGGCAACACTGTGGACCTCCCCCGAGGCGGTCCGTCCGGTCGACCGCCCGGCGCTGACCGCCGGAGTCGACATCCCGGCCTGGGTCTCCGGTCTGAACACCGACCAGCAGGTCGGCGACTGCGTGCTGAGCCAACTCCTGCTCGGCGAGCGGGTCCTCGTCAGCGAGTTGCGCCCGGACGGCTGGGCCCGGGTCGTCGCCGTTGAGCAGCCCGCCGCCAAGCTGGACCCACGCGGCTACCCGGGTTGGCTCCCCGCCGACCAGCTGACCGCGGTCGACCCGGCCACCCGCACCGACACCGACCACCCGCTGGTGGTCGACGCCACCGTCACCGGGCTGCACGCCGAGCCGAGTGGCCCGGTGGTGCTGCCCGGCGTGGTCGTCGGCACCCGCCTGACCCCGGCCGGCCCTGCCCGCGACGGTTGGCGGCCGGTACACGTCCCCGGGCGGGCCGCGCCGCTCTGGCTGCTCGACAGCCACCTGGTCCCGGCCCCGGCCGCGTCGCCGGCCGCCGAGCAGGCGCTCGCGGTGGCGCAGCGGCTGCTGGACGTGGTCTACATCTGGGGCGGTCTCTCCGCGCACGGCATCGACTGCTCGGGGCTCGTGCACCTGGCCTGGCGGCGATTCGGGGTGCTGCTACCCCGCGACGCCGACGACCAGGCCATGGCCACCACACCGCTGGCGCTGGGCGCGGAACGCCCCGGTGACCTCTACTTCTTCGCCCGGCCGGGCCGGAAGATCCACCACATCGGCATCGTCACCGCCCTGCCCGGCGACGACGGCCAGCGGCGGATGCTGCACGCCTGCTACCGGCGGCGGCGGGTCATCGAGGAGCCGCTGCCCGCCGATCGGACCGCCACGCTGGTCGGCGCACACCGGGTCTGACCGGCCGGGCGCGCATCCGCGCCCGGCCGGTGCCCGGTCAGCGTCGGGCGTCGGCCAGCTCGCGGCGCCGGTCCCGGGAGGACTTGACCAGGCTGGCGGCGGTGGCGACACCCAGGGTGCCGATGATGACCAGCAGCGACAGCCAGATCGGGATGTGCGGCGCCCAGCCGACGTGCTCGCCACCGTTGATGAACGGCAGGTTGTTGTCGGCCAACGCCTCCAGCACCAGCTTGACCCCGATGAAGCCGAGCACGACGGCCAGGCCGTAGCTCAGGTAGATCAGCCGGTCGAGCAGGCCACCGAGCAGGAAGTAGAGCTGACGAAGGCCCATCAGCGCGAAGACGTTCGCGGTGAAGACCAGGTACGGCTCCTGCGTGATGCCGAAGATCGCCGGGATCGAGTCCAGTGCGAAGATCAGGTCGGTGGTGCCGATCGCGATCATCACGATCAGCATCGGGGTGAACAGTCGCCTGCCGGCCGCGTGGGTGGTGAGCTTCGCGCCGTCGTACTCCTTGGAGATCGGCAGCGCCTTGCGGCTCCACCGGATCAGCACGTTCTCGGAGAACTCGTCCTCGTCGGGCTCACCCTGCCGGGCCAGGTTGATCGCCGTGTAGATCAGGAACGCGCCGAAGATGTAGAAGACCCAGGAGAACTGCGTGATCAGCGCCGCGCCGGCGGCGATGAACCCGCCGCGCATCACCAGCGCCAGCACGATGCCGACGAGCAGCACCTTCTGCTGGTACTGCCGGGGCACCCCGAAGCGGGCCATGATGATCACGAAGACGAAGAGGTTGTCCACCGAGAGGCTGTATTCGGTGAGCCAGCCGGTGTAGAACTGCCCGGCCGCGCTGGCGCCCGAGGTCAGCCAGACACCCGCACCGAAGAGCAGGGCAAGACCGACGTAGAAGGCGACCCAGAGGCTCGATTCCCGCACACTCGGCTCGTGCGGACGCCGACCGATAATCAACAGGTCGACAAGCAGGACCGCAGTCAGTGCGACAAGCGTCCCCGCCCACACCAATCCGGACACGTCCAACGTTCATTCCTCCGGCAGACACGCGGCGTCGGGCACACCGTACGCCCCCTGGGGGGCCGGCGTGCCGCTGTCGCTCACTCTGGTGACTGTCGGAGGTCTCTTCCGCCGCCACCCCTCGCGGGGCGGCGACCTACGGGGCCGGGTCGGGCCGCCGTGGTTCCGGCGATCGACCGTGCTGACGACTCCGTCGCGGGGGAATACTCCCCTCCTCGGTGACCATTGTTGCCCACCACGCCCCGTGATCACACCCCGGGCAGCCGGTGGCGCTGGCCACCCGTCAACGGGGAACAACGCACGTGCCACACCCGCTGGGCCGTCCTAGGAGGCTAGTGCGAGTCGGGGGCGTCGATCGGGTCGGCGAGCGACCAACCGGCGGCGAGCAGGTCGTCGCAGGCCCGCACCGCCCGGGCCAGTCGCTCCGCGTGCGACCCGACCAGCTCCACCACCGGCACGCCGCACCCCGCCAACTCGGCACGGAACCGCTCGGTCATCCAACTCCGCAGATGCTCGCCGTCGCGCAGCCCGTCATCAGCGAAGGGCACATCCCGGTGATCCGTCAGCAGGTACAGCGCCGGCCGACGGGCCGCCGCCCGCACCTCCGGAGACGCGCTGCCCAGGTAGCGCTCCTCCCACACCGCCGTGGCCCGCGCGTCGGTGTCGCAGACCAGCAGTGGCCCGCTCGTCCGGGCCGCCGCATCCTCGGCCGCCTGCTGCTCGCGGACCACCGTGCGAAAGTCGTCCCGGTCCCAGGTCACGTCGAAGACCGTCACCTCCGGTGTGCGCTCGCGCAACCGGGCCAGCTTGCGGGCGGTCAACTCCCGGCCATACTCCGGCACCCACGGCGTGCCGTAGTGCGCCGCGAGCGCTGCCGCCATCGTGGTGGTGCCGGTCGACTCCGCGCCGACCACCACCACCCGGCGCACGAACCAGGCCCGCACCGGCGGGCTCAACCACCGCCAGTGACCCGCCGGGTCCGCGCGGACGGCCGTCCCGGACACCGGAACGGTCCGCCGATCCAGATCCACCGACACGGGTACGGCGTCGAAGCGTCGAGCCAACTCCGCGCCGTACGCCTCCGACGAGAAGACCGCGTCCACCCGCCCCGACCCGACCGCCTCGCGGAACACCGCGCAGTGCGCGTCCCAGACGGCCGGGTCGGCGTAGTCCACCGGGTGGTCGTCGTACCGGCCGACGAAGCGGACCCACGGGGTGCGCGCATGCGCCTCCCGCAGCCATTCCAGCCGCAGCGTGAGCGGAATGGACTCCCGCCGCGAGGGGGCCACGACGACGGTGACCGTGGCGCAGCGGGCGGCGGCGGCCTCGATCAGCGCGTGGTGCCCGGCGTGCGGCGGGTAGAACTTCCCCACCACCATCCCATGGCCGAAGTCCGGGGACCGCGCTGGCTGGCCCGGTGTCGTTGACTGGCCCGGTGTCGTTGGCTGGCGGGGTGTCGGCGGGCGCCCCGGCGCCCCGGCGGTCACGCGGCGACCGGGGCCGGGCCGGGCGGGACGGGGGTCGGCCGGTCGACCCGACGCAGGTCGGCCCGCCAGGCGCGCAGCCCGAGCACACACAGGGCGAGGAAGACCAGGTACAGGACGGCGGTCAGGTACAGCTCCTTGTACGCGTACAACGGGATGTAGATCAGGTCCGCGGTGATCCAGAGCCACCAGCTCTCCACCCGCTTGCGGGTCTGCCCGTACGTGGCCAGCAGGGACAGCGCCGTGGTCAACGCGTCCGGCAACGGCACGGTCGAGTCGGTGGCCCGGTCCAACAGGGCCCACAGCCCACCGGTCAGCAGCAACCCGACGACGAGCAGGACCAGCCACTCCCGGCGCCCGGTCCGGCTCACCAGAAGGCGGCTCCGCCGCTCGCCACCGAACAGCCAGTGCCACCAGCCGTAGCAGCCCAGCGTGACGTACACGATCTGCAGCCCCGCGTCGGCGTACAGACCGGCGGTCCAGAACAGCAGCATGAGCAGCAGCGCGTTGGCGATGCCGATGGGCCAGTTCGCGATCTTCTGCCGGGCCACCAACCAGACGGTGAGCACACCGGTCAGGAACCCCAGCAGCTCCGCCCACGTGGTGCCCGTACCGGCCACCTGGAACGCGGTGCCGGTGAGCCAGTCAATGATCACGATGTTCACCCTAGGGGCACCGTCGACACCGGAACAGACCCCGCGTCAGCCCCGGTCCCGCCCACCGTGGGAGGCTCTCCGACATGGTGCTTGAGGTCGCGCTCATCGACGTACTGCCCGGACACGAGGACGCGTTCGCCGCCGCGTACGCCGAGGGTCACCCCGTGCTCGCCGGGGCAACCGGCTGCCGGTCCGTGCGGATGACGCGGGGGATCGAGTCCCCCACCCGCTTCGTGCTGCTGGTCGAATGGGACTCGGTCGAGGCGCACGAGGAGAACTTCCGGGCCACCGAGCGGTTCGAGAAGTGGCGGGCGTTGATCGGACCGCACTTCGCCGGGCCGCCCGTGGTCGAGCACTTCCTCGACGTGCCGGCCTGATCCGACGCACCGGCCTGTCTCGACACACCGGGCTGATTCGACACACAGGCGTCACGACGTGCCGGCCTGCGTGACGCTGTCGTACCCCACGGTTATCGTGCCCTGCGCACGCGCCGGCCGCCGGTCCCGACGGGCTCGGGGGCGCCGGGCCCGGTGGCCGCGCGGCGCGCCGCCCTGGCCCTACTCGCCGGCGCGCCGAGCCAGCGCGGTGACCGTCTCCTCCGCGGACAGGGCGGCCGCCAGCAACGCCTCGGTCATCCGCTCGTAGCGGTCGACGTCGAGCACCGTGGCCAACCGGACGTCGGTGGTCAACGCCTCGATCATCACCGTCCGCGGGTCCGCCGGGTCGGGAAAGGCATAGCAGGAGTACGGCGTGAGCGGGTGCAGCCCGCCGCCGGCCGCCCCAGGTGGCAACAGCCGCACCGTGACATGGGACAGCCCGGTCACGGCGACCAGGTGCCGCAACTGCTCCCGCCAGACCGCTACCGGCAGGTCACCCGGCTCGCAGACGGCCGCGGCGAGCACCGCCGTGTAGCGCGGCGGGTAGGCCCGCCTCAGCACCTCCTGCCGCAGCGCCCGGGCGCGCACCTCCGCCTCCACGTCGACCTCCGGCGTGAGCTGGGCGCCTGCCGCGACCAGAACCCGGGCGTACTCGGGCGTCTGGAGCAGCCCCGGCACCACCGTCGGCTGGTACTCGACGATGTCGGCGGCGCCCGCCTCCAACTCGGCGTAGGTGCGCTGCCGTTCGCTCATCTCGCCCAGCGTCTTCCACCAGCCTCGGCTGGTCGCCGCGTCCCGAGCGATCACGATCAGCGCGTCCCGGGCCGGCGTCGGCACCTTGTAGATGTCCAGCAGATCGAGCACATCGGCGAGGTCCGGGCGGCTCTGGCCCAGCTCGATGCGGGACAGTTTCGACGTCGAGGCCCAGCCCAGCCGGTCGCAGACCTGCTCCAGGGTCAGCGCCTCGCGCCGACGTAGTTGGCGCAGTTCTGCGCCGAGGCGTACACGTCGAATGACAGGACTCGTTGGCAGCGGCATCCCGGCCTCCCCATCGAGGGAGACTACGCAGGACGATCACCCAGTGCAATAGGTCGCTCGCTCACCGCAATCAGGTCATTCGGCGCGGTCTACGGATCGGGCCCGAGACAACAGGGCCGGCCAGGCTGGGCTCAGGGCCGGCCAGGCTGGGCTCAGGGCCGGCCAGGCTGGGCTCAGGGCCGGTAGGTGCCGAAGGCCCAGACGTTCCCGGCCAGGTCGCGGGCGGCGTAGTCACGGGAGCCGTAGTCGGTGTCGAACGGCTCCTGGGTGATTTCGGCACCGGCCGCGCGGGCCTGGGCGCAGTGGGCGTCGACGTCCGGCACCGCCACGTAGATCGGGCAGTCGTCATCGGCCGACCTGGGCGTCGCGTCCGCTCGACCGCCCAGCATGATCATGCCGGTGTCGAGGACGAGTTCGGCGTGCGCGACCGTGCCGTCCGGTGCCTCGTGCACGGCGTGCACCTGGAAGCCGAAGGCGGCGCAGAGCCAGTCGATCGCGGAGCGGGGATCGGGGTAACGGAAGACAGGATAGACAGTTCGCATGACCCGATTCTGCGGCTGGCGACCCTGCTCCGGATTGGACGAATGTGACCTCGGCGGGTCGTCGACCGCGTGGTGTCAGCCGGCCATCGACCGGGCGGCGAGCAGCGCGGCCGGAGTCGCCCCCGCGAACTCGTGAAAGTCCCGGATCAGGTGGGACTGGTCGTAGTAACCGCAGCGCGCCGCCACCTCGGCCCAGTCGACGGCCCGTGTCGCGCCGGCCGACCCCGCACCGGCCGCGGACCGCCCGGCGTCGGTCGGCGGCCCGGCACCCGCCCCGGCACCCGCCCCGATGGTCGCGCCCACGTCGGCCAGCGCCGCGTACGCCTGCTGGAAGCGCAGCAGTCGGGCGACCATCTTGGGCGGCAGCCCCACGTCCTTCCGGAACCGGGAGGCGAGGTGCCGCCGGCTCCAGCCCAGTTCGTCGGCGAGCGCACCCACACCCTCCTGCCCACCGCCGGCGACGAGCCATCGCCACGCCCAGTCCAGCCGGGTGTCCACCGGCGGGGACGCCGCCAGCCGGTCGGCGAGCACCCTGTCGAGCAGGGCGAACCGTTCCGGCCAGCCCGCCGCCTCGGCGAGCCGGCCGCGCAGCTGATCCAGCCAACGGCCCGGGAGCTGCCCGACGCCCACGGCCCGGTTGGTCAGCTCGCTGAGCGGCAGACCGAGGAGCCTGCGGGCGGTCAGTGGGGCGAGCAGCAACTCGACGCCCTCCCCCACACCCATCGTGCGGGTGGCGCACCAACCGTCGAAGGTGCCGGCCACGAACGAGTCGACATTCGTGGCCCCGCGCTCCGCGCTGCGCGGGTCGGTCACGTCCAGCGGCGCGCCCCAGCCCAGGATCAGCACCACGAACACGCCCGCCGACTCCCGGCGGACCAGGGGCACGTCCGCCCGTTCCCGGTAGCCGATGTACCGGTCGACGAACGGGCGCAGCCGGACGTCGGGCAGCCCAAGAACCATCTCCCCGACCGGTGCCACCGCCGTCAACCTCGCCCGCCCTTCGCGCGCCCCGGCCGGCCGCGCCCGAGCGGAGCGCTCGTCGTGGCCAGCCGGGTGGTGGCCGTCACTTCACGCCGGCGGCGTCCATGCCGCGCAGCTCCTTCTTCAGGTCGGAGACCTCGTCACGGATCCGGGCCGCCAGCTCGAACTGCAGTTCGCGGGCGGCGGCCAGCATCTGGTCGTTGAGCTCCTGGATGAGCTGGGCGAGGTCGGCGCGGGCCATCCCCTCCCGGGAGGTGGTGGTGGCGGCCGACCGGCTCCGGCTGCGGGTCTCCTTGACCGGCGCCTTGCCACGGGACAGCTGACGCACCGCGCCCCCGACCCGGGAGTTCTCGGTGTCCTCGGCCTCGCGGTAGATGTCGTCCAGGATGTCGTGGATCTTCTTACGCAACGGCTCCGGGCTGATCCCGTGTGCCTCGTTGTGCGCGATCTGCTTGGCCCGGCGCCGATCTGTCTCGTCGATCGCCGCCGCCATCGACGGGGTGATCTTGTCGGCGTACATATGGACCTGACCCGAGACGTTACGAGCGGCCCGCCCGATGGTCTGGATCAGCGACCGGCCGCTGCGCAGGAAGCCCTCCTTGTCGGCGTCGAGAATCGCCACCAGCGACACCTCGGGCAGGTCCAGACCCTCACGCAGCAGGTTGATGCCGACCAGCACGTCGTAGTCGCCCTTGCGAAGCTCGCGCAGCAGCTCCACCCGGCGCAACGTGTCGACCTCCGAGTGCAGGTAGCGCACGCGGATCCCGTTCTCCAGGAGGTAGTCGGACAGGTCCTCGGCCATCTTCTTGGTCAGCGTGGTGACCAGGACCCGCTCATCGCGATCGGTGCGCAGTTTGATCTCGTGCATCAGATCGTCGATCTGACCCTTGGTCGGCTTGATCACGACCTGCGGGTCGACCAGACCGGTGGGCCGGATGACCTGCTCGACGAACTCGCCCTGGGCCTGCTCCAACTCCCAGGTGCCGGGGGTCGCGGAGAGGTAGACCATCTGGCCGACCCGCTCCAGGAACTCGTCGAAGCGCAGCGGCCGGTTGTCGGCCGCGCTGGGCAGCCGGAAGCCGTGGTCGATGAGCATCCGCTTGCGGGACGCGTCGCCCTCGTACATGCCGCCGATCTGCGGGATGGTCACGTGCGACTCGTCGACCACGGTGAGGAAGTCGTCGGGGAAGTAGTCGAGCAGGGCGTGCGGCGGGCTGCCGGGCAGCCGCCCGTCCATGTGCATCGAGTAGTTCTCGATGCCGGAGCAGAAGCCCACCTGCCGCATCATCTCGATGTCGTAGGTGGTGCGCATCCGCAGCCGCTGCGCCTCCAGCAGCTTGCCCTGCCGCTCCAGCTCGGCGAGCCGCTCGGCCAACTCGACCTCGATGTCACGGATCGCCCGCTCCATCCGCTCCGGACCGGCCGCGTAGTGCGTGGCCGGGAAGATCACCAGCTGGTCGACCTCGCGGACCACGTCACCGGTCAACGGGTTGAGGTAGTAGAGCTTCTCCACCTCGTCACCGAACAGCTCGATGCGGACCGCCAGCTCCTCGTACGCCGGGATGATCTCCAACGTGTCGCCACGAACCCGGAAGGTGCCCCGCTGGAAGGCCATGTCGTTGCGGGTGTACTGGATGTCGACCAGCCGACGCAGCAACTGGTCACGGTCGAGCTCCTGGCCGGTCTGCACCCGGACCGCCCGGTTGAGGTATTCCTCCGGGGTGCCCAGGCCGTAGATCGCCGAGACGGTGGCCACCACGATCACGTCGCGACGGGTGAGCAGCGACATCGTCGCCGAGTGCCGCAACCGCTCAACCTCCTCGTTGATCGAGGAGTCCTTCTCGATGTAGGTGTCGGTCTGCGGGATATACGCCTCAGGCTGGTAGTAGTCGTAGTAAGAGACGAAGTATTCGACCGCGTTGTGCGGCAGCAGCTCACTGAACTCCTTGGCCAGCTGCGCGCAGAGGGTCTTGTTCGGGGCGAGCACCAGGGTCGGGCGCTGCAGCCGCTCGATCAACCACGCCGTGGTGGCGCTCTTGCCGGTGCCGGTCGCGCCGAGCAGCACCGTGTTGCGGTCGCCGCGCCGAACCCGACGCTCAAGGTCATCGATGGCTGCGGGTTGGTCACCGGCCGGCTGGAAATCACTGACGACCTGGAAGCGGCTGTCGAGCCGGGGAATGTCGAGCGCCATGCCAACAACGGTACGCCGGAGGTCCGACAGGAACGGCCGTCACGCCAGGTACGTGATCGGCTTCAATATTCCCATTGTGTGGCACATGTCACCGGGACTACCCTCTCCATGTAGGCCGCTCGCGGCGGCCGACCGGGCCGGTGGCCAGGCCGTCATCACGGCCGGCCGCCCCCGGCACTGCGGTCGCAGCACCCGGCTCGTCCGGCGTGCGCACCCGTGTGGTCGCGCTCGAGGCGCAGACCGGCCGCCGCGAGCGCCCCTGCTCGTCACCCCGGTGCCTCCCCGCCCGTTTCATCTCCGTGGACACCTCTGCGACCCCGTCGCCCGACGCCACCGCCCCCAGGGGCACGCCGCCCGCCGCCGAGCCGCCCGGTGCCACGCCCTCCGGCATCAAACCCTCCGGTGCCACCCCCTCCGAGGCCAAGCCCTCCGGTGCCAAGCCCTCCGGTGCCAAGCGCTCCGGCAACACACCGCCCGGCACCACGCCATCCGGTACTAAGCCGCCCGGTGCTGAGCCGTCGAGCGCCAAGCCATCCGGTGTCAAGCCGTCGGGCGGTGGAGGTGCGGGACTTCCCGGCGGCGGGAGTGTCGAGCTGCGGGGTCCCGGTGCCGGAACTGTCCGGCCGGGGCGTGGCACCGGGCGTCACCGCACCGGCTCGGCCGGCGCGTCCGCAGCTATCCGGACCATCGGGATCGGGTCCACCACCGGCCGACCCGCCGCCGAGCGACCGGCCGACAACGACCGACCACCCGACAACGATCGGCCCCCCGGCCGCCGAACCGCCGCAGGCCACCGATCCGCCGCCGGCCGGGGACCCGCGAACACCCCGACCACCACCAGCCCCGACGGCACCGCCGACGCGGCCGACGCCGCTGGTCCGCGCCAGGCCAGCCGCCGCAGACGTACCGTGCTGATGTTGCTCGGTCTGACCGCGGTGACGTCCGCGACGGCGTTGGTTCTCGGGCTGTTGAGCTGGGCGCCCGAACCTCCCGAGCCGGCCCGGCCGCTGACCCTCGCGGAGGGCGAGCGGTTGGCCGCCGTGCGGGTCACCAACCTGCGGGACCTCCGCGCCGGGGTCCGCGTCACCGCCGGCACCGACGCAGCCCGGATCGAGCTGGTGGGCTGGGTGGACTGGTCGCGGTCACTGCTCTACCTCGACGTGGGCGGGCCGGGTGCGGGTGCCGAGCGCGGGCTGTTGCAGAGAGCCGGCCCGGTGCTGGTGATCCGGCCCGACCCGGCGGCGGTGCCCACCCCCGCCGCACCCCCACTGATGCCTCCGACGGACCGTTGGCGGCTGCACCGCCTGGCACCGGGATCGACGCTGGCACCGGTACTCGACCTGCTCCTCGGGCTCGCCGCCGACCGGCCGGACCCGACCCAGACGGTGCCGGGCAGCGGCGCACGCTGGATCGCCAGGGACACCGTGGCGGGCGGCCCGGTGGACGTTCTCCAGGCGCCGCTGCCCACCGGGACACCAGTCGCCGCCAGCACCACACCGGGCAGCACCACGGGTAGCACCGCACCGGGTAGCACCGCACCGGGCAGCGGGTCGGCGGGCACCGACCAGGACGGACGGAGCCGGTACTGGCTCGACCAGGACGCCCGCCTGCACAAGCTGGTGACCCAGCTGCCCGGCGTCGGCCCGGTCACGGTGATTCTCAACCGGGTGGACCGGCCGACACTCCGGCCGGTGGATGCCCTCGGTGGCCGGCCCGGTCTGCCCCGCGCACTGACCGACGCCGAGCAGCGTCGGCTGGACCGGCTGCCCGCTCGGCTACGCGCCCAGGGCGGTGCCACGGTCACGCTGACCGCGCCGACGGGCACGGACACGAACCTGCGGGGGGCCGGCTGGTTGAGCTGGACCGCGCGTACCGCGTACCTCTCGGTTGCCGATCTGGGCGTGCCGGATCGGCGGACCCTGCTGCGCCGCGACACCGCCGGGCTGGCCCGGGCGGACCTGCCGGCCGCTGCCGCCGGCGGCGGCACGGCGGAGGTGCCGGGCCGGCCACCGCTGCCACCCCCGGCCGGGGCGTGGCGGGTCTCCCGATCCGGCGGGGACGACCTGAACCTGCTGGTCGACGCCGCGCTGGCCGCCGGGTCGGTCGGGCAACCCGGTGCGGCCGTGCGGGTACGCGAGGACGTCACCACCGGACGGACCGTGGACGTCGTCGAGGTGGGCCCGGTCGGCGCGCGACTGCGCTACTGGATCGACCGCGACGGGTCGCTACGGCGGCTGGAGCTGCGCACCGACGCCAACACCTGGGCTCAACTGGATCTCCACGCCGCGGTGGTGCCCCGACTGGCCCCGGTGCCCCGTCCGGCCCCGAACCCCCGGCCCACCTCGGCTCGGCCCACCACCGCGCGGCCCGGCACCCGCTGACCGTGGCTCTCAGGGCCGCCAGTCGGTCTGCGCGGCCCACTGCTCGGCCCGCAGGTACTCCTCGTCGAACCACGGGTCGCCGGCCGTGCCGGAGTCGCTGGCCGGTGCCGAGTCGACCAGGTCCCGCTTGAGCTGCAGGTACGCGGCCCGCTGATCCGGGTCGGCACGAAGGTGGTCGCGCATCAGCAGCGCGTACCGCCAGCCTGGCGAGCCCGCGACGCGCACGTGCAGCCGGACCGGGCGGGCCGGGTCCGCGCTGCCGTGCAGCCGCTTCTCCCACCGAGCAGTGCCGGCCGGGCGCGGATCGTCCCACCACTGCCCCGGTACCCGTGGGAACCCGGCGTTCGCCAGCCGGTCGGCCAGCGCCCCGTCGGCGTCGACGAGGCTGGGCACGGCCACCTGCACGTCGATGACGTCCTGGGCGGCGAGCCCGGGCACCGCGGTCGAGCCGATGTGGTCGATCCGCAGGGCGTCCGAGCCGAGCGTGTGCCGGATCCGGGCGGCGAGCCGCGCGTACTGCTCGGGCCAACTCGCGTCGGTCTCGGCCAGGTCGACCCGGCCCGGCGGGACCACCCGCCGCTCGCGCACATTGTCCTCGTAGGGCACCAGCCGCTGCCGCCACAGCGCGTCGACGGCGTCGTCCAACGCCGCCAGACTCCCGTCGTTGCTGAGCACCACATCCGCAGCCGCACGGCGACGCGCGTCGTCGGTCTGGGCGGCGATCCGCCGCTCGGCCTCCGCGCGACCCATCCCCCGGTCGCGCGCCAGCCGTTCCAGTCGGGTCGTCACGGCCGTCTCCACCACGATCACCAGGTGGTACGTGGGCGCGAGCCCAACCTCGACAAGCAGCGGTACGTCGTTGACGACGATCGCGTCGGGTGCCGCCGCGGCGGCCAACTCCGCCGTGCGAGCCCGCACCCGGGGGTGGGTGATCGTCTCCAGTCGACGGCGGGCGGCTTCGTCGGCGAACACCACCGCGCCCAGTGCGGCACGGTCCAGTGCGCCATCGGCATCCAGCACCGCGTCGGAGAAGGCGGCAACGATCTCGGCCAGCCCCTCCGTACCCGGGGCGACGACCTCCCGGGCCACCCGGTCGGCGTCGATGAGCACCGCACCCCGTTCCACGAGCCGCGCGGCCACCGCGCTCTTGCCCGACCCGATCCCGCCGGTCAACCCCACCCTCAGCACCCGACCAGTCAACCGGATCACCGGCCAAGCCGCCAAACCCACCGCGCTGGTGCTCACCAGGCCGGCAACCGGCCCACCAAGCCCGACCCGAGCCCGACCCGGCCCGAGCCCGGCCCGAGCCCGGCCCGAGCCCGGGATGGCCGAATACCGCTCAGCCCAGCAAGATCGTGCTCGATCCTGGTTCTAGTGGTGTCCTGGTCGCCTGGTGGCCCCTACATCCAGGATCGAGCACGATCTTGCGCGCCGGCGGGGTGGCCGGACAGTGCCGAAGCCGCGCGGGGCACGGCGAGGTCTGCCTCATACATCGCAAAGCGCTCCCGGACACCGCGAGGTGCGCCCGGGCACGGCGAAGGCCCCGCCCCCAGCGATCCGGAGATCGCGGGGACGGGGCCTGTCGTCGTTCAGTCGTTCAGCGGGTCACTTACCGCCGGCGAGCTTCTCCCGCAGTGCGGCGAGCGCCTCGTCGGTGGCCAGCGTGCCGGCCGGCTCCTCGGCCTGCCGGCTCGGGGCCGGGCTGGACGAAGAGGTGGTGCCACCGCCGCCTGCGCCGCCAGCGGCCGGAACGGCCGGAGTCGGGTTGGCGGCAGCCTCGGCGTCGGCGGCCCGAGAGGTCTGCACCTGCTTGGTGTGGGCCTCCCAGCGCAGACGAGCCTCGGCGTACTGGTTCTCCCAGGTCTCGCGCTGCTTGTCGTACCCCTCGAGCCACTCGCCCGTCTCCGGGTCGAAGCCCTCCGGGTAGATGTAGTTGCCCTCGGTGTCGTACGTCGCGGCCATGCCGTAGAGGGTCGGGTCGAAGTGCTCCTCGCCCTCGACGAAGCCCTCGTTGGCCTGCTTGAGCGACAGCGAGATCCGGCGACGCTCCAGGTCGATGTCGATGACCTTGACCATGACCTCGGAGCCAACCTGGACGACCTGCTCCGGGATCTCCACGTGGCGCTCGGCCAGCTCGGAGATGTGGACCAGGCCCTCGATGCCGTCGTCCACGCGGACGAACGCACCGAACGGCACCAGCTTGGTGACCTTACCCGGCACGATCTGCTGGATCGCGTGGGTGCGGGCGAACTGCCGCCACGGGTCTTCCTGGGTCGCCTTCAGCGACAGCGAGACGCGCTCGCGGTCCAGGTCGACGTCCAGGACCTCGACCTCGACCTCCTGGCCCACCTCGACGACCTCAGACGGGTGGTCGATGTGCTTCCAGGACAGCTCGGAGACGTGCACCAGACCGTCGACGCCGCCGAGGTCCACGAATGCGCCGAAGTTGACGATCGAGGACACGACGCCCTTGCGGACCTGGCCCTTCTGCAGCTTGTTGAGGAACTCGGTGCGCACCTCGGACTGCGTCTGCTCCAGCCAGGCCCGGCGGGACAGGACCACGTTGTTGCGGTTCTTGTCCAGCTCGATGATCTTGGCCTCGAGCTCACGCCCGACGTACGGCTGCAGGTCGCGCACACGACGCATCTCGACCAGGGAGGCGGGCAGGAAGCCGCGCAGCCCGATGTCGAGGATGAGGCCGCCCTTGACCACCTCGATGACCGAACCGCGGACGACGCCGTCCTCGTCCTTGATCTTCTCGATCGTGCCCCAGGCCCGCTCGTACTGTGCCCGCTTCTTGGAGAGGATCAGACGACCCTCCTTGTCCTCCTTCTGGAGGACCAGGGCCTCGATGTGGTCACCAACCGTCACAACCTCGGCGGGGTCCACGTCGTGCTTGATCGACAACTCCCGAGAGGGGATGACACCCTCGGTCTTGTAGCCGATGTCGAGCAGGACCTCGTCCCGATCGACCTTGACGACGGTGCCTTCGACAATGTCGCCGTCGTTGAAGTACTTGATGGTCTCGTCGATCGCGGCGAGGAATGCCTCCTCGGAACCGAGATCGTCGTGGGTGACCCGGGTGGCGCTCGAGGGGGCCTCGATGCTGCTCGTCATGTGGGCGGTTGCTCCGGTCGGTGGGTTGTCACAGCAGGCTGGTGTCGCAGTGACCTGTTCGCGCCAGCGGATCCGTCGCCGGGCACACCGAACGATCGCCTAGTGAGATCATGATGTGGCTCCGTCGACCGCGTACCTGCTCCCTGCCGAGGCAACGCGATCCGCGAGCGCATCGTCTAGCCTACCGTGCGCATTACCACAGCGTGCAAGCCCTCCCGGCTTCTCTCCGTGCGATGACCTGCGAAAGACGAACAATCGCCCGGAAACCACCCCTGCTGTCTCGTGCGTCACAGCGACCCCAGCGGCCACCGCGGCCCCTCCAAGATTCACGCCCTGCCGAGGCGGGGCCGGGGTGGGGTGTGTGGGCTCGGCGGGTCGGGCCGGCCCAGCGGGCGGATCGACCACGGTGGGGCCTAGCGTGAGCGCGTGGATGACGACAGCCGGGTCACCCGGCGCCGGGTGGGTGACGCCGAGGCCCGGCGGGCCAACCGCGGCTGGTGGGACACCGACGCCGACGACTACCAGGCCGAGCACGGCGCGTTCCTCGGCGACGTCGACTTCGTCTGGTGCCCGGAGGGGCTGCGCGAGGCCGACGCCCGACTGCTCGGCGACCTGCCCGGGCGGCGGGTGCTGGAGGTGGGCTGCGGAGCGGCCGCCGCCGCCCGCTGGCTGGCCACCCAGGGCGCCTGGCCGGTCGCCTTCGACCTGTCCGCCGGCATGTTGCGGCACGCCGCCGAGGCCGCCGACCGCACCGGGGTACGCGTACCGCTGGTGCAGGCCGACGCGCTCGCCCTGCCGTTCGCCGACGGGTCGTTCGACGTCGCCTGCACCGCCTTCGGCGCGATCCCCTTCGTGGACGACTCGGCGACCCTGCACGCCGAGGTGCACCGGGTGCTGCGCCCCGGGGGGCGGTGGGTGTTCTCGGTGACCCACCCGATGCGTTGGATCTTCCTCGACGACCCCGGCGAGGGCGGGCTGACCGCCGTGCACTCGTACTTCGACCGTTCCCCCTACGTGGAACAGGACGAGTCCGGCGTGGCCACCTACGTCGAGCAGCACCGCACCCTCGGCGACCGGATCCGGGAGCTGGTCGGCGCCGGGTTCCGGCTGCTGGACCTGCTGGAACCGGAGTGGCCGCAGGGGCACGAGGGGATCTGGGGGCAGTGGAGCCCCTTGCGCGGTCGGCTCTTCCCCGGCACCGCCATCTTCGTCACCGAGAAGCCCGCCACGTAAGCGCGTCGCACTCGCGGTCCGACCTGCATTCCATCGATCGCCGGTAGGCTCGGCTCATGAGCGCGGGGCCCATCCCTACATCACCTGGCCCCTGGTGTCCGGATCCGATGCGGCAGCAGCGTGCCGACTACACGCTGGAAGACCTGCTCGCCCTGCCGGACGACGCCCCCCGCGTCGAACTCGTCGACGGAATTTTCCAGGTGACACCCTCCCCCACCCTGGGCCATCAGAACATCTCCAGCCTGCTGTGGCTCTGGCTGCACAACCACGCGCCTCAGCACCTCGGCGCTGCCCAGGCCATCGGCGTCAAGCTCAGCCACAACACAAGCCGACAGCCCGACGTGCTATTGCACCGTGCCGGCGTGGCGTCCGCCCATTCCATCCTGCGCTCGGAGGATGTCGTGTTCGCCGTGGAGATCGTGTCGCCGGGCACGCGGCGGATCGACCGATTCGCCAAACCGGGCGAGTACGCCGCCGCCGGCATCCCGTTCTACTGGCGGATCGAGCAGGATCCGGTGCACGTGTACGCGTACCGGATCGGCGACCGGGTGGGGCCGGGCGGTGAGCGGCAGTACGAACTGGTCGCCGACGGCGCTGACGTGATCGAGCTGGCCGAGCCGTTCGACATCAAACTGCCGATCGCCGAGATCACCCCGTAGTCGTTTCACCCCTACGGCGTCGGGTAGCCGAGGGTCATGGCCGAACAGAGTTTCCACAAGGGCGACCATGTCTCCTGGTCGGCCCACGGCAGCCGCGCGTACGGCGTGGTGCAGGAGACGATCACCGAGCGGACGCGGATCCGCGGGCGGGCAGTGAACGCGGCGCCCGACGACCCGCAGTACCGGGTCCGCAGTGACGGAACGGGCCGCGACGTGGCCCACCGCCCCGAGGCGCTGCGTCATGAGCAGAGCTGACGATCAGGGCCGGGACACCTACCGGGAGTTCACCGAGGCGGTGAACATGAAACCCGGCGAGCTGTCCACGTGGCTGGAGACCGATGAGTCGAAGCGGGTTGGCTGGCACAAGGGCGGCCGCTCCGGTGGCGGCGAGTCCGTCGGGCACGATTCCGGCCGGAAGATCATCAACCTGCTCCGGCGCAAGCGCGGTGACCTGTCCGAGGGCGACTACAAGCACATGCGCAAGGTGGTCGGCTACGTTCGCCGGCACATGGCGCAACGCCCGTCGGGCAACGTCCGCGACACCAAGTGGCGCTGGTCCCTCATGAACTGGGGCCACGACCCCCTGAAGTAACCACGAACAAGATCACACTCCAGGCGACGGCCGAAAGCATCGCCGTCGGGGTGACCCAGTCAGGGGTTCCGGGGCAGCCCGACCCGCGCAGGGATCAAGCCTGACCGCCCGGAGCGGGTCGGGCTGCCCCGGAACCCCCACCGCAAGACAGAAATTCAGTGATCAGCGCTGTTCCAGTCGTGCCCGTCGCCGACCGACACCGACAACGGCACCGACAGCGGGTACGCCTCGCCCATCTCCCGCCGGACCAGCGCCTCCAACGCCTCCCGCTCACCGGGAGCGACCTCGAAGACCAACTCGTCGTGCACCTGCAGCAGCATCCGCGAGCGCATCCCGGCCTCGCCGAGCGCGGTGTCGACGTGCAGCATCGCCACCTTGATGATGTCGGCCGCGGAGCCCTGGATCGGGGCGTTGAGCGCCATCCGCTCGGCGATGTCGCGGCGCTGCCGGTTGTCGCTGACCAGGTCGGGCAGGTAGCGGCGGCGACCCAGGATGGTGGAGGTGTAGCCGTCCTGGCGTGCCCGGGCGACCACCTGCTGCAGGTAGTCGCGCACCCCGCCGAAACCGGCGAAGTAGTTCTCCATCAGCCCGCGCGCCTCGTCGGTGCCGATGCTGAGCTGCTGGGACAGGCCGAACGCGCTCAGCCCGTACGCCAGGCCGTAGTTCATGGCCTTGATCTTGCGGCGCTGGTCGGGGGTGACCTCGTCGAGCGGCACCCCGAAGACCGACGACGCGGTGGCGGCGTGGAAGTCGGCCCCGGAGTTGAACGCCTCGATCAGCGCGTCGTCCGAGGACAGGTGAGCCATGATCCGCATTTCGATCTGGCTGTAGTCGGCGGTGAGCAGGCACTCGTAACCCTCGCCCACCACGAAGGCACGGCGGATCCGCCGGCCCTCCTCGGTGCGGATGGGGATGTTCTGCAGGTTGGGCTCGGTGGAGGAGAGCCGCCCGGTGGCCGCCACCGTCTGGTTGAAGGTGGTGTGGATCCGGCCGTCGTCGGAGACCGACTTGAGCAGCCCGTCGACTGTCGACTTGAGCTTGGCCACGTCCCGGTGGCGCAGCAGGTGGGCCAGCACCGGGTGCGGCTGCTGCGCGTAGAGCCACTGCAGCGCGTCGGCGTCGGTGGTGTAGCCCGTCTTGATCTTCTTGGTCTTCGGCAGGCCCAGCTCGGTGAAGAGGATCTCCTGCAACTGCTTGGGCGAGCCGAGGTTGAACTCCCGACCCACCGCCTCGTACGCGCCCTGCGCGGCGGCCTTCACCTCGGCGGCGAAATGCGCCTCCAACTCGGACAGATAGTGCGTGTCGGCGGCGATGCCGATGCTCTCCATGCCGGCCAGCACCCGCATCAACGGCAGCTCCACCCCGGCCATCAGCCGGGCGGACTGCTCGCCGTCGCGGGACAACTCGGCGTCGATCGCGTCAGCAAGGTCGAGAGTGGCCCGGGCCTGGAGCATCAGGTTCTGCTCGGCGACGCCCTCGTCACCGAGCCCGTCGAGGGTGAGCTGGCCGGACTCCGGGACGTCCACCCGCAACTCCCGGTGCAGGTAGCGCAGCGCCAGGTCGGTCAGGTCGTAGGACCGCTGATCGGGACGGGCCAGGTACGCGGCGATCTGGGTGTCGCGGACGATGCCGGCGAGCTGCCAACCGTGCGCGGCGCAGGCCAGCACGGCCGGCTTGCTGTCGTGCAGCACCTTGGGCCGCTGCGCGTCGGCCAACCAGGCGGCCAGGGCGCCGTCGTCGGTCGGGTCGAGCCGCGCCGGGTCGACCCAGGCCGCCGCGCCGCCGGCGGTGGCCAGCGCCAGACCGGTGATCGAGGCGGTGTGCCGGCGGTTGGGGCCGGTGTCGAGCTTGACCGCCAACCCGACCGGGGTGCCGGTCGGGGCGTGGGTGCCCAGCCAGCCGGCCAGCGCGCCGGGCTCGGTGAGCATCTCGCCGGCGAGGTCGAAGCCGGACTCGGCCTCCGGCTCGACCGCCTCCAGGTATTGGTAGAGGCGGTCCCGCAGGATGCGGAACTCCAGCGTGTCGAAGACCTGGTGCACCGCCTCGCGGTCCCAACCGGCCCAGCGGGTGTCCTCCGGGCGCAGCGGCAGCTCCAGATCGGAGACGAGGCGGTTGATCTCGTAGTTGCGGATCACGTCGGCGAGCCGCTCCCGCAGGCTGTCGCCGGCCTTGCCCTTGATCTCGTCGGCCCGGGCGATCACGCCCTCCACCCCGCCGTACGTGGTGATCCATTTGGCGGCGGTCTTCGGGCCGACGCCCGGGATGCCGGGCAGGTTGTCGCTGGTCTCGCCGACCAGCGCGGCCAGGTCCCGGTACTGCTGTGGGGTGACGCCGTACTTCGCCTCGATCGCGGCAGGGTCCATCCGGGCCAGGTCGGAGACACCCTTGCGCGGGTAGAGGACGGTGATCTGATCGTCGACCAACTGGAACGCGTCCCGGTCACCGCTGCTGATCAGCACCGACATGCCCTGGTCGCGGGCCTGGCAGGCGAGCGTCGCGATGACGTCGTCGGCCTCGAAGCCCTCCTTCTCGACCACCGGGATCTGCAGCGCGGCCAGGACCTCCTTGACCAGGCTGACCTGGCCCTTGAAGTCGGTCGGAGTCTCGCTGCGGCCGGCCTTGTACTCCGAGTATTTCTCCGTGCGGAAGGAACGGCGGGAGACGTCGAAGGCCACCACGATGTGGGTGGGCTGCTCATCCCGCAACACGTTGATCAGCATCGAGGTGAAGCCGTAGACCGCGTTGGTCGGCTGCCCCGTCGTGGTGGAGAAGTTTTCCACCGGCAGGGCGAAGAAGGCCCGGTATGCCATGGAATGTCCGTCGACGAGGAGCAGGCGCGGTGTCGTAGCTGTCACGGCAGCGACTCTAGTCCGTCGCACCGACATCCCTGGCCCTCGGCACGGGGTGCCGCGGCACCGAGACGAGAGCCGGCCCGAACGCCGTCGGCCGGCCACCCCCGCGAGGGGATGACCGGCCGACGCTCGGGTGGTTCAGGCCACGCCGAGGTACGCCTCCTTGACCGACGGATCGTGCAGCAGGTCCTGACCGGACCCCTCCTTCACGATCTGACCGGTCTCCAGCACGTAGCCGCGGTGCGCCCGCGACAACGCCTGCTGGGCGTTCTGCTCCACCAGCAGGATCGTGGTGCCCTGCTGGTTGATCTCCGTGATGATGTCGAAGATCTGCCGGATCACCAACGGGGCCAGACCCATCGACGGCTCGTCGAGCAGCAGGAGCTTCGGTCGACTCATCAGTGCCCGGCCGACCGCGAGCATCTGCTGCTCGCCGCCGGAGAGCGTGCCACCGGCCTGCTTGCGCCGCTCGGCCAGCCGCGGGAAGAGGGTCAGCACCCGCTCCAGGTCGGAGGCGATGCCGGCGGAGTCCCGCCGGGTGTACGCCCCCATGTCCAGGTTCTCCATCACCGTCATGCCCGGGAAGATCTGCCGTCCCTCCGGCGACTGACACAGCCCCCGGACCACCCGCAGGTCGGCCCGGAGCTTGCTGATGTCCTCGCCGTTGAACGTGATCTTCCCGCCGGCCAGCGACCGGGTGCCGGAGATGGCCCGCATGGTGGTGGTCTTACCGGCGCCGTTCGCGCCGATCAGGGCCACCACCTCGCCCTCGTTCACGGTGAGGCTGATTCCGTGCAGCGCCTCGATCCGGCCGTAGGCAACGGCGACGTTCTCAAGCTCAAGCAGCGTCATCGGCGGGCTCCCCCAGGTACGCGGCGATCACCTTCGGATCGCGGCTGACCTCCGCGGGCGCACCCTCGGCGATCTTGCGGCCGAACTCCAGCACCACGATCCGGTCGGTGACTCCCATGACCAGCCGCATGTCGTGCTCGATGAGCAGGACGGTCAGGCCCATGTCACGGATCTTGCGGATCAGGGTGAGGAGCTCCTCCTTCTCCGCCGGGTTGAAGCCGGCGGCCGGCTCGTCCAGGCAGATCAGCTTCGGCTCGGTGGCCAGCGCGCGGGCGATCTCCAACCGGCGCTGGTAGCCGTACGGCAGGTTGCGTGCCTCGTCGTTGGCCCGATCGGCGATTCCGACGAAACGCAGCAACTCGAGCGCCTTGGACTCGGCCGCCCGCTCCTCCAGGATGTGCCGGGACAGGCCGAAGATCTTCGCGGCCGACAGGCGCACCTGCTGCCAGGTCCGGACGATTCCGGACGCGGCGGTGACCTGCGGCAGTTCCTCCGGCTTCGGCCGCACCCGGTAGAGCCGGAACAGCGCCCCGGGCACGCTCGTCTTGTGCCGCGAGTCGGTGCCGACCATCACGTTCTCCAGCGCCGTCATCTCCGGGAAGAGACGGATGTTCTGGAACGTGCGGGAGATGCCCAACTGGCTGATCTGGTGCGGCTTGCGGCCGGTCACCTTCTGGCCGCGGAACCGGACCGCCCCGGAGGTCGGCTTGTAGACCCCGGTCATCACGTTGAAGCTGGTGGTCTTGCCGGCACCGTTCGGCCCGATGAGGCCGAGGATCTCGCCCTCGTAGATCTGGAAATTGATCTTGTCGAGGGCGACCACGCCGCCGAAGCGGAGCGTGACGTCGTCGACTTCGAGCAGCACCGACCGGGGTCCCGGCTGAGTCGGGATCTTCGGCGTCGCGGTGCGGGTGGTCTGGTCAGACATGAGCGGGCGCCTCCTCTGCCTCGGCCGCGCGGTCCTTCAACTCGCGGGCACGCCGCCGGCTCGGGACGAGGCCCTGCGGACGCAGGATCATCACCAGGACCATGGCCAGGCCGAAGACCAACCACCGGTAGTCGGCGAAGTCGCGGAACCGCTCCGGCAGGTACGCCAGCAGCACCGCGCCGAGCGAGACGCCGATCATGTTGCCGGAGCCACCCACCACGACCATGGCGACGAACAGGATGGACAGGTTCGCGTTGAACTGGGTCGGGTCGATGAACGCGTTCCGGCTGCCGAACAGGAAGCCGGACAGGCCGCCGAGCGCCGCACCGATGGCGAACGCCCAGAGCTTGAACTTGAACGGGTACACGCCCATCACCGCGGCGGCGTCCTCGTCCTCGCGCACGGCCAACCATGCCCGGCCGACCCGGCTGTGCTCCAGCCGACGCACCAGGAACACCATGATCAGCACGAAGGTGATCGCCAACCAGTACCAGGGCTTCGCGTCGATCAGACCGAAGACCTTGTTGTCCGCCGACGGCGCGCCCTCCGGACCGGGGATGGCCGAGATGCCCACCGGGCCGTTGGTCAGCCCGGTGGCGTTACGGGCCACGATCCGGATGATCTCGCCGAAGCCCAGCGTCACGATGGCCAGGTAGTCACCGCGCAACCGCAGCGTCGGCCAGCCCAGCAGCACCCCGGAGATCATCGTCAGCACGATCGCGATGAACAGGCAGATCGCCCAGGTCACCGCCCAGGTCGGCGGCAGGTTGAACTCCTGCTGGATCCACTTGACCACCGGCGAGTTCACCGAGCCGAACAGCGCCACGCTGTACGCGCCGATGGCGAAGAAGCCGATGTAGCCCAGGTCGAGCAGGCCGGCGAGGCCGACCACCACGTTCAGGCCGATCGCGACCAGCACGTAGATGGCGCAGACGAAGAGCACACCCGCCCAGTTGTTGCCGCCCTCGATCGAGTCGGTACGCAACCAGGTCAGGCCCGGAATGCCGAGCAGCGGCAGGTAGTAGAGGAACGCCACGAACGCGGCCAGGCCGAGCGCCTGCTGCCACTTCGTCAGCGCACGCCAGCGGTCGCCGACCGAGGTCAGCATGCCGACCCGGCGACGGTCTGCGGAGCGAATCTTGTCGATCATGCGCGGGCCCTCCCGAGCGACTCACCCAACAGGCCGGTGGGTCGGAACATCAGCACCACGATCAGCACCACGAAGGCGATGACGTCCTCCCAGTTGGACGCGAAGAGCGTGGCGCCGTAGACCTCGACGATGCCGAGGAAGAGACCACCCAGCAGTGCGCCGCGCAGGTTGCCGATGCCGCCGAGCACCGCGGCGGTGAACGCCTTCAGACCGAGCACGAAGCCGATGCTGTTCTGGGTGAAGCCGAACCGCATGCTCCACAACAGCGCGGCGGCGCCGGCCATGATGCCACCCAGCACGAAGATCAGCATGATCACGCGCTCCTGGTTGACGCCCATCAGCGCGGCGGTCTCCGGGTTCTGGGCCACCGCCCGCACGCCCCGGCCGTACCGGGTGCGGTTGATGAACCAGTCCAGCACCGCCATCATCGCGACGGCCGCGACGAAGACGATCAGCTGAATGTTGGTGATCGCCGTGTTGCCGATGGTGAAGAGCGTCTCCTGCTGAATGATCGTCGGCATACCGACGATCTGCCGGGGCCGGCCGAACGCCTCCGGCAACACGCCACCGAGCAGCTTGGGCAGCACCTGCCCGAAGAGCTCCACGAAGACCAGCGACAGACCGATCGCGGTGATCAGGAAGATCAGCGGCGGCGCGTTCTTACGGCGCAACGGTCGGTACGCGATCCGCTCGAGCGCCAGGGCCGTACCGCCCGAGGCTGCCGCCGCGACGACCAGACCAAGCACGAGGAACAGGATCGCCTGGCCGACAGGCGGGTTATTTTGCACGCCGAGCTGGGTCCACAGGATCAGCACCGCGAAGGTACCGACCATGAAAACCTCGGAGTGCGCAAAGTTGATCAGGCGCAGGACGCCGTAGACGAGGGTGTAGCCAAGGGCGATCAGGGCGTAGATGGCGCCCTTGGACAGGCCATCGACCGTGTGCTGGCCGAGATGGCCGATCAGTTCATCAAAATGCACCGGGGGTCTCCTTGAATCGAGTGCGGCCGGGGTGAAACACCCCGGCCGCACTCCATTGCGTGGGCGTCAGCTGAGCTTGAGCTCCTGCAGCGCCTCGATAGCAGTGCCCTTGATCTGGTAGGCCCAGATGACGACCTTCGTCGGGTCAACGTCACCCTTGGCGTCGAACTTGATGTACTTCGACACGCCCTGCTTGTCGTACGACTTCACGAACGCCAGGATGTCCGCCCGGCTCTTCTTGCCAGCCTTGAAGGCGTCCAGGTAGATCGTCGCGCCGTCGAAGCCTTCCGCACCGTAGGAGCCCGGCGCGATGCCGTACTCCTTCTGGTAGTCGGCCGAGAAGGTGCCGCCGGCCTTGTCAGCCGGGAGGCACGGGCAGGTGATGATCGCGCCCTCGGCACCGCCGGAGGCACCCGCCGGGAACGCCGGGTCGTAGAGACCGTCCGGGCCGACGAACTTGGCCTGGACACCAGCGGCACGCATCTGCTTGACCAGCGGAGCGGCCTCACGGGTGTAGCCGCCGTAGAAGACGAAGTCCGCCTGCGCCGACTTGATCTTGGAGATGGTGGCGTCGAACTGCGCCTGCCGCTCCTGGATCTTGTCCTTGTTCACGACCAGCGGGCCGAGCTGCTTGCCCAGCTCGTCGGTGATGCCGGCGCCGTAGGCGCTGGCGTCGTCGACCAGGAAGACCTTCTGCGCGTTCTGCGTCTTCAGGTAGCTCGCCACCGCGCCGGCCTGCGTGCCGTCGTTGCCGACGACCCGGTAGAAGGACGTGTTGCCCTTCTGGGTCAGGTCGGTCCGGGTCGCCGACGGGCTGACCATCGCCAGGCCCGCGGCCTGGTAGATCGGCATCGTCGCGTCCGACTCACCGGAGAAGTGACCACCGATGACACCGAGGAACGAGTTGTCCCCCGCGATCTGGTTCGCGAACGGGGTCGCCACAGCAGGGTCACCCTGAGTGTCGAACTCCTGCATGGTGACCTTGCAGTTCGGGTTCGCCGCGTTGAACTGCTTCACGGCGAGCTTGGCGCCATTCAGCGACGGGATCACCAGACCCGCGTTGTCGCCAGTGAACGCGCCGAAGATCGCGATCTTGCCACCGCAGTCACCGGACGCGGTGTTGCTGTCGCCGCCACCGGAATCCTGGCAACCTGCCGCGACCACCAGGGTCGCGGCGAGCGCAACGGTACCCAGCGCCCGTACATAGCTTCGCCTCACGGCTTCCTGACCTCCTCCAGATGCGGACGCCACTGACCCGTTTGCGACGGCGACAGCAGCAGACCGCAATTCCACCCACCCCGCAGGGACTGCCCCTGCGTTACGGCTCGTGATGGCGGAGCGTACCGACACCGCATACCGTCCCGGAAGGCCTGAACGCGGGGTCTGCGAAACCGTTACGAAGACGTGGGTAATCATGTCGATGCGCGTAACAGGTGAACCCGTCTTTTGGTCCTTAAGCGCACGTCCGGTCGGAGGTCACCCGCACCGACCCGGACCAATCCCAGCCGATGAGACGACCATTGACCTGCGAAAATAGCTCGGCACATTGCACCCGGCCCGGCACGGCACGCGACCGTTGGCGCTCAGACGCCCACGCCGGCCGCCCACCACAGCCCGGCCCGCGTCCCGTCGTCCGCCGCCAGCCACCACCGGTCACCCACCGCCACCAGTGACACGTCCCGATCAACGCCGGCCGGCACATCGAGCGGCATCGTGACCTCCCGCCACGACCCACCACGATCCGTCGACACCCACACCGACTGCCGCGCCCCATCGGTCACCGCGGCGAACAGCCGATCCCCGGACGACACCAGCGACGTCACGCCCGGCACCCCGGCCCCGGCCCGCCGCCCGAACGTCGCGGCGGCCACCCAGCCCGCGGCCTCCTGCCGCCACGCGCCGAACGTCGACCCCCGCAGCCCGACCGCCACCGGCACCCCGCCGACCAGCGCCACCCGCTGCAACTCCTCGTACTCCGAACCGCCCGGCAACACCGTGCGCCGCCACGACCGCCCGTCCGGCGACGACCACACCGCCGGGTCACGGTCGATCCGGCCGGCCGGCAGCAGACCACCGACCGCCAGCCAGCCCGACGACGTCGCCACCGCGTCGAACGCCCAGGTCACCCCGACCGCGTCACTGGCCAGCTCCGGCGCACCCTCGACCAGCGCGAACTCGGCCGCGTCCGGCGTCGCCACCCAGGAGGCCGCACCCGCGGAACGGTTGCCGACGATCAACCAGCCCTGCGCGCCGGCCGTCAGGCGGGACACGTTCACCGCCGTCGGCCCGCCGAACGTCTCGAACGGCGCCTGCACCTCGACCAGCGCGCCGTCGGCCACCTGCCGCCACGTGCTCACCCGCGGATAGCCGTGCGCGCCACCGACCTTCGCGCCGATCAGCGCCGCCGCACCGTCCCGGCAGGCCACCGAGAGAAACACGTTCTGCCGACCGTAGAAGGAATCCGGACGGACCGTCACCACCGTCCAGGTCGTACCGTCCACGCTGGTCCACGCCGCCGGACGAGTCCCTCCGTCGGCGTCGGCGACGCCACCCACCAGGAACCATCGACCCGCGCATGATGTCGCGTCGCGTAGGAGAAGACGGCCCGCGCCACCCGGCGGCGCCGGCAGCGCCAAGGGTTGCCAAACCGGCCGCAGCGCCGGCGCGGCGGCCGACGTCGACCCGGCGCCGCTCGGTGCGGTCGGCCCGTCGCACCCGGCAAGCACCAGCGCGAAGAGGCCGAACACCGCGATCACCCGTCGGACGGACACCCGTCGATGCTAACCACCGGACACCGCGCCCGGGGCCCCGCGCAGGCCGTATCGCGCGGGTCGGGTCTTCAGACGGTCGGCTGCTGCGACACCTCGCCGCCAGCGGTCTCCGCGAGGATCCGCTCGGCGACCTCTTTCATGGTCATCCGGTGATCCATCGCCGTGCGCTGGATCCACTTGAACGCCTGCGGCTCGGTCATCCCGTACGTGGTCATCAGCGCGCCCTTCGCGCGCTCGACGGCCTTGCGGATCTCCAGGCGGTCGGTCAGGCTCGCGACCTCGGCCTCCAGGGCGGCGACCTCCGAGTAACGCGACAGCGCGATCTCCACCGCCGGGACCAGGTCGCTCTTCTGGAAAGGCTTCACGAGGTACGCCATCGCGCCCGCCGCCCGCGCCCGCTCCACCAGGTCACGCTGGCTGAACGCGGTCAGGATGATCACCGGGGCGATCCGGGCGCCGGCGATGCGCTCGGCGGCAGCCAGCCCATCCATGATCGGCATCTTGATGTCGAGGATGACCAGGTCGGGCTTCAACTCCTCGGCCAGGCGGACGGCGGTCTCACCGTCACCGGCCTCCCCCACAACCTCGTAACCCTCTTCGACCAGCATCTCGGCGAGGTCCAGCCGGATCAGCGCCTCGTCCTCGGCGATCAGTACGCGCCTGCGCTCGGCATCCGTCGGCATCTCAGCCACCAGCCCTACCCCCACCATCGATCACTGCACGGCTACCACCCATGCTCCCGCATGAGAGTAGTCGGGTACAGTAAGCGCCACCCGCCGGGATGGTGGAACGGCATACACGGAAGTCTCAAACACTTCTGCCCGAAAGGGCTTGCGGGTTCGAATCCCGCTCCCGGCACCCCGTCATACACCTGTTCGACGATGCGAGCGTGCGTCCCGCCGCAGATGCGGGCGCAGCTCGCGCGCTCGCGGTCGTCTCCCCTGCCGGTTCGGCGATGTCGATCGGCGGGGCATTTTCCGACCCCCGTGGTGCTGCCGGGCGTGGGAGCCTGGCCGCTACGAAGCTGCGAGATCGACAGGGGTGAGGACCGATGCGGGTGGTCATTTTCGGTGCGACCGGCATGGTCGGCCAGGGCGTGCTGCGGGAGTGCCTGCTCGCCGAGGACGTGCGGGAAGTGGTGACGGTCGGCCGGAGGCCGACCGGTGGGCAGGATCCGAAGCTGCGTGAGCTGACGGTCGCGGACGTGGGCGAGTTGGACGCGGTGCGGGCCGAGTTGACCGGCGTGGACGCGTGTTTCTACTGCCTGGGCGTCTCTTCGTTGGGTTTGAGCGAGGCCGCGTACACCCGGGTCAGCTACGACTACCCGCTCGCGGCGGCGCGGCTGTTGGCGGAGGTGAGCCCGCAGGTCACGTTCGTCTACGTTTCCGGTCAGGGGACCGATTCCTCAGGCGAGGGTCGGGTGATGTGGGCCCGGGTCAAGGGTCGTGCCGAGAACGCGATCATCGACCTGCTGCCCAACGGCTACGCGGCGCGGCCCGGCGTCATCCAGCCGAGGCACGGGGTGGTGTCGAGGACCCGTTGGTATCGGATCGGGTACGCGATCACCCGTCCGCTTTTCCCGGTGTTGCGCCGGTTGCTGCCGAATCAGATCACCACGACCGACGGGATCGGCCTGGCGATGCTGCGGGTGGCCCGGCAGGGTTCGCCCAGCCGGGTGCTGGGCAATCGCGAGCTGCGCTGACCGCGCGTCCGGTCAGGTGAGCGTGTCGAGCGCGTGGGCGAGGTCGACGCGCAGGTCCTCGGGGTCCTCCAGGCCGACCGAGAGGCGCAGCAGCCCGGCGGCGGGTTTCGCGTCGCCGTCGACGGGTCGGTGGGTCAGCGAGGCGGGGTGCTGGATCAGGGTGTCGACGCCGCCGAGGGACACCGCGTGCGTGATGAGTCGGCAAGCACCGGCGACGGCGGCCGCGGCGGGCGCGCCGCCGCGTACCTCGAAGGCGAGCAGGCTGCCGGGTCCGGCCATCTGGCGGCCGACCAGCGCCGCCGGGTCGTGCACCGAGGGGTGGTGCACCCGGTGTACGGCGGGGTGGCTGGCGAGCCAGCCGGCGAGCTTCTCGGCGGTGGCCTGCTGGGCGCGGACCCGCAGTGGCAGGGTCTGCAGGCCGCGGTGCAGCAGGTAGCCGCCGAGTGGGTGCAGGATCGCGCCGGTGACCGCGCGGACCTGGCGTAGTCGCACCGCCCAGTCGGCGTCGCAGGCGACGACGCCGGCGAGCACGTCGCCGTGCCCGCCGATGCTCTTGGTGGCGCTGTGCAGGACGAGGGTGGCGCCGTGTCGGGCGGGTTGTTGCAGTACGGGGGTGGCGACGGTGTTGTCGACCAGCAGCGGGATGTCGCCGGCCGCGGCGGCGACAGCGGCGATGTCGACCAGGTCGAGGGTGGGGTTGGCCGGCGTCTCGACGATGACCAGCGCGGTGTCGGGGCGGATGGCGGCGGCGATCTCGTCGGGGTGCGCCCAGGTCACGGTGGTGCCGAGCAGGCCGGTGGCGAGGACGTGGTCGGTCCCGCCGTAGAGGGGTCGGACGGCGACGACGTGCCGGCGGTCGTCGCGGGCGGCGGCGAGGAGGGTGGCGGTGAGAGCGGCCATTCCGCTGGCGAAGGCGACGGCCTGGGCGGTGCCCTCGAGTTCGGCGAGGGCGGTCTCGAAGCGGGCGACGGTGGGGTTCCAGAGCCGCTGGTAGACGGCCCCGCCCTCGTTGGGGAACGTGCCGCCGGTGGCGAGCTGCTCGTACGCGGCGCCGCCCTCGTCGACGGAGGGCAGCGGGTTGGTGGTGGACAGGTCGATGGGTGGGACGTGCACGCCGAGGGTGCGCAGGTCGTCGCGTCCGGCGTGTACGGCCCGGGTGTCCACCGATGTCATGCCGCGTAGCGTCGAACATCCACCGGCTGGCAAGCAATGGCTCGGCAGATGATTCTGTGAATGGGCTTGGTTTCGTTGTGGGATTCGGGCGAGGATGGTCGGATGCCTCCTGAGCCGAACGATGTGCGGCCGTATCCGGCCCTGGACGAGGTGGACCGCGCGATCCTGACCGAACTGGCCGCGGATGGTCGTCTGCCGAACAACGCTCTCGCCGAGCGGGTGGGGGTGGCGCCGTCGACGTGCCTGACCCGCACCCGGGCGCTGCGGGAGCGTGGCGCGATCCGCGGTTTCCACGCGGAGGTGGATCCGGCCGCGCTGGGACTGCCGTTGCAGGCGCTGGTGTCGGTGCGGTTGACCGCGCACGAGCGGGCGGCGGTGGACGCCTTCCGGGCCCGGTCGGTGCGGCTGCCCGGGGTGGTGTCGGTGTTCCACGTGGCCGGCGCGGAGGATTACGTGCTGCACGTACGGGCGGCGTCGGGTGACGCGTTGCGGGACTTCGTGCTGGACCATCTGGCCGTCGACCCGGTGGTGCAGCACACCCAGACCAGCCTGATCTTCGAGCAGGCGCGTGGGATGGGCTGAGCGGCGGCAGGGGTGAATCAACCGACAGATGCCGGCCAAGCGGAACAAATCCGGTTGGCGGAGGGTTGGCTGACCGTGTGATCACCGTACCGTTGTCTGTTCTTGATCTTGCTCCGGTCGCCAAGAGCACCACCGTCGGCGCGGCCCTGGAAGCCACCACCGAGCTGGCCCGCCGCACCGAGGAGCTGGGCTACCACCGATTCTGGGTGGCCGAGCACCACAACATGCCGGCGATCGCCAGCTCCGCCCCCGCGGTGCTGCTGGCGCACCTGGCGGCGAACACGTCGACCATCCGGCTCGGGTCGGGCGGGGTGATGCTGCCCAACCACGCGCCGCTGGTGGTGGCTGAGCAGTTCGGCACCCTGGAGGCGCTGCACCCCGGTCGGATCGACCTGGGCATCGGGCGGGCGCCGGGCACCGACCAGGTGACCGCGCTGGCGTTGCGGCGCACCATGGAGGGCCTGTCGGCGGAGGGTTTCCCGCGCGAGCTGGCCGACCTGATGAACTACTTCAGCGGGGAACGGCCGGGGCAGATCATCGCCACGCCGGGCCGCGGTGAGCAGCCGGCCGTGTGGCTGCTGGGTTCCAGCGGTTTCAGCGCCCAACTGGCCGGCCTGCTCGGTCTGCCGTTCTCCTTCGCGCACCACTTCAGCTCGGCGAACACCCTGCCGGCGCTGGCCCTGTACCGGCAGAATTTCCGGCCCTCGCAGTGGTTGGACAAGCCGTACGCGATGGTGGCGGTCAACGCGGTGTGCGCCGACACCGACGAGCGCGCCGAGTGGTTGGCGGGGCCGAGCGCCCTGTCGTTCCTGAAGCTGCGTTCCGGCCGGCCGGAGCCGCTGTCGACGCCCGACGAGGCGGCGGCGTACCCGTACTCCGAGATCGAGCGGGAGTTCGTGCTGCAGCGCCGCGACGGTCAGGCGATGGGTTCACCGGAGACGGTGCGCCGACAGCTGACCGAGTTGGTGGAGCGCACCGGCGCGGACGAGCTGATGCTGACCACCCTCGTGTACGACGTGCAGGACCGGGTGCGGTCGTACGAACTGATCGCCGAGCAGGTGGCGGGCGGTCTACGCCAGCGGGCGTGAAACACGATCTTCACGTCAGCGTCACCCCGCCGACCCCGACGGTGCCTAATGTTGGTGCCGGTGGTGGTACGGCATTCCCGGTCGGGACGGGTTGGGAATGCCGCGGTGTGGCGCACCGGGCCGGAGCTGAGCGGATTCCGCGGCTGCGGCCCGGTGCCTGCCACCCTAGGCGACCCCGCTCGGGACCGCCAGGGGTCAGATCAACGTAGGTAGATGTTCGGAGTGGGCGGGCTGGCCATTCCGTCGCCGATGAAGAACCCCGGGTGTGGCGGCTGGTTGTAGGCGGTGTTCTGCCACGCGATCGCCACCCGATACTGCGGGTCGTGCATCAGGGTGTGGATCCGGGTGCTGGTCGGTGTGGGTGTGCTGTAGATGCGCAGGGCCCGGCTGTCGGTGGTTCGCCAGATCACCTCCTCACGCCAGTCACCGAGGATGTCGCCCGAGAGCGCCGGCGTGGACTTGGTGCCGTTGTTCGATCCCACCGAGTTGCCGGTGAGCAGCCGGGTCTCGCCGCCGGTGCCGTACTTGTCGACTGCCGTGCCGTCGAGCAGTTCCCGCACCGGGTCGCCGTCCCACCAGGCGAGGAAGTTGGCCGACGACGGCTTGCGGCCGATGTTCTGGCCTCTGGTGTTGGCCAGCCCGGCGACCGCCGACGACCAGGACTCCGCACCGGGGCTGCCCGCCCAGATGTCCGCGGAGACACCCCGGCCGTTGTCGCCGGAAGCCGGCGTGGACCAGAGGATCTGACCGGTACGGGCGTCGGCGAACCAGGAGCTGGGCTTGCTGGCGTCCTCGTCGACCTTGAACACCTCCAGGCCGGCGCGGCCCGGGTCGAGGTCCCCCACGTGCAGGGCGTCGCCGTGCCCGTTCCCGGTCGAGTAGAGCAGACGACCGTTGTCGTCGATGGTGGCGGCGCCGTAGACGATCTCCTGCCGGCCGTCACCGTCGACGTCGGCGACGGAGAGCTGGTGGTTGCCCTGACCGGCGGCGGCGCCGTTGCCGGAGGTGTTCGAGTCGAACGTCCAGCGCCTGGTCAGCGTGCCGTTGCGGAAGTCCCAGGCCGCGACCACCGCGCGGGTGTAGTAGCCCCGGGCCATGATCAGCGAGGGGCGCTGCCCGTCGAGGTACGCGGTGCCGGCGAGGAACCGGTCCACCCGGTTGCCGTACGAGTCGCCCCAGGACGACACGGTGCCGCGCGGCGGGTCGTAGTTGACGGTGGAGAGCACCGCGCCGGTCTGACCGTTGAACATGGTCAGATACTCGGGCCCGGCCAGCACGTAACCGCTGGAGTTGCGGTGGTCCGCCGACGAGGACCCGATGACCTGGCCGGTGCCGGAGCGGCTGCCGTCGGCGGTCTTCATGGCCACCTCGGCGCGGCCGTCGCCGTCGTAGTCGTACACCTGGAACTGGGTGTAGTGGGCCCCGGCGCGGATGTTGCGGCCCAGGTCGATCCGCCACAGCCGACTGCCGGTCAGGGTGTACGCGTCGACGTAGACGTTTCCGGTGTAGCCGGACTGGGAGTTGTCCTTGGCGTTCGACGGATCCCACTTGAGCACGATCTCGTAGGTGCCGTCACCGTTGAGGTCACCGACCGAGGCGTCGTTGGCGCTGTAGGTGTAGTTCTCGCCGCTGGGGGTGCTGCCGCCGGCCGGGACCTGCAACGGCACGTCCAGGTAGCCCGCGCCGAACTGCCACGCCGGCGCCGACGCCGCCTGCTCGGCGCCGTCGACCACGGCCCGCACGGTGTACGCCGAGCCGGCCGCCGCCCCGCTGTCGAGGTAGGTGGTGGCGCCGGTGATCGGGCTGGCGTTGACCCTGGTCGAGGCGCGGTAGAGGTTGAACGCCACGCCGGAGGTCTCGGTGCCGAGCAGCCGCCAGGAGACCAGGTTGCCGTTGCCGGAGCGGACGCTGATCAGCCCTCGGTCCAGGTCCTCCATCTGCTTCGCCCCCGACGGCGGCGGCGTGGGAGGTGGTGTGGTCGTCGAGGGCGGCGTGGTCGGGGGCGGGGTGGTCGTCGGCGGAGTGGTCGTCGGCGGCGGGGTGGTCGGGCCGTCGGTGGGCGGGGCGCCGGTGCAGGTGGTCCCGTTCAACGCGAAGCTGGACGGCACCGGGTTGGTGCTGCCGGTCCACGAACCGTTGAAGCCGAAGGCGGCGGTGCCGTTGGTGGCGATGGTGGCGTTGTAGTCGACGTTGCGTGCCGTCACCTGCGCACCGGACTGGGTGACAGCGGCGTTCCACGCCTGGGTGACCTGCTGGCCCGCGGCGTACGACCAGGTGAGGGCCCACCCGTTGACCGGGTCGCCAAGATTGGTGACGGTGACGTTGGCGCCGAAGCCGCCCTGCCACTGGTTGGTGATCTGATAGTCGACCCGGCAGCCGATGGCGGCGGCCGAGGCGACGACCGTGCCGAGGGTGCCGGCCACGACGGCGGCCGCCGTCGTGGCCGCGAGCAGGATGAGCCGATGTCTGGACGGGTGCATGGGACTGCCTCCGGGGATCCGCTGGTGATCGCCGCGGCCCATCCGCCCTGCCCGGGAAGCACAGTGGACCCTGCCCCGCCGCTACGGCGGAGGCCGGCGATCTGATCGGGGGTGAACGCCCTGGAACTCACGGATCCGACTCACCGCGCATCGTAAGGCAAGCGCTTTCCAGGGCGCAACATCGATGGCTGCCACGCCCGGTCTTGCCTCAACGATCAATGCCTGATCAACTCGTTCGGGTGAGCGCCCCCCACATGGACCCCGCCGAGTTCCGTCGCGCTGGCCACGCCGTCGTCGACTGGATCGCCGACTACTGGACGACGCTGGAGCAACGACCGGTCGCCCCGGCCGACCCGCCGGGCACGGTAGCCGCCGCTCTTCCCGCCGCGCCGCCCACCGCCGGAGGCGAACCCGTCGAGGCCGTCCTCGCCGACCTGGACTCAATCGTCCTACCGGGGCTGACCCACTGGCAGCACCCCGGCTTCTTCGGCTACTTCCCGGCCAACACCTCCGGCCCGAGCGTGCTCGGCGACCTGGTCAGCTCCGGGCTCGGCGTACAGGGGATGCTCTGGGCCACCAGCCCGGCCTGCACCGAGCTGGAGACGGTGCTGATGGACTGGCTGGCCCAACTGATGGACCTGCCGCAGCGATTCCGCTCGACCGGCACCGGCGGTGGGGTCATCCAGGACTCGGCGTCCTCGGCGACCCTGGTGGCCACCCTGGCCGCGCTGCACCGGGCCAGCGGGGGTCGTTGGCGCGACACCGGCATCGACCGGCGCTACCGCGCGTACACCTCCGTCCACGGGCACTCCTCCATCGAGAAGGCCGTGCGGATCGCCGGGCTGGGCGCCGACGGGGTCCGGACAATCCAGGTGGACCAGGACACCCAGGCCCTGCGGCCGGACGCTCTACGCGCGGCGATCGAGGCCGACCTGGCCGCCGGGGACGTACCCGCCATCGTGGTGGCGACCATCGGCACCACCTCCACCACCGCCGTCGACCCGATACCGGAAATCGGGGCGATCTGCGCCGAGTACGGGATCTGGCTGCACGTCGACGCCGCGTACGCGGGCTCCGCCGCCGTCTGCCCCGAGCTGCGGTGGTCGCACGCCGGCCTGGAGTACGCCGACTCGTACTGCTTCGACCCACACAAGTGGCTGCTCACCGGCTTCGACTGCGACGCGTTCTGGGTGGCCGACCGCGCCGAGCTGATCGAGGCGCTGACC